>NZ_SNZE01000010.1 GCF_004363775.1 Hydromonas duriensis
CTCTTTGAGTTGGGGGTTTTTTATTGACTTCATCATGTATTCTCATTCAATAGGAAAAATATATAAAATCTTATTGGCATACCTCTCAGGCTAAATCTATAACTTTTAGCATTATTTCGATTGCCTTCATTCTTCATTTGTTGCGCTTGGTTTTAGATATTTTTCCACTTGTTTTTCTTGTAAAGAATATCAAGCATACTATTGCGCAAAAGTCTTATATAAGACATAATACAAATATATTTTATATAGGAGCTTATCATGGCGATTTCTCTTCCAATCGGTATGCAAATCAATGCGCCCGTAACTGTTGATTTTGCAGGAATTTTGACTTTTGATGCGTTAAGTTTAGTTGCTGATTTGCATCGTGAGTTTGCACCGAGAAGGACCGAGCTTTTACGCTCGCGCATTGAGCGTGTGAAGGCTTTGGATAATGGTGGGCGTCTCGATTTTCTGCCTGAGACTAAAAATATACGAGAGGGCGCATGGAAGGTTGCCCCAATTCCGTCTGCATTACAATGTCGTCGGGTTGAAATTACTGGGCCTGTCGAACGTAAGATGATTATTAATGCCCTAAACTCAGGGGCCGATGCCTATATGTCTGACTTTGAGGACTCAAACGCACCCAGTTGGCACAATCAAATTCAAGGCCAAATTAACTTGTATGATGCGATTCGTCGTCAAGTGGATTTTGAGACCAATGGTAAGACTTATAGATTAAATGACCAAACTGCAACTTTATTGGTTCGACCAAGGGGCTGGCATTTAGATGAGAAGCATGTGCTAGTGGATGGTGAGCGTGTTTCGGGTGGTTTGTTTGATTTTGCTTTGTACTTTTTTCATAATGCCAAAGAGTTGCTGGCACGCGGTGCGGGGCCTTATTTTTATTTACCGAAAATGGAAAGTCATTTGGAGGCGCGTCTATGGAACGACGTGTTTGTTTATACTCAAAAGCGACTGGGTATTGCGCAAGGCACCATTAAAGCCACTGTTTTGATTGAAACCATTACGGCGGCATTTGAAATGGATGAAATTTTATATGAACTACGCGAGCACAGTGCGGGTTTGAATGCGGGGCGTTGGGATTACATTTTTTCATGTATCAAAAAATTCAAAAACAACCCCGATTTTTGCCTAGCAGATCGCTCACAAGTGACGATGACAGCTCCGTTTATGCGGGCTTATGCTTTGTTATTGGTTAAGACGTGCCATAAACGAGGTGCGCCAGCGATGGGTGGTATGAGTGCGCTGATTCCAAGTAAAACAGATGTCGATGCCAATGAGCGCGCATTTGCGGGTATTCGTAATGACAAGTTGCGAGATGCCAACGATGGGTATGATGGTGGCTGGGTTGCGCATCCTGGATTGGTTGATGTGGCCATGGCAGAGTTTGTTAAAGTATTAGGTGATAAGCCGAATCAGTTTGAAAAACAGCGAGATGATGTAACGGTCAAGGCGGCGGATTTATTGAATTTCCAACCAGAAGCACCCATTACGGAGGCTGGCTTACGCAATAACATCAATGTGGGTATTCACTATCTCGCTGCATGGCTTGATGGCAACGGGTGTGTGCCAATCCACAACTTAATGGAAGATGCGGCAACGGCGGAAATTAGCCGTTCTCAGGTGTGGCAATGGATTCGTTCCGACAAAGGTGTGTTGGATGATGGGCGCAAGGTAACGGTGGAGTTGGTGCATCAAATGGTGGCAGAAGAGACCTCTAAAGTTTCATCCGCCTTGCAAGGGTTGGCGACGGTTACGCGCGCGGCGGAGATTTTTTCTGACATGAGCACGCGAGAGGATTTTGTAGAGTTTCTAACTTTGCCTTTGTATGAAGAATTTTGATAAGGCATGCAGTAAAAAAACGCATTAAAAAAAACCACCATACCAAATTGGTGGTTTTTTCAATTTTATTTTGAAACCTCAATAACAAAAGTCGGCATCGGGCGATTACTCGCTCGTCGATTTGCTTTTTTTTGAGGCGCGCACATTTTTGAAGCTCAGTTTATCGGTTATATCAAGTACGCCTTTGACCTGCATGCCCAGCTTCATCAAGCGTGCCATTTCTTCTATGCTCATGTCTTGTAGTTCATCAAACCATGAATTTGCCAACTCAAACAAATCGCTCATTTTGCGGATTTGCTCTTGAGCATGAACTTCTGCGGCATTGCTCGGGGTTTCGAGGAGTGCTTCGCGGACTACGGTTGCGGTGGGTTGAATCTCGCGCCGATGCCGTTCGGCAGCGACTGTGCGAAAAATCTCCCAAATATCGCTCAAACTTGAAAAGTACTCTCGACGGTCGCCGACTTTGTGAGTCATTTTGATGAGTCGCCAGCTGTTGAGTTCCTTTAAACCGATGCTGACATTCGAGCGTGAAAAGCCGAGCAACTCGCTAATACGTTCCGCGGGCAGAGGCTCTTCAGCAATGTAAAGCAGTGCATAAATTTGGCCGACGGTGCGATTGATGCCCCAGTGACTGCCCATTTCACCAAAGTGACTGACAAATTTTTGAGAAATCGGTGGTAAAGACATCATGATGCGCTTTCTAGGTGATATGTTGGTATTTCATACATGCGTGACGGTCCGAAAAAGCATAGTCGCAAGTATAGGGTAAGGCAATGAATAAATACCAAGCATTTTTTTATGGAAATAAAAAACAACAAAACATACTTTTAATTTGTAATTCTAAATCAAGAGAGACAAAGGCATCGTAGACAACGTCTTTGTCGCATTTTGCTTTCGGCGTATAATGGGCGTTTTATACTTTTGAGGCTCCCATATGAATGCGGTACAGCCAGCAATTGAGGTTAATCGTGTGGTCAAACGTTACGGCGACTTGACCGCGCTCAACGATGTAAGTTTTACGGTTCGACAAGGCGAATTTTTTGGTTTGCTCGGCCCTAATGGTGCGGGTAAAACCACGTTAATTTCCAGCATGGCGGGTTTGGTGCGCCCCAGTGCGGGCAGCGTTAAAATCATGGGCTGTGATGCCCATCAAGATTATCAAAATGCCCGTCGTCAACTTGGCGTGGTGCCACAAGAGTTGGCCTTTGACCCGTTTTTTACTGTTCGCGACACCCTGCGCTGGCAATCTGGCTATTTTGGCTTAAAGAATAATGATGCATGGATTGATGAGTTGTTACACCATTTGGGTCTGAGCGATAAAGCCAATGCCAATATGCGTCAACTATCGGGAGGGATGAAGCGGCGCGTATTGGTTGCGCAAGCCTTGGTGCATCGTCCACCCGTGATGATTCTGGATGAGCCGACGGCTGGGGTTGATGTGGAATTGCGCCAAACATTATGGCAGTTTGTCTCGCGCTTGCACAAAGAAGGTCACACCATTGTTTTGACCACGCATTATTTGGAAGAGGCGGAGCAGTTGTGCGAGCGCATCGCCATGCTTAAAAAAGGTGAGCTGATTGCGCTGGACCGCACCAGTGCATTGCTGCAGCAATTGGCTGGAGTGCAGTTGAGTATCAAATTGCACAACACGATTCATCCGCAAGCCTTAAGTGAGCAGGTGCGCCAGACATGCGCACAAGCGAGCGAAGTTCAGCCGCAAGATAAGCTCAGTTTTACGCTCAAAAAAGCCAATGAGGTGGAGGCGGTACTGACGGCCGTGCGCTTGGCGGGCGGCGAATTGGAGGATGTCAAAGTGTCACAAGCAGATTTGGAAGAGGTATTTGTACGCATGATGCAGACCGATGCTCGTGTACAGGAGGTGTTGTCATGATTGGCATGTGGACATTGTTTTTAAAAGAAGTGCGTCGTTTTTGGAATGTTGCGTTTCAGACCGTAGCGGCTCCTGTCATCACGGCCTTATTGTATTTGATGATTTTTGGACAATTATTGCAAAATCACGTAAAAGTCTATGGCTCAATTGATTACACTCAATTTTTGGTGCCAGGCTTAATTATGATGAGCGTACTGCAAAATGCTTTTGCCAATACCTCATCCTCATTGATTCAATCTAAAATCACGGGGAATTTGGTGTTCTTGTTGCTCTCTCCGCTCACGCCCGTACAAATGTTTTTGGGCTATATCGCCGCCTCAGTGGTACGCGGGGTTGCAGTTGGCGCGGGCGTGATGTTGGTGACGGTTTGGTTTGTTGATGTACAGATTGCACATCCGTTGTGGGTTGTTTTGTTTTTAGTTGCGGGTGCATCCTTAATGGGAACTTTGGGGTTGGTTGCAGGCATCTGGGCTGAAAAATTTGACCAATTGGCCGCTTTTCAAAACTTCATTATCATGCCCGCGACGTTTTTGTCGGGCGTGTTTTATTCGATTGAATCTTTACCGCCTTTTTGGCAAAAACTCTCTCATTTCAATCCGTTTTTCTATATGATAGACGGCTTTAGGTATGGCTTTTTTGGACAATCCGATGTCTCGCATTGGCGCAGCATCGGCATCGTTTTAGGCGCACTGTTGGCGCTGGCCACGTTCGCGTTGGGCATGCTCAAGCGCGGTTATAAATTAAGACATTAAGTTAAATATGAATCACCCCACTCCAGAACAAATTAAAGGCTTTATTCTTGCAGGCTTGTCTTGCGAGCACATCGAGATTGATGGCGACGGTCGACATTTTTACGCGACGATTGTGTCATCTTCATTTGAAGGTCAACGCACGTTGGCGCGTCAACGTGCGGTATACGCTGTACTGGGCGAACGCATGGATGAGCAAATTCATGCGCTGTCCATGAAAACCTATACGCCAGCAGAATGGCAAAACAAACAAAACCCATAATCACAAAAAATATAGAAAGACAGTCATGGAACAACTGAAAATCACAGGGCACCCCAACCTCCGTTTGAAGGGCGACATCCGCGTGGGCGGCGCAAAAAATGCGGCGTTACCCATCATGTGCGCAACTTTATTGACCCATGAACCCGTGCAATTGCGAAATGTCCCTTCTTTGCGCGACATTAACACCACCATGAAATTGCTGCGTGAATTGGGTGTGTCTGTTTCTGAGTTGCAGCATGACAAAGTGACTGTGCAGGCCTACGGCACGATTAGCACCAAAGCGACGTATGAGCTGGTGAAAACCATGCGTGCCTCGATTCTGGTGCTTGGGCCTTTGTTGGCGCGTTTTGGTGAAGCGTGGGTGTCGTTGCCGGGTGGTTGCGCGATTGGTGCGCGTCCTGTCGACCAACACATCAAAGGTCTACAAGCAATGGGTGCGCAGATTACCATTGAGCACGGGTATATTCATGCGAAAGCACCTGAAGGCGGTCGTCTCAAAGGCGCGCGCATTGTGACCGATATGATTACGGTAACGGGCACAGAAAATTTATTGATGGCCGCGGTGCTCGCTGATGGTGAAACCGTGCTCGAAAATGCTGCATGCGAACCTGAAGTCACCGATTTGGCGAAAATGCTGGTGAGCATGGGGGCTAAAATCGAAGGCATCGGCAGCAATCGCTTGATGATTCAAGGCGTTGAGCGTTTACATGGCACGACGCATTCGGTGGTATCTGATCGCATTGAAGCGGGGACGTTCTTGTGCGCGGTGGCCGCAACGGGGGGCGATGTGCGCTTGACCCATGTTGACCCAACGATTATGGATGCGGTGTTGGATAAGCTGCGTGAAATTGGCGTTGAACTTGAAGTGGGTGACACTTGGATTCGCGCCAAAATGGACGCTCGTCCAAAACCTGTGAGTTTTCGTACCACGGAGTACCCAGGTTTTCCGACCGACATGCAAGCGCAGTTTATGGCCGTGAATGCCATTGCCAACGGCACCTCTCGCGTCACTGAAACCATTTTTGAAAATCGTTTCATGCACGTGCAAGAAATGAACCGCCTTGGCGCCAATATTGTCGTCGATGGTCACACCGCCATCACGGAAGGCGTTGAATCCACCGCGTTATCAGGTGCAATGGTTATGGCCACTGATTTGCGCGCTTCCGCCAGCTTGGTGATTTTGGGCATGGTGGCCGAAGGCACGACCATTGTTGACCGAATTTACCACCTTGACCGTGGCTACGAGCGCATGGAAGAAAAATTAGCCGCAGTGGGAGCCACGATTGAGCGGGTAAGTGGCATGGGTGAAGAGATTTAATGGTTGAAATCAAGATAAAAAATGCGTCCGAAAGGGCGCTTTTTTTATATGAAAAACGTCTGCTGTGGCTTGACGATGGTTGCGCTTAGACGCCGCCATTCGCACGTATTTTTTAGTGGAAATATTTAAATAAATCAAGTTTTTCACCAAAAAGCGGAAGCCTTGCTCTGAATGTCAGCTTATGTCAGGCAAAAGTCAATGCCAATCGTTACAATGGCGCATCACATTTTAATTTTATTTTTTGGAGTTTTTTATGAATCCTTTAGCTGCGCCAGCTGCATACATCCGTCATCAAAAACTACTGAGTTGGGTCGCCGAAATGGTCGCTCTATTAGAGCCAGCCGCGGTACATTGGTGTGATGGTTCACAGTCTGAGTACAATGCTTTGTGTGAGCAGCTCGTCGCCGCGGGCACGATGAAACGATTGAACCCAGCCCTGCGCCCCAACTCATTTTTGGCGTTAAGCGACCCATCTGATGTGGCGCGAGTTGAAGACCGTACATTTATTTGTAGCCAAAACCAAGATGACGCAGGCCCAACTAATAATTGGATGGCACCCGATGACATGCGCGCCACATTGAATCCTTTGTTCAAAGGCAGTATGCGCGGTCGCACCCTGTACGTCATCCCATTTTCGATGGGGCCTTTGGGTTCCAATATTGCACACATCGGCGTCGAGTTGACGGACAGCCCTTATGTGGTCATCAACATGAAGCTCATGACCCGCATGGGGCGTGCGGTCTATGACGTGTTGGGCGAGGCGGGTGAATTTATTCCGTGCGTTCATACCGTCGGTAAACCTCTGGTCGCGGGCGAAAAAGATGTGGCATGGCCATGCAATCCCGACACCAAATACATTGTTCACTACCCTGAAACCCGTGAAATCTGGTCGTATGGTTCAGGCTACGGCGGTAATGCTTTGCTGGGCAAAAAATGCTTGGCTTTGCGCATTGCTTCAGTCATGGGGCATGAGCAAGGCTGGCTCGCTGAACACATGTTGATTCTTGGTGTCACCAACCCGCAAGGTGTTAAAAAACATGTGGCTGCCGCATTCCCCTCAGCGTGTGGTAAAACCAATTTTGCCATGTTGATACCGCCCGCAGGTTATGAGGGTTGGACGGTGACCACGATTGGTGACGACATTGCGTGGATTAAACCCGCCGCAGACGGCAAATTGTATGCCATCAACCCTGAAGCGGGTTACTTCGGTGTCGCACCTGGCACAAATGAAAAAAGCAACCCCAATTGCATGGCGTCGCTCAAGTCTGACGTGATTTTCACCAACGTCGCATTAACCGACGATGGTGACGTATGGTGGGAAGGTTTAACCAAACAAGCCCCCGCGCACCTGATTGACTGGCAAGGCAAGGATTGGACGCCCGCCGATGGTGACGCAGGTCGTAAGGCCGCGCATCCAAATGCGCGCTTCACCGTCGCCGCCACCAACAACCCTGCCTTAGATGCTGAATGGGACAACCCTGCGGGCGTGGCAATTGATGCTTTCATTTTTGGCGGTCGTCGTTCAAATACCGTGCCACTCGTGACCCAAGCGCGTAACTGGAGCGAAGGCGTGTATATGGCAGCGACCATGGGTTCAGAAACCACCGCCGCCGCCTTTGGTGCGCAAGGCGTGGTTCGTCGTGACCCATTTGCCATGCTGCCGTTCATGGGTTACAACATGAGCGATTACTTTGCGCATTGGCTCAACATGGGCGAGCAGCTACAAGCACGGGGCGCGACCTTGCCGCACATTTTCTGTGTCAACTGGTTCCGCAAAGACGCGGACGGACAATTTGTCTGGCCGGGTTTTGGTGACAACATGCGCGTGCTTGAATGGATGCTCACGCGCAATGACAACGGCGCAGCGCAAGGTGTCGAACATTTCTTCGGCTTAAGCCCTCGTTATGACGACTTAAACTGGCAAGGCAGCGATTTCAGCCGCGCCGCATTCGACGCCATCATGGACATGGACAAGGCCGACTGGCAAGCCGAAGTGAAACTGCATGCCGAGTTATTTGCAACCTTAAGTCAGCGAATGCCCGCAGCATTGCCTAAACGACTCGAAAGCCTGACGGCGCAAGTCGAAGCCCTGTAAAATAAGGGAAAAACGCATCTAGCTTAAGGCAAACTTATGACAAACGGCTTGCGTCATGCAAGCCGTTTATATTTTAAATCCTCACATAGAAAGCCGATTATGACTTCTCCTGCATGCCCTATTTGTCGCCAGCCCAATACGTACCCAGATGGCGAGCTCATTATTTGTGCCGACTGCGGTCATGAGTGGAGCGTTGGCGAAGCCGTCGCCGTCGACGAAGGCCGCGTGACTCGCGATGCCAACGGCAACACATTGATTAATGGCGACTCGGTGATTCTCACCAAAGACCTTAAAGTGAAAGGCAGCTCAATCGTCATTAAAAAAGGGACAAAAGTAAAAAACATTCGTATTGTGGACGGCGACCACGATATTGACTGCAAAGTCGATGGAGTGGCGTTATCGCTCAAGTCTGAGTTTTTGAAAAAAGCCTAAACATGCAAAACATCTGATGAATTAAAGTCGCTAAAGCCATACAAAAATCCCATGAAATCAAGGTTTCATGGGATAATTTACTTTTTATGTACCGCAGCATGTGCGGACAACTTTCTCAAGCGAATCTCTCATGTTGACCCTTGCCCTCTCCAAAGGCCGAATCTTTACCGAAACTTTACCCATGCTCCGCGCGGCAGGCATTGAAGTGCTGGAAGACCCAGAACGCTCACGTAAACTGATTTTGCCGACCAACGATGCGCAATTGCGCGTCATTATTGTCCGTGCCTCTGATGTGCCGACTTACGTGCGTTACGGCGCAGCCGATTTTGGCGTGGCGGGCAAAGACACCCTCTTAGAAACGGGTTTAGACGGATTGTATAGCCCGATTGACCTGCAAATTGCCAAATGTCGCATGGCGGTTGCGGTTAAAAATGGCTTTGATTATCAAGCCGCGGTCGGCAGTGGCGCACGCATCCGTGTCGTCACCAAATACGTAGAAACCGCCAAACACCATTTCGCCGCAAAAGGCATGCACGTTGATTTAATTAAGCTGTACGGCTCGATGGAACTCGGCCCGCTGGTTGGCTTGGGCGATGCGATTGTTGACTTGGTGAGCACGGGCGGCACCTTGCGTGCGAATGATTTGGTCGAGGTGGAACACATTTGCGACATTTCATCCCGCCTCATCGTCAATCAAGCCTCTTTGAAATTAAAAGCGGCACGCTTGCGCCCGATTCTCGCGGCATTTGAGGCTGCGTCCCAGTCAAAGGCGTCATCATGATTAAATTGCATTATTCGCCCACAGATGCGTCCATGACGCCGCATATTATTTTAGAGGAATTGGGCTTGCCTTTTGAATTGGTCTTGGTTGACCGTCAAGTCAATGCACAAAAATCCAAAGAATATCTACAGTTGAACCCGAACGGCACCATTCCCACGTTGGTACACGATGATTTGGTTCTGTTTGAAACAGCGGCAATTGCCATTTATTTGGCAGAGCTAAAGCCGCAAGCGGGGCTTGTGCCAAATGTAGGCACTACAGAACGAGGCGAATTTTATAAGTGGATGTTTTGGTTGGCGAATACATTTCACTCAACGCTGATGCCTTATTTTTATGCTGAACGTTGGGTCGATGCTGGCAATGAGCTTGGGGCGGCAGAAGTGAAGTCGCATGCGCAAGCGCGTGTGAAAAACTTGTTGAGCATTTTGGACAACGAATTGGCGCGGCGCGGTCAAGATTATTTGCTTGGCGAGCAGTTTAGCGTTGCGGACGTGTATGCGTTTATGCTGTGCCGTTGGACGCGTCACTTTAATGCGGACGTATGCCCACCCGCGCGCGATTGGACGCATATTCGCCCCTATCTTGAGCGAATTTTAGCTCGACCTGCGGTACAACGCGTGTACGCCAAAGAAAATATTGTTGCGCCATTGATTTAAAGCGGGCTGAGTACGCTTGCTTGAGTTGGCGGCATGATTGTTTGCGCAGTAAAATTAAATTCCGTTTTTAAATTTTTTCAAATAGAACATTATGACTTCAGTCAATATTCCTGTTTATCAAACCACCGCGCCTGATTTCAATCAGCAACTCCAAACCCGTCTCGCCTTTGACGACTCCACCGATGCGGGCATTCAATCCGCCGTGACCGACATCATCGCGGCGGTACGTGCGCGAGGTGACGATGCGGTTGTTGAATTGACCAACAAGTTTGACCGCATTCATGCGCAATCCATGGCGGAATTAACGCTGACGCAGGCGGATTTAAAAACCGCGTTCGATGGCTTAAGCGACGCGCAACGCCAAGCCTTACAAGCCGCCGCCAGCCGTGTGAAACAATATCATGAAGCGCAAAACGCAGAGTGCGGCAAAAGTTGGCAATACACCGAAGCCGATGGCACGATGCTCGGGCAAAAAGTCACACCACTGGATCGCGTGGGCATTTATGTCCCTGGCGGTAAGGCGGCGTATCCATCCTCTGTCTTGATGAATGCAATTCCTGCGCATGTGGCGGGTGTCGAGCACATCATCATGGTCGTGCCCACGCCCGACGGCGTTCGCAACCCGCTGGTGCTCGCGGCCGCCTACATTGCGGGTGTAAGCACGGTCTTTACCATCGGCGGGGCGCAAGCCGTGGCGGCTTTGGCGTATGGCACGGCGAGCGTGCCGCGTGTGGATAAAATTGTCGGCCCCGGCAACGCCTTTGTCGCCGAAGCCAAGCGGCGCGTGTTTGGGCAAGTCGGCATTGATATGATTGCAGGCCCGTCCGAAATTTTAATTATCGCCGATGGCACGACCGACCCCGACTGGGTGGCGATGGACTTATTCAGCCAAGCCGAACATGACGAATTGGCGCAGTCTATCTTGTTGTGTCCAGACGCCGATTATGTCGAAAAAGTCCGCGCCAGCATCAATAAACAGATTGAAACCATGCCCCGCGCCGACGTCATACGCGCCTCGCTCGAAGGACGCGGCGCACTCATCGTCACCCGCAGCATGGACGAAGCATGCGACATCAGCAACACCATCGCGCCCGAACACTTAGAAATTTCAGCGCTCAACCCCGCACAATGGGCGGATAAAATTCGTCACGCAGGCGCAATCTTTATGGGCGCATACACCTCCGAATCCCTCGGCGACTACTGCGCAGGCCCGAACCACGTCTTGCCCACATCAGGCACAGCGCGGTTCTCATCGCCGCTCGGCGTGTACGACTTTCAAAAACGCTCATCATTGATTCACGTCAGCGAACAAGGTGCCAACACTTTAGGCAAAATCGCTGCCACCCTCGCCCACGGCGAAGGCTTGACCGCGCACGCACGCAGTGCCGAAATGCGTTTGAAATAAGGGAGCGAACATGACGCAAGACATCTACACCGAACCACACCCGATTGACTTTAACACTCTCGCCAACCTCGGCCCCCTCGCGCCGATGGCAGGCGTATGGCGCGGCGAACGCGGACTGGATGTCAAGCCGAAAGCCGAAGGCCCAAAAAAACAAGCCTACATCGAAAACATCAGCTTACAACCGATTGACCCACAAACCAACGGCCCGCAACTGCTCTACGGCCTGCGCTACCACACCCACATCACCAAACCCGACAACGTCAAAACCTATCATGACCAAATCGGCTACTGGCTGTGGGAACCCGCGACCCACACCATCATCCACACACTCACCATCCCCCGTGGGCAAGTCGTCATGGCGGTGGGCAAAGCCGCGTCCGATGCCAAAACATTTGAACTCATCGCCACCAACGACGATGTGAATTTTGGCATTCGCTCCGCACCGTTCATCGAAGACAACTTCAAAACGGTAGAATTTAGAATCAAAGTCACGATTCACGACGACGGCACATGGGGTTACGAAGAAGACACCGTGATGATGATTAAAGGACAAACCGAGCCGTTTCATCATATGGATAAAAACCTGCTGCATAAAGTGGCTGAAGCGACGCCGAATCCGACGGCGGAATAAATTGCAGAAAACGCTAATTTTGTCTTAGGGCATGTTGAAACCATAGATATTCTTCATGCCTGTTCCATACGCCCGTTCCTCAAGTAAGAGGATTGTGAATCAAGCCAGCAACGATGCATTTTATGATTGATGGTTTGGAATATAGTAGTTTAAAAATATCAGAAAGTAGGCATGGGAAAAAACATTTGCGATAAGGTTAAACAATATTGGGTTTTGTTGTTAATGTTAGTGTTGCTCGGTCTTGCAGTTGTTGCAGCGACGTTTTTAGTTCGTTGGTATGTGGGTTCTATTGGGAATGAATTTTTAGAATCCTTAACGAAGAATCTTGAAGAACGAAGCGATTTTGGAACTGTTGGCGATTTTTTTGGTGGATTGTTAGGGCCAACATTCTCCTTTTTAGGCTTAATCATGCTTTTGGTGACGCTTTGGCAAAATCAAGTCGAATTGCGTATGACGCGAGATGAGTTAAGTGGTTCAAAAGAAGCTTTACAAGCGCAAGCGAATGCAGCTGATAAACAACGCTTTGAAAATACGTTCTTTGCGTTGTTAGAGCAGCATAATGTTTTGTTGAATTTAATCTTAACTGAGAGATTGACTTATGGTTCGGATAGTAGGCCAAAAACAGAGGTTTCGATTGTAAATGAGTTGTTTGAAAAAATATTCGGAGAACAGACTTTGTCTCATGGCCACGGAAATGAGTTGTACTCATTACAAAAAGCAAAAGAAGCATTGCTTAAATCTGACCCCAAAATTAACCAATATTTTCGAGTGCTGTTTCAGCTTTTGAAATTTGTAAAGCGGCTAGATGTGGATGGAGCTGGGTATGCAACTCCTGATGAGAAGCTTTATACAAACATTGTACGTTCATTTCTTACAAGAGAGCTGTATTTCTTGTTGGCATTAAATGCGTCCATATTGAGCGAAAATGACATTTATGTTTCGTATCATAATTTGATTGTGAGATACCAGTTCCTAGAACATATGCCAATAAGGTTGTCTTTGAATATTTATGGTGAAAACATACATTTATTTAATGAACTCATCAACCATTACCCTGCTTACGCATGGGGTGATAACGAAAGCTACATACCCACAAAAGAGAAGCTAACAAAATACTTTTTAGACTGGCAAAATCAATGATTAACCTTACATCTGAAACCCGCTTACTTAACAACATCCGCCCCGACATCCTCGCCATGTCCGCTTATCACGTCCCTGACGCGAGCGGTTTGATTAAGCTCGATGCGATGGAAAATCCTTATGTGTTGCCTGATGAGTTGAAAGCCAAGCTCGGGGCGCGTTTGGCGGCGTTGGCATTGAACCGTTATCCTGTGCCGACGTACTCGGGTTTGGTGACGGCGTTGCGCGCGTATGCGCACATCCCTGAGTCGTCTGGTGTGATGTTGGGCAATGGTTCGGATGAGTTGATTCATCTGTTGTCGATGGCGGTGTCAAAAGCGGGTGAACGGGTGACGGTGCTTGCGCCTGCGCCGAGTTTTGTGATGTATCGCGCGTCGGCGTTGCTGAATCATGTGGACTACGTTGAGGTGGATTTACAAAAGCGCGATGGCGTGAATGGGGTGTCGTTTCAGTTGGATGTGCCTGCCATGACGGCGGCGATTTCGACGCATCGACCTGCTTTGGTGTATTTGCCTTATCCGAATAATCCAACTGGGGCGGCGTTTGAGCGTGCGGATATGTTGGCGGTGATGGCGGCGGCGCAGGCGGTGGGTGCGCTGGTGGCGGTGGATGAGGCGTATCAGCCGTTTGCAGATTTCACTTGGATGAGTGAGCTGGCGCGGTTTGAGCATATGTTGGTGGTGCGCACGGTGTCAAAACTGGGCTTGGCTGGGGTGCGTCTGGGCTATATGGCGGGGGGCGCGGATTTGATTGCCGAGCTGGATAAGGTGCGTCCGCCGTATAATATCAATGTGTTGACAGAAGCCGCGGTGAGTTGCGTGCTTGAGCATGTCGATGTGTTGGAGGCGCAGGCGCAACAGATTCGTGAGACGCGGGCGGTGCTGGTGTCGGCTTTGCAGTCGATGAAGGGCGTGCGGCCTTTTGATACGCAAGCGAATTTTGTGTTGGTGGAATTTGAACGCGATGCGAATGAGGTGTTTGAGGGCTTGAAAGCGCGTGGTGTGTTGGTGAAAAACATGACGAAGGCGCACCCGATGTTGAGCCACGCGCTGCGTCTGACCGTGGGTTCGCAGAGCGAAAATGCGCAGTTGTTGGATGCGCTGAATGATATTTTGAAATGAAGCATAACAAACGTAATAAAACGTAAAAACGTAAGGATTTGACATGATGACCCCTCGTACTGCTGAAGTCACCCGTAATACTTCTGAAACTCAAGTGCGCATTGCACTTAATTTGGATGGCACGGGCGTGGCTAAACTCAATTCGGGCGTGCCTTTTTTGGATCACATGCTTGACCAAATTGCCCGCCATGGCTTAATCGACCTTGAGGTGGTGGCCACGGGCGATACGCACATTGACGACCATCATACGGTGGAAGATGTCGGCATCACGTTGGGGCAGGCGATTGCGCAAGCGGTCGGCGATAAAAAAGGCTTGACGCGTTATGGGCACTCGTATGTGCCGTTGGATGAGGCGTTGTCGCGCGTGGTGATTGATTTTTCGGGTCGCCCAGGTTTGGAGTTTCATGTGCCGTTTACGCGTGCGCGCGTGGGGAATTTTGATTTGGATTTGTCGATTGAGTTTTTCCGAGGTTTTGTCAATCACGCGGGCGTGAGTTTGCATATTGATAATTTGCGTGGCGTCAATGCGCATCACCAAATTGAAACGGTGTTTAAAGCCTTTGGCCGTGCGTTGCGCATGGCGTTGATGATTGATGCTCGTGCGGCGGATCAAATTGCTTCGACCAAAGGTCGCTTGGTGGGTTAAGTTGGGTTAAGCCGTTTGTTTAACGGTCTTTTTTAAATTTGTTTTGGGGTGGGCATGTCAAAAATCTTTGTGGATGCCAATTATCGTTTTATTGCAGCGTATCAAGAAGTCAATGCGCGCATTGTTCAACGCCAGCAGGCGTTGGCGTTGTACGTGACGTTGGTCGTTAGTTTATTGGCGGCGTTGGTGGCTTTGCGCACCAGCGCGGGCAGCGAGTCAACGCCTGTTGAATGGTTGATGTTGGGCTTTCCTTTGGCTTCGTTTTGTTTGGCCTTGTTAAATTACAAAGCGGAACGCGCCATCACGAATTTACGCACGTTCTTGGCGATGATGGAGCAGCTGGACAACGCTCATCTGACTTTACCCAGCTATAACACCGAGCCTCGCTGGTCGATGGGCGCGAACAAAGCACGACGTTTTCATGATTTGGCGACGGCTGTGTTGGCGGCGGGTGGCAATGCGATTGGCTTGGGCGCAGCGTGGCGAATTTACCCCGAACGTGTCGCACATGCGAGCGGCTTTTTCTATTTAAGCGTTGCTTTGGCGGCGATTTCGCTTGTTGTGTTGTTCGTCACTTCACGTTGGAGTTATCGCCCTGAAACCGTTGTTGGGGCTTGAGCCAATTGGCGGGCAATTAATCACATCAAGTTAAATATTTAAATATGGATATTCTTAAAACATTTATTGCATTGCTCGCCTTGATTAATCCGCTTGGCGTGTTGCCCATGTTTATCAGTTTGACGCAAGACCTCTCAGAGAAAGATAAACAGCGCACCATTCGCGCCGCCGCAATGACTGTGGCGACCGTGGTGGCGGTGTGTACATTGCTCGGCGAACAAATTATTGCTTTCTTTGGGATTTCAACTGCGTCGTTGCAGGTCGCAGGCGGTTTGTTGATTTTGTTGATGTCGCTGAATATGTTGAATGCGCAAATGGGCGGCGCACGCACCTCGGCGGAAGAACAAAATGAGGCGGAACACAAAAGCACGCTTGGCGTTGTGCCGTTAGGGATTCCGTTGTTGACAGGGCCGGGTGCCATTTCGACGGTCATTGTGTATGCCAATAAAGCGCAGAAGCCGAGTGAGTATGTGATTTTAATTGGCTGCGGCGTGGTGTTGGCGGTTTTGGTGTGGTTGACGTTGCAATTGGCGCAGCCGATTAATCGCATCATGGGGCGTTCGGGTATCAATATCGCAACGCGAATCATGGGTTTGTTGGTGGCGGCGGTGGCGGTTGAGTTTATCGTTGAGGGATTGAAAAACATGTTGCCAGCTTTGGCGGGATGATGAGTGCATTTTTATGACAACAGTAGCGATTTTAGATTATGGAATGGGCAATTTGCGCTCAGTGGCGCAGGCGATGCGCACGGCCGCACCCGAAGCCCAAGTGATGATTACGAGCGACCCTGAGCAGGTGCGCGCGGCGGAACGTTTGATTTTGCCTGGGCAAGGAGCCATGCCTGATTGCATGGCAAATTTGCGCACCAGTGGTTTGTTGGAGGCGTTGAGCGAAGGGGCAAAAACCAAACCCTTGCTGGGCGTGTGCGTGGGTGAGCAAATGTTGTTTGGTGCGGCAGAAGAGGGCAACTCGCATGGTTTGGGCTGGTTAGATGGTTCGGTGGTGAAGTTTCAGCTCAATGAGGCCGTGGATGCCAATGGTGCAAAGCTCAAGGTCCCGCACATGGGCTGGAATCGCGTGAACCAAACGCGAGCGCACGCGCTGTGGCATGGTGTACCTGACGAGGCGTATTTTTATTTTGTACACAGCTACTATGTGATGCCGAATGATGCGCACTTAACCGTGGGTTCGAGCGTTTATGGCAGTGCGTTTACATGCGCAGTGGCGCATGATAATATTTTCGCCACTCAATTTCACCCTGAAAAAAGCGGGGCTTTTGGTCTACAGTTGTATCGCAATTTTGCCAATTGGCGACCTTGAAATAGGCGGTGTGGATTGAATGGGGTAAGTCAGTTAAAGCCTAGATTGACTTGGATTGAGGTTTTTTAAAATTTTCGTTGAAATTTTGTTGAAAGAAAGTGTTGAATATGTTGTTGATTCCAGCCATTGATTTAAAAGACGGCCAATGCGTGCGCTTGCAGCAAGGCGAGATGGATCGTGTCACAGTGTTTTCTGATGCGCCCGAACAAATGGCCGCGCATTGGGTTGAGCAAGGTGCGCGTCGTTTGCATTTGGTCGATTTGAATGGGGCTTTCGCAGGCAAGCCTGTCAACAAAGCGGCGATTCAGGCGATTTTAAAAACCGTCGGCGATGACATTCCCGTACAAATTGGCGGGGGCATCCGCGATTTAGACACCATTGAACGTTACCTCGACATGGGCATTAAATATGTGATTATCGGCACAGCCGCCGTGAAAAATCCTGGCTTTCTTCAAGATGCGTGTGTGGAATTTGGCGGACACATCATCGTCGGCTTGGATGCCAAAGACGGCAAAGCGGCGACCGATGGCTGGAGCAAAATCACGGTGCATGACGTCACTGACTTGGCGAAAAAATACGAGGACTACGGCGTCAACAGCATCATCTATACCGACATTGGTCGTGATGGCATGTTACAAGGCATTAATATTGACGCGACCGTGAAGCTGGCGCAAGCCTCCACCATTCCCGTCATCGCTTCGGGTGGCTTGTCGAACATGGCGGACATTGATGCCTTGTGTGGCGTGGTCGATGAGGGCGTAGAAGGCGTGATTTGTGGCCGTGCGATTTACTCGGGTGATTTGGATTTTGCTGCAGCGCAAATGCGCGCAGATGAATTATTGAAGGGTTGATTGTGTTAACTAAGCGCATTATCCCCTGCCTAGACGTAAAAGATGGGCGCGTTGTCAAAGGCGTGAATTTTGTTGGCTTGCGCGATGCGGGCGACCCTGTTGAAATTGCCAAACGTTACGACACCCAAGGTGCAGATGAAGTCACTTTTTTGGACATCACGGCGACATCAGACAACCGCGATTTGATTTTACACATCATCGAAGCGGTCGCCGACCAAGTGTTTATTCCGTTGACCGTGGGCGGCGGCGTACGTGCCGTGGCTGATGTACGTCGTTTATTGAATGCAGGTGCAGACAAAGTGGGCATTAACTCCGCCGCAGTCAGTAACCCGCAATTGGTCGCCGATGCTGCGAGTAAATACGGTTCGCAATGTATCGTGGTGGCGATTGATGCCAAGCGTGTTTCAGCTGAGGGCGAGCCGCTGCGCTGGGAAATTTTTACGCACGGCGGGCGCACCCCCACAGGCATTGATGCCGTTGAATGGGCGGTGAAAATGAATCAACTCGGTGCGGGCGAGTTATTGCTGACCAGTATGGACAAAGACGGCACGCGCAGTGGCTTCGACCTCGAATTGACGAGGACTGTTTCAGATGCGGTGAGTATTCCTGTGATTGCGTCGGGTGGGGTCGGTTCTTTGCAAGACTTAGCCGACGGCATTGTGCATGGTCATGCGGATGCGGTGCTGGCCGCCAGTATTTTTCACTTCGGGCAGCATACTGTGCAAGAAGCAAAAACCTTGATGCAGGCTCAGGGTATTGATGTTCGTTTGTGAATTAAACTGAATAAAAGCAAAAAACTGCTGGATAAAACTAGGGAAAAAAGGCGTAAAATGTCTAGTGAATTAGAAACATACAAACCGATACTTGAGCGCATTCGGTGGGATCAAAATGGCTTGGTTCCTGTCATCGCACAAGATGCCGTTAGCGGAACCGTGCTGATGTTTGCATGGATGAACCATGAGGCGTTGGCAAAAACGATTGAGCTTAAGCGCGCGGTGTATTTTTCTCGTTCGCGAAAAAAATTGTGGTTTAAAGGCGAAGAGTCGGGGCATGTGCAACACGTGAAATCGTTGCGTATGGATTGTGATCAGGATGTGTTGTTGTTGCAGGTTGAGCAAGTCGGTGGAATTGCCTGCCATACGGGGCGCAACAGTTGTTTTTTTGAGGCGTATGATTGGCAGGCACACACTTGGTTTGTGGATGCGCCTGTATTAAAAAATCCTGACGATATTTACGATACAAAGTAGGCATGGCGCAACTCGCGCAACTAGGAGAGCTTATGCAGCATCAAATTGAAAGTGTTCTCAATGAGTTGGGACTCATCATTGAGTCGCGCAAAGGGGGGAACTCGGAGTCTTCGTATGTGGCTCGATTGTTTAATAAAGGTGAAGACACCATCTTAAAAAAGGTGGGTGAAGAATGTACGGAAGTGGTGATTGCCGCCAAAGGCGGGCATCCTTATCAAATTATTTATGAAACGGCCGATTTGTTGTTCCACGTCATGGTCATGTTGTCGCATTACAACTTAAGTTTGGACGATATTGCTCGTGAGTTGGCTCGGCGTGAGGGCATGTCGGGCTTGGAAGAAAAGGCCAGTCGTAACGACAGTCCGCTCGATGGTAAATCGATTTAACTAACCGCATTGGAGTGCATGATGAGCGAGCATAGCGAGAACTGTATTTTTTGCAAAATCATAGCAGGGCAAATTCCCGCAAAAAAAGTGCATGAGGACGATGAAATCATTGCTTTTCATGACATTAACCCAGCCGCGCCCCTGCATTTGTTGATTGTACCGAAAACACATATCGAAACCCTAGCCGATGTTCGACCCGCGGATGAGGCTGTTTTAGGTAAAATGATGGCGATTGCGCCGCGTTTGGCTTTTGAAAATGGTGCGCCGCCGATGCCAGAGGGCGGCTTGCGCGTCATTATGAATGTTGGCCCAAGCGGCGGGCAGGAGGTGTATCATATCCACTTGCACGTATTGGCGGGCGATAAACCTTGGCGTGGTTTTGCGCAGGGCATATGATTCGCACGCAGGTATGAGGCAATGGATGAAGCGAATTGTTTGGCTTCGTTCATCCCGTCAATGGATTTTAATCACGGAAAATGTGTTGTATTTTTTCGTATGGCTTAAATAAGGAAAGACAATGGGCAGCTTTGGCATTATGCATTGGTTGGTTGTTTTATTGGTTGTGGTCTTGGTTTTTGGTACCAAAAAATTGCGCAATATGGGCGAAGATTTGGGCTCTGCGGTCAAAGGCTTTAAAGACGGCATGAAAGGCGAAGACAGTAAAACCAATCCGAATCAAGACGCCGCTTTGACGCATCAACACGACAGTAATAACGTTATTGATGTGCAAGCGCGTGACCATCAGCCTAAATCTTAATTGTGAAGTCACACTGTGTTTGATTTAGGTATATCTAAGCTGGTTGTCATCGGCGTGGTCGGTTTGATTGTGCTCGGCCCTGAGCGTTTACCTAAGGTGGCGCGAGTGGCGGGTACTTTGTTTGGCCGAGCGCAGCGGTATTTGCGTGACGTCAAAGATGAAGTGGCGCGAGACATGTCGTTGGCTGAACTCAAAGAAATGGGGCGTGCCGTTAATCAAGACTTGGCCAGCGTGCAAAGTGACATCCAAAAAACGTGGCATGACGCACAAGCAGGGTTAACGGACTTAAATGCAGCCGATGCGCCCAAGTCTTATTCGGATAGCGGCGCGCGGCAACGCATGTACCCATCTGCACCGACGCGTTCACAACGCACGGGTCGCGCACATTGGCGCGTCAAAACAGGGCGCACCCCAGCGTGGTTCAAACAACATCATAAAATCCGCCACAGCTTGAGCACCGAAGCGGCGCGCATGAGCAAACATCGCCGTTATGCCGCTCACATTCAGCAATCTAAACACTCCTTTTTTTAATGAGTTCAATGGCAAATGATGCAGCAAAATTCGCTGTACGACTTAACTTTGATTTTCAGATATGACCAACACCATTTTGCCGCCACCTAAAACCGATTCTGATAACGCCGCCAATAATTTGACAGGCTGGATGTCGCATTTGGTTGAGTTGCGTGAGCGTTTGGTTAAAAGTGCGTTGGCGGTATTGGTTATTTTTTTGGTACTGTTGTACTGGCGCAATGATGTGTTTACGCTGTTTTCTAAACCGATGATGGACAGCTTGCCTCAGGGTGCGCGAATGATTTCGACCGAGGTCACCTCGAATTTTTTTGTGCCATTGAAGTTTGTTCTGTGGGTCTCATTCGTGCTGGCATTGCCCGTGGTGCTGCATCAAGTGTGGGCATTTGTTGCCCCTGGTTTATATCGACATGAAAAACAATTGGTCGTGCCGATTATTGTGTCCAGTTATATTTTGTTTTTGCTCGGCACCGCATTTGCTTTTTTCTTTGTCTTTCCAACCGTGTTTAAATTCATGGCTGCGCTCACGCCGCTTGGGGTTGAGATGGCGACGGATATTGATAACTATTTGGGTTTTGGCTTAACGCTGTTTTTAGCATTCGGCCTCACATTTGAAGTCCCCGTGGTTGTGATTGTGCTGGTGCGTTTAGGCATGGTGAGCTTGCAGCAGTTAAAAAATGCGCGACCCTATGTGATTGTAGGGGCATTTGTGATTGCCGCCATCGTCACGCCGCCTGATGTGATGTCGCAACTTTTGCTCGCCGTGCCGTTGGTGCTGTTGTACGAAGTGGGTGTTTTCTTTGCGCGCTGGGTAAGCCCGAAAGCCGACGGCAGTCAGGCGCGTGATGCATAAGTTCATTATGCAAAATTTGTTTTTTAATGTTTTTTATTGAGAGATTTATGTCAGTTGCTCAACAATTTATCGAGTTTGCCGTCGCGCAAAACGTCTTGCGTTTTGGTGAATTTAAAACCAAGGCAGGGCGGTTGTCGCCTTATTTTTTTAATGCAGGTTTGTTTTATGACGGCGCGAGTTTGAATCAGTTGGCGAATAGCTACGCCGATGTGTTGTTGGAAAAACGCGCGGCGGGTTTTGAATTTGACGCCTTATTTGGCCCTGCCTATAAAGGCATCACCTTGGCGGCGGCCACATCCATGGCTCTGGCGCAAAAAGGGCACAATGTGCCTTATGCGTACAACCGCAAAGAAGTGAAAGACCACGGTGAGGGCGGCAGTTTGGTGGGTGCGCCCTTGGCAGGTCAGCGTGTGGTGATTGTTGATGATGTGATTTCAGCGGGTACGTCTGTTCGCGAGTCGGTTGAGATGTTGCGGGTGGCTGGGGCGACGCCTGTGGCGGTGCTCATTGCGCTCGATCGCATGGAAAAAAGTGGTACGGCGGATGATGTGGGCGCGTGTTCAGCCGTGCAAAATGTTGAGAAAGAATACGGCTTGCCTGTGTTTGCAATTGCCAATTTGATGGATTTGATGACGTATTTAAATCGACAAGATTCGGCAACGCTCGGGCAGTACCGCGAGCAAGTTGCCAATTATCGCGCTCAGTATGGCGTTTAACTATTTGATGTATAAAAAGACCTCCCGCTCTTGAGAGGTCTTTTTTAATGCCATTTCAGCCGTCGATTTGTTAAAATGCTGCTTTTCAAGGGACTTGTGGCCGAGGTTTTGAGTAGCGGTCTCATGCCCCGAATGCCTATTCTCACCTTCCTCACATTATGACCCCAGCCCGCCTTAAACTCAATGGTATGACCAAAACTTACGGCAGTATGCGTGCCAACGATGATATCTCGCTGGAAATTGCCGCAGGCGAAATTCATGCCTTGTTGGGCGAAAACGGCGCGGGCAAGTCGACGCTGATGAAAATGATTTATGGTGTGACTCGCCCAGACGCAGGCGTGATTGAGTGGAATGGCCAGCCTGTGACCATTAACAGCCCAAAAGATGCGCGTGCGCTCGGTATCGGCATGGTGTTTCAACACTTCTCCTTGTTTGAAACGCTAACGGTGGCGGAAAACATTGCATTGGCGATGGACGAGCAAGTGTCTTTGGACGCGTTGTCCGCGCGGATTATTGAAGTCTCTGAACATTATGGTTTACCGATTGCACCGCAACGCTTGGTGCATCACCTTTCGGTCGGCGAGCGTCAGCGCGTGGAAATCGTGCGTTGCTTATTACAAAATCCAAAACTGTTGATTATGGATGAGCCCACCTCTGTGTTGACGCCGCAGGCGGTTGAAAAGTTATTTGAAACCTTACGCTTACTGGCGGCGGAAGGTTGTAGCATCGTATACATCAGCCATAAACTCGACGAAATTCAAGCCTTGTGTCATCACGCGACTGTTTTACGTCACGGTCAAGTGTCGGGCACATGCCAACCTAAAGACGAAACCGTTGCGCACTTGGCGCAAATGATGATTGGGCAAAGCTTGCCGCACTATGAGCATAGCAAAGTCACGTTGGGTGAAGAGCGATTGTCTGTTAAGCATTTATCCATAGCAACCGATGACCCTTTCGGAGTGAGTCTAAACGATGTCAGTTTTTCGGTGCGGGCGGGCGAGATTCTTGGCATTGCGGGCATCTCGGGTAATGGTCAAGCCGAGCTGCTCGCCGCTTTGTCGGGTGAGCGCACCAGTCAGGCAGAAATGATTCACATGCTGGGCTGTGACGCAGGGCATTTACGCCCAATGCAACGCCGCCAGCTTGGTTTGGGGCTGTGTTTCGTACCCGAAGAGCGGCTAGGCAAAGGCGCAGTGCCTGCGATGAGCTTGGCAGAGAACGCCTTGCTCACCGCCTATTCTTCAATGCCCAATATGCTCAGTAAAGGCATGATGCAACTGCGCGTGATTCGTGATTTTGCTGAACGTTGCATTGAGCGATTCAAAGTTAAATGCGACAGTGCCGACAGTTTGGCCAGCAGTTTATCGGGTGGTAATTTGCAAAAGTTCATCATGGGGCGTGAAATAATGCTCGCGCCTGCGCTTATGGTCGTTGCGCAGCCGACTTGGGGGGTGGATGTCGGTGCAGCCACATTTTTACGCCAACAATTATTGGACTTGGCGGCGCAGGGCGTGGCGATTGTCTTGTTGTCTGAAGAATTGGATGAAATTTTTCAAGTTGCCGACCGCATCGCGGTATTGGCGCAAGGGCGTTTATCGCCCGCAGTGGATATTGACAGCACAACGCCTGACCAAATCGGTGTATGGATGTCGGGTTTGTTTGAAACAGATGCGGCGTGAGTGCGGCACTGGTGTGTTGATTTTAAGGTTGAGAAAGTAAATTCATGGCGTTGTCATTTAAATTAATTCCTCGCGAAGCCCCTTCGTTGAAAATGCAGGTGCTTGTGCCAATCTTGGTGACGGTTTTGACTTTGCTGTCGGGGTTGGCGGTATTTGTGGCCATCGGGGTGGATGTCAGTGATGCCTTTAAGGCTTATTTCATTGAACCGTTGTCGACCATCAATGGTGTGTCGGAATGGTTGCTTAAGGCGTTGCCCTTGTGTTTGATTGCCTTGGGCTTGGCGGTGGCGTATCGGGCGAATGTGTGGAACATCGGTGCGGAAGGTCAATTGGTCATGGGCGGGATTTTTGCCACGGCGACCATGGTGCTTTTACAAAACAGCGTGCACTCGGGCTGGTTGGCGGTGTTGATGGTGCTTGCGGGTGCGTTGGGTGGCATGTGGTGGGCCTCATTGGCGGCTTGGATGCGGACGCGATTTAACGCCAATGAAATTTTAACCACTTTGATGTTGGTCTATGTCGCGCAAAATATTTTGCAATATTTATTGGTTGGCTCGGCCGCGAGCACCGCATTGTTGCAAGACCCAAATGGCGCAGGTTTTCCGCAGTCGGCCACGTTCCCTCTGGAAGCCACCTTGCCTTTGTTGGGCTCATCAATTGCATTATTTGAGGGCACGCGTTTAAATGTTGGCGTTGTTTTAATTGTGTTGGCTGTGCCCTTGTTTTGGTTGTTGATTCACAAAAGTTTTGTGGGTTACCAAATGCGTGTGGTTGGTTTAGCCCCCGCAGCGGCGAATTATGCGGGCTTTAGCAGCTCGCGTTTGATTTGGTTGGCGATGTTGGTCAGTGGGGCGATGGCGGGTTTAGCGGGTGCGCTCGAGTTGGTCGGCCCTGTCGGGCAGTTGCAAGATTCGTGGCGACCTGGCTACGGTTTTACCGCCATTATTGTGGCGTTTTTAGGGCGATTGAATCCAATTGGAATTGTGGTCGCTGCGTTGCTCATGGCGTTATTGATGCTCGGCGGTGAGGCGTTGCAATTGGCGATGTCGTTGCCGAAGTCCGTCAGCAGTTTGTTTCAGGGCTTGTTGTTGATATTTTTGCTGGGGGCAGATGTGTTGGTCAATTATCGTATTGTTAAACAAAAATCATAGGCTGGATGGACATGGATATTTTTTTAGCCAGTTTGATTTCAAGCGTATTGCTCGCCGCCATTCCTTTGGTTTTGGCAGGCATGGGTGAGTTGATTACCGAAAAATCAGGCGTACTCAACTTGGGTGTTGAAGGCATGATGTTGATGGGCGCGGTGTCGTCGTTTGCGGTGACGTTATGGACAGGCTCGGCTTGGCTTGGCGTGCTCACGGGCGTGCTGGTTGGCATGTTGGCCGCGTTTTTATTTGCGTTTTTAGTGGTGCGCTTGTTGACTAATCAAGTGGCGACAGGTTTGGCCTTGACCATTTTAACCACAGGTCTGTCTGCGTTGTTGGGCATCAAGTTTGTGGGGCAGTCTGTCGAGGGGTTTTCAGCGGTTTCA
The DNA here is from genome assembly GCF_004363775.1 of Hydromonas duriensis. Taxonomy (GTDB): domain Bacteria; phylum Pseudomonadota; class Gammaproteobacteria; order Burkholderiales; family Burkholderiaceae; genus Hydromonas; species Hydromonas duriensis. The sequence goes on from NZ_SNZE01000010.1 coordinate 25,456, forward strand.
ATTCCCGTGTTGTCCGAGATTCCTGTTGTGGGTGAGTTTTTTAAACAATCTATTTTGGCATACGTGTCGATTGCTTTGGTTGTGTTTTTGGCGTGGTGGTTGTATCACACGCATTCAGGTTTGCTGTTGCGAGCGGTTGGCGAGTCGCCACATTCTGCACATGCCATTGGTTTTAATGTGGTTAAAGTGCGGTATGCCGCAACAGTTTTAGGCGGTGCATTGTCGGGTTTAGCGGGTGCTTTTATCGCGCTGGTGCAGTTTAAAGCGTGGCAAGAAGGGATAACGGGCGGCGTGGGTTGGATTGCGGTTGCCTTGGTGGTTTTTGCCACATGGCATCCGAGCCGCTTGATTTTTGGTGCGTTGTTGTTCGGCTTGATGCGTTCGATGGGTTTTGCGGTGCAAGCGGCGAATGCCTCGGTGCAGGAGTTGCTTGAGAGAAGCTCGGCGGTGACGCAAAGTGTTTTGGGCTTTTTAACCAACTCGCAAGTGCTCAATGCCTTGCCTTATATCGCCACCGTGGTGATTTTGTGTTGGATTTCGCGTGATTGGCAAAAAATCAAACTCAATGCGCCTGCGTCTTTGGGGCAGATTTACAATGATTGAAATGTGCGTTGCCTTGTGTTGATTTGTGTTTTACCTTGTTATCCTTAAGTTTTTTAATTCTTTAATCCTTTTTGAGAGGTCATTATGAAGTTCCACAAAACCTTAGGCTTTGCCATCGCAGCGTTAACCGCTGTGACATTGATGGCGTGTGGCGGTAAAAAAGAAGATGCTAAACCTGCGGCGGCCGCTCCTGCAGCGGCGGGCGCGAAAGAAGTCAAAGTTGGCTTCGTCTATGTTGGCCCTGTCGGTGACGGCGGCTGGACTTTTGCGCATGACAACGGGCGCAAGGCCATGATTGAAAATTTGGCCAAAGAGGGCATCAAGGTGACGACGCAGCAAGTTGAAAGCGTACCCGAGGGCGCAGATGCGGAGCGTGTGATTCGTGACTTGGTCGCCAAGGGCAATCAAATTATTTTCACCACGTCTTTTGGTTACATGGACTCGACCTTGAAAGTCGCCCAAACAACCCCGAAAGTCACTTTCTACCACGCAACAGGTTATAAAAATGCCGCAAATATGGGCACGTACGAGGCACGCACTTATGAAGGCGCGTACTTGGCAGGTGTCACTGCGGGTAAGATGAGTAAAACAGGTGTTTTGGGCTTTGTTGCGTCGGTGCAAATTCCAGAAGTCATTCGCAACATCAACGCCTTTACTTTGGGTGCGCGTAGCGTCAATCCTGCTATTAAAACCAAAGTGGTGTTCACAGGTTCATGGTTTGATATGAACAAAGAACGCGCCGCCGCGGAAACCTTGATTGGTCAAGGTGCTGATGTGTTGATGCAAAACACCGATTCTTCGGCCGTGCTTAAAACCGCAGAAGAAAAAGGTAAAATGGCGTTTGGCTGGGATTCAGATATGAGCGCGTATGGCCCTAAAGCGCACTTGGCCTCATCGGTCATTCAATGGGGTGATTTTTATACCCAAGCGGTGAAAAGCGTTTTGGACGGCAAGTTCAGCAACGCGGAACAATGGAAAGGCGTTGCCGATGGTTGGGTTGACTTGGTTAACCTCAACCCAGCGATTCCAGCGGATGCCAAGAGCCTGATTCAAGCTAAAAAAGCAGAACTCGCTAAAGGCGGTAAAGTCTTTGTTGGCCCCATTAAGGACCAAGCAGGCGTAGAAAAAGTAGCCAAAGGCGTGGCTTTGAGCGATGCCGAGTTGAGTAAATTGGATTGGTTGGTTGAGGGTGTTGAAGGTAAGTTAAAATAATCAACGTCTAGTTTGTAAGCTCGATTCAAACTTCAAAAAAGACCGCTGTTCTGCTGCGGTCTTTTTTGTTAAAGTTAAGTCACGAGTCAACGCGCCAATGCCCGCGTTTTAGGGCTAAACAGAGTGAGATACAAGGGAGTTTGGATAATGAAAGTGAAGGTCAATACAAGTCCGATTGAGGGCATGAAGCCAGGCACGAGTGGCTTGCGTAAAAAAGTGGCTGTATTTCAGCAGCCTCATTATTTGGCGAATTTTGTCGCCTCTATTTTTGCGGCGGTTATGCCTGAGAATGGTTTTGCAGGGCGCGTCTTGGTGGTCGGCGGCGATGGGCGTTACTTTAATCTTGAAGCCATTCAAGCTGTGCTGAAAATGGCGGCCGCACAAGGGTTTGCTAAAGTGCTGGTGGGGCAAAACGGCATTTTATCGACACCCGCAGCGTCGTGTGTGATTCGTAAATACAAGGCGTTTGGTGGCATTATCTTATCGGCCTCTCATAATTCTGGCGGGGTCGATGGTGATTTCGGTATTAAATTTAATGGCGACAACGGCGGCCCAGCCCCTGAAAAAGTCACTGATGCCATTTATGCGCACAGCACGACCATTTCGAGTTATGACATTGTCCAAGCACCTGATGTTGATTTGAGCCGTATCGGCTTGCATGTGGTCGGGAGCATGACGGTTGAGGTGATTGATTCCGTGTTGGATTACCAAGCCTTAATGCAGCAGCTGTTTGATTTTGATGCCCTGCGTGCGTTTTTTAAAGATGGATTCCGCATGACCTTTGATGCCATGCATGCAGTTACGGGGCCGTATGCGCATGCGATTTTTGAGGATGCCTTGGGCGCACCGAAAGGCACGGTGATTAATGGCACGCCCGCCCCTGATTTTAATGGACATCACCCTGACCCCAATCTTGTGCATGCCAAAGACTTATACGATTTGATGATGAGCGATCACGCGCCTGATTTCGGCGCGGCTTCGGACGGCGATGGTGACCGGAATCTGATTATTGGGCGCAATATGTTTGTCTCGCCTTCAGATTCATTGGCGGTGTTGGCGGCGAATGCCACATGCGCGCCCGCTTATGCCGAGGGTCTGGCGGGGGTGGCGAGGTCTATGCCAACCAGTGGCGCAGTCGATGCCGTTGCACAGGCACTTGGCATCGAATGCTTTGAAACGCCAACGGGTTGGAAGTTTTTTGGCAACTTGCTCGATGCAGGGCGCATTACGTTGTGCGGCGAAGAATCGGCAGGCACAGGCTCAAACCATGTGCGTGAAAAAGATGGTGTGTGGGCGGTGTTGTTGTGGTTGTCGATTTTGGCAAAACGTCGCATGAGCGTGGTGGATATCATGACAGAACATTGGGCGAAGTACGGCCGCCATTATTACACCCGCCATGATTATGAAGAGGTTGATATTGAGGCCGCCAATGCGGTCATGAATCACATTAAATCACAATTGCCGACGCTGGTTGGACAATCATTGTCGGGTTTAACCGTGATGACGGCGGATGATTTTAGTTATCACGACCCGATTGATGGCAGCGTGTCGAATCATCAGGGGATACGAGTGGTTTTTGAGGGAGGCTCGCGCATTGTGTATCGTTTGTCGGGTACAGGCACAACGGGGGCAACGATTCGCATCTACATTGAGCGTTATGAAGCGGATTCAGCGTGTCATCAACTCGACACCCAACAGGCTTTGGCTGCGTTGATTGCGATAGCCAATGATATTGCACAGATTCAAGCAAAAACGGGGCGAGTTCAGCCGACCGTCATTACTTAACATCACCTAATTCATGCCCTAAAAACGAACCGCATCAGCGGCCGTTTTTTATTTATTGGCTTGACCCGCAAGCTGCTTAGGCGATTCGCCAAAATATCGTTTGAACTCTCGGCTGAATTGCGATGCGCTTTCATAGCCTACAGCTTGTGCAATTTGATTGATGGCCAACGACTGTTGTTTAATTAACGTTTGGGCTTTGTTTAGACGTATTTTTTTTAAATATTGCATGGGCGTATCGGCCATATAGTTTTTAAAAACGCGATTAAAATGACTTGGACTCATGGCAACCAGCTCTGCCAAATCAGACACGCTGATGTCTTGAGCAAAATGCTCATTCACATGTTCGACCACCCGATGAAGCTGATTAAACTGGCTGTTGTGATGCACCCATGATTGTAAAAAATCGTCTCCAAACGAACAAATAAAAGCATAGAGCAACTCGCGCAAATGGGTCTGCCCAAACAAAGAACAAGCGACCGCATCGGATAATATCCTTAATAATGCCCATAGTTGTTCGCGTATAAGGCCGTTCATGGGATAACACGCCAAGCCTTCCGTTTTGGCTTGATTTTCAAGAGCCTGATGCGGGGCGGTGTTGCTATTTTTTTGAATATCATGAATGAGCTCTGCAACCATCGTTCGCTCAAGTTCAATGGTCATGCCAAATAACACATCGCTCTCTTGATAATCCGTGACGCACTGCACAGGATAGTAAGAGGTCAACACTAAAAAATGATTCGTATCGTAACGAAAATGACGCAAACCCAATTCACCCGTTTTAGCCCCTAAAAATAAGAACACAATCCGAGGGCTATAGATGGATGACTCCTTTAACGGCTTTAACTGTTGGGGTGGGCGAGAATGAAGAAATAAACTGACGCCATTGAGTCCCGTCTGTCTAAGGCCTTCAGTTTCATGCGAGTTTAACGACAATTGCTTGTACAGTTGTTGCGCGAGGTGGGTGATGTTTAATGAGTCCATGCGGGTATTAAGCATTAAAAAAGTGTATTTTGTCAAATATAAACCTATTTTTTGATTGTTTTAGGCAAGAAGTTGATTTTTTTATGTATTGAGTTGGTGGCGGACAAAGCCTATGATGCTATTCTTTAATCGTCTAACTAAGGATAATCGAATGAAAAAAATCTTATTTGTACTGACCAGCCACGAAGATTTAGGCAATACAGGTCTTAAAACAGGTTTCTGGTCAGAAGAATTGGCCGCGCCTTATTACAACCTTTTGGATAAAGGTTTTGAAATTACATTGGCCTCTCCTAAAGGCGGGCAGCCACCACTCGACCCAAAGAGCAATGAACCGAGCTTTCAAACCGAGGCCACGCGCCGCATGGATGCGGACAATGAACTTTTAGCCAAGTTAAAAACAACCCTGCCGCTGAGCAATGTTCGTCCAGAAGAGTTTGACGCTGTGTTTTATCCAGGTGGTCACGGTCCATTATGGGATTTAGCCAACGACACAACCTCCATGCAATTGATTGCTCAGTTTTATGAATCAAACAAGCCCGTTGCGTTTGTCTGCCACGCGCCCGCTGCGTTGAAGCATGTCAAATTATCAAACGGTGATTATTTGGTTAAAGGTAAAAAAGTCACAGGCTTTACGAATACAGAAGAAGATGCCGTTCAACTGACTGATGTGGTGCCCTTTTTAGTCGAAGACATGCTCAAAGCAAATGGAGGCATTTTTAGCAAAGTCGAGGATTGGGTGCCTTATGCTGTGGTCGATGGGTTGTTGATTACAGGGCAAAACCCCGCTTCATCGGATTTGGTGGCGGGTGAGCTTTATAAGGCTCTGACAAACACGCCTGAAACGGATGCCGCTTTTTATGTCACAGGTCGATTCAAGGTGAAAAGTGACAAATTGGCTGAAGCAATTGCGCTGATGAAGTCACTCACTGAAGCGACCAACGCTAAGGAAGAGGGTTGTTTAGAGTATTACTACCTCCAAAGCGCAACAAATTCGTATGAGTTTTCGTCGATTGAAATTTGGAAAAATGAAACCGAAGAGGTCAAACACTGGCAAACCGAGCACGTGCAACATGCTTTAAGTAAACTGCCTGAACTTTTAGAAGGTCAGCCCGATATCGTTAAGTGGCATGCTGTTCGTTAATGTACAAAAAATGTATAGGTAAAAAAGAGCCGCATAAGCGGCTCTTTTTTGTATTACGTCACAAAGTCAATAATCCATCATTCAAGCTGGGTAGCAGGTTGATTTTGATGTCCTGCGTTCATTAACTTTTGAGTTTGGCCAATAACAACTCATTGACTTGCGCTGGGTTGGCTTTGCCTTTAGAGGCTTTCATGATTTGCCCCACAAGGAAGCCAAAGCCTTTTTCTTTACCCGCACGGTACTCTTCAACCACTTGGGCATTGTTGTTCATCACTTCGGTGATGATGGCTTCAATCGCACCCACATCTGACACTTGCTTTAAGCCGCGTGTGTCGATGATGGACTCTATCTGCGCCTCGCCCTTGTCGCTGTGTTCGCCTGCCCAAACGGCGGCAAAAACCTCTTTTGCCAATTTGTTGGACAGGGTGTTGTCTTGAATCTTCGCCAGCAGTTGCGCCAAGCGTGGCGCCGACACAGGACTGTTGCCCAAGTCAATTTCCTCTTTGTTCAAAGCGGCGGCCAAGTCACTCATCATCCAGTTGGCCACCATTTTTGCATCGGGTTGCGTCATTGCGCCGACGGCTGTTTCAAAATAGATGGCGTGCGTTTTTGAAGCCGACACTTGTTCGGCGTCGTATTCAGATAAGCCATATTGCGACACAAAGCGTGTTTGCAGTGCGGCTGGTAATTCGGGCATGGCGTCGCGCACACGTTCACGCCAAGCGTCAGAAATCACCAAGGGTGCAAGGTCTGGGTCTGGAAAGTAGCGGTAGTCGTGTGCATCTTCTTTGGTGCGCATGACGCGCGTGCTGCCGCTGTTTGGGTCGAATAAAACCGTGGCTTGTTTAATCACGCCCCCATCTTCGATGATGCGAATTTGTTCGTTGATTTCGTAGTTGATGGCGTCTTCGAGAAATTTAAAGCTGTTCAAATTTTTAATTTCACGGCGCGTCCCAAATTCTTTTTGACCGACGGGGCGGACGGACACGTTGGCATCGCAACGGAACGAACCTTCTTGCATATTGCCATCGCATATCCCGAGCCACATGACGAGATTGTGCAGTGTTTTGGCGTAAGCAACCGCTTCTTTTGCGCTGTAAATACATGGTTCAGTGACGATTTCGAGCAAGGGCGTGCCCGCGCGGTTTAAATCAATCCCGCTTTCATTGTCGAACAGCTCGTGATTCGATTTACCCGCATCCTCTTCGAGGTGGGCGCGTGTGAGTTGCACCGTTTTTTTGTAGGCTTTGTCTTTTTCGCCGACATTAAAGCTCAGTGTGCCACCGATGACCACGGGCAGTTCAAATTGACTGATTTGATAGCCTTTGGGTAAGTCAGGGTAAAAATAATTTTTACGAGCAAAAATCGACACAGGTGCGACTTCTGCACCGATGGCTAATCCAAATGCGATGGCTTTTTCAACCGCCGATTTGTTCAACACGGGCAACACGCCTGGCAATGCCAAATCGACAGGGCAGGATTGTGTATTCGGTGCTGCACCGTACGTGGTTGATGCACCAGAAAAAATTTTGGACTCAGTGGATAGTTGTGCGTGGGTTTCTAACCCAATAATGACTTCCCAGCTCATGTGCTCACCTTTAAAAATCGTTATTTTGCTTTGCAGTTGCCCGTTTGAGGGTCAAGTAGTACGGGTAAAATTTTATCGTTGACGCGGCATAGCTTGCGGCAAGAGTAAGAGGCCACCGTGATGTGGTGGTCATCTTGCCATACGTACAGATGGCAATTTTTGTCCTTTTTCGATTGCAAGTCGGCGGTGGGGCTGCTGGATACTTGCGTGAAATCTTTTAGTTGAAAACGGCATGAACCGCTGCGAGGATTGGCGGTCCAATCCAATGCACTGACGACATTGTCTTTGACCGCAATGCTGATTTTATCGCGATAACCATCGGTCTCGTCGCGTTGCTGGCAATTGCCTTGAATGGTCACAGGCCCCGTATTTTTTTTAGGAATCGGCGGTTTTTCTGGTGACGTTGGCGTTGTACCTGTCGTGCTGGGCGTGTTTTGACACGCAGCTAAAGTCAACGCGCTGATGAAGGCAAACGCGGCAATGCGTAATGGTTTTAAAGGCATGATGTTCCTGTTGTTGTGTATGAATTATCTCGGTTTGCAGCCGCCCGTTTGTGAGTCAAGCAAAACGGGCAACAGTTGGTCGCTGGCGGGGCAGCTGCTTTGGCAGCCATTCGCCGCGACGGTGATATGGTCTCGGTCTTGCCATACCAGTACGTGACAACGGCGGTCTGTTTTTGATTGCAAGTCTGCCGTGGGGCGAGTGGCAATTTGTGTGAAATCATTGAGCTGGAATCGGCAGGTGCCTTGTTTGGGGCTGGCGGTCCAGTCCAGTGCTTGCACGGTGTTATTTTTGACACTGATTTTGATTTGGTCTCGGTAACCCGCTTCGTCGGTTTGGCTACAGTAACCATCAATATTGACGGGGCGTGATATTTTGTGGCTGGCTTTGGAAAGTACATTGACCGCTTGGCAACCGCCCAGTACAAGCGCGGTAACGACTAACAAGATATAGCGACATTGAGCCCACATCATGATTCTCCTTGTTTATCCTGCCAAAGCAGGTTTGTGCTGATGCCAATCCGTGTGTTGTTGGAACGCATGTGCCAGTTGCAACAAACGGGCTTCATCAAAATAATTGCCAATGATTTGTAAACCAATCGGCAAGCCTTGACCATCAAAGCCACAAGGCACGCTCATGCCTGGTAGCCCCGCTAAATTAAGAGATAAAGTGTAAATGTCTGCCAAATACATCTGCACAGGGTCGCTGGTTTTGTCGCCCAAAGCCCATGCGGTCGTTGGAGCGACAGGCCCCATGATGACGTCGCATTGTGCCAAGGCGTTTTGATAGTCTTGCGCAATCATGCGGCGTAACCGTTGAGCTTGTAAATAATACGCATCGTAATAGCCATGAGAGAGCACGTATGTCCCGATTAAAATGCGGCGTTGCACTTCCCAGCCGAAGCCTTCTGCACGGGTTTTGCGATACATGTCTTCTAAGTCGGTGTAGGTCGTGGCGCGATGGCCGTAGCGCACCCCATCAAAACGCGATAAATTGCTTGATGCCTCTGCAGGTGCAATCACGTAATACGTGGGAATAGACAACTCAGTTTTTGGCAGGTTCACATCAACCACCACAGCACCGAGCTTCACAAATTGCTCAATTGCGGTTAATGTCGCGGCTTTTACTTCGGCATCCAAACCTTCGCCATAAAATTCCGCAGGCACACCAATTTTTAAACCTTTAAGCGGTTGTGATTCAGTCGCATCAGGGCTGAACGGTTGATTCAATAAACGCGAGAAGTTCTCATCGTCACGTTCAATAGAAGTCGAGTCTTTCGCATCAAAGCCCGCCATTTCAGTGAGTAAAAGTGCGCAATCTTCAGCCGTCCGCGCCATGGGGCCGCCTTGGTCAAGGGATGAGCCGTAAGCAATCATGCCGTAACGTGACACACGACCATAAGTCGGCTTGATGCCCGTGATGCCCGTGAATGACGCGGGTTGGCGAATTGAACCGCCTGTGTCCGTGCCTGTTGCGCCCAAGCATAGACCCGCTGCGACCGCAGTCGCCGAACCGCCTGAAGAACCGCCAGGTACCATTTTGGTGTTCCAAGGGTTTTTCACCGCACCGTAAAAAGAATTTTCGTTCGATGAGCCCATGGCGAATTCGTCCATATTGGCTTTGCCTACGCACACCGCACCCGCCGCCCCCAGTTTGGCAATCGCAGTTGCGGTGAAAGGACTTTTATAGCCCGTCAAGATTTTTGAGCCTGCCGTGGTGATGAAATCCGTGGTGACAAACACGTCTTTGTGCGCCAAGGGAATGCCCGCCAACGCGCCCGCTTGCCCGCTTTGTAATGCGGCATCAGCAGCGGCTGCTTGCGCCAATGTGGCGGATTCATCAACCGTGATGAATGCGTTTAAATCGGCGTGGGCGTGAATGCGTTTAAGAAAGTGTTGAGCCACTTCAGTGGCAGTAACCTCTTTGTTGTGTAGTTGCTGACGCAATTGTGCAATAGATAAGGTGTGAAGCATGGGATGCCTAAAAGAAATGAACAATAAATCGACCGTCGGTGGAGTACATTGAATTGTGCTTTGAATCGTTACCGCCACAAGCGATAGTTGGCGGTTTGATTCAATTGAGCTCAAGGCTACTCGATGACTTTGGGTACGAGGAATAAACCATCGGATTTTTGCGGCGCGTTCGCCATGTTGGCATCGCGATGATTGTCTTCGGTCACCTTATCCTCGCGCAGGCGTTGCGAGACTTCTTGAATCATTGAAATCGGATGATTCAGTGGCGCAACACCCGTGGTGTCAACCGAACCCATGTGGTCAATGAGTTTGAAAATATTGTCCAAGTGAGTCAGTGTTTGTGCTTCTTCGGATGCGTTTAATTCAAGCTGTGCCAGCCGTGCGACTTTGCGCACATCGTCAAGAGTGAGAGCCATAGATATGAACCCATAATGTGTGAAAAAATAGATGGGAATTGTACCGTAAATACCACCTTTGAATTGTTAAAAGCGAGGTTTAAGACGCACAAAGCGATGTTGTTTAAGTGTTCTGTCTAAGCAGATGGCTTAAGTGCCTTGATTAAGTGCTTTGGCTCATGCGCGTCATCACGGCTTCGTACTGAGCCACCAATTCATCAATGGATGATACTTCCAACCCTAGGTTGTGCAACAAACCATCGTGCAGGTTGTAAATCCAGCTGTGTACCGAAATGTTTTGTTCACGCGTCCACGCGTCTTGCACAACCGTACTGTGGCACGCATTCACCACTTGGTCAATGACGTTCAATTCGCACAAGCGGTTTAACTTCAATTGTTCATCGTCAACTTGCGTCAATAGTGCATTGTATTTGATTCGAATGTCGTGAATGTGTCGCAGCCAGTTGTCTGCCAAGCCAACCCTTTGGTTATTGAGTACGCTTTGGACGCCGCCACAGCCGTAATGCCCGCAGACAATCATGTGTTTAACTTTCAACATGTCAACCGCAAACTGCATGGCAGATAGGCAGTTTAAATCGCTGTGAACAATCAAATTGGCCACATTGCGATGCACAAACACTTGTCCAGGCAATAAGCCAATCAATTCATTTGCGGGGACGCGAGAATCGGCGCAACCAATCCACATGTATTCAGGTGTTTGTTGGAAAGCCAATGCTTCAAAAAACAGTGGGTCGCGTGCACGCGTGTTTTCAGACCACACGCGATTATTGTCGAGCAAATGCTTAAGTGCAGTTTTGGGCGACTCTGGCGTGTAAACTTCATGTGTCATCGTTTTTTACCCCCACCAAAAAGACTACCCAATACGCCGCGCACCAGCTCCCGACCAATGCTGCTGCCGACGCTGCGCATGGTGCTTTTTGCAAAGGCTTCCAGTGCGCTGTCGCTACGCGATGATTTTTTTGAACTGCCAAACATGTCGCCAATCGAATCCAATAAACCGCCGCTTTCTTCTGCTTTTTTAGCATCTGCGTGCTCGACTTGCGCCGCTTGCGTGCGCACCTGCAGTTTTTCGTAAGCCGATTCAGAGTCAACCGTCTGTTCGTATACGCCAGCCACAATTGAGCCGCTCATCAATGCTGCTCGCTCGGCTTCGGTGGCGGGGCCAAGACGTGAAGCCGGAGGCAACACAAAAACTCGTTGCGTGATGTTTGGGCGACCTTTTTCATCCAATGTTGAGACCAAGGCTTCGCCCACACCAAGCTCTGTAATGGCGGTTTGGATGTCTAAATCAGGATTGGCGCGCATTGTTGTCGCGGCAATTTGTACGGCTTTTTGGTCGCGTGGTGTAAATGCGCGTAAGGCATGCTGGATACGGTTGCCGAGTTGACCCAAAACAGTATCAGGAATGTCAATGGGGTTTTGCGTGACAAAATAGACACCAACGCCTTTTGAGCGAATCAAGCGCACCACTTGTTCAATTTTTTCGAGCAAGACTTTCGGCGCATCATTGAACAATAAATGAGCCTCGTCAAAGAAAAAGGCAAATTTAGGTTTATCCACATCGCCCACTTCAGGCAAAGTTTCAAACAATTCGGACAGCATCCAAAGTAAAAACGCACCGTATACACGTGGTGAATTCATTAATTTGTCAGCCGCGAGGATGTTGACCACGCCTTTACCGCCAACGGTTTGCATCATATCGGCGATGTTGAGCATCGGTTCACCGAAAAACTGGCCAGCCCCTTGCTCTTCAATCGCTAGCAAGCCGCGTTGTACAGCACCAATGGAAGCCGCTGAAACGTTGCCGTATGTTGTGGTGAATGTTTTTGCGTTTTCGCCGACATAACTTAACATCGCACGCAAGTCTTTTAAGTCGAGCAATAACATGCCGTTGTCATCGGCGATGCGGAATACCATGTTCAACACGCCTGTTTGCGTGTCGTTCAAATCCAGCATGCGAGCGAGTAACAAAGGCCCCATGTCTGAAATGGTGGCGCGAACAGGATGGCCTTTTTCGCCGAACACATCCCACAAAGTGGTGGGTGCGCCTTGATAATCGGGTTCAGGCAAACCCAGTTCTTTGAGTCGGGCAATGACCTTATCATTGCCGCCGCCCGCTTGGCTGATGCCCGTCAAGTCGCCTTTAACATCCGCCATAAATACAGGAATGCCTAAATCAACAAAGTGTTGAGCCAATGCTTGCAAGCTGACGGTTTTACCCGTGCCCGTTGCGCCAGTGATGAGGCCGTGGCGGTTGCCCATCGCGGGTAAGAAATAGACATCCGAGCTTGTGGATTTGCCAATTAAAATGGGCTCAGCCATGAAGGACACTCCTTGAATGCAGGCTGGTTTTAAGACCAGCGCGTGTGTTAAAATGTGCGCCGATTATAAACTAAAGCAGCCTGACGACGACAGGCTCTTGATATTTTTGAAGGACGGACATGGCTGGACATAGCAAATGGGCGAATATTAAGCACAAGAAGGCTGCTGCGGATGCCAAACGCGGTAAAGTGTGGACGCGTTTGATTAAAGAGTTGCAAGTGGCGGCTAAAACAGGCGGCGGCGATGTGAGCGCCAACCCGCGTTTACGCCTCGCCATCGATAAGGCCAAAGGCGCAAACATGCCGAATGACAACATCAACCGAGCCATTGCCCGCGGCGCTGGAGCGGATGAGGGCGATAATTACGAAGAGTTGCGTTATGAAGGTTATGGCATCGGTGGTGCGGCCATTATCATTGACTGCATGACTGACAACCGCACACGAACCGTGGCCGAGGTGCGTCATGCGCTGTCTAAACATGGCGGCAATTTAGGTACCGATGGTTCGGTCGCGTTTATGTTTAAGCACTGCGGTCAATTTTTGTTTGCCCCCGATGTGTCGGAAGACAGCATCATGTCGGTCGCCTTGGATGCGGGCGCACAAGATGTCATCACGGATGATGAAGGAGTGACCGAAGTGTTGTGTGATCCTATTGATTTTGAACAGCTCAAGGCTGCTTTTGAAGCCGCAGGTTTGGTCGCTGAAGAGGCGGACATCACGATGCGCGCCGAGAATGACATTGAGTTGTCTGGCGATGATGCCATCAAAATGCAAAAAATCATTGATATGTTGGAAGATTTGGATGATGTGCAAGAGGTGTATACCAATGCCATTATGGATGTGGATGCCTAAATACGGGTTGAGCACTGAGACCTGTCTTCTTTTTTAATGCTTTAAAGGAAAAATCATGAGTCGTTTAGCCCATAAAGTCGCCATCATCACTGGGGCAGCTCAAGGCATTGGTTTTGCCACGGCGAAAAAATTTGCCGCAGAAGGTGCGCAAGTGGTGTTGGTTGATATGAATGAAGCCAGTTTGCAAGCGGCTCAACAACTCATGCAACAAGCGGGCTTTACATGCGATGTGGCGGTTGCAAATGTCACTGAACGTGCGCAGGTCGATGCTTTGGTCGCTAAGGTTAAAAATGATTATGGTCGCATTGACGTGTTGGTCAATAACGCGGGCATTACGCGCGACGCCCGTTTAATCAATATGACAGAAGCGCAGTTTGACCAAGTGATTAGCGTGAATTTGAAAGCAGTGTTCACCTGCGCTCAAGCGGTCGCTGAGGTCATGCTTGCACAAGGATCAGGGGTGATTTTAAACGCCTCAAGCGTGGTTGGTTTGTATGGTAACTTCGGTCAGACCAATTACGCGGCGAGCAAATACGGCGTCATCGGTTTCACAACGACATGGGCACGCGAATTGGGTCCCAAAGGCATTCGTGTTAATGCGGTGTGCCCGGGCTTTATTCAAACGCCGATTTTAGATTCGATTCCAGAAAAGGTCTTGGACAGCATGCAAGCTCAATGCTGGCAACGTCGCTTAGGACAGCCTGAAGAAGTTGCGAATGTTTATGCTTTCTTGGCCTCGGATGAAGCGAGTTATATTAATGGCGTGGCATTAGAGGTGTCGGGCGGCTTATCGATTTAAAATCGTCCGCATTCGCCCCAAAATTTTTGGCTTTAATGTTCACTTAATTTTTAAGGCTTAAAGTTTAATTGTTCGTCAACGCAAGTGTTTTTTGTTCAATTAAAGGAGTCAAGCATGAACGCATCATTCTCTCAACGCATTAAAACAGGTGTTTTTGCAGCCAGTTTGGCTGTGTTTAGCATGGCGGCAGTCGTGCCCGTCGCGCACGCAAATGAAATTAAATCGGCGATGAAGTCGATGAAAGCCGCCTATCGTGGTGCAATGAGCAGCACAACGATTGAAGAGTTTGCACAATATGCGCAAAAACTGCAAAGTGCTGCCGATGCAGCGCGCGGTCAAAACTTCAGTGACAATCCCGCCGTGTACCGCGAAGGCATGCAACGATTGCAGCACAACATGGCTGAAATGAATCAAGCCATCCGCAACTCAGATTTGGCTTCTGCAAAAGCGGCTTTGGGTCGTATGGATGAGGCGAAAAAGCATTATCACGATGCGTTGGGTGAGTGATTAAAGTAACTAACTTGGGCGTGCGAATTTTGAACCCCAAAGGCATCGCGGTGTGCATGGGTTTATTCAAACGCCGATTTTAGATTCAATTCCAGATGGTCTTGGATGCTGCAGGTCAATGCTGGCAGAGTAGTCTTGCTCGGCGTGAAGAAGTTGCGAATGTTTTATGCTTTTTTGGCTTTGGATGAGGCTGGCTGTATTAATGGCGTGGTATTAGATGTTCGGTTGGCTTGTCTATTCTACTTAAAGGGATAGACTCTTTTGTTTAAAGATAGGATAATTGATTGCCTTAAGGGGTTTTTATATTTAAATCTTTTTGGGTTTAATGTTATTTTATTCATCAACAAAAGGAGTGAGCATGACTGCATGGTTCTTGCAATACATTAAAAATGGCTTTTTTATAGCCAGCCTAGCTGTTTTCAGTACGATAGCGGTAGTGCCAGCGGCGCAAGCAGATGAAATTGAGCTGGCAATGAAGTCGATGAAAAGTGCTTATCGTGGCGCGATGAGTAGCACGACGATTGAAGAGTTTGCGCAATATGCGCAAAAACTGCAAAGCAGCGCTGATGCCGCACGTAAGCATTATTATGATGACAGCCCCGTCATCTATCGTGAGGGTATGGAACGATTGCAAAAAAATATCGCAGACGTGAATCAGGCTGTTCGCAGTTCAGATTTGGTTTCTGCAAAAGCAGCTTTAGAACGAATGGATGAGGCGAGAAGGCATTACCACTATGTGTTGGATGAGAATGACTAACGCTTTACGAAATTTGTGTTGAACAAAAGCATCGCAGCCTATATTGCGGTGCTTTTTTATTTAAATGGAATGCTATGACTTCAATCTGGGTGGATGCGGATGCCTGTCCAAAAGCGGTGAAAGAGGTGATATATCGTGCTGCGCGGCGAGCGCAGATGAACACTACGCTCATTGCCAATCAAATGTTGATGACTCCGCCCTCTGCGTTCATCAAAGCGTTGCAAGTCCCCGCAGGTTTGGATGTGGCCGACAATGAAATTGTGCGGCGACTGGTGGCGGGGGACTTGGTGGTGACGGCGGATATTCCTTTAGCCGCGCAAGTCGTGGCGAAGGGTGGTTTGGCTTTAAACCCGCGAGGCGAGTGGTACACACAGGAAAATGTACAATCCTTGCTGTCGATGCGCAACTTTATGCAAGAACTGCGCGACTCGGGGACGCAGACGGGCGGGCCTGCGGCTTTATCTGCCCGTGATGTGCAGCAGTTTGCAAATGCGTTGGATCGTTGGTTGGCAAAGATAAAGTCACGAAATTAAGGCATCGAACTTAAGTAGCCCCCTTGATTGGTGCTCAAATCACGTTTATTTAAACACCACGGTTTTGTTGTCATTCAGTAGCACGCGATGTTCTGCATGCCATTTAACCGCGCGCGCAAGGGTAACGCATTCCGTGTCTCGGCCAATAGCGGTTAAGTCGTCTGCGTTCATGCTGTGGTCGGCGCGCGCAATGTCTTGCTCGATGATGGGGCCTTCATCAAGGTCTGCGGTCACAAAATGAGCTGTCGCACCAATGAGTTTAACGCCCTTATTAAATGCTTGATGATAAGGTTTTGCACCTTTGAAACTTGGCAAAAACGAGTGGTGAATATTGATGGCGCGACCACTGAGTTGCGTGCACATATGGTCCGATAAAATTTGCATGTAGCGCGCGAGCACCACGCAGTCCACCTTTTCTTGCTCAATAATCGACAGCACTTGCGCTTCTTGTGCCGCTTTTTGTTCAGGGCTGGCGCCGAGCAATGGGAAGTGGTGAAACGGAATGCCATACGAAGCAGCTAAAGGGGCAAAGTCGGCGTGATTGGATACCACCGCAGCAATGTCAACGGGCAAGTTGCCTGATTGATGCCTGAACAGTAAATCGTTTAAACAGTGTCCAATTTTTGAAACCATAATGAGCAAACGTGGCTTGACGCTGCCATCAAACATTTGCCAGCTCATATTGAATTTGTCTGCAATCGGGGCAAATTCTGTTTTAAGCATGGCTAAGGTGACATCTGGGCGACGCTCTTGAAAATGGACGCGCATAAAAAATCGGTCGCTGTCTGTATCGTCAAATTGTGCCGAGTCGATGATGTTGCCGCCGCGCTCAAATAAAAATCCAGAAACGGTGTGAACAATGCCCATTTGGTCGGGGCAAGACAGAGTGAGTATAAAATTCGGATGCGGACTCATAAAATCCTTTAAAATGTCGCGATTACGTAGGGTTTAATTGGTTAGACCGCATTATAGATGAAGAGGCCTAAAATGACACAAGACGCTTTGCAAAACGAAGCAGAAACACATAAAAACGCAACCACGCACTTCGGTTTTAATACGGTGGCGGAGGCTGAGAAAGAGTCCAAAGTGGCTGAGGTGTTTCATTCGGTGGCGAAAAACTATGACATCATGAACGACGTCATGAGCGTGGGCTTACATCGGGTGTGGAAGTTGTTCACGGTGAATCGTGTGGCGCCGCGCCCTGGCATGAAAATTCTTGATTTAGCGAGCGGGACGGCGGATTTGGCGATTGCCTTTGCAAAAAAAGTCGGCGCGTCTGGTCAAGTGTGGGCAACGGATATTAACGAATCCATGCTGCGGGTCGGGCGTGATCGTTTAATTGATAAAGGCTTAATCACACCCGTGGCCTTGGCCAACGCCGAGCACCTGCCTTTTCCAGACGATTATTTTGATGTGGTGACGGTGGCCTTTGGCTTGCGCAATATGACGCACAAAGACCAAGCCTTGAAAGAAATGCAGCGCGTCTTGCGCCCTGGCGGTCGTGTGTTTGTGTTGGAATTTTCAAAGGTTCATGCGCCTTTGCAGAAAGCCTACGATTTTTATTCTTTTAATCTGTTGCCCAAAATGGGCGAATGGATTGCCAATGATGCGGCCAGTTATCAGTATTTGGCGGAGTCGATTCGCATGCACCCAGACCAAGAAACGCTCAAAGGCATGATGAAAGATGCGGGCTTTGATTTTGTGAAGTATCACAACATGAGTGCGGGCATTGTGGCGTTGCACGAAGGCGTGAAATTGTAAAACCAGCCTACATAGTTTTTGTCGTTTGTACGAGACGGAAAGTCTAAGTTGCGTTATTGTCCGTATTGCCCGTATTGAGACGGGCCTGAAAGTCAAATGAATCCATTGAATATCAACATATCAGACATGCTCAGTTCGCGCCTTGCGCAGATGGTGGCGTTGGCGGTCCGAAAAATGGCGGCCAATGAGCCGTGGGTCGCACGCAGTGCTTTGCCGCATGAAGGGCAAGTGATTGGTGTGGCATTGCCTGTTTTGGGGCGTGTGCTGGACTTGCGTTGGCGCGTGAGTGCTGCGGATATTCTGCACGTTGTACCCGCTCAAACGCCCGTTAGTGTGCAGTTGGATATTGCCCCGAGCGTTTATAACAGCCTGGCTCAGTTGCCCTTTGACATGCAGCGTGTGATGCGTCATGTTCATATTTCAGGGGATGCGCAGTTGGCAGAATGGGTCAATCGTTTGGCGCAGCAGTTGCGGCCTGATGTGTGGGAGGATTTGGCTAAAGTTGTGGGCGACATCCCCAGTTTTTATGCGCAGCAAGGCGCGGATAAGTTATTCAAGCATTTTAAAAATATGGTGTCAACCTTGACGCAGCAAGTGCAACACGCTGTACTGGATGACACCCCTGTTTTGGTTCGTCACCGTGCCTTGTCTACATTGGCGGATGATGCTCAACAATTGCGCTATGCGACCGAGCGTTTAGAGCAGCGAGTTGCGCTATTGAAACAAAAAATGCAGGGAGGCGCGTCATGAGTTGGCGCGTGATGCGACGGTTACTTGATGTCGGGCGCGTGCTTAAAAAGCACCGTGTACTGCATTTGATGGTGGCTTTGTTGCCAAGCGATACTGCGACTGTGCGCCTTATGCGTAAAATGCTCCCGCATCGCCTCAGTGCGTCAAATCATGCGGAAGATGCCGCGCAATTGCGAATGGCATTGCAAACGTTGGGTCCTATTTTTATTAAAGTCGGTCAAATCTTGTCGACACGTCCCGATTTATTACCGCCTGAATATATTTATGAATTGGCTCATTTGCAAGACAGGGTGACGCCTGTTGATAGTGCGCAGATTCGTGTTGAAATAGAAGCGCAATTGAGTGCAACCATTGATGAATTGTTTAGCCACTTTGACGATGAGCCTGTGGCCAGCGCATCAGTGGCGCAGGTGCACCGTGCTGTGGTGCGAACGGGAAAATGGGCTGGGCGTGATGTCGCGGTTAAAGTGTTGCGCCCAAATATTGATGTGCTGATTAAAACGGATGTTGAGTGTTTACACTTTCTTGCACGACAGTTCGCACGTTTTCACCCAGACGGTACGCGTTTACGACCTGTTGAAGTGATTGGTGAAGTTGAGCGGCATTTACAGCAAGAGTTGGATTTGCAGTGTGAGGCCGCGAATGCGAGCCAGTTGCGACATCATTTTGCGGGCAATCCAATTTTGGCTGTGCCAGAAATGTGTTGGGATTATTGTGCGCGACGGGTTATGGTTCAAGAATGGATGACGGGTGTACCTATTTCGCATCTAAATGTGTTGGAAGATTACAACATTAATCTTAAGCGTTTGGCGCGTGACGGCGTCGAAATTTTTTTCACACAGGTTTTTCGCGATGGTTTTTTTCATGCCGACATGCATCCTGGCAATATTTTTGTCGGTACACGCGGTGAATATATGGGGCGATACATTGCCCTTGATTGTGGAATTGTCGGCACGTTGTCGGAGTTTGACCGCCATTATTTAGCCGTGAATTTTTTGGCGTTTTTTAATCGCGATTATCGTGCCGTGGCCGCTGCACATATCGAGTCAGGCTGGGTGCCTCCAGATACACCGTTGGAAGGTTTGACCAGTGCAGTGAGAACGACTTGTGAACCCTATTTTGGACGACCTATTGATGAAATTTCTTTGGGGCAGGTGTTGATGCGGCTGTTTGATGTGTCTCGTCAGTATAAAGTTTCAGTTCAGCCGCAATTGGTTTTGTTGCAAAAAACCATGTTGAATGTGGAGGGCATGGGGCGCTTGCTTGATCCAAAATTAGATTTGTGGGATACGGCAAAGCCATATCTAGAGAAATGGATGAAAGACACTTTAGGGCCGCGAGGGTTGCTTAAACGCATGCGCCGAGAGTGGCCTTCTATTGTGCGTTTGTTGCCAGCTGCGCCTGTCCAAATATTGACGCGTTTACAAGATGCCTCAAAAGTTTCTCAGTTGACGCTTCAATTAAACCGATTGGAGCATCAATACCTCACTACACAAAAAACGAATAAAAGGTGGCGCATTGTCGGCATGTTGTCGATATGTATACTGCTTATTTTGACCTTTGTTGTGTTGAGAATCATATAAAATTATTTCTAAGCAGTAATAATTAAAAAATAATTTTAAGGCTTAAACAAAACAACACTAGCCAAATCCTGTCTTGTGTGCTAGACTTTTCATATAAATGCGTAGTTTTACTTATCCACTAGGGGCTAAGTATCGACATTGCTAACTTTTTTGAATATTTGTTTGGTGTTTTTAGCCTGATGTGATTGCAGCATTAAATAGAGAATAATTGCATTTATTTTGACGGAATATGTATGTTGAATATAGTGATACTTGCGGCGGGTAAGGGGACGCGTATGCGTTCTAAATTACCCAAGGTCTTGCATCCTTTGGCGGGCACATCGTTGCTCGGACGTGTCTTAGACACCGCACGCAGTTTGGGTTCGGAACAGCTTTGCGTTGTGGTTGGTCATGGCGCGGAGCAAGTGCGTGTTGCAGTCAGTGCCGCCGATGTATCGTTTGTTGAACAAACGCCGCAGTTGGGGACTGGGCATGCTTTGCAGTTGGCAGCACCTCAGCTTAATGATGCGTACCCAACTTTAGTGCTTTATGGTGATGTGCCTTTAACACGCCTGTCTACGCTGCAAAAGTTAGTCAAGGCGGCTGAAGATGGAATGGCTTTGCTGACGGTGTGTTTGCCCGATCCTACGGGTTATGGACGGATTGTTCGTGATGAGCAACACAAAGTGCTACGGATTGTCGAGCACAAAGATGCAAGTGATGCGGAAAAAGGCATTAATGAGGTGAATACAGGCGTGTTGATTGCGCCGACCGTTCAGTTGAAACAGTGGCTGGCGCAATTGTCCAATGATAACGCTCAAGGCGAATATTATTTGACCGATGTCATTGCGATGGCTGTGCGAGATGGTTTGCCTGTTAATACAGCGCAACCTGATGCTGCATGGGAAACATTAGGTGTCAACAGCAAGTCGCAATTGGCGGAGCTGGAGGCCATTTGGCGAGCAGAAGTGGCGACGACATTGTTAGACGCGGGCGTGACTTTGCTTGACCCTGCGCGCATTGATGTTCGTGGTCGATTGACATGTGGCACGGACGTTACGATTGATGTTGGTTGTGTGTTTGAGGGGGCTGTTGTTTTGGGTGACGATGTCTCTATTGGACCGTATTGCGTCATTAAAAACTCAACTATTGCCGCAGGCACTCAAGTGGCCGCTTTTAGTCATATTGATGGCGCGACGGTGGGAGAGTCAGCCAGGGTAGGGCCTTACTCACGTTTGCGACCCGAAGCTGTTTTGGCGAATGAAACGCATGTGGGTAACTTTGTGGAAGTCAAAAAAGCATCGATTGGTCATGGTTCTAAGGTCAACCATCTGTCTTATATCGGCGACGCGACAATTGGTGCTGGAGTGAATGTGGGGGCAGGGGTCATCACTTGTAATTATGACGGTGTCAACAAGCATCAGACGGTTATTGGCGATGGTGCGTTTATTGGCTCTGACACCCAGTTGGTTGCACCTGTTGTGGTTGGGGCTGGGGCAACGATTGGCGCAGGCTCAACGATTACCAAACAAGCACCTGACAATGTGCTAACTTTGTCCCGTGCAAAACAAATTTCACTTGAAGGTTGGGTTCGACCAGTGAAAAAAGCTAAGATTTAATCCGTGTTTAGCGCAGTTTCGAACGGGTGAAATGTTGGCACTATTTTTATCATAAGGATAAACGTACTTTAGTACGTAGGCAGTAGCCATGCTGTAACCTCATGGTCAATGGGTGGTTTTTAATTGATTTGTTTAGTAAACGAAGGAATGGTCATGGACTATAAAATTTTAATCGTGGATGATCACGGTTTGGTGCGTGCAGGTTTGCGTCCAATTTTGGATGACGCTTTAGGCGGCAAATGCGCGCTGATTGAGGCGGAAACGTTAAGTCAGACTCTTGATTTAATGAGTACGGAAGCCGATTTGGATTTGGTCTTGTTAGACTTGACTTTGCCTGACGCGAGTGGTTTGGCGGCACTTGAGAAAGTACGTGCTCAATTTCCTCATATCCCTGTTGCTGTTTTGTCAGGTCAGGCGGATACGAATTTGATTCAAGCTGCTTATCGTCAAAACATTTCTGGTTTTATCATTAAAAACGCTAAAGCTGAAGTTTTGGTCTCAGCTGTGCGTTTGATTTTGTCAGGTGGCGTTTATATTCCACCAGAGTTGTTGACTGCTGCGATGAATACGCCTGAACGCAAACGTACGCGTGCTGAACGCCATTCGGGTGGTGACAGCTCTCAATTGACACCACGTCAACAAGAGGTCTTGTATTTGATTACCAAAGGTTGTTCAAATCAAGAAATTAGCGACTCGGTTGGTGCAACCATCGGCACAGTAAAAAGCCATGTGGTCGGTATTTTGCGAGCTTTGGGTGTACACTCTCGTACGCAAGCAATTAACTTGGTGCATGAAAATCCAGATATCTTGGGACAGTATCGCCCTGTATCGAATAACTAATATTGAAAAAAGTGATGCCATTTAAAATATGGAGTTCATTTCTCAGTGAGCAAGACCGCGTTTTGTATGAACAAAACGTGCGTCTTCTTCTGCGCAACTTGCCTTTGTTTACATTGGCCAATTTTCTCGGGTACATTATTTGTACCCTTGTTTTTGTTAATGCGTTTTCTCTGGGTTTGCACCTGATTTTTGGTATCTCAATGTTACTGGGTTCGATTACGATATTCGTAGTTATTCCAAATCGAGAAACTCTGTTTACAGAGGACCGCGAGCGCGGGGTTCGTCGTCTTGTTTTGGCGTATATCTTGGTCATTGCGTGGTGGGCGGTTTACTTCTCCACGGCTATGAAATACGCGGATGTGTTGCGGATGCAGCAATTTTCAGCCTTGATTACTATGCTCTCGAGTATTGCGGTGATTTTGGTTGGACGTTTTACGCGTCTGTTTACTTTGTGTTTTTGCGTTGCTGTGGCGTATATTGTGTATCGCTATCTCAACATGCATGATGAATCTTTTCGTTTCTTGGCTGTTCAGATTTTATTGACGGCACTGGCACAACTGTATTTTCTAAGAACGTTGAATGAGCAAATTGCCATTGCGTTGTATGTCAAAGATGAAAACAGTGGTTTGGTTGAGGCTTTGCAAAATAAGAACGAAGCCCTTGAGCAAGCCAACTACTCTCAATCACGCTATTTGTCGGCGGCCAGTCATGACTTGCGCCAGCCATTACACGCTTTAGCGTTGCTGGCAAATGATGCGCAAAGAAAAAACACCAATCTTCAGTTGAGCGAAACTTTGCAAAAAATGGAGCAAGCAATTGACTCTCTAAGTCTCTCTTTTAATGCAATGCTGAATTTGTCGCGCTTAGATGCAGGTGTGGTTAAACCACAGTTCACGCGCTTCCCAATCCAGCGTCTTTTTACCCGCTTAATGGTTGAGTATGCGGACATGGCCCAGCAAAAAAACCTTAGTTTTAAAATTCATCCATCTCAAGCATGGGTGCTTTCTGATGAAGGCATGTTGTACAGCATTTTAGGAAATTTCGTCAGCAATGCGCTGCGCTACACTGACAAAGGTGGCGTATTGATTGGTGTGCGCCATGATGCGGGGCAAGCATTAAAAATCATGGTGTATGACACGGGGTCTGGGGTGCCCTCTGAAAAGGCGAAACAAATTTTCCAAGAATATCAAAGGCTCGAGGCTGCAGAGCAGCGTGTTAAAGGTGGCGTCGGGCTTGGGTTGGCTATTTCTGAGCGTATGGCGCGACTGTTGGGCGCACGGTTACTGGTTAAATCAATACCTGAGCAAGGTAGTTGTTTCGGATTGATGGTGCCGAAAGTGTTGGCGCAAGAAGATGTTTTGGCCGACTCCGCACCGATTCAAGATGTTTTGGCGGGTAAGCGAGTGGCTATTATTGATGATGATGAAATGGCGCTGGAAAGCCTGAATGAGCTTTTAAGCAGTTGGGGTATGGAGGTGTCTATTATTTTATCATCGGACATGTTGGTTGAATCGATTGCTGAAGAGGGTGATTTTGACCTTGTGATTTCAGATTATCACTTGGGCATGGCTCACGAAACAGGCTTAGATATTTTGGCTGAAGCCCAAAAAATTCAAAAAATACCGCCTCGACGGTTGCTGATGACTGGAGATACGCGCACCGAGCTGGCGGCTGAGGCGCAAACGCTGGGTGTAAGCGTATGGTACAAACCTTTACGCCCCGTTCGTTTTCGTGCTTATTTGAATACCATGCTCAATAGGACGGGTGAAACGATTGACATTTAAATGTCTATAATTCAGATGCCCGCAGTCTAATGGTCGCGTTATAATAAGCATATCTATTTTTAAAAACACAAAAGGACAAGATATGTGCGGAATTGTAGCAGCGGTCGGCAGCAATAATATCATTCCATTACTTATTGATGGACTCAAAAAACTCGAATATCGTGGCTATGACTCAACGGGTGTTGGTTATTTGACAGCCAATCATGAAGTGGCTGCGGAACGCTCCTTGGAGCGCGTTGCGCAACTTGAAGCGCAAATCAATACAAAACAATTAGCAGCACAAGTGGGGGTGGCGCACACCCGCTGGGCCACTCATGGTGCGCCCGCTTTGCGCAACGCACATCCGATGGTGAGTAATAGCAAAGGCGTGAGCTTATGCTTGGTGCACAACGGCATCATTGAAAACCATGATGAAATACGCACTGAGTTGCTTGAGGCAGGCTACACCTTCACATCAGAAACAGACACTGAGGTCATGACGCATTTGATTCATCAGTACTGTGTCAGTGGTCTTGATTTGTATGAGGCGGTCTATCAGGCGAGTAAACGACTGAAAGGTTTGTATGCCATTGCGGTCATGCGAGCGGAAGAGCCACATCATATTGTGGGTGCGCGTCATGGTGCGCCATTGTTGATTGGTGTGGGTGAGCGAGGCAACTACTTGGCCTCTGATACCTCTGCGCTGTTGTCAGAAACACGACAAGTGGTTTATCTCGAAGACGGTGACGTGGTTGAAATTTGTTTAGACGCATACCGCATTCGCACGGCTGATGGCTCTTTTGTTGAGCGCGATGTGCATGAAAGCGAGCTGTCTGCGGATGCGGTCAGCTTGGGCTTGTATTCGCATTACATGCAAAAAGAAACCTTTGAGCAACCTGAAGTGGTTGCTAATACACTTCAGATGGTCAGCGGCGCGCAATCAATTAGCCCATTATTATTTGGCACACAAGCCGATGATGTGTTCCGCAATACGCAAAACATCCTTATCCTTGCCTGCGGTACAAGTTATCACGCGGCAATGGTTGCTCGATATTGGATTGAAGAAGTCGCGCACATTCCTGTTAATGTTGAAATAGCCTCCGAGTACCGTTACCGCACCAGCGTACCGTTGCCGAACACCCTCATCATCACCTTGTCGCAATCAGGCGAGACGGCTGATACCATCGCGGCATTGCAACATGCCAAAAATGTCCACAACGGCTTGGCCGCAACAACGTTGTCCATTTGCAATGTCCCCGAATCGGCTTTGATTCGCCAAAGTCAATTGCGGTTTTTAACACGTGCGGGCCCAGAAATTGGCGTTGCTTCTACCAAAGCATTTACCACTCAGTTAAGTGCTTTATTTGTGCTGACCTTGGTTTTAGCCAAAATCAAAGGCAGCTTGTCAGTGGCGAAAGAGGAAGAGTACCTCAATCAGTTGCGCCACTTACCCGCAGCAATGGCGCAGGTTTTGTTGCTGGAACCACAAATTATTGAATGGGCAAAATCCTTTGTCGATAAACAGCACGCTTTGTTCTTAGGGCGCGGCATCCATTGGCCGATTGCTATGGAAGGCGCGCTTAAATTAAAAGAAATTACCTACATTCACGCTGAAAGTTACGCTGCGGGCGAACTAAAGCATGGCCCGTTGGCTTTGGTTGATGAGCGCATGCCTGTGATTGCGATTGCCCCCAACGACACATTGATTGAGAAACTCAAATCGAATTTGCAAGAGGTGCGTGCTCGATCGGGCGAGTTGTATATTTTTGCCGATCGAGACACGTTTATTGAGCCTGCCGAAGGCGTTCATGTGATTAATTTACCTGACCATGCGGGCTTTTTGTCGCCGATTTTACACACGTTGCCTTTGCAATTGTTGGCTTATCATACGGCTGTGGCGCGTGGTACGGATGTTGACAAACCGCGCAACTTAGCCAAGTCGGTGACGGTCGAATGACGAAAGGGTATTCAAATGGTTAAATTCTCTACATGGGTTGTCCTTACTTTTATTGCTATTATTTTGTTGTGGACGGTTTTAGGCGACATCACCCCTGTGACATTTGGTTTGGCAGATGAAATTCCACAAAAATGGATTGCATCAATATTCTTTATTTTGGGTATTTCTTTGGGCTGGTTGCTGATGTTGCCAAAAAATTTGGCTTTACGTTGGACTGGGCGTCAATTGCGCAAAGAGATTGAGCAACAAAAATTGGCTTTTGAACGAGCGAATGCCGTGTCTGCTCCGCAAAGAGATACGGCGATTGATATGCCACCACTGACAATGTAAATTCTCTGGGAAAAGTGAAAACAAACTTTTCCCATCGTTAATTGCAACAATTGTCACCATAAGCTTTGTATTTAAAATTAAAAAAAATCAGTAGAGGTCATATTTTGTATTGTTTGATTCATCACGCCCACTCAACGGGTTTTGCGCATACTTTGAGGTCATATGGATATTGAAGTGTGGTGGCTTTTGGCTTTGCCTCTTTTTTTTGGACTGGGCTGGTTTGCTGCGCGTGCTGAGTCGCGTCGGCAGATTGCTGAGACCAAGGTTTTGCCTCAATCGTATTTTAAGGGCTTAAACCATCTGCTGAACGAGGAACCCGATCAAGCCATTGATGCCCTGATTGATGTCGCGCGTGTTGACACGGGGACGATTGATTTGTACTTCGCATTAGGTAATTTGTTTGGTCAACAAGGCGAAGTCGAGCGCTCAATTCGGGTGTATCAAAGCTTACTTGAACGACCCGACTTGCCCGAGACCGCCGCACAGAATGCATGGTCAAAACTCGGAGAAGCTTTTTTAAAAGGCGGGTTATTTGACCGAGCAGAAGATGCATTCAAACAATTGCTCAATGGGCCGTTGCACACCCACGCTCAGACACAGTTGCTTTATATTTATCAGTCGCAACAAGAATGGATGCAAGCGATTGAGATTGCTCAGAGCATGAGTTCAGCCGAAAGCACCACGATTGCATTAACGCATTTTCATTGCGAGTTAGCCGTGCAAGACATGCAGAAAAAAAACTGGCTCGGTGCTGAGCGAGCGATTGATGCCGCTTTAACCCTACGCCCATCGAGCATAAGGGCGAATATCCTAAAAGGACGCTGGTATGCGCAGCAACAGCGCACCGATGAAGCACTGGCCGTTTGGCAGCAATTGGCGCAAGCGCAGCCGAAGGCCGTACCCTTGATGGTCAACGATGTCATGACCGTATTTGAGCTACGAGACCAAGCGCAGCAAGGCATCGACTTATTGTATGACAGCGTCATGCAAACGGGTTCGCTGGATGTGTTGAATGCTTGGTTGTCTGCGCAAGACAAGCACGGTAAGTCCTCACAAACTTTAGAAAAGCTGGAACAAATTTTTAATAAACATCCGTCTCTCAATGCGTTGGATAAGCTGTTAAGCAAACGTTTGAGCCTATCCAATCAGCACCCTGCCCAGCGCGAGTCCGCCATTATTCAACAACTCATTAAAAAACAGGTACAACGTTTATCGAAATACCGTTGTGAACACTGTGGCTTTGAAGCGGTACACTACTACTGGCAATGCCCCGCATGCACGCGGTGGGAAAGTTATCCACCTCAACGGCTAGAAGAGCTGACGCAGGCTCAACGTTCACGCGGACAAGTGAACGGTTATTAATTATTAATCATAGACCCAAAAAAGAGTAACTGCTTTTTTGGGTTTTTTCATGTTGATAAGGGAGGCGTATGCGTTTTTCAATGTTAAAACGAATGGTTGTCGTGCTTGGTCTTTGCTTAAGTGTGACGGCACAAGCTGTGGACATTAATGTGGGGACACAATTTCAATTGGAAGCCATACGAGGCATTGGACCAAAAATGGCAGAGCGCATCATCAACGAGCGCAACGAACGCGGTTTATTCAAAAGCTGGGATGATTTCAGCGCTCGTGTGAAAGGCGTGGGCGATAAAAAACTTCAAACCATGCAGGCGGATGGTTTGACGCTCACTGCTGATGTGACTGCCAATCCTAAATAGTAAAGTGAGTGGTTGAGGGTGTATTGTGTATGCGATAAGTATTTTTGACGTTGATTTGCTTTGATGCTTGGTCAGCGGTCAAATATTTAAATACATTATCAACGATTCAGCATTCTCAAAAACATGCAGCTCTTTCATTGACCGCAGCCAGGTCAATTGCCGTTTGGCGAGTTGGCGGGTGGCGGCTTGGCCTTTTTCAATCAATTCATCCAAGCCGTATTCGCCATCTAAATGTGCCCATGCTTGGCGGTAACCGACACAGCGCATGGAGGTCATATTTGGATTTAAATCGCCACGTGCGCGTAAGGTGTGCATTTCATCTAAGAAGCCATGCGCCAACATCTGAGTAAAGCGGGCGTTGATGCGTTCGTGCAAGAGGGCGCGGGGTTCGGGAATCAATGCAGTCAAAATGGGTGTGAATGGTAAATCAGCCTTGTTGTCGCCTTGTTCGGCGATAACGGCGGACATCGGCCGACCTGTTAAATGATAAATTTCGAGGGCGCGTGAAATGCGTTGCGCGTCGTTTGGAAAGAGGCGGGCGGCGGTGATGGCGTCAATTTGTGCCAATTCGTCGTGCAGGGCAGGCCAGCCGATGGCGGCGGCGCGTTGGTCGATGTGCTGGCGAAATGCCGCGTCTGCGCTGGGCAGTTGGGTCAGTGGCTCAAGCAGTGCTTTGACGTACAGCATCGTGCCGCCGACCAGCACGGGAACTCGCCCGCGTGCGTCAATCTCTTGAATGAGGCGCGAAGCGTCTTGTGCGAATTGTGCGGCGGAGTAGGCTTCAGTGGGCTCAATGATGTCGATGAGGTGATGCGGTGCGCATGCTTGTTCAGTAGCGCTTGGTTTGGCGGTGCCAATGTTCATGCCTTTAAAAACCAGAGCCGAATCGACGCTGATAATCTCGATGGGCATGAGGCGTGCCAACTCTAAAGCGGCGGCTGTTTTGCCTGAAGCGGTCGGGCCTAGAATGAACAAAGCTTTGGGTTGAGTGGACGTGGACATTTTATCTGGCGTGGTTGAGGTTTAAACGGGGTTTGAGAAAGCTAAGGTTAGCGAGCAGTTGTCTTTTGCAAGTGCATGAGCAACCATGCAAACGACAAAGCCGCAGTGGCGATAAATAAACCCAGTGCGCCAAAATGCACGTTCAGCCACGCGCCGCCTGCCGCTCCCGCAAATAAGCCCAAGGCTTGAACGGTGTTGTACACGCCTGCCGCCGCACCTTTGGTGCTTGGGTGGGTGAGCTTAGACAGTAACGAAGGTTGTGTGGCTTCGAGGACGTTGAAGCCGATGAAGAAAAGCAATAAAGCCAATGCAACGCCGATAAGTTCGCCAATGTTCGCCGCCAAGCCCAGTTGTGCAACGCCGACCAGTACAATAGACAACGCCATAATGATGTGCATTTTGCCGTATTTTTCAGCGCGAATAATTAACGGAATCATGATGCCCATGCTGATGAGAATGACGGCGAAATACAACCACGCGCTGTTGCTGTGGCTCATGTTCAAATCACTTAAACGCTGGGGTAAAACCACCCACATGGCCATTTGCACCGCGTGCAAAACAAACACACCGATGTTCAGTCGCCATTGTTTAGCATCGGTTAGTACTGTTTTTAGGCTGTCGCGACCATTGATGGGCGTATTTTTTTGTGCAAAAGGGATGCTCAATACCAAGCCGATGGCGATGAGGGCGAGCGTGGCGATGAGGATGAAAATGCCAAACATGCCGATATATTCAAATAAAACAGGCGCAACAATGAGCGAAGCTGCGAAGGTCAGCGCGATGCTCATGCCAATCATGGCCATGGCCCGTGTGCGCACCTCATCACGGGTGGTATCGCCGACCATAGCGACCACCACGCTGCTGATGGCACCCGCGCCTTGTAAGGCGCGCGCGCAGGTTAGGCTGAACACATTGTCGGCATACGCGGCCCAAAGCGCACCAGCGGCAAACATTAACAAGCCCAATGTGATGACGCGTTTACGCCCCCAGATGTCTGACGCCATGCCGTAGGGAATGTACAACACTGCTTGGGTTAAGCCATATGCGCCCATCGCCCAACCTGCGGCAATGGCGCTGGTATGGGGGCTATTGATGTCTAAAAAAGGAAACGGCCCCAGTGGTAAACCGCTGGCGTAAGGTATGAATATCGGTAAAACCACAAATAAACCAAACATGCGCAAGGCAAAAACCAATGCGAGGCGAGTGCTGATGCTGCGCTCAATGGGGGATAAAACGGCGTTTGTAGACATTGTGAGTGAAAAAATAAGACGGGAGTAAACACTGCATGCGCCGCGTTCAACGTGGCACATCCCTGTAAAAAACGTTATAGTAACAGGTTTGTTGCGTTTGCTTTATGTTCAGTTGTTCGGCGCGACCGTTTCGTTTTTTGGGATACCCATGAGCAGTGAAATCAAAATCCGTGGTGCGCGTACGCACAATTTAAAAAACATTTCCTTGGATTTGCCACGACAAAAACTCGTGGTGATTACGGGCTTATCAGGCTCGGGCAAGTCAAGTTTGGCGTTTGATACCCTGTACGCGGAAGGTCAACGCCGCTATGTCGAAAGTTTATCGGCGTATGCGCGGCAGTTCTTGCAGCTGATGGAAAAGCCCGACGTGGACTTGATTGAAGGCCTTTCGCCTGCGATTTCCATTGAACAAAAAGCCACCAGTCATAACCCGCGCTCGACGGTGGGGACGGTGACAGAAATTCACGATTACTTGCGTTTGTTGTTTGCGCGCGTCGGCACGCCCTATTGCCCGACCCATGATGTGCCTTTGGCTTCGCAAACCGTGTCGCAGATGGTGGACGCGGTCATGGCGCAACCTGAGGGCACTAAATTAATGATACTCGCGCCTGTGGTGGTCAACCGCAAAGGCACGCATGAGGACTTGTTTGCCCAAATGCAGGCGCAAGGTTTTGTGCGTTTTCGCATCCGTTCGGGTGGGGGCACAACCAATGTCAGCGCGGCGCAGATTTATGACGTGGACAGCATTCCGACGTTAAAGAAAAATGATAAACACACGATTGAAGTGGTGGTGGACCGCGTTAAGGTACAGCCTGACATCAATCAACGGTTGGCGGAGAGTTTTGAAACCGCTTTGCGCTTGGCGGAAGGCCGCGCCTTGACCGTTGACATGGACAGCAACGCCGAGCAATTATTTAGTGCGAAATTTGCCTGTCCTGTTTGTGATTACGCCATTGCTGAACTCGAGCCGCGTTTGTTTTCGTTCAACAACCCGATGGGTGCATGCCCTGAGTGTGACGGATTGGGCAATGTCACTTTTTTTGACCCGAAGCGCGTGGTTGGTTTTCCAAGTTTGTCTTTGGGCAGTGGCGCGATTAAAGGTTGGGATAAGCGCAACACCTATTCTTTTGCGATGATGCAGGGTTTGGCGGCTTTTTATCATTTTGATATTGATGCTCCGTTTGAATCATTAGCCGAGGAAGCACAGCAGCGTATTTTGTACGGTTCAGGTCGCACGATGATTCCGTTCACATACTTGTCGGATAAAGGACGCGCCGTGGTGCGCGAACACACTTTTGAGGGCGTGATTCCCAATTTAGAACGTCGTTATAAAGAAACCGATTCCGCCACCATTCGTGAGGAGTTGTCAAAATTACAAAACGTGCAGAATTGCCCTAAATGTCAAGGCACACGCTTGCGCGAGTCGGCGCGTCATGTGCGCGTGGGCGAGGGCAAGATGGCGCGGACATTGCATGAAGTGTCGCATTTATCCTTGCGCGACAGTTTGAACCATTTCCAAGCGTTGACACTCAAAGGCGCAAAGAAAGAAATTGCAGACCGCGTGATTAAAGAAGTGGTCGCTCGTTTACAGTTTTTGAATAATGTGGGTTTGGATTATTTGTCGCTGGAACGCAGCGCGGACACCTTGTCGGGAGGTGAGGCGCAACGGATTCGCTTAGCGTCACAAATCGGCTCTGGTTTGACAGGCGTGATGTATGTGCTGGATGAACCGTCCATTGGTTTGCATCAACGTGACAATGACCGTTTGATTGAAACGCTTAAGCATTTACGTGATTTGGACAACAGTGTCATCGTGGTTGAACACGATGAGGACATGATTCGTGCCTCGGATTATGTGGTGGACATGGGGCCAGGTGCGGGCGAGCACGGTGGTGTTGTGGTGGCGCAAGGTACGCCTGAGGACATTGAAAAACACCCAACATCGGCGACAGGGCACTTCTTGTCGGGTAAACGCCGTATTGAAGTGCCGAAAAAACGCCGCACGCGCGATGAACGCGAGTTGGTGATTTATGGGGCGAGTGGCAATAATTTAAAAAATGTAGATTTGCATTTACCCGTCGGCTTGTTGACCTGCGTGACGGGGGTGTCGGGGTCGGGCAAATCCACTTTGATTAACGAAACCTTATATTCAGCGGTGGCGAAATCCATTAACCGCGCCAGCTCGGAAGAACCTGCGGCGTTTGAACACATCGAGGGCATTGAGCATTTTGATAAGGTGATTAATGTCGACCAGTCGCCCATTGGTCGAACACCGCGCTCAAACCCTGCAACCTATACGGGGCTGTTTACCCCTGTTCGTGAATTGTTTGCAGAAGTACCCGCAGCGAAAGAACGTGGCTATCAACCAGGTCGATTCTCATTCAACGTCAAAGGCGGTCGTTGTGAGGCCTGCCAAGGTGACGGCGTGTTGCGCGTAGAAATGCATTTTTTACCCGATGTGTATGTGCCATGCGATGTGTGTCATGGTAAACGCTACAACCGTGAAACGTTAGAGGTACAGTACAAAGGTAAAAACATTCACGAGGTCTTGTTAATGACGGTTGAGCAGGCGCACGAATTTTTTAGTGCCGTGCCGACCATTGCACGTAAGTTAAAAACGCTGCTCGACGTTGGCTTGGGTTACATTACTTTAGGTCAGTCGGCGACGACTTTATCTGGAGGCGAAGCGCAGCGTGTCAAATTGGCGTTGGAGTTGTCCAAACGTGATACGGGTCGCACGTTGTATATTTTAGATGAGCCGACCACGGGCTTGCATTTTGCCGATATTGAATTACTGTTAGGCGTGATAGCGCAATTAAGTGGTCATGGCAATACGGTGGTTATTATTGAACACAATTTGGATGTGATTAAAACAGCGGACTGGGTCATCGACATGGGGCCTGAGGGCGGTGCAGGTGGTGGGCAAATCATTGCACAAGGCACGCCTGAAGAGGTGGCGAAGTCGGAGCTGAGTTTTACGGGGAAGTATTTAGCGCCGTTGCTGAAAAAGAAAAATAGCTGATAAATGTGTGCAGTTGAACGATAATGCACACTCTTTGCAATCAAAAACCAAAACACAAACGATATTGATATGTTTATTTCACATTTTTTACAGTTGCTCATTCGTTTATTGATTGGGGCTTATCCACGCTGGATTGGCTGCAAATCGACGCCCGTGCAGCGGATTTATTTCGCTAATCACACCAGCCATATTGATACGGTGGCGATTTGGGCGGCGTTGCCAAGGCATTTGCAAGCCAAAACCCATCCTGTGGCCGCATTTGATTATTGGGGTAAAAATAAATTCAAGCGTTACATTGTGACGAAAGGTTTGAATGCCGTTTTTATCGCCCGCAGTAAAGAGGATCGCACCGATGAAGACCCGCTCCAGCCGCTTTACGACACGCTCGCCAAGGGGGACTCATTGATTATTTTCCCTGAAGGTACGCGCAATAAAGATGCATTGCCGCAGGCGTTTAAGGCTGGGATTTATCATCTTGCTAAACAATTCCCGCAGGTAGAGCTTGTGCCTGTTTATCTCGAAAATCTCAATCGAATCATGCCCAAAGGCGCGTTTTGGCCAGTGCCTCTGGTGTGCACCGCTCGATTTGGTAAGCCTTTGTTTTTACAGGAAGATGAGGGCAAAGATGAGTTTTTGACACGCGCGCGCCAAGCCGTTATTGATTCTCGCGCACCGTTTCAACAAGGGGTGGAATGATGTTTAATCTGAATGTGTTGACTGATTACGAATTGTTTTGGTTTACCTTGCTCGGCTTGATGTTTTTGGTCGGTGTCGGGCATATCGTCACTTATTATGCGACCAAGCATGCCGAACGCTTGGATTTAAAAACGCGGCGTGTGTTTTTGTTACGCACGCAACGACACTTTGCCGCATTTTGGTGGGTGTTTATTGTCTCTGCCTTGGTGAGCATGTTTGGTTTGGTCGGTGCTTTGGTGGTGTGCGCGATTATTTCTTTCTTGGGCTTGCGCGAGTTCATTACGCTTACGCCTGTCAAGGGCGGGGATTACCGCTCGTTGTTTTTTGCCTTTTTTGTGTTTTTACCACTGCAGTATGTCTTGGTTGGAGCGCGTGAGTTTGGCTTTTTTACGGTGTTGATTCCCGTGTATGCGTTCTTGTTGCTGCCTGTTTTGTCGGTCATCCGAGAGGATGTCGATAAATTTTTACCGCGAACCGCGTCATTGCAATGGGGCTTGATGATTGCCGTGTACTGCTTAAGTCATACCGTCGCCATTTTGTATATTGATGCGGTCAATGATTTCAGTACGCAAAGCCGTGCATTGTTGCTGTTGTTCTTTTTGGTTTTGGTGCGTTGCGCCATGTTGTGGCAACATTTGGCTGATTATTTCTTTCGCCAAACAGACCGACGCATTGCCGCTCAAATTCACAGTCGCATGACTTGGTCGGGCTTGTTTGTTAGTGTCGCTGCCAATGCGTTGATTGCCTCATCGTTTTTTTGGTTCACGCCGTTTACATATTGGCAAGCCGCTATCGCGGGTGGTTTGGTGTCGTTTGCTTCATTGTTTGGCCGCTTGGTTATGCGTGGCATTACCTTGAGTTTAGGCATTAAAGATTGGGGTGAGCTGACGGGAGGCCAGCAAGGCGTGATGGATCGATTGGATGCTGTGTTATACGCTGCACCTGTGTTTTTTCATTACGCAGTTTTTGTGACGAAGCCGTAACCATCAAAAATAGCGTTATTAGGTGAGTTTGATATCGAAAGAAGTGAAATCTTTTATTCGATAAAGTTAATTTCTAAACCGTTACCAGCGGGGTCTTTGAAAAATAATTGAACGTGCTTGCTATTGGGGACGTTTTCAATTGTATAAAAAATAAAATGTTGCTGGAGTCGTGTTTCAAACTCACCTCGATGAGTGGCACGAAAAGCGATGTGGTCAAAAGTATTCTGTGCATGGGCTGGACGTGATTCATCAATCGCAGCTTCAGTCAGGTGCAATACATCTTGATCTGCCGCATAGAGCCAATAGCCGAATGCTTTAAATGGTGGACGCTCACCTTCATACAAGCCAACAACATCAATATAAAAATCTTTTAATTGCTCTAATAATGCACGATGAGCACGTAGGTTGTAATGGCT
This sequence comes from Hydromonas duriensis, assembly GCF_004363775.1. Classification (GTDB taxonomy): domain Bacteria; phylum Pseudomonadota; class Gammaproteobacteria; order Burkholderiales; family Burkholderiaceae; genus Hydromonas; species Hydromonas duriensis. The sequence continues at coordinate 61,094 of NZ_SNZE01000010.1, forward strand.
GAATTTGATTATGCACATCTTTTCCTTGGTCTTTAAAGGTATTGCAAAATTAGCTTTGTGACGGTTTGATGAAATGACATGGGGGCGTGGTGTTGTCATTTTTTGCGGATAATCGCCAATATTTTTCAAAATCTCATATGATGTTTGATTTAAAATAATTTATCCGCTCTAAGTGTGTAAATAATTATAAACTTGTATTTTGACGGAAAATTATAAAAGAGTAGTATAGGCAAGACATGTTGTTGATGTGATTAAAAAAATCATAAAAGCAGCATCCCTGTAACGATTTTTTCATCAGGAAGGCCAATATGAAATTCAGTGCTAAACAAGAGTTTTTTGCCGAGTTGCTCGGCACGATGGTGCTTATTCTCTTCGGTTGTGGGGTGGTCGCGATGGTGGTGTTGTTTTCAAACCCCGATTCTCAAGGCGCTCCTCAAATTGTCAATGGTGGTTATACTAATATCACGATGGGCTGGGGGTTCGCTGTATTATTGGGTATTTTGGTGAGTGGTACGGTGAGTGGTGCTCACTTAAACCCAGCCGTGACGATTGCTCTGGCGGCGACTAAGCGATTTTCGTGGGCGAAAGTGCCACACTATATCGCGGGGCAGTTCGCAGGGGCTTTTATTGCAGCGGCGGTTGTATTTACTGTCTATTATTCGAAGTGGTTGCAGTTTGACCCCAATTTGGAACATACCACGGGCATTTTTGCAACCTTTCCAGCCGTACCTGGTTTTTGGCCAGGCTTCATTGATCAAGTTGTTGGTACGGCTTTGTTAATGGGGCTGGTTTTGGCGATTACGGACCACTTAAATAATCCAAACGGTGTGTTTTGGAGCGCGTTGGCGATTGGTTTTGTGGTGATGGCGATAGGCATGTCTTTTGGTGGCATGCATGGTTATGCCATTAACCCCGCGCGTGATTTATCCCCTCGTTTATTTGCTGTGTTGGCTGGTTTTAAAAACAATGGGCTGACCGATGGCAGTGGCGTTTGGTTGGTGCCAGTGGTTGGGCCTATCACAGGGGGGTTGCTGGGCGCATGGGTTTATGATTGTTTTATTGGACGACCCATCAAGCGCGCGCACGAGGTGGCGAAGTTGGAATCAGAATCCAGTGTGTAACTCGCAGCTAAAATGCTGTAGAACACGTAAACTGACGGATAACGATTGAATAAACACGTAGGAGACACAGATGACATCAGAACGCAAACAATACATCCTCGCGCTTGATCAGGGTACGACCAGTAGCCGCGCCATTGTGTTTGAGCATGACGGCAGCATCAAAGCAGTTGCACAAAAAGAGTTTGAACAGATTTTCCCACGACCAGGTTGGGTGGAGCATGACGCGACGGAAATTTGGAGCACTCAAATGGGTGTGATGCACGAGGCTTTGAGCAGTGCCAATTTGCGCGCGTCTGATATTGCAGCCATCGGCATCACCAATCAGCGTGAGACCGTCGTGGTGTGGGATAAAAAAACAGGCGTGCCCATTCATAATGCGATTGTTTGGCAAGACCGCCGCACGGCACCTTTGTGTGACCAGTTGTGTGAGCAGGGGTTGGCTGAGGTGTTTCAGAACAAAACAGGTTTGGTGCTGGATGCGTATTTCAGCGGCACTAAGGTTAAGTGGATTCTTGATAATATCAAAGGTGCGCGCGAACGCGCCCAAGCAGGAGAGCTGGCTTTTGGTACGATTGACTCATGGTTGACGTTTAAGTTAACCAATGGCGCCTTGCACATCACTGATGTCAGCAATGCAAGTCGGACCTTGCTGTTCAATATCCACACTGGTCAATGGGACGATGAGCTGCTCGACATATTGGATATCCCTCGACATATTTTGCCCGAAGTGCGCGCCAGCAGTGAAGTATACGGCGAAACAGAAGCAGGATTGCTCGGTAGTCGAGTCAAAATTGCGGGCATTGCGGGCGACCAACAGGCGGCCACTTTTGGGCAGGTGTGCTTTGAGCGAGGTATGGCTAAAAACACCTATGGCACGGGCTGTTTTATGTTGCTCAATACAGGTACGGATGCTGTGCCGAGCAAAAATAAGTTGCTCACAACCGTGGCTTGGCGTGCCAACGACCGAACCGACTACGCACTTGAGGGCAGCGTGTTTATGGCGGGTGCGGTGGTACAGTGGTTGCGGGATGGTCTTGGCATCATTCGTAGCAGTGGCGAGGTTGAAACATTGGCCGCTTCGGTTAAGAGCGCGGAAGGCGTTTTTCTCGTTCCCGCTTTTGTCGGTCTAGGCGCGCCATATTGGGACAGCTATGCGCGAGGCACAATCATCGGCATGACGCGTGGTACAACAGCGGCGCATATTGCGCGCGCAGCCCTCGAGTCAATTGCATTTCAGAGTGCTGAGGTATTGGAAGCCATGCGTAAAGACTCGAATGTTGAGTTACGTGAACTGCGCGTTGATGGTGGGGCGAGTGCAAATAATTATCTGATGCAATTTCAGGCGGATATTTTGGGTGTCCCCGTTGTGCGTCCTAAAGTGACCGAAACCACAGCACTAGGTGCAGCCTATCTGGCGGGGTTGGCGGTTGGGTTCTGGCAGAGTCAGTCCGAGATTGCCGAGTTGTGGCAAGTGGATCGACATTTCGTCCCCGAAATGTCGTTGGATGAGCGCGAGTCACGTATGGGCATGTGGAAACGAGCAGTTCAACGCAGTATGGCGTGGGAAAGTAGCGACTCTGTTTAATTCATTCGTCATTCATTTTATTTTAACACCTGCAACAAAGGACATCCCATGAAGCGCTCCGATATTTTACACACCATTCAATCGACAGAAGATTGGGATGTGTTGGTGATTGGAGGTGGGGCGTCGGGTTTGGGTACTGCCTTGGAAGCAGCGACACGTGGTTATCGCACCCTATTGCTGGAGGCGCATGATTACGCCAAAGGCACGAGTAGCCGAAGCACCAAGTTGATTCATGGTGGGGTGCGTTATTTGGCGCAGGGCAATATTCCACTGGTCAAAGAAGCCTTGCATGAGCGGGGAATTCTCAAGCGAAATGCCCCCCATCTCGTCCATGACATGGGCTTCTTGGTTGCGGCTTATAACTGGTGGTCGATTCCATTTTATGGGATTGGCTTGAAACTGTATGACTTCTTGGCAGGCAAGTTAAATCTGCAACCGAGTCGCCGCGTGTCTCGTGAAAAAGCCTTGGCCTTGATGCCCACCTTAAAAAAAGAAGGGCTAAAAGGCGGTGTACTATATTTTGATGGGCAGTTCGATGACAGTCGGCTTGCCATTAGCTTGATGCGCACCTTGCGCGATGAGGGCGGGGTCGCGTTAAATCATGCGCCTGTCACGGCTTTATTGAAAGAGGGGGATAAGGTCGTTGGGGCGAGTTTTCAAGACGCTGAAACAGGGCAGGAATATAAGGTATATGCTAAAAGCGTGGTGAACGCGACGGGGGTATTCGTCGACGACATTCGTCGCATGGAGACCCCCGATGTTGCCCCCATGCTTTCACCGAGCCAGGGTGTGCATCTGGTAGTTGAGCGAAAATTTTTGCCCAGTCAGTGTGCGATGATGGTGCCGCACACTCAGGATGGTCGAGTGCTGTTTGCGGTGCCGTGGCATGGTCACGTTATGATTGGGACTACCGATACCGCTGTACCGAACATTGATGTTGAACCACGCGCATTGGCAGAGGAAGTTGAGTTTATTTTGAATACCGCCAAACAGCACATGACGCCAGCACCGACGCGTGCGGATGTGCTTAGTGTTTATGCGGGTTTGCGGCCTTTGGTTAAAGCGGATGGCGAAGGTGAGACTAAGTCCTTGTCGCGCAGTCACGTCATTCGCACCAGCGCGGGTGGTTTGGTGACGCTCACGGGTGGAAAATGGACGACCTACCGTCGCATGGGGCAAGATGCGGTTGATGAGGTGGTCAAGCGGACTGGCTTGCCTGTCAAGACAAGTGTAACGAGTGATTTAAAACTACATGGTTGGTGTGACAATGCGCCTGATGACCATTGGAAAGTTTACGGTACAGATGCGGTAAAGATTCAAATGTTGGCGGGCGCGACGATACGTTTGTCGGATGAGTTGCCCAATACAGAAGCAGAAGTGCTTTGGGCGATTCGTCATGAGCAGGCGCGAACAGTCGAAGATGTGTTGGCGCGCCGCATCCGCGCCTTGTTTCTCAATGCCCAAGCGGCTCGCGACGCAGCACCGCGAGTTGCACAGATTTTGGCGGATGAATTAGGTCGGGATGAGGCGTGGCAACAAGCGCAGTTACGTGAATTTAATGCGCTGGTTGATGGGTATTTATTGTCACCCGTTTAAATGACCTGAAAAAATAAACATAAACGTAAAAGGCTTATTGTTTAGGCTTTAGGGTCAAACGTTGTCCCCACCATTTTTTAGCGCAATGTTCGATGCCTAACCAGCACTTGTTCGGGGGCACGCAGGCCTTTGTCGATTAAGCGATCCGCTAAAATTTTAGCGATGTAGACAGAACGGTGTTGGCCGCCTGTGCAACCAATGGCGATGGTGAGGTAACTGCGGTTGTCTTCCTCAAAACGAGGCAGCCAGCGTTGAATGAATTGTTCGATGTCGCTAATCATCAAGTGTGTATCAGGTTGTGCAACAAGGAATTCTTGCACGGGTGCATCTAAGCCCGTCAGTGGCCGCAGACTGTGGTCATAAAATGGGTTGGGCAAACAGCGCACATCAAATACAAAATCAGCATCCATCGGAATCCCATGTTTGAAGCCAAAGGATTCAAATAGCACCGTCATGCTGTCGTTGCGTAAAGACAACAGGTCTTTAATCCACGTTTGCAATTGGCGCGCTTTTAATTTGCTGGTGTCAATGATGGCCGATACGGCGAGCATGGGCAACAGGCGTTCACGTTCTAATCCAATGCTTTCAACCAAAGAATTGTCGTTGTTATCTTTGTATTCACGTGTTAAAGGGTGGCGACGGCGGGTTTCTGAGAAGCGTTGTATAAGGGTGTTGTCGTCGGCCGTCAGAAAAATGGTATGTACGTTAAATCCTTGGGCACGGAATTCATCCACTTGTGACGGCAATCTGGCAAAGTCAACTGACGAACGCGCATCAATGCTGATGGCGATTTGAGTATGCCCCTGCACGCTGAGGGTGGATACTAAATTTGGCAGTAGGTTGGCAGGTAAGTTATCAACGCAGTAATAACTGGCATCTTCGAGCAACCTAAGGGCGACGCTTTTGCCTGAGCCTGATATGCCTGTGATGAGTACGATTTTCATGAGTGTATTATCAAAATTAAATGTCGCTTTGACCGCTTTGCGTCGGCAAAGGGTATTGATTGTGTTGCTCCATGGCCAAGCGCTGACGTTCCATAAAGTCTTTTAGAGTGTTAATTCCACGTAATTGCATGACCGTACTGCGTACGGCAGCCTCAAGTAGAACGGCCAAGTTCCGACCTGCAGCCACGGGCAAGACAACTTTGCGCACATCGACTCCAAGGATTTCTTCGGTCAATGTTTGAGAGGGTAAGCGTTCATAATGCTCTTCCAATTCACTGCGTTTAATGAGTTGAGCAATGAGGCGCAGCTTAATTTTACGGCGCACCGCCGTTTCGCCAAAAATAGTTTTGATGTCGAGCAAACCGATACCGCGTACCTCCAATAAATTTTGGAGTAAAGAAGGGCAACGACCTTCAATGTAATCTGGCGCGGTGCGCAGTAATTCCACTGCGTCATCCGCCACCAATCCATGCCCACGGCTGATGAGCTCCAGTGCCAGCTCTGATTTGCCAAGTCCCGACTCACCGCAAATCAACACGCCAACACCCAAAACATCCATCAACACCCCGTGGCGCGTGCATTGTTCGGCAAACATGCGGTTGAAATAAACGCGCAAATAGTCAATCAAGTCCGCCGCTGACTCAGGGCTGTGAAATAGAGGAATCGCATGCGTGTTGCACCAGCCCACTAAAAAATCGGGTGGCAGCAATTTATCGCCTACCATGATGGCGGGTGGCTCGCCGTAAGTCAAAAAATCATTGAGATACTCTAAGCGTTTTTCTTCGGTGAGCCAGTCAAAATAAGCCAGTTCAGCTTTGCCGATGATTTGAATTCGGGTGGAGTGAATGGGGTTTAAATGGCCGACCAAATCCGCGCTCGCAGCTCGTGACTTAGCAAGGATACGAAAAGCCCCGTCTTGCCCAGCAAACCAAGTGAGTTCAAGGCGTTCGGATACTTCATTGAACAATGCGGCAATTGATTGCATGGTTTTACTCGCGAAAAAAAGACGCATTGCTGCGCCTGTTGTGTTTAGTGAGGTTGACGACGTGTGGGGTGCCACGTTTGGATGAGTTGCAACACTTCGCCTGCGCCTTGAGCCGACTTCAACGTGTCGCGCAAAGTTTTGTCTGACAATAACTCCGCTAATTCGGACAAAATTTCCAAATGTTGTTGAGTGGCTTGTTCGGGGACAAGTAAAAATATTAAGAAAGACACAGGTTGTGCATCAGGCGCATCAAACGCCACAGGGGTTTGTAAACTGACAATCGCAGCAATCGCCTCTTTCAGACCCTTAATTCGACCATGAGGAATCGCAACCCCTTGACCTAAACCCGTTGAACCCAAACGTTCACGCGCCAGCAAGCTGTCAAATACGCGACTGTGTTCGATGCCCTGCTGATTCTCAAACATCATGGCCGCATGCTCAAACACTCGTTTTTTACTCGATGCTTCGACGCCGAGTTCAATGTTGTTGGCAGGCAAGAGTTTGGCAAGTAAATTCATGGTTGTCCGTGACGTAAAACGTGAAAGGATAAAAAACTGATAGGCGGTTATTATCGCAGAGATTCAAAAAAAAGTGAAACCTTGCGATAGTGTCCGAATTACGCCAAGCGAGGTAATGTGTTTAAAAAGGCGGGTTGAGCATTTAGATAATCAGCCAATTTATTCACGTTAGGATGATGGGCGCGCCAGTCAAAAGAGGGGAGGCGAAAATCAAGGAAATCGACAAGGCATACCGTGGCGACATCGGCGACGCTGTAAGCGTTGTTTGCGCACCACAAGTGGTGTGTCAATTGCTCTTCAATGACAGCCAAGCCTCGAGTGAGTTTGTCTTGTTGGCGGTCTATCCAGTCTTGCCATTGTTTATCTTTGGGGCGCATGGTCTCGATGCGAATCTTGACTGCGGCATCGGTTAGACCATCTGCGAGAGCGGCCCATTTTTTAACCTCTAAGCGGCTTGCGCTGTTGTATGGGGCATGCAATGGCGATTGTTCTTCTAAAAAATCTTCAATGACACGAGAGTCATATAGGGTGTAGCCGTTGTCTAAGACAAGACAGGGCACTTGACCAAGCGGATTATATTGTTGAATAAAACTGTCCGTAGACCAAACATCATCCAAAATAAATTCGTAAGGGATGTTTTCTTCCGCCAATAAAATACGAATTTTTCGGACATAAGGACTAGTGAGTGAGCCAATGAGTTTCATAAAACCTCCCGTGATGGATTCAGATTGAAAAACATGCTTGCTTTGCGTTTATTGGGTCTTGCGCAGGGTTTATACCGAATGTGGCGGAATCAATACTTCGTCATGCTTGTGTCGCCGACTCGAATCAAAGGTTGCTTGAACTTTTTTCTTTTTGTGCATTTTGGCAGTATATCGCAAACGAATCAAAAGTGTAGGCGTTATAATGTGGCTCTGGTGCAGCAAAAGCTGCGTACTTTTTTGGAGAATCGTATGGCGCGTATGAAAATGCTAAAAGCAGTGTTGGGTGCGGGTGTGGTTTTGACTTTAGGAGCGTGTACTCAAGAAACTCAAAATCAAATTGGGCGCAGCGTACAAAATTGGACGGGTACAAATGGTATTTTGGAGGTGTATGCAGGTCCGACTTTGATTAAGCGTTTTTTAGAAGTGGATAAGCTGTCTACGGCTCTTGGAACAGATGATAAAACGCCACGTCCGTATCGCTATGGTTATGGCAAAATTGATTTGAATTTGAACGGTAAGGTTGACCCAGGGGAAAAACGAGTTTATTTTGAAATCAGTGACTATTCAACAAACTATGTGTTTTACGAAGCCCCATAAAGGCTCGCCATTTTAAAACAGATGCAACTGTAAATAGCTAGGTTGCGCCCCTTACTTTTTTGAGGAAAAATATGAACAATATATTAAAAACTGTCATTGCTTTGGCACTGGCATCAACAGCGGGTTTGGTACACGCGCAAAATAATATGGATGTTGTGAATGGCACTAAATTGCCAGGCATTTGGGACTGTACCGCCACGTTGCCCGTGAGTGCGAGTGGTTCGACCACTGTTATCAAAGGGCGTGCCAACTATAATGCCAATGGCACTGTGGTTCATGAGGATGTTGTGACTAAACTGACACCAGGTGCGGCCCCCGTGTCTATTAAAGTATTGGCATTTGCTGATTGGAAGTTTGTGCCTGCATCAAAACTGATGTATGAGACCACACGCAAGGTGAGCACAACGTTTGATAAAACAGATTCTGCTGCCGCTTTGATGGGAGTCAGCATGGATAAAAGTTATCAATCAGCGGTGGACCGTGAGCAGGCGACTCAGGTTGTGCGTTTAGATGACAACGAATGGACGACCTTGGCGGGTGATGCTAAAAATCCGATAGCCATTTCATGTCAGCGTGCTAAAAACTAAAACTTGCTGAAAATAAGGCCACTAAAAAATCCCCGCTGATGTCAGCAGGGATTTTTTGTATGTGCAAGGTTGTGGGGCTGTTAAGCTTGCTTTTTTGAAGGGATGTACACGGGGGCGGTGAGTCCAGTCGCTTCATCAACGGGAGCCAATGATGAAAAGCCAAAACCCTCTGATGTGTAGCCCGCTTCTTCGTGGCTAATAATGTCAATGCCTTGCATCTCTTCAGATTTGGAAATGCGCAAACCCATTGTTAAATCAATGCCTTTCAAAATCACATAGCTTGCTACTGCAGAGTACACAACTGTTGCGCCAACGGCCGTGAGTTGAATCAGCACTTGTTCAACGGTGTCTTTGCCTTGTCCTGTTGAAAATGCAAAAGCCCCTGTGCTCACCGCGCCGATGATGCCCGCCACACCGTGGCATGCGAACACATCCAAAGCATCATCTAATTTAAATACGCGTTTCTTTTGCACCGCCCAAAAGCTGCCCGTTGCCCCCAGCATCCCAATCAAAATGGCATACGCTGGGCTAACCACGCCAGCGGCTGGCGTAATGGCAACCAGTCCAACCACTGCGCCAGTTGCTGCGCCCACAGCACTCATGGCGCGGTGAGTGATTTTTTCCCAAATGAGCCACATCATCATCGCTGCTGCCGTTGCGACTTGAGTGGTTATCATGGCCAAGCCCGCCGAACCATTTGAACCCAACGCGCTGCCAGCATTAAAGCCAAACCAACCGAACCACAATAAACCCGCGCCCAGCATGACGAATGGAATATTATGTGGAATGGCGCGATGGCGTGTGCTTGGTAAGCGCGGTCCGAGTAAAGCCGCAGCGACCAGAGCCGAAACGCCCGCATTGATGTGAACCACCGTACCGCCCGCAAAATCGAGCGCGCCCATGCTAAACAACCAGCCTGATGCGTCCCACACCCAATGCGCGACAGGGCTGTACACCAATATGCTCCACAACGTGATGAACGTTAAATAGGCTGAAAATTTCATGCGGTCAACCAAAGCACCGCTGATGAGGGCTGCAGAAATAATGGCAAAAGTGGCCTGAAACATCACGAACACATATTTCGGAATGCCGTGCCCCGCTTCAAATGTTGCGGTCAGCGTGCTGCTGTCCATCCCTTTGAGCATGATATTCGCGAAGCTGCCGATGTATGCGCCCAAGGACTCATCGCCGAACGCGATTGAAAAGCCAATCACCACCCACGTCAAGGTCACCACGCCCATGGCTGTGATGGACATCATCATTGTATTAAGCACGCTTTTACTGCGAGACAAGCCTCCATAGAAAAATGCCAACGCGGGTGTCATCAGCAACACCAAGGCCGCAGATACCAACATAAAAGCCGTATCGCCACGGTCAAGCACCAGTTCGGTGATGGGTTGAGCTGCTTCTGCCACGGTTGGCGCAGCATCAGGCGCGGCTTGCGCCATGGTTGCTCTGGATACCAGCGCAAGTAAGAAAATAAATAAAAAGCGGAACATGGCGTACTCCTAGCATTCAAACGAAAAATTTAACAAGGTTCAAAAATAATGGCTTCATCGTGCTTAAAACAAACCCTCAGGGTCGGTGCCAACGGGGGTGAGTGCGCCGTCGTCCAGCTCATGCGTGCGGATGCGCACAACACGCTCCAAAGGCTGCACAAAAATCTTGCCATCGCCGACTTGCCCCGTTTGGGCGTGCTTACTGATGGTGGCGATGGTGACATCGACAAAAGCCTCGCTGACGGCAATTTTTAACTCGATTTTGTCTTGAAATTCCAATTTAATTTGTTGACCGCGATAGTGTTCAAGCACCTCATGCTCACCGCCGTGGCCTGCAATTTTTGACAAACTCATGCCTGTCACCCCAATTTTGAACAACGCGGCTTTGACGTCCTCCAGTTTTTCTGGGCGAATAATGGCGCTAATCAGTTTCATACAACCTCCTCGTGGGTGAGTACAACGTACAACTGAAACATCTCAAGTTTGATAGCAGTGTGCGTCATCTAAAAATGTTTGTAAAGTGTTGTGTTGCAGCGTTGGTTGCTCTATGTGATTGATTTAAAATGAATTTTGTCTTGTTGTGGTGCAAGGGCGAGAGGCAGATTTAAAAATTGCACGATGTTGGTGCGAAGCTGGCTTTTAAATTGAGGGCAAGAGGCGACTTGCATTTTTTTGGTGCATATTGAATTTTTTTAAAAATGTCGCAAAAATCATGACGCAATTGTCAATTGTATAAAAAGGTTGTGCGGGGGGGGGGTAAGTGACTCGGTTTTAATAGGTTGAGTCAAGTGAGTGAAGTCAACGCCAGCAATGCACGGTTCATGCGGGCTTCGCCTTGACCGTGGATTTCTGCCCAAGGCGTGGTTTGATGTTCTAGGATGTCTTTGTACATATTAAACAGCCGCTCACGTATCTCTAACTGCGGGTATTCACGCATTTCGTCAGCCACCCACGGCAAATCAGGGCGAGTGAGCAAATACAAGTCGTAACGGTTTTGAGCGCGCGCCTCTTCAATAAAATCATGCGTGCGCCCAAAAACAACCGTACACCATACATGCATGATATGCATATCGGTATCAATAAAAACATATGGGGCATGTGGATGCTCGGCGATGATGCGCTCTTCGTTGCGTAATTGGTTTCGGGCAATGGTGAGCACATCGTTAAAAGTGTATTGAGCACCATGCGTTTGCAAAAATTCACGCGCATATTCGGGCATAAACGGGCAGTTAAAATGAGCAGCGAGAGCCGTCACAAGAGTGCTTTTGCCCGTGCTTTCTGGGCCGATGACGGCAATTTTTTTCATGATGTGTTCAAAGGTTTTAAAAAGATTGTGTGATGGATGCGGGGATTCACCGCCCATTATTGTGCGCTGCGCCTTGACTTTTTTTTATCAATCCCGCATTCTTGCGGATTATTTTAAATTCTAAACGCTTTAGGTTGGTGTGCACAGAAGTAAATCATCATAAAAAAAGTAAAGCAATTTCAAACACGAAGGAGTGACGATGGAGTCCGTTGTTAAAGTTAAGTCGCGTGGACGCGCGTTGTTGGAAGACCCCTATTTAAACAAGGGCACGGCATTTACGCTGGAAGAGCGTCGTGCGTTTGGCATCGAAGGTCGCTTGCCAAATCGCGTAGAGACTTTAGAAGAACAAGTGGCGCGCTCGTATGAACAATATTTGCGTTTTACCAACTCGTTGAATAAATACATGTATTTGCGTGGCTTGCAAGATTACAGCCGCACAGAGTTTTATGCTTTGTTGCAAGCGCACATTGAAGAAATGCTCCCGATTGTCTACACGCCAACCGTCGGTGAAGCGATTGAAGAGTTCAGTCATATTTATCGTGCGCCTCGTGGTTTGGTGGTGACAGAAGATAATTACCAAGACTTGGATGCCATTCTTGCGGGTTATAGTGATACTGATTTGGCTGTGGTGACTGATGCAGAAGGCATTTTGGGTATTGGTGACCAAGGTTTTGGCGGGATTGCGATTTGTTTGGGTAAATTGAGCTTGTACACTTTGACTGCGGGCATCAACCCTGCGCGCAGCCTCCCCGTGGTGCTTGATTTTGGTACGGACAATAAAAAATTACTCGAAGACCCCTTTTATTTGGGTGTGCGCAAACCGCGTGTTCGTGGTGCGAAATATTTTGAAATGGTCGATGCGTTCATTGAAGCGTGGAAAAAGCGTTTTCCGAATGCGTTATTGCAATGGGAGGATTTGAGTAAATCCACCGCTTTTGACGTTTTGGCGCGTTATCGCAATGTTGTGCCCAGTTTCAATGACGACATTCAAGGCACGGGTGCAATGGCCTTAGCAGGCTTGTTGGCGGCCACAGAGCAAGGCAAGACGTTGAAAGAACAAGTGTTCTTGGTCAGTGGTGCAGGCGCGGGTGGCATTGGCGTGGCGATGCTGGTGCGCAATGGCTTAAAACGCTTGGGCTTGACCGAAGAAGAAGCCTGCAAACGCATTTATGTGTTGGACTCACGCGGGTTAATTTTGGATGACCGAGAAGGCTTGGAAGAATACAAAAAAGTCTTTGCCCATTCGCGTGCTGATTTGGCAGGCTGGGAATATGCGAGCACAAATCCAAACATGATTGAAACCATTCGCAATGCCAAAGTCACTGTGTTGTTAGGCTTGTCAGGTCAAGGCGGTTCGTTCGATCAAAAAGTCATTGAGGCAGTACAAAAAAATACCGCCAAGCCCATCGTTTTCGCCCTGTCAAACCCAACCAATTTGACCGAAATTTTGCCTAAAGATGCGATTTGCTGGACAGACGGCAATGTTTGGATGGCAACGGGTAGTCCATTCGCACCCGTCGAATGGAAAGGCAAAACCTATGTCATCGGGCAAGGCAACAACACTTTTGTATTTCCTGGGATTGGCTGGGGTGTTGCCGCTTCAGGCGCTCGTACAGTAGAACCTGAAATGATGGTCGATGCGTCATTTGCCTTGGCGGCTCAAGTCACGCAAGAACGCCTAGACAGTGGCGCGGTCTTCCCTCGAATTGTTGACTTAATGAAAGTCACTGACCATGTTGCACGTGCGGTGGCTGAATGTGCCTTCCGCCTCGGTGTGGCCACGGTGTCACACGAAGAGATGGAAAAGCGTTTGGCCGAACGCGATTGGGTTCCGCAATACAAGCCTTACGAATACGATCCAACATAAGATTTATAAAATGGGCGCTTTCTTGACTCAGGTTTGATTCAAGTTAAATGATGCTCATCGGTGTTCATCGGTTTAATGCGTAAATAACGTGTTAAACCGATTTTTTTATGCGTGTTTTTATGTAAAAAAGAATCCGCATTGACTTAACATCGACTTTGAGTGGTCATAATGTTAAGATTCGCCTTGTAACGACTTTATATTTTTATCCCATGAACACACCTTTTATTATTGGCATTGCAGGCGGCAGCGGCAGTGGAAAATCGACAGTGACCCGTAAAGTCATTGAGGCAGCAGGTACAGAACACACCGCCGTTATCATGCAAGATAATTATTATCTCGACCAAAGTGACATGACGCCAGAGCAACGTGAGCGGACCAATTACGATCATCCGCACGCATTTGACTGGCCGTTGATGATTGCGCAAATCGATGACTTGCGCAATGGTTTGCCGATTAAGATGCCGCAATATGATTTTGCAGCGCATACGCGCTCAGATGTGGTCGTTCGAGTGGCACCCGCTAAAGTCATTGTGTTGGAAGGTCTGTTTGCGTTATATGACAAAACCTTACGCGACATGATGTCAATGAAAATTTATGTCGACACTGACCCAGATGTGCGCTTCATTCGCCGTTTGACTAGAGACATACATGAACGTGGTCGAACGATGGAAAGCGTCATCGAGCAATATAAGGCCACCGTGCGCCCCATGCACAATCAGTTCATTGAACCGACCAAACGCTTTTCCGATGTGATTTTGCCCCATGGAGCCAATGAGCCTGCCGTCGACATGATTACAGCGAAAATTACCACGCTGGTTAGAATATAAGCAATTGCCTCGCTAACTACTTGTTAAATCAATGAATATTTTATCAAGGGCGAAAAAAACGCACGCGCGTGCGGTTGTTGGGTAAAATGTATGTAATACAATATGAATGCACAGCAGTGCAACTACCATAACTATTTATAGGTTCAGGAGACAAGCATGAATCAACCTTGGTTAAAAAGCTATCAAGCAGGCGTGCCTGCAACCGTTAATGTCGAAGAATATGCGTCAGTAGTGGGTATTTATGACGAAGCATTCGAGCGTTATTCTGACCGCGTGGCTGCAATGAACATGGGTAAAAGCATCACCTATGCTCAGATGAATCAATACTCGAAACATGTGGCTGCATGGTTGCAACAACTGGGGTTGCAAAAGGGCGAACGCGTCGCCATTATGATGCCCAATTGCTTGCAATATCCTATTTTGGTGGCGGCTATTTTACGAGCGGGCTACTGCGTGGTGAATGTGAATCCGTTGTATACCGTTACGGAACTGACGCATCAATTGAACGATTCAGAAGCGAAGGCGATTTTTATTCTGGAAAATTTTGCCAGCACCTTACAGGCTTGCTTGCCAAATTTAAAAACCCTAAATCATATTGTGGTCACCAGCCTAGGTGATTTGCTCGGCTTGAAAGGTCATGTTGTCAATTTTGTTTTGCGTCATGTCAAAAAAATGGTGCCCGTATGGGACATTGAAGAGGCAGAATCATTTAAGACAGTCTTGTCTAAAGGTGCCAGCTTGAAATTGACCCCCGTGCAGCTGGGGCATGATGACTTGGCGTTCTTGCAATACACAGGTGGCACAACGGGTGTGTCCAAGGGTGCGACCTTGACGCACGGCAACTTGGTGGCCAATGTTTTACAAGCTGATGCGTGGTGTACTCCAGGTTTGGATTTAGACAAAAATCCAAGCCCTGTTTTTGTATGTGCTTTGCCGTTGTATCATATTTTTGGTTTGACAGCGTGTGCCTTATACTCGGTTCATCTGGGCGGTCGCTTGTTGTTGATTACCAACCCGCGCGATGTTCCCGCCTTTATCAAAGAATTGTCGAAATATCCTTTTTCGATTTTACCCGCCGTCAATACGCTGTTTAATGCGCTGCTCAATCACCCTGACTTTGCCAAATTGGACTTTTCAAACCTCAAAGTGGCTTTGGGGGGGGGCATGGCGGTGCAAGAAAGCGTCGCGGAAAAATTTCATCAAGTCACTGGTGTGCCGATATGCGAAGCCTATGGTTTATCCGAAACCAGCCCTGCGGCATTGTTCAATCCCGTTAATTTAACCGCCTTTACTGGACAAACGGGGCTGCCCATGTCATCGACAGACGTGGCGATTTTGGATGACAATGGACAGCATTTGCCTCTGGGTGAGACGGGGGAAATTGGTATTCGTGGGCCACAAGTGATGCGTGGTTATTGGAAACGCGATGACGAAACAGCTAAGGTCATGACCGCTGATGGCTATTTCAAAACGGGTGACATCGGCATTATGAATGAGCAAGGCTATGTCAAAATCGTTGACCGTAAGAAAAACATGATTTTGGTCTCTGGCTTTAATGTTTATCCGAATCAAATTGAAGATGCCGCTGCTCGACATCCGAAAGTTTTGGAGTCGGCCGCCATCGGTGTGCCCGATGAACACTCGGGCGAGGTGGTGAAGTTGTTTGTCGTCAAAAAAGACAGCAGTTTGACTGAGAGTGAGCTTATGTCGTTCTTAAAAGGGCAGTTGACGGGGTATAAACGTCCCAAATACATCGAGTTCCGCGCCGACTTACCCAAGTCAAATGTCGGAAAAATTTTGCATAAAGATTTACGCGAACCTAAAAAATGATGCTTGAAATGCCTCAGTCATTCTGTCCTAAAGCCCTGTTGAAGCAGGGCTTTTTTATATGGGCTGTGTTACAATGCGCCTCCATGCCTGCTGGGCAATCGCTGCTGCATCTTTAAGATGTGGGGGAGGAAAGTCCGGACTTCATAGAGCGCAGTAGCGGCTAACAGCCGTCCGCCGAATCCATAAGGCGAGGAATAGGGCCACAGAGACGAGCGTATTCAGTTACGGTGAAACGCGGTAACCTCTACTGGAAGCAACACCAAATAGGCACACGTTGAGGCGGCTCGCTGAGTGTGCGGGTAGGTGGCTAGAGTTCGACGGTAACGTCGTTCCCAGAGGAATGATTGCTGTGCGCACAACTTGTTGTGGGCATCACAGAATCCGGCTTATAGGTGGGCATGGACTATTTATAAAAAAAGCGAGATCCGTCGATCTCGCTTTTTTGCCAAGGTTGAGTGCTTAAGTGAATTAAGCAGCCAAAGCTTTGATGCTGGCGTTCAAACGGCTCTTGTGACGAGCGGCTTTGTTTTTGTGAACGATTTTTTTGTCAGCAATGCTGTCAATGATTTGAGCTGCTTTAGCGAAAACTTCGCGTGCTTTAGCGTGGTCGCCTGCATCGATGGCTTTACGAACTGATTTAACCGCAGTGCGGTATTGTGAACGCAACGCTGAATTGTGAGCGTTTTGTTTGACGGCTTGGCGCGCGCGTTTGCGTGCTTGTGCTGAGTTTGCCATAACTATTCCTTAAATACTGTGAAATGAAAATCGATTTTCTATCGGCTTCTTGAGGCTTTTTGCAAAATGTGTGCTCAAATACGCCTTGCGCAAAGCGCATTTGCATTTTAACTTTATGTAGCCCAGCACTGAAAAATGACGAGTGCATCAAGAAAATAGCTGTAAAATATAACACTTTTTGAACAAAGACGCAACGGTTTTCGCGAGAGCGGTCGGTATAAGTGGCGATGACAGCCATTTTGCCGTTGCAAAGTTTGATTTTTGTTGGCTTTTTAACCAAGGCGCAAGCGCCCATTTTAAGAATATATGAATTTACTCAAAACTTTGGCTTCTGTCAGCGGCATGACTTTGCTGTCGCGCATTGCGGGTTTAGTGCGTGAGACGCTGACCGCTCGAATTTTTGGCGCGGGGGCAACCACGGATGCTTTCTTTATTGCCTTTCGTATCCCGAATTTATTGCGACGACTGTTTGCAGAAGGTGCGTTTTCTCAAGCGTTTATCCCGTTGCTGGCGCAAAGTAAAAATACGAATGGGCAAGATGCAACCAAAGCACTGGTCGACCATGTGGCGACCGTGTTGTTTTGGGTGGTCAGCATGATCACGATTTTAGGCATTGTGTTTGTGAATGCCGTGTTGGCATTTATGGCCAGTGGCTTGATGGCGGGCAGCGAGCCTTACAATCAAGCGGCGTTGATGACCCAAATCATGTTTCCTTATATTGTGTTTATGGCGTTGTCCGCTTTGTTTGCGGGTGTGCTGAATACATGGAAAAATTTTAATACCCCTGCGTTTACGCCCGTTTTGCTCAATCTGGTATTGATTTCTTCAATGATTTGGCTCTCGCCTCACATGAATCCGCCGATTCTCGGCTTGGCGATTGGTGTTTTTGTGGGTGGTTTTGTTCAGCTGGCATGGCAGATTCCTGCGTTACGCAAGATAGGGATGTTGCCCAAAATTTCGTTTAACTTGGCTGCGGCGTTCCGAGATGCAGGCGTGCGCCGTGTGTTGAAACAAATGGTGCCAGCAACGTTGGCGGTGTCAGTGGCGCAAATCAGCCTCATCATCAACACCAATATTGCCACGCATTTAGGCGCAGGCGCGGTGTCGTGGATTACGTATGCCGACCGTTTGATGGAGTTTCCGACGGCGATGCTTGGGGTGGCTTTGGGTACTATTTTACTGCCGAGTTTGTCTCGTGCGCACAGCACTTCGGATGAGGTTGAATACAAAACCATTTTGA
This sequence comes from Hydromonas duriensis, assembly GCF_004363775.1. Classification (GTDB taxonomy): domain Bacteria; phylum Pseudomonadota; class Gammaproteobacteria; order Burkholderiales; family Burkholderiaceae; genus Hydromonas; species Hydromonas duriensis. Next base: position 79,035 of record NZ_SNZE01000010.1, read on the forward strand.
ATTGGGGTTTGCGTTTGACTTTATTGTTGGCTTTGCCTTCTGCGGTGGGCTTGGGGTGTCTCTCGGTTGCATTGACCAGCAGTCTGTTTCATTATGGACATTTTAGTGCGAACGATGTGATGAAAACATCTCAGGCTTTAAGCATGTACGCCATTGGTTTAGTTGGTTTAATTGCGGTGAAAATTTTGGCGGCGGCGTATTATGCCAAGCAAGATATTAAAACCCCTGTGAAAATCGCCATTGTTGTGTTGGCGGCGACGCAGGGCATGAATCTGATTTTTGTTCCCATCTTTGGCCATGCAGGTTTGTCGCTGTCGATTGGCTTGGGTGCGTGTCTGAATGCCGCGATTTTGTGCTTTTTGTTGGCGCGACGTGGTGCGTTGGGTGGTGCGGCGGGTTGGTTGCCGTTTTTCACAAAATTATGTTTGGCCTTGTTGGTTTTGGCGCTCGTGGCGTATGGTTTAGGGCGGCAAGTGGATTGGCTTGGTTTGGGGCAAGCCGTTGGTTTTGCACCCAAGATAGAGCGTTTGGCGACGTTGTTTGGTATCATCATCGTCAGTGCGGGGGCCTATTTTGCAGTTTTGTTTGGCTTGGGCTTCCGTTTGCGTGATTTTAAATTGGTTGCTAAGGGTTGACGCTAAAATTGTTGTTTTTTTGTTTTTGTGCCATTGTGAAACGCTCTTGCATGATTTATCCAAAATCACCATCTAGCATGAGCTCCCGATAGTCAGGGTCGTTACATTCTTATAAAAAGCGGTATTTATTATGTCTTTGCAATCTTTTAAATCTTCTGAATCTCGATCCTTGCGCAAAGTCATGCTGTGGGCATTGTTGATAGCTTTAGTCGCCCTCGTCGGTTTTCGTATTTATCAATCAATGGGGCGCGCCAGTAAGGCGAAAGTGCCGCCTGCAAAAGTGATGCAGTTAAAAGCCACTGAACTGATTGCCGTTCAACCTTCGACATTTGAGCAGACCTTACCCTTGTCTGGTGCGCTCACCCCCTATACGCAGGCGACGGTCAGTGCGCGTGCGAGCGGCGAGGTTCAAAGCGTCAAAGTGCGTGAGGGGCAGGTCGTCAGCAAAGGTCAAGTTTTGGCGGTTTTGGTTGGTACGACGTACCAAGCGCAGTACCAACAAGCGGTTGCCAATTTAGAATCAGCTAAAAGTGCATTAGAGTTGGCAAAGAAAGATTACGACAATAATCGCCAATTGGTCCAAGAAGGCTTCATTTCAACCATGGCGTTGCAAAAACTCGAGGTGAGTTTGGCCAATGCCAATTCGCAATTGCGTAATGCTCAAGAAGCGCTGGTTATCGCAAAACGCGCATTGAGCGAGGTGACGATTGTTGCGCCCGTCTCGGGTGCGATTGCGACGAGTAAAATCAATGCGGGCGATACGGTCGCGATTGGTTCGCCATTATTCAGCATCGTCAATACAGATCAATTTGAATTGGTGGCCCCTATTTCGGCGGAACAAATCGGTTCTTTAAGTGCAGGTCAAACAGTTCAGTTAAGCAGCATCGGTGTGGCGCAACCATTTCAAGGGCGAGTTGATCGCATCAACCCCGAAGCGCAAAACGGTTCACGCAGCTATTCAGTGTATGTCGCCGTGGACAATCCAACGGGTCAGCTCAAATCAGGCATGTTTGCTCAAGGGCAAATTGTATTGACCGCAAGGACGGGCGTGTTGACTGTGCCCGCCACCGCGATTCGCCATGTGGACAATCGAAATTTCGTATACGTCGTTCGCGATGGCAAAATGACAGAGCAAGATGTGAATTTGGGCGCGCGTGCCAGTGACGCGATTGATGCTGCCGTTGAAATCACATCAGGCCTGAATGCAGGCGACCAAGTGGTGCGCTTAGACTTGGGCGTGCTCAAGTCTGGGGTCGATGTGGTTATTTTGAGCGACAAGGGCACTGATGCACCTCCAGCACCAGCGGTCAGCCCTTAATCGACTTGATATTCAGCGTTTTTATATTGCCCGTGTTTTTTAAATAATTAAAGGTTCGCCATGTGGTTCACCCGTGTGAGTATTAAAAATCCAATTTTTGCTGTGATGGTGATGCTCGCACTCATCGTTTTGGGCATGATGGGCTACAACCGAATGCCCGTAGACCAAACGCCCGAAGTTGAGTTTCCGATTGTCGTCGTGCAAACCACCTATGACGGAGCCGCACCGACATCGGTTGAAAATGACGTGTCGCGCCCAGTAGAAGAGGCCTTGAACACGGTGGGCGGCATCAAAACCCTAACCTCGCGCTCTTATCAAGGCTTGTCTGTGGTGACTGCTGAGTTTGAACTCGGTACCAATATGAATAAAGCCATGCAAGACGTGCGTGGCAAAATGGATACGCTTAAGCGCAGTCTACGAGATGAGGTGGATACGCCCGTCGTTTCGCAAGTCGACCCAACTGCCGTAGCCATGATGACTTTGGTGATTTCGGGTGACAGTCAACGCAGCTTGCGAGACTTGACCGATATGGCGGACAACACCATTGTGCCGAAAATTCAAACAGCCCGAGGCGTGGGCGATGTGACGATTTTGGGTGGTGTCAAACGGCAAGTCAATATCATCCTCGATGCCAATCAAATGGAAAGTTTAGGTGTCACGGCCGCGCAAGTGGCGAGTGCCATTAAAGCCAACAACCAAGAGTTACCCGCGGGTACGATAGACAACAACGAAAAACAAATCATTGTTCAAGTGAAAGGGCGAATCACTGACATACAAGGATTTCGTCGCATCGTTGTGGCGAATCGAGGGGGGCAGCCTGTTTATTTGGAGCAAATTGCGACGGTTGAAGATGGCATCAAAGAGAAAACCAGCGCATCCTTGGTCAACGGCGAGCCTACGCTGGGCTTGAGTATTATCAAATCCAGCGGCACCAACACCATTGAAGTGGCGGACAATGTTCGTACTGCACTTGCAGAGCTACAAAAAAGTTTACCCGCAGACATCAAAATCACCGCCCGTACTGACCAGTCAAAAACCATTAAAGCCGCAGTAGATGATGTGCGCAACACGATTTTTGAAGGTGCGATTTTGACCATCATGATTGTGTTTTTGTTTTTGCACTCATGGCGCAGCACGGTGATTACCGCTTTGACTCTACCCGTGGCGATGATAGGTACGTTTGGTTTTATTTATCTCATGGGCTTTACCATCAACACCATGACCTTGATGGCACTGTCGCTATCGGTTGGTTTGTTGATTGATGATGCGATTGTTGTGCGTGAAAATATCGTGCGCCATGTACAGATGGGCAGCGACCACTACACCGCTTCGCTTGAAGCCACAAAAGAAATTGGTTTGGCGGTACTGGCAACCACGCTCAGTATCGTCGCCGTGTTTTTGCCATTGGGCTTTATGAAAGGCATTATTGGGCAATTCTTCCATCCGTTCTCATTGACGGTGGTTGTCGCGGTGCTGTTGTCCATGTTCGTTTCTTTCACATTAGACCCCATGCTGTCAAGCGCGTGGTACGACCCTGATGCGCATAAACCGTTAGAAAAAAAACGAGGCGCAAAACTATTGGTTTGGTTTGAAGGGCATGTGGAAGATTTCAGCCTGTTTTATCAACGCATGTTGCGTTGGGCTTTAAAGCATCGCGTCAAAACTTTATTGATTGCCTTTATGACTTTTGCCATCAGCTTACCGATAGTTAAAGTGATAGGCTCAGAATTTTTACCGCAAACAGACCAGTCCGAAATGAATGTGCGTTTCAAAACGCCTGTTGGTACAACTTTGGAGCAAACCACCGACAAAGTGAAGCAAGTACAGGCCGTGCTTAAAGCCGAGTTCCCAGACATTGACTATAGCTTTGCACGAATCGGCGGAGGCACGAGTGGCTCAAATGTGGCGAATATTTATGTCAAATTAAAGCCTTTGAGTAAACGCTCACATTCTCTAGATGAGATGAAAATATTGGTTCGTCAGCGTTTGGTGCAAATCGGTGGGATTAATATTTCTAAAGTATCTGGGCAAGAGGGTGGCCCCGCAGGTGCAAATAAACAATTAATTTTCAATATCAAAGGCCCCGATTTAAATCGCTTAGAAGCCTATAGCGCAGAAGCCTTGGCTAAATTGAAATCAGTGCCAGGGACGGTGGATTTAGAATCAACGGTCGCTGAAAAAAAACCATCGATGGATTTGAAAATTGATACGCAACGGGCCGCAGACTTGGGCTTGAATACCAGCAGTCTCGCAACGACCGTCTCTGGGCTGGTTACAGGAACGAGCGCGGGCGTATGGCGTGCACCCAATGACGAGGATTACAGCATCGAGTTGCGCTTAAAAGAGTCGCAACGCACGCGCCCTGAGGACATCGCCAACTTACGTATTGCCACCGCAGGTACGAATAGCAATGGCCAACCGATATTGGCCCGTGTGGGTGACGTGGCGCAAGTTGTACAAGGCAGCACCTCAAATGAAATTGTGCGTGAAAACTTAGTTCGGCGCATTCAAATTGACGCCAACCCAGCAGGGCGCAGTGTTGGCGAAGTCTCCGCCGATATGGATGCCGTCCTCAAGGACATGAAATGGGAGCCGGGTTACAGCTACGAAGCCGCAGGCGACTCCAAAGACCAAGCGGAATCAATGGGTTACGCCATGACTGCTTTGGGCTTAGGGATTATTTTCATCTACATGGTGTTGGCTTCACAATTTAACAGCCTCTTGCAGCCGATTGCGATTATGAGCACATTGCCCTTATCGTTGATTGGTGTCTTCAGTGCTTTACTGCTGTTTAAATCGAGTTTGAATATGTTTTCAGTTGTGGGGTTTGTTTTGCTCATGGGCTTGGTGACAAAAAATGCCATTTTGTTGATAGACTTCATCAACCAAGCCCGCGCCAGCGGCTCAACGCGAGAAGAAGCGATTTTAGACGCGGTCAAAATTCGTTTACGCCCGATTCTCATGACCACACTGGCGATGGTGTTTGGCATGTTGCCGATGGCGATGGCTCTAGGCGAAGGCTCCGAGCAACGCGCCCCGATGGGGCAGGCCGTGATTGGTGGCACGATTACGTCAACCTTATTGACCTTGGTTGTTGTTCCCGTCGTATACACTTATTTGGACGACTGGGGCGCAAGAGCAAAAAGGTTTTTTGCTAAGAGCGGCACTTCTGAACAACAACCGCACTAATATTTAATCCAATAATAACTTCAAAAATCAGGTGAACACATGAAACGCGACGCATTATTCAATATGATTGAACAGCAAATCCGCCCATGGGATGTCAGCAACCCAGCTGTACTTAAACTGTTGCACGACTTACCACGCGCAGGTTTTTTACCCGCGTCACATCAAGCATTTGCATATGTCGACACCGAACTGCCATTGGTGATTGACGGTGTGGACACGGGCACTCAACTGCTCACACCACGGGTGGTGGCGCGCATCGTACAAGCTGTCGACGTGCAAAAAAATGAAACGGTCGCCCAAGTGGGGCTTGGAGATGGTTACATGGCGGCACTGCTGGCAAGATTCGCCAAAACGGTGACGGTCTACGAGTTGAATGAAACCATTTTGCATTTTGCGCAACGCAATTTAAATCAACATCATGTGCGCAACGTCAATTATGAGCTGGGTGATGGCTTGAAACTCAGCACCGAAAAATTTGATGTATTGGTTCTGGCAGGTAGTGTTGCACACCTTACCCATACGATGAAGCAACGCATCCATGTGGGCGGACGCTTATTTGCAATCATCGGAACCGCAGGCGCACCAACCATGCACGCCGTACTGGTTCATCGAGTGGGCGAGTCAGACTGGACGCAAGAGGTCTTGTTTGAAACCATTGCCCCCGCGTTGACGCAAAGCGACACACGTCCCACTTTCGTATTTTAAGAAAAGCGCAACATGAAACGAAATACCCTGTGTCTGTCGTTATTACTCGGTTTGGGCATATGTTCGACACCCGTACACGCACTTGATTTGGTCGAAGCCTTCAATGCGGCACTGCTCAATGACCCGACATATCAAGTCACTGTCGCTCAAAAAGCCGCCACCGACGCACAAAGAAAACAAGCGCGAGCCGCGCTCATGCCCACTATTGGGCTAACGGGCAGTTTCTTGCACACCAACACGCGCAACACCAGCACGTTTTTAGGCACTTCGGGAACAAGTGATGTGCGTAAAACCTACCCCGCCAATCTCACCATCAGCTTCACGCAACCGCTTTTGGAAATTGATAAAATCACTGCGTTTAAACAGATTGACCTCAACACCGACTCGGGCGCACTACAACTCGCACAAGCACGCCAAGACTTGATAAATCGCGTCATACAAGCCTATTTCAATGCACTGCTGGCAGAAAAAAACGCCACTATCGCGGCTGAACAAGAGCGCAATACGGCCTTGCAACTGAAAATTGTCAAGCGAAGTTTTGACGTGGGTAACACCACCATCATCGACACAAACGAAGCCGAAGCCGCCTACTACCGCGCCAAAGCCGCCGCGATTAACGCCGCCAGCACCGCAGAGAATGCCCGCTCCGCATTGGCGGATATGATGGGACGAGACATAGACCCCAAAGAAAAGCTCGCCACGCTGAGTACTCCGCTGCACCTCAAAATGCCCGTACCCGACACCCAAGACAAATGGGTTGCGCGTGCTCGCGATGAATCCTACGCCATCCAAATTGCCAAACTCGCCTACAAAGTCGCCGAACTTGACGTCACACGCAAAGCGCAACAGCACCTGCCTGTTGTCAACTTCGTCGCCAATCAGGTGTGGAAAAGCACCAGCTTAAACCGCGCAAGTGATGTGAGCACCAGTGCTCAAAGCTTTGGCTTTGAAGTCAGTATGCCCATATTTGATGGCGGCTTGATTGGCGCGCAGGTGCTCGAAAGTGAAGCATTAAAAACCAAAAGCTACCAAAATTTACGTGCAGTTGAAAATCAAGTCGCGCAAACCACCCGAACCGCCTACAATCAAGCTGTATCAGGACTGGCAACGATTGCCGCACTCCAAGCCGCTCAAAAATCAGCCAGTGCCTCGGTCAAATCAAATGAAATTGGCCGTTCATTGGGCATGCGGATTAATATCGATGTCCTCAATGCCGAACAAACCCATGCCCAAACCCAATACGATTTAGCGCAAGCCGTGTACAACACGGTACTGGGTAATGTCAACCTAAAAGCCGCCATCTCCAAACTGGGTGATGAAGACGTGGTATTCATTAACAGCCTGCTTGACACTAAGCCGCAACCCGTCGCGACTCAAAATCCCTCGTTGTTACAAGACAAAGGCTTGGACAGCGGCGACGCTCAACACGTCATCAATCGCACACAAGACCCGAAAACCCTACCTGCTCAATAAATATTAAAATTAAAGCAAGTGACAGGTAGGGGGCACTTAAAATAAAACATCGAACACATCAACATCACAAGTCAAAAAAACATCAATTGTGCAAAATAAAAAATGACGGCACAGCACCAACTTTAATGAATTAAACACCCCGAAAATCAACAATTTAGAATGGTGTCAGCCCGTATGATTCTGTTGTTGTGCTTATTTTTTTCAGATAAATATATTTTTTTTATACACGATTAACTTTCTTTGTCGTATCATGACTTTTATATACAAATTGAATAAATTCAGGGAGATGATGTGAAACAACCGTTGCAATTGATTATAGGTAGCATATAGCCTGTATGCGGGATGAAAATGTATTTTCTTGCAGGGTCCGCTAAACATAAGACTCCGTGCTTGAAAAAGAAGTCAATGCAAGGTAGGACAAGCGTCATGCGTGCTTGCTAAAGCCAGTAAATATGGGCATGTGTAATGAAATATTCGACTTTTTTGGGGAGGAGAGACGTAAAAAAGATGTGTATAAAAACCCGAAATATTAAATTTAATTAATAATAATAAAGAAATAAAATTGTCTATAGTGTAAATACGTTTATAATAAAAATAGACAATAAGTGAGTGTAAGTATAAACAACGTAAGTAAGATTGGATAAACAAATGATTCGAATAGCAGTTCTTGATGATAATGTTACGCATCTACAAATGATTGAATTGGCCTTGGTCGGCGATCCAGATAATTGGGATGAGCCTGTTGAGCTCCTCACATTTGATAGTGGTCTGGCCCTGTTGAACAGTTTAAAAACAGAAGATTTTGACTGTGTCATTTTAGATCGTAATGTCCCTGACATGAGTGGAGACGTTGTCTTGCAATGGATTCGTCAGTATAGAGACGTACATATCCCCGTTGTGATGGTGACGAGCAACAAAGCAGGCTCAGACGTGGTGGAGTTGTTGAACGCAGGTGCGGACGAGTATGTGACCAAACCTTTCTACCCCGCCGAGTTGTTGGTTCGCGTGAAGCGTTTAATTGAAAATTCTAGAGCGAAAAATGAAGCGCCCTCAAAAAATGAGGCGTTAGTGGCCGCTTTAGAAGAAACACCACAAAAAACTGAGGTTTTTGGTGTGATTTTTGATGACTTCAGCTTAACCATCAACCATGCCAGCCAGTTGATTAAGCTCACGGAGCTTGAATACAACTTAGCGAAGTTGTTTTTCAATAATGTGGGCGTCAACTTGTCCCGTGAATTTATTTTGCAACGGGTTTGGATGCGAGACAACAAAGATGCAGGTCGTTCATTGACCACGCACATTCACCGTATTCGAGACAAGCTTGAATTGACGGCTGAAAATGGCTGGGCGTTGCGACCTGTGTATGGTTATGGTTACCGCTTGGATTATTTCAAGAAAGACGAGCAATAAGGTAATAGACCATGAGCGTCAGATTTAAACTGAAGTATCGCAGTATTGTATTGCGCGCCTTAATATTAGGGGTGCTTTCTTGTGCCGCCTTGACTGGGCGCGCTCAAGAAGCCTGCGACACTTCAGATCCGCTGGTCAACATCCCGCGTGCATCCGAAAAATCCGATGCGCCAGCTGTAAAGAGTGCCAATAAGAAGAAACCGCGTGTCAAAAAAAATCGTCACGCTAAGGCAAAACGCAGCCCCAAAGTTGTGAGTACTGCGCAAACGCCCAAGCTGATTTCAGAAGTCGGGCAAGTCGTTGTATCCGATGCCAAAGGAATACCTCACCGTTTATTTAACACCAAAGGTAAGGCGGTGCCGATACAAGATGGCTACACGGTTCAAACGGGCGTACAAAGTTTTTTCTCAATGGGACTATCTGACGGTAGTCGTTTGGTGATACCCAGTAACTCAACTGTCCTCCTCAAGCAAATCACCAAAACGCCCATACTGATTGATGTCAAAAAAGGTCGAGTCGAAAACTACGTCGGCGACTCCAGCCTATCAAACCCAAAGAACAAAAACAAAACCAGCTATCGCGTGCGCACACCTGCAGTGACATTAAGTGTGCGTGGCACGAAATTTGGGGTTGAGCATGACGCTGCTAGCAATATCACTCGAACCGATGTATCTGAAGGTGTCGTCGCAGCGCAAAGCCCAACTTTATGCGGGGCGCCGATTATTTTGTCTCATGGCAAAGGCGCATTCGCCTCTGCACAAGGCATCAGAGAATACACCATGCTCCCCGCTCCCAACCTCGAACAGTTGCCATTGGTGGTGCGAGGGAAAACATTACAGCTAAAAGTCCCCGAAATTGCCGCTGCTCGCCGTTATCATTTTCGCGTCAGCTATGACGAACAATTTTTGTTGCTCGTACAAGAATCATACTCCGACATCCCCGCCATGGAATTATCAGGCTTAGACAGTGGCTACTATTTCGTTAAAGTCAATGGAGTCGATGCCGATGGCGGTGAAGGTCTATCAAGTGCAGTCAATATACTGTACCAGCCTGACGCGCGACCACAATGAATACGCCAGTCGTCAACACCCCACAAAAACGCCGCATCAGAATACTGGTTGAATGGTTGATTATCCTATTCTTAATTTTAGGGTTTGGCTTTGCCGTTAAGCAATACGGTGTATTTGACATGCTCGACCTTGCCACATACGATAAGCTCGCATGGAAGCGAGAGCAAGCCCCCGATTCAAGAATAGCCATCATCGAAATTGACGACAAAAGCTTATCGCAGCTTGGGCGCTGGCCTTGGCATCGTCGCGTGCATGCCCAATTTTTAGATCAGCTCAGTCAAGCGCGAACCGCAGGTGTTTTTATGAATATACTATTCATTGAGCCATCTGAGCACCCTGAAGACGACCAAGCCTTGGCAAAGTCAATTCAAAAAATGCGAAATTTGGTTTTGCCCGCCATGCTCGCCACAGAAGACGGGCAAATTTTTGACTTAAGTCACCCCGAGGACCCCGCGCGCATCAATCGCCCCCTAGAGCAATTCACCAAAAATACGCGAGTCGGGCTGGTTGCAGCCGAACCTGACATTGACAACGTTCTGCGACGCATGTACAGCGCATACGATGTGCAAGGGCAAAAGCTCGTCAATAGCAGCCTGCTTCTGCTTGAACCCAACGCCCAGCCCGAAGTTGAGCAACAACTCATTCCATACACAGGTGGAATGGACAACTATGACAGCTACAGCTATATTGATGTACTCAACGGCATCGTTCCCATCTCCGAGTTCACAGGCAAATACGTGCTGATTGGCGCCACCGCAAAAGGGCTTGGCAGCATCTTTCGCACCCCTTTTGGCATGATGTCGGGTGTTGAAATTCAAGCCAACGTACTTGATGGGCTGCTGAACAACAGAGACATCGCCGTCCCCTCGCCAAACGAAACCCTGTTTTATACCCTCCTACCGATTGTGGTTCTCATGCTCGGCTTCTTAGTTGTCGGCGAACGCTGGCATTTATATTGGCTGATGCTCGTACAAGGTGTTGTGATTTCTGGGTGCGCCTATCTATTCGTTGGGCAACACATCTGGGTGCCCGCCACAACATCCATTATCCTCATGGCACTTGCCTACGTGTTATGGATTTGGCGGCGCATCGCAGGCGTCATGCGCTACTTTGACGCGCAAATTAAGCAATACAACAAACAAAACAACCCCTCGGGCAACAATAAAAACCAAAAGTTCGCGCTCAATTGGACGCTATACAAAGTATTCGGTCAAATAGAAGCCCTGCAAAAAGAACAACGCCAAACCCAAGCCCTCAATCGAGAGCTGATTGCTTACCTCTCGCACGACCTCAGAACGCCGCAAGTGAGCATACTCTCATCAATAGCCTTGTATAAAAAGAGCGCAAATCCACTTGCAGAAAAAACCATAGACGCACTTCATGCCACCATCGAAGACAACGTCCATAAGACACTCCACTACGCTAAAAATCTAGTCGAGCTCAACCACGTACAAAGCGGCAAACTCATGTTTGAAACGCACCACCTACAACACATCGTGGACTACGCCGTTGAGCAACTGCACAACCAAGCCAAACAAAAACGCATTGAACTTAACGTCGAGCGTAACCCCGAGCTTGAATCATGGGTCAACATTGACGGTGAGCTCATTGAACGCGCCCTCGTCAACCTCATTAGCAACGCCATTCGTTACAGTCCGTCTGACAGTCAAATCACCATCCGCCTGCAGCACGCCACGCACGACGGTCGTGCATGGGCAAGTGTCAGCATCAGCGACCAAGGGCAAGGCATGAGCCAAGCACAGCAAGACCAACTGCTCGGGCGCGAGACTGCATCGAACCCAGCAGCCAAAGCCCCCATTCAGAACCACGTCAGCCAAAAAGCCCCCGATGCCGCAGGCAGTATGGGCATCGGTTGGCGCATGATACGCTCCGTCATTCAACGACACAACGGCAGGCTCGACATCGACAGCACGCCCAACCAAGGCAGCACCGTCACCATCTCTCTACCGCTGGACGTATAATCGCGCGAGAATGCCGCATCAAGCGGCAATTTTCACAATGCAGCAAACATCACAAACAGTGCAAATAGCACTTCGCATTCTTTCGCTCTAGCTGAACACACCCACACAAGTTTTTCTTCTGCTGAATGGTGTTTTTCGTCTTTTTGAAGACTTTTTCATATTGAGTCCTCAACAACGAGAAACCTTTAAAAAGTATCTGTTCACTTCACACGCCACTTGGGTCAAAGTCCGTGTCTAGGTATAAGCCGCATAAAATTCAACAACAGCATACATGGTCAGCCATCAAACATAAAAAAATGCGTAATAAAACCACGCTGATGCAGCAACTTACTTTTAAATTGATTTTGCAATGCAATAAACCGCATAAAGCCACATCAAAATAGGGTTGAGGTGTCGAGCGTTAGTTTGTCATCTCTATATATTTAGTAAAATTTTCGTTGTAAAACGTAAATAGCGCAAGAAAAAGCACTGTTTGATAAAAAATTAAGCAATATAAACAATATAACAATTTAAAAATAACCACCAGCCTCGCATCTCCTTTTTCACATCCGAACCTACCCACCGCTGTATTCGAAAAAACTATCAAGCCTTGTTTTTATTGGCATTCAACGGGTTGTATGTGTCCTTGTTTCCTCCAAATTCACACCGCGTCATTGGCAAAAACACCAGTAAAATCCTGAGTATTTTTACTTTTACTGGCGTAAAAAAACCTTTAGATGTTCAAAAATAGGATTTTATATATAGTAAAAACCCGCTTTTTTTAAATTAAGTACTCTTTTTTTGTTGCTTAAACCACGTTTTTATTAAAAATGTTTGTTTTTTACAACCCTATTTGTGACCATTTTGAATCAATTTCACAATCGTAATAAAGAGTATTTTACATATTCAACCATATAAAAGATAAACAAAGAATAAATATTTATTATAAACATTTATATGAGTAAAAAACAGTTAATAGTACATATATTGATTTTTCAGTATTTTTTGCTATGTGTAGAATCTCGCTAGGTAAATGTTTAGATGTCCTAAATGTCTATTTTTTTAAAAAATAAACATATGTAAATTTGCAAAGTTTTTTTAGGGTGTTTCTTGTTAAGTCAGAGGAAATGAAATGAATATTAGTTATCGTAGTGTATACAATGAAAAGACGGGCACATGGGTCGCGGCAGCGGAGAATGTGTCCACGTCAGGTAAAAAGAGTAAGCTCACCGTACAAGCCGCAGCGGGCTCGTCTTTAGCGTTTATTGGCGCGTTAGCCGCCAGCCAGGCCAATGCGCAGATTGTCATCGGAACGGATGGCACGAGCGCGGATAATGGCACGGCAGCGGTCGTAGGTGGTGGCAATGGCTTCTCAGGTTATGGTATGGCAATTGGTTTTCAAGCCATTGCGAAAGTTAGCGGTGGTGGTTCAGGTGTTGCCATTGGTGATTGGAGTTTATCTGATAATACGGGTAATGGTTTTACCACCGCAATAGGTATCAGCGCAACCGCACAAGGTGTCAGCGCAACCGCGATTGGTGCGCAATCATATGCAAGTGGTGTTGCTGCTCGTTCAAAACTGACCATTTAAAGGCATAAATTTGCGTTCAAAATTGACCAGGTAATCCAAGTATTCTGCTTATTTTATAAGCAGG
>NZ_SNZE01000011.1:0-470 GCF_004363775.1 Hydromonas duriensis
CTGTATTTCTTGGCTTTCATCGTAGTATTCCTTTTCTTGTGAGTTTAAGGACTTTTTTCTACTTTGATTCGCTTTTATTTTTTGGGATGATTACCTCACTGCCTCAGCTTTGAATGAGTCATCGTAACGATTGCGTTGCATTTGACACCTCTCTTTTTACGTTAAAAGGTGTCCGTCAATTCGAGGGCAGATCAAACAAACTTGTTTCTGTAAATGATTTATCTTTGCTAAAAAAAGAAGATAGCAGTGGTTTATGGTCAAATTACAACTTGACAGGTACGAATGCTGCTTCTACTGTTGCGAATATAACTAAAGCGAGTCTGACGCTATCGGCGAGCAACCAACACAAAACCTATGACGGCACGACCAGCGCCGCGGACGCGGTCAGCATCACGGGTCTGGTTGCTGGCGACACCGTCACGGGTCTGAGCCAAAGCTACGACAACAAAAACGCAGGCAGTGGCAAGACC
>NZ_SNZE01000011.1:568-77539 GCF_004363775.1 Hydromonas duriensis
CGCGGACGCGGTCAGCATCACGGGTCTGGTTGCTGGCGACACCGTCACGGGTCTGAGCCAAAGCTACGACAACAAAAACGCAGGCAGTGGCAAGACCGTCAGCGTTGACAGCGGCTACACGATAGGCGACGGCAACGGCGGCCAAAACTACAGCGTGAGCACCCAAAGCGCAACGAACGGAGTGATAGACAAAGCGAGTCTGACGCTATCGGCGAGCAACCAACACAAAACCTATGACGGCACGACCAGCGCTGCGGACGCGGTCAGCATCACGGGTCTGGTTGCTGGCGACACCGTCACGGGTCTGAGCCAAAGCTACGACAACAAAAACGCAGGCAGTGGCAAGACCGTCAGCGTTGACAGCGGCTACACGATAGGCGACGGCAACGGCGGCCAAAACTACAGCGTGAGCACCCAAAGCGCAACGAACGGAGTGATAGATCCAAGGAAATTAAAGGCAATTAGCGCTTTAGTCAGGGACAGATATTACGACGGTACTGCTCGTGCTAAAGTTGAGGGTGTTGTGCTTTCAGGTCTTATTGATGGTGAAACGCTAGTTGTTGAAAGTAACGCTAGTTTTAGCAATGCGTTGATAGGGAAAAATAAACCCGTCACTGTTACTTATTCATTATTTGATAGTAAAAACAATGGGTTGAAAAATAATTACTCACTTGATGCAACTGAGATAGTCTCTGCTTCTATCTTGCCAAACTTAAACCCTGTTAACTCACAAAAAATATCTTTTAAACCTGACCGCCTTGTGTTAAATAAGTTTGCGGTTAAAGATATTAAATTAGAAAACAATTCTACTTGTTCTAAAGAAAATCCAGAAAAGTGTTTCTGTGAAGACACCTCAATTGATTTGGTACAAGTTTGTTATTTTGTTGCAGATAAAATTGATAAATAGTTTTCTTTTCTGTACAGGAGCTAATTAAGAACGCCTCGAATTGACGCTTTCTATTTAAGGGGGTTGCGGGGGTAGATAACGCCTGTTAAAGCGGTATTTTTTAAAATCACATACCAAAGTGAAAAAATGATAAACATAAAAAAATTAGTAGCGGTATTGTCTCTTCAGTTGATTTTTCCTGATTCGCTATTTGCTCATGGAGAAATTGGTGACGTTCAGCGCAATATTGAGCAAATAAAGATGGATACTTTGCCAGTTCAAAGCCAAGAGAAGGCTTTTCCTCAGACCTTTTCTGAAACGAATCTTACGAAAATCGATAACTTGTTGAGGGTTGAGGTAACGAGTGACGTTATGCAGGATGAAATTAAGGAGTATTTTTCTACTAAAATTGGTAAGGCCGTATCACTAGAGCAGCTGGAAGATTTTAATGGGTGGGTTTGGAGCTTGCTTCAGACTAATGGATATTTAGGGTACATCAGTTCGACGCAAAAGCAGGAGGAAAGAGGAACGGTATTGATAATTAAGGTAAATAGTCTGACTATTCGCAATCTGTTTATATCTTCCGATAAAGAGTCAGTGGCTAGACAATATGAAAAAATACTGCTTGAGCGGATGTCTGATGTAATAGCTCCTGGCCGTCTCTTGGATTTAAAATATTTAGAAAATAGAATTGTTAGAGCGAGTTTTGATTTGCCGATTGACATACGAGCCAGTATTCAAAATCCTAAGTCGGGTAAGGTCGACTTGGTCTTGCATGTAAAAGAAGAGCCGAAAAATACAGGAAAATTATCAACAGCTCTTATGCAGGTTAATAATTTTGGTTTGCGCCGTTATGGTCGAGCTCAGGGGGTCGCATCTTTAGCTTTTGTAGGATTGACCCCTTCGTCAGACTTGCAGTTGACTGCATTAGGTTCAGAAGGACTGAGGTATGGTCGTTTAGAATATGAGTTCCCTTCGCAGAGCTTCAAGGGGCGCTTTCGTTTATACGGTAGTTATACACATAGCCGAAGTATTAGGGGGGAAGAGAGTGACACAAATGGAGAGGCTAGTGAATATGAAGTTAGCTTAACCAATTTGGTAGGAGCAACTAGGAGCGTTGCCTTTAAAACAACCATTGAAGCAATGCATAGACAAAGTAAAACCTATTTAGATATTGGAGGTTTTAAACTTGAGGATATTAAAGATAATAAATTTCGTTTTGCTGTGAGCGCGGATAATGATGCCCTTGCGTTAAATCATTTTCGCTATGAGCTGGCTTTTACATATGGTCGTTATAATACGTCAGGTACTTACAGCAAGGGAGAAATAAACGGATTGGTGAGACATACTTTGGTTAATAATCGTAGATGGGAGGCCAGCCTTCGCTTTCATGGCCAGTTTTCGAGCACGAACTTGGACAGCTACGATAAATTTGTGCTAGGTGGCTTAAATGGTGTCCGTGCTTATTCAACTAATGATGGTGTCGGCGATCTTGGGTTTGTTGCATCAGTTGATTTAACAAGAAGACTATGGAATAACCATTATTTTAGTGTTTTTTATGATGCAGGTTTAATTAAACCTAATCGGGAATTATTGAGTTGTTTTTCATGTAATAACTCTTATTCATTACAGGGTGTTGGTATAGCAGTGGGAGGTCGTTTTGGTAAAGGTTTTTCTTATTCAATGACCTTGGCTAAGGGGGTCGGTTCTTATAGTGGTTATCTTAATGGAAATGTTGAGTCTTACCCACGCAATTGGCGCTTCTTGTTTTCTTTGTCCAATCAATTTTAGTGTAGTCCACTCGTGGGTTTAAAGCTTGGTGTTTAATAATTTTTCATTTAATTTGTTGATTCTAAGGTGGCTTACAAACTCAACAACCGATTGCCTCGGGTAAAGCCTTGCAAGGTATCGTCCTCTTCAAACGCCAAGCCTTTTGCCCACGCCATCGCTTTAAACAACTCGCCCATTTCTGCCTCAGAAATCAACTTATGCGCACGATTGGCCGCCACGCGCATGTGCTCTTCTGGTAGTTGCGTGAGCAGCTCGAGCAAACCGCAGTTGATTAAAAAATTCGCTTGGTTCACATAGCCAATCGCGGTCAAATTACGCGGCGATTTTAAAGCTGAAAAATTGACATGTGCCGTGATGTCTTGCACGCCAGGGCAGTACAACGCATCATCATGCGCCACATGTTGAATGTGACACATCAGCGTGCCTGTATTGCGTTGCGGGTGGTAAAACTCGTGTGCAGGAAAGCCATAATCAAGCATCAGTACAACGCCTTTTTTCAAGCACGCGCCTAAACTTTCAATAAACGCAAGTTGTTGGCAATGGGTCTCGCTCACATAAGTCGCGCCGCTGTCCTCTAACGCCGTCAGCCACTCCTTGGGCATGGTTAAACGTTTGTCGGTCGGTCGGTCGACATACTCCAACCCCTGCGCATCCGCCGTCACGCCACGCTCAAACCATTGCCCCGCCTGTACGCCAATCAATTCAACAGGCATGGCATCGAGCACCTCATTGCCAATGATGAAGCCTTCATAATCCTCGGGTAAGGCATCCAGCCATCTGACTTGATGCGATAAATGCACGCCCGCATCCGCTAAGGTCGCTTGCTGTTGTGCACGCAAAGTGCCCGACAGCTCTAAAATGGCGTAGTTCACTTGCACGCCACGATTGTGTAAGTGCGTTAAGATGTCCGCCGCCAAACGTCCTGTCCCTGCGCCCACTTCCAATATTTGAGCGACGCCCACACGTTCAAACACTTCCAACGCTTGTTCGGCTATGCACGCGCCAAATTCGGGCGACAACAAGGGCGCTGTGATGAAGTCCCCATCCGCCGCAAGCGCAGAAAAAGGCGATGTTTCACTCGCGTAATAGCCCAACCTCGGCGTGTACAAAGCGGCGTTCATATACGCGTCAAATGGCAACCAGCCGTGCGCTTGATGAATTAACGTGTGTATCACGCTCATCAGTTGTTCGCTGCGTGCCAGTTGTGCTGTAGAAGGTTGCGGAAGCTGTTGTGCCATCGGGGTGACTTTCTTTGAGGCGTTGTAAGGCGTACAATGGCGGCACATCGTGTACCCCATATTTTTTGAACCGCTGGATTATAACAAATCGCATCATGACCCCATCTGCTTTTCACTTGAAATTGCCCACTGCCATGCCCAGAACTGCGCTGGTCACTGGCGGTGCGCGGCGCATTGGGCGCACCTTATGTTTGGCACTGGCTCAAGCAGGTTTTGATGTGGCGGTACATTACGGTCAATCGTCCGATGATGCACACGACTTGGTTGCTCAACTGCAACAATTGGGCGTGCGCGCCTGTGCGCTACAAGCAGATTTACAAGATGAGCACGCCACCGCTCACTTGATACAAGCCGCCTCGCAAGCATTGGGCACAATTGGTGTTTTAGTCAATAATGCGTCTGTGTTTAATTACGACTCATTGACGCAAGATGCGCCCTTGTCGCAAGCGCATTTTGAGCAACATTGGCGCGCGAATACATTCGCCCCGCTCTTGCTAACTCAGCAAATGGCGCAAGGCTTAGACGCGCAACAAACGGGCGTCGTTATTAATATTTTGGATCAAAAACTGCATAACCCCAACCCTGACTTCATCTCCTACACCCTCTCAAAAGCCGCACTTGAGCATGCCACGCTGTTGGCGGCGCAAGCACTTGCGCCTCGTGTGCGCGTGATTGGCATTGCGCCTGGGTTGAGTTTGCCTTCTGGCGACCAAACCCGCGAGGACTTTACCCGAGCGCACAACGCCACGCTTTTGCAACAAGGCTCCACCCCTGACGATGTGGCACACGCCATGCTTTACGCCATCCATGCGCGTAGCATGACAGGCACAACCCTGCTGGTGGACGGCGGGCAACACCTCACGCCACAAACCCGCGATGTGATGTTCACGCATCGAGCCCATTCATTCACTTCTCAAATTTAGGACACCATGCTGACCCATCCCGTTACCGAAGAACTGGCGCGCACCCTTGTTGACTGCCGCTGTATTTTTGTGCGCAACTATCACCTACAAGTCTCCATCGGCGTATACGACCACGAAAAAACCGCCCCGCAGTCCATGGTGTTCAACGTCACGGCGTTCGTCAAACGCACATCGGCCTCACCCCAGCACGATGGTTTGGACGAAGTGATTGATTACGACTTCGTGCGCAACACCATCACCGAACAAGCATCAACAGGCCACGTGCAGTTGCAAGAAACCTTATGCGACCGCATAGGCGAAGCATTAATGAAAAAAACCGCGATATTAGCGGCTTATATTTCCAGCGAAAAAACGGAGATTTATCCAGACGTCGATGCGATTGGCGTAGGCGCATGGTATTTTTCACCACACACGTCGCCCGTATAAATCACGTAAAATAACGCCCAATAACCGATTTTCAGATTTTTTACGCTCTTTTAAAAAAACATTATGACCATGACACACACGGACGCTTTAACCAAAGCCGAACAAAAACGCCTGTATGAGAACAATAAACTCGAAAAACGCCTGTGCCGCTTGGTTGGGCAAGCCATTGGCGATTTCAACATGATTGAAGACGGCGACAAAGTCATGGTTTGTCTCTCAGGCGGTAAAGACAGTTACGGCCTGCTCGATATTTTGTTAAAACTCAAAGCCCGTGCGCCCATCCATTTTGATATTGTTGCGGTCAACCTAGACCAAAAACAACCAGGTTTTCCAGCCGATATTTTACCCAACTACTTGACCTCGCTTGGCGTGCCCTTTCACATCGAAACGCAAGACACATACAGCATCGTCAAGCGCGTCATCGAAGAAGGAAAAACCACCTGCAGCCTCTGCTCACGCCTACGCCGAGGCATTTTGTATCGCGTAGCGGACGAATTGGGCGCAACCAAAATTGCGCTGGGACACCACCGTGACGATATTCTTGAAACGTTTTTACTCAATTTGTTTTATGGCGGCAAGCTCAAATCCATGCCCCCCAAACTGGTCTCTGACGATGGTAAACACGTGGTCATCCGCCCCCTCGCCTACGCCACAGAAGCCGATATGGAACGCTACGCCACCGTGCAAAACTTCCCCATCATTCCGTGCAACTTATGCGGTTCACAAGACAACCTGCAACGCCAAGCCATGAAAGCCATGCTGCAAGACTGGGGCAAAAAACACACGGGTCGCATCGAAAACATGTTCGCCGCGCTCAGTCATGTCGTGCCCTCGCACCTGCTCGACAGCGACTTATTTGATTTTAAAGCATTGGATGTTCACACACAGGTGAAAGAAGGCGATATGGCATTTGACGAAGAGCCTTGTTCAACAACTGAAAAAGCCGAGCCGTTCAAAACGGATGTTAATACGTACGCGCAGAAAATTACGTTTGTTTGAGTTTAGGAAAAGTGTCTTAGCAAAAAAGATGACTAACGGACTGTATTGCTATTTTTAGCGGGCGTAAGGTAAGACTTCAATGGTGAGTCAAGTGATGGTGCAAACTATCAGTCGTTATATTTATGAAAAACCTCTGCAACTGAATATAAGCACCATCGACACGATTATGAGTTTACTTGCTTAGTGTTTTGTATGGCTCATGCTTGACCAAAACGTCCACGCCCGCACTGTTTTTGATACGGTAAGTAAACACATTTGGCGACAATTTAACCACATCCACGACTCGGGTGAACAGTGCAGCGCCAGTTTGCGGGTCTATAGCATAAAGTATGCGTTTTTTTCCATCAGGGGTGAGCGCCCAAATGCCCGAACTCTTGGGCTTGCCCTCTAAATCCAAGATGGCATATTTACCGTCGATTTGGTAATTCGCCAAGCCAATATACATTTGATTTTCTTTAGCAGATGTCAAGTCAACACCTGACTGAGCGTCGGTGATTTGGGTGGTCTTCCAAGTTTTACCAATGAAATTTAAGGCTGCATTTTTAGATTCTGAAACATGGGCAGCTTTGTCCGTTTCAACTTTTGGGTTTGACTTTGCATGAGCTGAAGCCATGCTGCCCATAATAGATAAGGCAATCATTGCATTGGTGATACATACGCTTTTTTTCATTTGTTTTTCCTTATTGGAGTGGTTTTCGAGATGATTGAGGTTTTGTAAAAATCAAGTAGTCATGTTATTTTTGCACCTTTTGAGCGGTTGCATCTCCAGCAAAGTGTTTGCAAGTTACTTTCTGTCGTCATTCCGCCCTTTGAAATTGGAAGTATGTGGTCAATCTCCAGCAATAGATTCTTTTCATCTCTTGTTGATAAATTGCAAATTTTGCAAGTGTAGTTGTCCCTTAATTTGATAGTTTCTCTTAAGTTTGATGTCATAAGTGCTCTTTGCCCAGCAGCACTTTTTCTAAATTTCACAAGTTCACTAAGGTATAGAATCAATCCATCCAAGTTGTTAATATCCAGTTTTATTTCTGTTTTTACAGAGCTGTTTCCTCCTGCAGACACGTATTGAAAAGTGTAAGTGTCGAAATATAAGTCGCTCAAGTCAATGTTATAAAATCCTAATTTTTTAGCTAACTTTCGTTTGCTAAATTTCATTACGATTAATGGAATGGAGCGGCTGATACTGGCTAAAATTGAATCCTTCTGCTTTTCCAGCAAAAATTTGCCTTGCTCAACCGCAGAAAAATCATTCAAGGTGTTTTCAAGTTCAATGAGAGTGTCTTCGTTGGTTTTTATATTGAAATACTTGCAGAGATATTTGAACGGTTGGTCATGAGCGTTTTTGCAAACAGAAGCTGAGCAGTTGTGAGTTTGACTATTTCTATCATTTTTTCCCCAGTCCTGTCTTTTGAAATTGTATTTACTGTTGTCTTTTAGATTAGCGACTCCATAGTCCTGAGAGTTAACGCCTTCATGCGAGCGTTTGAGTTCTTCAATATGATTATTTAATTCGTTGCAGTCGTTAATATGTTCACTGATACTGGCTTTTAAAGACCTAAATTTTTCGCTTCTAAAATAAAAAAATAAGAAAACTTGATATATCGCAAAAATACCGACGCAAAGTGAAATTATTTTTGTCATAAGATACATCTCCCATTCAGTTCCTAAAATTTTATAAAGCCGTGATTATTCTTTGTGATTTTACCATTGGCTTGTATTGAAAACGGTTGTTGAATGAATAAAATCTTTGACTTTTAAGCAAGACTCTCGGTGATATTTATATTGTTTATTCGCCTTGGTTGTTTTATGCTTCGACATCACGTTTTTTTATCAAAACATGGCTTAAAAACACCTTCATCAAGTACACGGAACACATCATGCAACTCATCATCGGCAATAAAAATTATTCTTCGTGGTCGTTACGGGCGTGGTGGTTGCTCAAATCGATTGGCGTGCCTTTTAATGAGGTTCTTGTGCCTCTGGCTCAAGCCGACACTCGCGCGACGTTATTGCAATACACGCCGTCGGGTCTAGTGCCTGTGTTGTTGAATGAAGAAGTCGGATTATGGGACACCTTGGCGATTACAGAATATTTGAATGAGCGCAATTTAGGCGTGTGGCCTGTTGATCACTTGATGCGGGCGTATGCGCGAGCGGTGTCGGCTGAGATGCACAGTGGTTTTACGGCGTTGCGTTCTGAGATGCCGATGAATTGTCGGGCGCGTTTGAAATTAGTTCCATCGCTTGCGTGCGTCGCTGATATTGAGCGCATTTGCGCCATTTGGCGAGATTGTCGGTTGCGTTATGGTCACTTGGGGCCGTGGCTGTTTGGTAAGTGGAGCGCGGCGGATGCTTTTTTTGCGCCCGTGGTGATGCGCTTTAATTCATACGGCGTTGAGTTGGACGATGTGTGTTTTGCTTATTTGCACACGGTTTGGTTTGACCCGTACATTCGTGAGTGGGTGGCGGCAGCGGAGCTTGAGCCTTGGTCTTATCCAGCAACGGATGCGATTGCGCAGGCGGCACAGGTGGCATTGACACCCGCCATCTAAATAGATGAAACACAAAGGCTATAAGTAAGGCACATAAACCGCTATAATGGCGGTTTATTTGATTGTGCGAGCGCAAGGTGCGCTGGCTTACTTTTTGAGACACCATCATGAGTTTAAAATGCGGCATCGTTGGTTTGCCCAACGTCGGTAAATCTACCCTGTTTAACGCTTTGACTAAAGCAGGCATCGCGGCGGAAAATTATCCGTTTTGTACCATTGAGCCCAACGTTGGCATCGTTGAAGTGCCTGACCCACGCATGGCTGAGTTGGCGAAAATCGTCAATCCACAGCGCATGCAGCCTGCGATTGTAGAGTTCGTTGATATTGCGGGCTTGGTTGCGGGTGCGGCGGATGGTGAGGGCTTGGGCAATAAGTTTCTTGCTAATATTCGAGAAACCGATGCGATTGCGCATGTGGTTCGTTGCTTTGATGATGAGAATGTGGTGCATGTGGCGGGTAAGGTCTCGCCGATTGATGACATCGAGGTGATTAATACCGAGTTGGCGTTGGCGGATTTGCAGTCGGCTGAAAAAGCCTTGTTGCGCAACCAAAAACTTGCGCGTTCGGGCGATAAAGATGCGGCGAAATTGGTGGCTGTTTTAGAAAAAATCATCCCTGTTTTGAATGAAGCCAAAGCGATTCGCGGGGCGGGTTTGGATGCGGACGAGCTGGCGTTGCTTAAACCGTTTTGTTTTATCACGGCGAAGCCGACCATGTATGTGGCCAATGTTTTGGAAACAGGTTTCACCGACAATCCACACCTTGATGCCGTGCGCGATTACGCTGCGAAAGAAAATGCGCCTGTGGTCGCGGTGTGTGCTGCCATTGAAGCGGAAATCAGCGGTCTTGAGGATGACGAAAAAGGCATGTTCTTGGCTGAGATGGGCTTGGAGGAGCCAGGCTTGAACCGCGTGATTCGCACGGGTTACACGTTGTTGGGCTTGCAAACGTATTTTACGGCGGGGGTTAAAGAAGTTCGCGCGTGGACGATTCACATCGGTGACACCGCACCTCAGGCGGCTGGCGTGATTCACACGGATTTTGAGCGCGGTTTCATTCGCGCGCAAACCATTGCGTACGAAGACTTCATCGAGTACAAAGGCGAAGCAGGCGCGAAAGAGGCGGGTAAAATGCGCGCCGAGGGTAAAGAATACGTGGTCAAAGATGGTGATGTTTTGAACTTCTTGTTCAATGTGTAATCTATACGGGTTCGCATGACATGCAAAAAGCCGCTCTTTTGTGAGCGGCTTTGTTTTGTGCGTGATTTCAGGGTTGATTAAGACGAGGAATCATCTTGGTCGTGTGGCGAGCTGATTAATAACGGGTCAATCGCGCCAATTTTAGTGATGTCTTTGTTGGTGTATGGCAGTTTATGCAAAACGTATTGCATCGCGGTCAAGCGGGCGCGGCGTTTGTCATTGGACTTAATCACCGTCCACGGGGCTTCAGGACGGTCTGTGAACGAAAACATGGCGTCTTTGGCATCGGTGTAAGCATCCCACTTGTCGAGGGATTGTAGGTCAACGAAGGAGAGCTTCCACTGCTTGAGCGGGTCGGTGGCGCGTTCGGCGAAGCGGCGGCGTTGTTCCTCTTGGCTGACTGAGAACCAAAATTTAATCAGGTGTATGCCACTGCCGACCAGCATTTTTTCAAATTCGGGTGCTTGCTGCATGAACGTAAAATACTCATGTGCATCGCAAAAGCCCATCACTCGTTCAACCCCTGCGCGGTTGTACCATGAGCGATCAAACAACACCATTTCCCCCGCCGTTGGCAACTGCGCGACATAACGTTGAAAATACCATTGACCGCGTTCGGTCTCGGTTGGTTTTTGTAGCGCCACGACACGCGCACCGCGTGGGTTTAAATGCTCCATGAAGCGTTTAATCGTCCCGCCTTTACCTGCGGCATCGCGCCCTTCAAAAATAATCACCACTTTTTCGTGGTTTTCTTTGACCCATGCTTGTAGTTTAAGCAGCTCAACTTGTAAGTCTTGTTTGCGCTTCTCATAAAGGCCGTAGTCAATCCATGTGTCGTAAGGATACGGCGCGGCGACTTCATGTGGCGTGACGGGCGCGCTACTCGCCGAATGGTCGCTTAACAACTTATCCAATGAGTTGTCGTCAATGTCGTTGCGTCCGTTGCCAGCGTCCGCCGCCATGGGGCTGTCTTTTTTGGATGTCATGGTTTGAGGTTGACCTTCACGCCTGTTTTTTCCCAAGTGCGCCACTCCTCCTCGAGCAGGTACGCGCTCAAGGGGAATTTTTCAGCCCACGCAGGGTCATGATGCCAATGTATGATGCGACCGTCAAAAGCCAATGTGCAGAGAGGAGTGCGGATGTCGATACGCGCATGACACAGCAATGCCGCTAGGCGCAAGCACAGTAACTCTTGTGCTGTATTCGGTTGAGCCAGCAGTGCCGCTGATTTGCGCAAGCCTCCGCGTTGCCCGAGCACCAGTTGCGCCAAATGGGTTTGTTCGGCGCGTGAAAAGCCTGCTAATTCGGCATTTTGCACAATGTATTCACCGTGGCGGTGAAAGCCTTCGTGTGAAATGGCCATGCCAACTTCATGCACGCGCGCGCTCCACGCCAACCATTGCGACTCGCTTGGCGTGAGGTGGTCGCGAATTTTTGCCAACAAATCCAAAGCAATTGTGTGTACACGCATGGCTTGGGCGTGGTCAGCCGACCAGCGTTTCGCCAAGCGAGAAATGCTTTGCTCCCGCACATCGTCGCCCATGTCGCGACCGAGCAAATCCGCCATGACGCCTTGGCGCAACGCGCTGTAACAAGGGGTCATGCTGCTCACCCTAAAGGCTTGAAATAAACCCGTTAAAACAGCCAATCCTCCTACCAAAACTTGTGCGCGAGCGGCTTTTAAGTCAGTGAAAGGCCATTTTTTGGCATCGGTTGTGGTGACGATATGGGCCAGCTCATCTAAGCCCGCACGCGTGATTTTATCTGTGCCACCATTGAGTTGGGCGCACAAATGGGCGATGGTCTCAATCGTGCCCGAAGAGCCGTAAGCCACTTGCCAATGCGCGGAATCAAATGATTCGCCGACCTCTTCAAAAACCGCCGCCGCAGCAATAACCGCTTTTTCAAAGGCTTTGGCGGTGACTTTGTTATTGTTAAAAAAACGCAAAGTGTGCGACACGCAGCCGATTCGCATCGACTCCATGCGATGCGCATCGGCATTAACGCCAACAATTAACTCCGTGGAGCCGCCCCCAATATCCACCGCCAAGCGAATTTTATGGTCTTTGGGCAAATCATTGGCCATGCCTTGATAAATTAAACGCGCCTCCTCTTGCCCTGAAATGATGTCAATTGGGTAGCCCAGCGCGGCTTGGGCGGGTTCGAGAAACGCGTCGGGGTTTTTTGCCGAGCGCAGGCTTTGTGTGGCGACGGCGCGAACAGCGTCAGGATGAACGCCGCGTAAACGTTCAGCGAATCGGCCTAAGCATGCGACGCCGCGTTCAATGGCCTCCTTCGTCAAGCAGCCGTTTTCATCCAATCCTGCCCCCAGACGCACAGGTTCTTTGTAATAGTCCAGTCGAACCAGTTGGCCATGATCAAGTCGCGCCATTTCGAGACGAAAACTGTTTGAACCTAAATCAACTGTAGCGAGTATTTGTCCATCGCGCATGCTTGCCCTCTGATTTTTGAATTGCTGTTTGAGTTATTTATTGAGTTATTCGTCTAGTAACGCATCAACAAATTCACGCGCGTCAAACGTTTGTAAATCATTCACGCTTTCGCCCACGCCAATAAAATACACGGGAATCACGCGGTCAATGGCCAAAGCCGCGAGCACCCCACCTTTGGCCGAACCATCGAGTTTAGTGACAATCAGTCCTGTTAAACCAACCGCATCATCAAAAGCTTTAACTTGTGCGAGCGCGTTTTGTCCCATGCTGCCGTCAATGACAAGGAGGACTTCATGCGGTGCGCCGTCAAGGGCTTTATTGGCGACACGTTTGACTTTTTTCAACTCGTCCATGAGGTGAAGTTGTGTTGGTAAACGCCCCGCTGTGTCGGCAATGACGACGTCGATGCCTTTGGCTTGTGCCGATGAAATGGCATCAAAGACGACCGCCGCTGGATCGCCCGATTCTTGGGCAATCACCGTGACACCGTTGCGCTCGCCCCAGACCGCGAGCTGCTCACGCGCGGCCGCGCGAAACGTGTCGCCCGCAGCAAGGATGATGGTTTTGCCGATGTGTTGGAGGTGATGCGTGAGCTTGCCAATGCTGGTGGTTTTCCCTGCGCCATTCACGCCCGTGACCATTAAAACCAGCGGCTTGTGTGTGTCCACATCCAGTACTTTTTCCAAGGGTTCGAGGATGCGAATCAGCTCTTCTTTCACCACCGACTTGACGTCTTGCGCGTCCTCGATGCGCTCTTTTTTAACGCGAACACGCACCGCTTCAAGAATGCGCATGGTGGCGGGCACGCCCACATCTGCCAAGAGCAAGGCTTCTTCGAGCTGTTCAAACAAAGCCTCGTCTACTTTATGACCGACAAACACATGCTTAATGTTTGAGCTGGTTTTTGATAAACCTTTCTTCAAACGAGTCAACCAGCCGCTAGATTCAGCGGTTGTCGGCGTGGCTTCGGTGGGCTGTTCGCTGTCTGTTGGTGACGAGGGCGAGGTGATGGTTGGGTTCGTTTGTGTGCTCAACGCGGCCAAAGGCGTACTTTGAACGGCGGTTTCGGTGGTGGTTGGAGGTTCTGTTGTGCTCAGATTGTCAATGTTTTCAACAGTCTCAGGGGTGGATTTAATGCTATCTTCAAGCGTTTTTTTGCGGCGGAAAAAATTAAACATAGTGGATTCGGCTTTTCAACATCAGGGTTAAACAGGGCTGGCGTACGTGGAGTCGTCTCTGTTTTTGAATCAGCAATATAAATCATTTTAAACATATAGAATGATTTTACACAAAAATTCACTTTTTATAATTTTTTTAAATATTGCTGATAAAAACCAACAGGCTAAACCAAGCGCAGACGGTTGTTACCGTCCCTGCACTTTCATTACGCTATAATTTCGCTATTTTCTCACAAATACAGGCCGAAACTTTCACAAATGCGCAAACTCAATACCTCACAGCCAAAGCCAGCGCGCACCACGGGGCAAGTGCGCATCATTGGTGGGCATTGGCGACGACAAAAAATAGATGTTCCTGCCCATGACGGCTTGCGTCCATCATCCGACCGCGTGCGCGAAACAGTATTTAATTGGATGATGCACCAATGGGGGGGCGTGTTTGAGGGGAAAGCCGTTTTAGATGCGTTCGCAGGCAGTGGTGCTTTTGGCTTGGAGTGCATCAGCCGCGGCGCGCGCGATGTGGTAATGATTGACAACCACCGCCCAGCGGTCACGGCCATTCAATCCACCTTAACGCGTTGGCAAGTTGCGGCGGATGTGCGTCACGCCGATATTGTGTCAACGTGTCACGATTTGTCGGCCGCAGGACGCGTTTTTGACTGGATTGTCCTTGACCCGCCATTTGAGCAAGGTTGGCTTACCCAGATGATGCCCGTCATCAATCCACTGTGTCACAAAGGCACATGGTTGTACGTGGAAGTTGAAGCGGGTTTGGATACTGAGTTGTTGTCAACTTACGGTTGGGAGAAGGTGCGTGAGGGCAAAACCCAGCAGGTTAAATTTGGTTTGTATCGGCGCAGGGAGGTGTGAGTGCTTTCGTTAAACCCAAGCCGTGAGGCTTAAACGGTTTGATTTTATTTCAGCATTAAAAATACTTCTCGCAGAAACATTCCTAACGAAGTCACCACGCACAACATGGCCAGAATGAACAGCACCGCAATCATACGAGACAACTCGATGCTCAGTAAGGCCGCTAAAAACGCACCAATCACCACCAAACAAATCATCAACGCCGATAAAACCGCCGACAAAATGCCCAAATAAATCACGCGCAAACGATGCACATGCAAGTCGCGTTCGGCTTGTAACTCTTGTAAAGTTAAAGCGTCGTGAGTTTCTCTTAACAGGTGGTCAAGTTGACGACGACGGTCAATGCTGCGGCTGAGTCGAGTGTTCAGCACGTTGATGAGCGTGGCAATCGCGGTGAGTAAAAAAACAGGGGCAACCGCCATTTGAATGGCGTGAGCAATCTCGGCAACATGAGCTTCCATGCGATGTCACTTTCTCTTAAAAAAGGTGTGTATTTTAACCGATTTAACCGCTGGCCAAACAAAAGGCCTCATTTCAAGTCGTAAGCCCCGCCATTACCGCATTGAAAATTACGGTTTGGATAAGTGAATCGCTATATAATGCCCTCTCTAATATTGGCATTGAGTTTTATTTGAGGAAAACATGTCTAAAATTGCAGTATACCCAGGCACTTTTGATCCACTCACGCGCGGACACGAAGACTTAATCCGCCGTGGCGCAAAGATGTTTGATACCGTTGTCGTTGGCGTCGCCGACTCAAAGAACAAAAAACCGTTTTTTAATTTAGAAGAGCGCGTCGCCTTGGCCAAAGAAGTGCTTAATCACAACGCCAATATTCAAGTGGTTGGTTTTTCAGGGCTGCTCAAAGATTTTGTTCGAGAACATAATGGCAACGTGATTTTGCGAGGTTTACGTGCCATGTCTGACTTTGAATATGAGTTTCAAATGGCAGGCATGAACCGTTATCTCATGCCCGATATTGAAACCATCTTCATGACGCCATCAGATCAATATCAATTCATCTCAGGGACAATGGTTCGAGAAATTGCCGCGTTGGGTGGGGAGATTAGCAAATTTGTCTTCCCAAGTGTAGAAGCCGCAGTCAAAGCCAAATACGCGCAGCTAAAAGCAGCAGGCTAATGCCTTCGCGCACATTCAGCAGCTTCAATAAAAAGCCGTTAAAATAGCAGTTTAACGGCTTTATCATTTTTCAAAAGTACTTTTAATTATGGCACTCATCATCACCGACGAATGCATCAATTGCGATGTGTGCGAACCCGAATGTCCAAACAAGGCCATCACCATGGGCAAGGATATTTACGAAATCAACCCTGATTTATGCACAGAATGTGTTGGACACTACGACGAGCCGCAATGCCAGATTGTGTGCCCAGTCCAATGTATTCCCAATGACCCCAATCGAGTCGAAACGCGAGAACAATTGCACCAAAAATATGCGTCATTGGTCGGTCAAGGACACTTTAAAAAAGATTGAATAACAGAACTGAGTCATATTGAGTCATAGTGCGCCATGGGTTTAATTTTAATCCTAGGCATCGGCGCAGATGCAATGACCTTATCGCCATCTGTCGTTGCGTGATGAGTCGCCACACCACGCAAGCACAGGTCAGAGTATTATTGGACGTCTTGGTGGTCAGTCGTGTCGTGTTTCATATCATGAGGCTTATTGGCTTCGATGTCGCGAGTGTTCTTTTGTACGGCAACGGCTCCAAACAAAGCCAATAAAAATGAAATGCCGTAAAAGCCTTTTTCACTCAACAACAAAGTGGCATTAAATAAACCAACAATTAATAATAAAATTGATAAAGCCAAAGAAAACCATGACAAGCTGTAATAAATAGAAGTGACTTTAATGCCCTCTTGTCTATCTCTCACGCTTTTTTGTAGTGACACCGCAGAAAAAAGACCGTACATTAAAATCGTAAAATAGTAACCTTTTTCATTGAGCTGCATTTGAGCGTTAAGCAGCCCGACAATATACACCAGTATGCCTGCAAAAAGAGCCAACCAAGAGGCGGCGACAAACGCGCTTGACGGTTTTATATATTGCACTTGAGTCATGAGTGTGGTTCCCTTTTGTTGTGATAATTGAAGTTAATGTGTGTACTTGATTGATGTGTTTAAGTTCATTTGAAAATGTGACAGGACGAATAAACTTAATAGCGACAAGTAGGCGTTGACTGTAGCTATTAACCTCGTTAGAGGTTAATAGCCTAATGCTTTACGAAGCCCAGTGCTGCGGGATTTTACAGGAGTTTTGACGGGTTGTTGATTTTTGTTTTTTACTATAATTAATAATTGTCTTCTGTCTTTAGTATAGCGATGAATCGCCGTACAAGCGGCTTAGATGTCCAAGCAGACTTAGGTCACATCCCTAAGTAACGACCTTGTCGATGATTAATCGCCAATACAAGGTTCATCACCACAGCACCCAAAATTGAATACGCCACTTTGTCTGGCGATGCGGCAATAAAGGCCAATGCCACAATCACAACATCAAAGCCCATTTGCAACTTGCCCGCGCGCCAGCCTCTGGTTTGTTGCAAATAAATAGCGACGATGCCGACACCGCCCAAGCTGGATTTGTGTCGAATCAACATCAAAAAGCCACCGCCTATCATCAACCCACCCACAACCGTTGCAAATAAGGGGTTAACTTGACTAATGTCCACCCAGTCGGGAATGTAAGCAGTCCATAGCGACAGCATAGCCACGGCGCAAAAGGTTTTGATGGTGAATTCATGCCCCATTTTTTGCCACGCCATCCAATAAAACGGCAAATTAATCACGAAAAAAATCACGCTGAAATTCCAGTGTGTTAAATAATGCAGTAAAAATGCCACGCCGACCGTTCCGCCTGATAACAGCCCTACGTCTTTGTACAACACCACACCAAAACCCACAAACAAAGTGGCGTTAATCAACGCAAATGCGTCTTCCCAGACGCTGTGTTTAATGTTTTCTAAATGACTCATACATGCTTTCTTTTAAACGATACCCAGTTCATCCGCTGCTTTCATTAGGCACATATAAAACAACCCGCCAACGGCGGGTTTGTTAAACATGCGCCGCCATCAGGCAGCGATGGCTTTATTGATAACACTGTACATATCATCCCAATTGGGTTCACCCACATATTGTTTAATTACATTGCCTCTTTTATCAATGATAAATGTGGTGGGTGTGCCCATGATGCCGCCAAACTGGGTCGCCAAACGACCTTCTTGATCCCATGTGACGTTGAACGGTAATTGCTGTTCGTTCACATAATTTTTGATGTACTCAGGATTGTCGTAATTCATCGCGATGGCCACATATTCCAAACCTTTTGGATTCAGTTCCTGATACATCTTCACCATATTTGGCATTTCTTTTTTGCAAGTAGAACAGCTGGTGGCCCAAAAATTAACAACGGTCACCTTGCCCTGCGCTTGCCAATCGGCAAAATCAATTTTTTTATGGTCTATTGTGGTGAAACTCACTTGACTCATCGCGCCCTTGGTTGGGGCGAGTTGCTGATACGCCGTGAGACCGATAATGGCGGCAATGCCCGCAGCAACCATCCATTTAATTGATGTGTTCATGATGCCCTCCAAATACAACCGTGCAAATTTTCAATGGATGCATTATAACCCACGGATGTGCACTATGTGAGACCGCCTCACGACTTAAGCCGTGACATTTTTCACCCACTCAATCTCGGGTGCATCTAAGCGACCTTGCAATGCCACCACGTCAATGCGACAAGGATGATGTTGCCATTTCGTTTCTTGCTGCATAAACACTTCACATGCACGCATTAACTTTGTCAGCTTATGTGGTGTCACTGAAGCCATCGCGCCGCCAAATGCATTGCTTTTACGCCAACGCACCTCAACAAAAACCAAGGTGTCACCATCCAACATGATTAAATCAATTTCGCCCTGCGTACACGCCATATTCGCCTGCACCACTTTCAAGCCATTTTTGCCAAGATAGTCCCGCGCAAAAGCTTCGGCTTGTGCACCATCAAGCTGCTTGGCTGCTTGCGGCTGGTAGGTTCGCATGGTTGTGTTCATAGTTGATTTTTCATTCGGCTTTTTTTGCTCAACGGATTGTTTTTTTAACCATGCCCACATATCGCGTCCCCTTTCCCTTTGGTTCGTTTTGTCCGTTTCGCTTTTTACTCGCATCCATGTAACGGCATGATATAGTGCGAACCAGATTAATCTTTTTTGATACAGCACAAGCAATGACCGATTTTAACCCCAGCACACTCAGCTCGTTGTGGCAAAATGCCCACACCCAACAATGGCCTCAAGGCACTTTATATGTGGTCGCCACGCCAATCGGCAATGTTGCGGACATCAGCATCCGCGCTTTATACGCTTTGCAGCTGGTCGATGCCATTGCGTGCGAAGACACTCGGCACAGCAAACCCTTACTCGCACAATACGGCATCAGTAAACCACTGATTGCCGTGCATGACCACAACGAAAGTGACGTCGCTGCCAGCTTAATCGCGCGGTTACAACTCGGTGAGCGTATTGCCTTGATTACTGATGCAGGTACGCCTGCCATTTCTGACCCAGGTTCGCGCGTCGTCGCCGCTGCACATGAAGCGGGCATCCGCGTCATGCCCATCGCGGGTGCAAGTGCGGCTGTCGCTGCCATGAGTGCGGCGGGCTTGGATGGCGGTTTTCAGTTTATTGGTTTTTTACCAAATAAGTCTGCTGCACGCCTAAGTACTTTGCAACGTCTCGGCTCGGCGCAAACGCATCTGGTTTTTTATGAAGCGCCGCATCGCCTACACGACACCATAACCGACATGGCTCGTTCCTTCCCCAGCCGATGTTTGATTCTAGCGAAAGAATTAAGCAAGCTACATGAAAACATCCAAATTCTAGACTTAAGCGCAATCGACTCTTGGCTCGCCAATGCGCCCGCTCCACGCGGTGAATATGTGTTAATACTTAGCGCGCCTGCAGTTGAGGTGAGTGACAGCGTTCCAGAATGGCACAACACCCTGACCACGCTACTGACCGAACTGCCGCTTAAACAAGCCGTTGCACTCACGGTTAAACTCTCTGGCGCATCTAAAAATACGGTATACGCCACTGCTCTGTCTTTGAAGCTTTAGTCAAAACCTACCTTTTTCACATCAAGAAATGCAAAATACGTGCAATATAACTATGCATTAAAGCGTAATAGTCAAAAAAATAGGTGAAAAACACTTCTTAATATTCAAAAAAACATTATAAAATGCAAAAATAACTATTGAATAACTGTTGAAAATACTAAACATGTGAAATAAAAATGCGTTTTAAATATAAACTTATATTTTAACGTGTATTTATAGCTATGTTATTGTGCAAATTATGTAGCCTAACTCAAACAACAAAGTTTTTGAGTCGGGCTTTATTTGCTTAAACATATAACTGGCTGTAAAAATTGGACTACTTTATTTTATTTGTAACGTTTTTACCTGCTCTTGGACTTCTTTTAACTTTTGGTTTTGGTCTTGTCGTTAAACTCAATGTTCCTGCGGCTGAAATAAAAAAAGATTTTTCCTATGAGCCTAAAGTAAGTGTGTTGCTGCCCGTCTATAACGAGGGAGCGCATGTATTAGAAACAATCAACAGCATCTTGCGTTGCAACTATCCACCAGAAAAGCTCAACATCATTGCATTTGATGATTGTTCGAGCGATGACTCTTTTGCTTACATACAACAAGCAGAAAGAGAAAATCCGACTAGAGTTCAAGCGTTTAAAAACCCAACCAATGCAGGTAAGCATCATTCATTGTCCAATGCTTCAAAAAAAGCCGATGGCGATATTTTGATTTGCATTGATTCCGATTGTATTTTTCACACTGAAGTCATCCGTGAGCTGGTGTCATGCTTTGCTGAGTCTAATATTGGCGCTGTGGGTGGTCGGGTTGGGGTATCCAATCCGAATGAGAACATCATCACGCAATGCCAGTCATTTGTGTATTACTTCTCTTTTAACATCATCAAAGCTTTTGAAAACTTACATCGAAATGTGGTCTGTATTTCAGGTTGCATGTTTGCTGTTCGTCAGGAACTGTTCAAAGAAATTGAACCCGCTATGACAGCGCGCAATTGGTTCGGCATTGGCGTTCGAGATGGCGAAGACCGCTACATGACCCATTTGCTGGTTCTTAAAGGCTATAAAACGTATATAAACAATGATGCCCAGTGTTGGACTTCGGTGCCTAACAATCTAAAGCAACTATTCATGCAACAGTTGCGTTGGCGACGAAGTGGATTACGTGACCTTTTTTGGACGTTACGCCATTTTTCATCACATACGAAAATCATGAGTCCTTTAAGGACCACCCATCTCATCGCGCCAGCAGTCATTTCAACGATATGGATTTTGATTATTCCATTTTCTTTGGTTGGCACGGCGACGCTTGAAATGCGGATATCTTCATTGGCGTGCTGGATGCTGGTGTTTTGCATGATGGCCATTGCCTACAACTTTTGGACGGGGATTAAGAATCCAGAACAAAAAATTGACAGCCCGTTGCTGTTGCCGCTGATTTGTTTATGGATGATTGTCAACACATTCTTCATTACCGCTTTGGCACTTTTTACATTTGACGTGGGCACGTGGGGGACACGAGAAAGCGTAGTTACCAACATAGGACAAACCAATGCATAGCTTTATTCAAAAAACCATTTTGTCGTCTTATCGGACAATTTCAAATATTGTTCTAGCGTTTTTGATTGGTGGGGTGATTTGGTTCTTAGTCCTATTGTTGTTCTATATGCTCAACAACAACTGGGCGGCGCCCATTGAAATTTCTCGAACCCATCCAAAGATTTTGCAACTAAACGCAAGCATGTTTCAAGCACAGCAACAGGCTGATATATTGAAGCTTGAAATTTCGGAAGCGACTCAAGAGTTAGCCGTCATTGATAAAGAGCAAAAAGAACTTGAACAACTGATTAACGCAAGCGAACAGTCTGCTATTAAATTGGCACATTTAAATCAAGAGAAAAAAACAGACACCACTCATAACAAAACCCTAGTGGCTAAAGTCAACCAAGTGGAAACCTCGCTGGATGACAATCTGAAAGCAGGCATCATCACCAAAATTGATGCGCTGAATGCCAAAATCAAATTAAATGGCATTAAGTCTTCAACAATTGATGCGGTCATCTCCAGCGAATTGTTGGACCATCAAATGGTGAATAAAAACCGATTGGAATTGTTAGAGGCCAAATCAAAAATACTTCGAATAGACCTGAAAAGAGCACAGGACACCGAAGTCATCGCGGCTAAAAAAAATCAGCTCGAACAAATTAATAAAATCATCCAAACGCTGTCAGACAGCCCATACATTAGCGTCACGCACTCCGAAAGCCCGCTCCATTTCGCTTTCGTTCCGTATGGCACGCTGGATTCAGCCACGAAAGTTGGCGAGCCTGTGTATGACTGTTTACTGCACAACTTTATTTGTAGAAATGTAGGTAAGGTCGTGAAGCTCAACCGTGATGAGGAAGTCGCACAGCACCCGTTATTCAAAATCGATACACGCGGTGTATTGGTACAAATAGAACTGACCGATGAGAGCAGCGCCACCAGCCGAGTGGTGTTTATTGGACATAAACCTTTACTTTTTTAAGTCACCCCAATGAATAAAATTTTAATCGCATGGCTCATGCTGCCTTTTGCCGCCTCGGCCAACGAGGTGGATGCCTATTGCCGTTTGACCAAAGTTCAAGCAAATGCTCAATCCCTTGTGTTGTCTGCGCCCAAAGTGTTTTTATCAATGGGCAGCACGCAATCTCAGGACAACGTCGCATCTATGGGCATCAGCCAAAGTCTATCAGACAAAATTCAAGCGAAGTTGATTGAAAAAATCGCTGATAACAAGTGCAAAATTTATTCAACAAACCAGTCCATTGAAGACAGTCTGAAGTTTCTCAATAACAAAGTTCTCCTTAGTCAAATCCAAGCTCAAACACCATTGTTGATTGAAGCGCTTAATCTCGCAGAGCAAAATTTGTACTTAGAAAAAAAACTTTTTGACTCTCAAAATGGCACGCTCAGAGAGCTAACAGAAGCCTATCGCGACAGAGATGACATCAGGGCAAGCATCAGCTTCAACGAACAGCAACGGAGTGTCTTGCAAAACACCCCCAATGTGGACATCCAAAACAATCTAAAAGAACAAATTGCCGCATCAGAAATCGCCAAAAGCAACATTGCCTATCTCACATCAAAGCTTAATACAACAGCGGGCTGGGATGTTATTGGCAGCACGGGTCTTAAACGTGAGCTTGAAAGCGGGACGAATAAGGCATTTGTCAGTCTCAACATGTATTGGAGTTTAGGTGAGCCAAAGTCGAGCAAGGCTGCAGCTTTAGTAGAGGAACTCACTCGAGACTATCTCAAACAACAATATGACTCAACGGGCAATGCTTTTTTGCGACTGGTACACAGCACTCAAGGCGTGTTGGCGGCGGAGAAAGATATCAATACGAGCTTAATGCAGCAAATCCAATCGAACAGTGAAATGCTCGCCAGAGTCAACACCATCAGCACTGTCGAGGCGAATCGAGCACGCAACCTGCTGCAAATCAAGCAAAAGGTTTTGCGTGCGAATTGGGTCGCTTCAAATGTGAAGTTAAAAGAGTTGAATGAATGGTTGTCTATAAATGAGGTGAACAAATGAGAATTGCTATCGTTGGATTGGGTTATGTCGGTGCACCGCTTGCCGTCGAGCTTGCAAAACACTTTACTGTTGTCGGCTACGATGTCAATCCAGCTCGTGTCGCGGCGTTGAGCCAAGGCATTGACCACACCCATGAAATAGCGCCAGAGACATTGGCCGCCTCAACGTGTACCTTTGTCGATGATTGCGCTTTGATACAGAACTGCAACGTTTACATCATCACCGTACCCACGCCAATTGATGCCGCCAACGTGCCCGACCTCAATGCGGTTCGCTCCGCCTCACACAGCATCGGTCACCTCATTAAAAAAGGCGACATCATTGTCTACGAAAGCACGGTTTATCCTGGTGTGACTGAAGAAATATGCGTTCCGATTCTTGAAGCCGCAAGTGGTTTGATATGGAAAAAAGACTTCAATGTCGGCTACTCACCCGAACGCATTAACCCTGGCGATAAAATCAATACATTGACGACAACGACAAAAATTGTTTCAGGCGATAGCGAAGAAACATTGCAACGCATCGCTTCAATTTATCAAACCGTTACTCAAACCTACCGAGCATCTTCCATCAAAGTCGCAGAAGCGGCCAAAGTGATTGAAAACACCCAGCGTGATGTCAACATTGCACTGATGAATGAGTTGTCACAAATTTTTTCGCATCTTGGCATCGACACACACGACGTCATCAACGCCGCTAAAAGTAAGTGGAATTTTTTACCCTTTACACCAGGCTTGGTTGGCGGGCATTGTATTTCTGTTGACCCCTACTATCTCAGTTATAAAGCCGCTGTACACGGCATCGTATCGGACGTCATTTTATCGGCACGAAAAATAAACGACTCTATGGCCAATCATGTGGTCGCCGAAATCATAAAAAAGGCGATGAATCTCAATATGACAACGCCCGACATCAAAGTCACTATTTTAGGGGTTACGTTCAAAGCCAATGTGCCAGACATTAGAAACTCAAAAGTCTACAACATGGTTCAGCAATTCAAAAAATATGGCATAAAAACTCAGGTTGTTGACCCTCATGCCTCTAAGGACGAGGTTCAACACGAATTTAATTTCCAACTGCAAGATGCCAATGCGATTGAATCAAGCGAGATTTTAATTGTCGCCGTTCCACACCAGGAATATGTTGAAGGCGGCTGGGACATGATAGCCACGCTGCTCAACAACAATAAAAAATGTATTGTCGCCGACCTAGGTGCGGTTCTCGATAGAGCGTTGAAACCTGCGCATGTTGAATTATGGCGTTTGTAAATTAACCCGCCCAAACATCCGCCAAACGCCAAAGGTAAAAGCCAACATCGCCACAGCCAACACACTGTAACCCAAATGGACATTAAAAATCGTAGACAAATACCCAATAACCAACCCCGCCAATTGCAAACCAAACAAAATCATCATCATGAGCAAAGCCGAAAATTTTGACGTGTTTGCAGGTTCACGCTGAATCAAGTGATTGAGCAATAAAGGAAAAACAACGCCGATGCCAACCCCAGCCAAAAAATTCGCGCCATACACAGGGATGGCTGGCATCAAGCGGGGCATCAACGCCAACAGAACAAACATCACGCAGCCAAGTACGCTCAATCGTTTGAGCCGTTGTTCGCTCGACCAACGGCTATGGATAAACGCTTGCCAAATCCGCGCACTGAGCATCCCACCTGTAAAAGCCGCTAAACCCACGCGAGCGACATCGGCATCCAATCCACGGTCATTGGACGCATAAATCACAAACCAATAGGTTTGTCCCCATTCGACAAAGCCAATCAAAATGCCACAGAGCCACGCCCAGCGCGCCCACGGCGCAGTCAGTAATTTTAAATAGCTCGATTTTGTAGGATTTAGATTGCTTGGATGTGGTTCAGTTGCATGGATGTTCGACAAAGAAGCCAACACATTTAACGACTGCGGGCGCGACATCAAGAGCAGCACACCCAATAAAAGCACGAGAAAAAATGCATAAGGCGCACGCCAATCATCCAATACATTTAAAAACGCACTTGACCAAAAAGGCGACATGGTTGCGCCCACACTAAAACCGACATCAATCAAAGCAATCAACCTTGGGCGCAAGTCATCACCCAAACGCAACATCGTCACAATGCTGTGCACCACTGTAAAGACAGCCGTACACGTAATGGCATACAACAAAAAACTCAAGCTCAACCATTTAAAAGAGGGCGCAAGCACAATGCCAAACACGCTTAAAAAAATCAGAGCAAAATAAATGAGCAACAACGGCACCGTGCGGAAACGATGAGCAAAGTCACCGCCCAAAAATGCGCCGATAGCCCCACCACAACTAAAAACCATCATCAAATGCCCAATGTCTTGCGGGCTCAATTGCATATCTTGCGATATTTCGGGTGTTAAACTGCCCAGAATATTGGCAAACAGTCCAAAAGACAAAGTCGCCAACATCAGTACCCATGCGAGAAACGGCACTTGGCGAATGAATTGTTGAGTATTCATCCCAACCCTCTAATTTGTTAGTATAAAAAAACGCTTCGTCTAGGCGAAGCGTTTGGTGAAGCATCAAAAATTAATGTGCATTTTTAAGCACTTTTGATGTGTATTGGATGCTTTTTGGGATTCTTTTAAACGGACTCAATCTGCGCATCTTGCTCTAAATCAAATACTTTATGCAATTCACGCACAGCCAATTCCAAATACTTATCCGCAATGACCACAGAAATTTTGATTTCTGAAGTTGAAATCATTTGGATGTTCACACCCGACTGCGCCAATGTTTCAAACATCAAACTGGCCACGCCCACATGCGAACGCATCCCAATGCCGACGGCAGAGACTTTACAGACTTTATCGTCGCCAATGACTTCTTTCGCGCCAATCGCATCTTTTACTTCAGTTTCCAGCACTTCCATGGCCTTTTTATATTCGTTGCGATGGACGGTGAACGAAAAATCGGTTGTGCCGTTCGTACTTTGATTTTGGATAATCATGTCCACATCAATATTGGCTTTGGCAACAGGACCTAAAATTTTAAACGCCACGCCTGGGGTGTCAGGTACTTGCATCAACGTGATTTTGGCCTCATCGCGATTAAAAGCTATGCCTGAAATAACTGCTTGTTCCATGGTTTCATCTTCCTCAAAAGTAATCAGTGTGCCAGAGTGGGCTTCAATATTAATGTCCAAATCATGCGGGGTTAAGC
This sequence comes from Hydromonas duriensis, assembly GCF_004363775.1. Lineage (GTDB taxonomy): Bacteria > Pseudomonadota > Gammaproteobacteria > Burkholderiales > Burkholderiaceae > Hydromonas > Hydromonas duriensis. The sequence goes on from NZ_SNZE01000011.1 coordinate 26,980, forward strand.
TCGACAATACACGGGTTTTAACGCGATATTTACCTGCAAATTCAACGGAGCGAATTTGTAAAATTTTCGAGCCTAAACTCGCCATTTCCAACATTTCTTCAAACGTGACTTTATCCAAGCGGCGGGCATTTTCAACCACGCGTGGATCGGTCGTGTACACGCCGTCAACGTCGGTATAAATCAAACACTCATCCGCTTTAATCGCCGCCGCCACCGCCACCGCAGAGGTGTCGGAGCCGCCCCGTCCCAAAGTGGTGATATTGCCTTGCGCATCCACACCTTGAAAGCCCGTGATAATCACCACGCGACCCGCGTCCAAATCTTGGCGAATGCGCTTGTCATCAATTGATTCAATACGCGCCTTGGTGTACGCGTTATTGGTGCGCACAGGCACTTGCCAGCCCGCGTAGCTCACCGCATCTTGACCAATCGCCTGTAATGCAATCGCCAACAAACCAACAGAGACTTGCTCGCCCGTAGAGGCAATCATGTCCAGCTCTCGAGGACTCATGTCCTGCGCATCGGCGTTAATTTCTTTCGCCAAACCCAACAAACGGTTGGTTTCACCCGACATCGCCGAAGGCACCACCACCACTTGATGACCCGCTTTTACCCATTTTGCCACGCGCTTGGCCACGTTTTGAATGCGCTCAACTGAGCCCATCGACGTTCCACCGTATTTATGCACCACTAAAGCCATAACATTCCCTCAAAAAAGAAAATACGTCAAAGCGTTTTGTACACTTTTTTTGAATATAAAAATCGTTTTCGCCGTATTTTCTCAACACAAAATTGACACACAATGAATCCATAAAAATACATGATGCAGCGCAAAAACTCAAGTTTTTCAAGTGTTACCGACTGATTTCTTTAATATTCAATCTTGGCGACATGCTTTCCCTTCGTTTTTGCGACAAAAATGTAGGCGGGCTGGCGTAAAATGTCGCCATGACAATATTTACAATTCCCAACGAAAGCCATTTGCCGCTTGCCCCTTTGGTTGACTTGATGCAAGTCGCTCAAGCAGCTGCGGCCAACCTTACTTTTGACATCAAATACGCCAGTACCGATAATTTCACAGGGCAAATGGTGTACCCTCAAGCACGGTGTTTCATCATGAAGGAGGCCGCGCAAGCCTTGTTAAACGTGGCGGTCGACCTTAAGCCACACGGCTACGGTCTGCGAATTTTTGACGCGTATCGGCCATGGTATGTGACCGCGTACTTTTGGGAACACTATCCCGACAGCCATTTATACTTGGCCGACCCTGCTGAAGGCTCTCGCCATAATCGCGGTTGCGCCGTTGATTTGAGCTTATACGATTTAAAAACAGGCCAAGAAATCGAGATGCCGAGCGCGTATGACGAGTTTAATGAAAAATCTCATCTCAATTATATGGGCGGCACGGCGGCACAAAATGCCATGCGTGATGTGCTACAAAACGCCATGCATGCACATCGCTTCAGTAGCCACCCGCACGAGTGGTGGCATTTTGATTATGAAAACTGGCATAATTACCGTGTTCGGGATGATGAGTTTGAACAATTGATTTGAACAACAGGAGCGTGAATCAAATGAAAAAAACTTTATATTTTGCATTATTAAGTACTGTTTTTTACAACGCCGTAGCCGCTGCCAGCGGTGTTCAAGACCTTGTGCCCACAGGCTGGAACATTGTACAAAAAGCCGAAGGTGACCTAAATAACGATGGTTTAAATGACGTTGCAATCATTGTTGAGAACACCGACCCCGCCAATTTTAAAGCCAATGACGCTAACCAGCCCAGACTTAATCTGAACCCGCGTCACCTCATCATCGCGCTGCAAAACAAAGACCAATCTTACGTGACACAGAGCACACAAAAGCAACTCATTCCATCCGCCAATAATGCGCAAACACCGTGCTTAACAGACCCATTGGCGGATGCAGAACCGATGAGCATTAAAGACGGAACCTTGCGACTTAACCTCAAATACAAACTCAATTGTGGTTCGAATTACGTCAGCAACAACCATTATGTGTTTCGTTACAACGGCTCAAACGTCGATTTAATTGGCTACGATTCGTCCAGTGAGCTGCACGCAACGGGCGCAAGCAACGAGAAAAACGCTCAACTCTCCGTAGCGAATACAAGTTTTTTCTCAAGCGACAGCAGCACGCTCAACCCCAAGCTGCTCGAGGAGCAAAAAAACGCCATTAAAAACATATGGCAACAACTCAATAACATTCAAATGTTCACTTTAGACATGTTGCCATAAAGAACTGCGCCTTATTCAAGGCTTAAAGCTCGTACATCCACAGAAACTGGAACGGTTATCCGCACTTGACGCTGCCCATCAAAAGATTCTGATGATACATCGGCAGCGTCATCCACATGTTCAAAACTCAATCGCATCGTTGGCTCAGGCAGTGCGCCTTGGGCTTGGGTTGGCCATTCAATCAGAGCAATTGAATGTGGATTTAAATACTCATCAAACCCCGCCGAAAACCATTCCCGCGCTTCGCCCAGTCGATACAAATCGAAGTGATGTAATTGCCGCGCACCGTGTGGCTCATGATTCGGGTTCGTTAAATCATAAGATTCTACCAAGGTATAAGTGGGGCTTTTAACCCGCCCTGTCACGCCCAAAGCGCGTGCAAAATAGCGCGTGAAAGTGGTTTTGCCTGCGCCTAACTCACCTTGTAAAAATATCACTTCGCCCGCCCGCACAATGCGCGCCAACTGCTGCGCCAAACGTTCGGTGGCGGCTTCGTTGGGTAAAGTCAATTTAAAAGTCACATTTTCACTCATAAAACTCGGCTCATTTTTCGGTATGATGGCGGCATGACGACGCCTAAAAACAGCCCACATTGTAACGCAGCAGCGGAACTGTCCGCATGGATAAAAGCACAAGCCCTTGCACTTGGGTTTGCGCACGTCGGCATCAGCCAACCTGATTTACGTTCGGCGAAACAAGCACATTTGGCGTGGTTAGAGGCTCAATTTCAGGGCGAGATGGATTACATGTCTCGCAATATTGAAGCGCGTTTTCAACCCGATGTGCTCGTACCACACACGCTCAGCATCATCAGTGTGGCCTTGCCTTATCTGGCAACCGATTTGCCAGATGACTGGCGAGCGGATGCTTGGCAGAATATCAATAACCAAAATAAAGCCTATGTCTCTCGCTATGCGCTCGGGCGGGATTATCATAAAGTCGTGCGCAATACCTTGCAAAAGCTCGCCAGCGCATTGGCAGCGCACCTTGCCAATATGACTGAACAGGTTTTAATTTATCGTGCGTTTGCCGATTCTGCGCCTGTGCCCGAGGTTGAAATTGCGCAGCAAACTGCTTTAGGTTGGCGTGGCAAACACACGTTGTTGCTCAATCGCGCGCACGGTTCAATGTTTTTTCTCGGCGAGTTGTATGTCAATTTAGACTTGGCGACTGATGCGCCGAGCAGCGCACATTGTGGTCAATGCACCGCCTGCATCGACATCTGCCCAACTCGTGCGATTGTTGCGCCGTATCGTGTCGATGCCCGTCGTTGCATTTCGTATTTAACCATTGAGCATAAAGGCGAAATTCCACACGAGTTTCGTCAAGCCATTGGCAACCGAATTTATGGGTGCGATGACTGCCAACTGGTCTGCCCTTGGAATAAATTTGCGCAAAAGTCCGCTTTGTCTGATTTCGCTGTGCGACACGCGCTGGATTGCTCCGATTTACTGGCATTGCTCCAATGGGACGAAGCCACGTTTAAACACAATATGGCGGGTTCTGCCGCTTATCGCATCGGTCATGCTCAATGGCAGCGCAATGTCTTGCTTGCTCTGGGCAATGCGCCGACCACGCCAGACGTACTCACTGCACTACAGACCTTTACCACTCATCACAACCCCGTTGTTGCTGAACAGGCGCGCTGGTCTTTAGCGCAGCACCCAAAATAATGCTCTTATCACAACCGCTTCTTTTTCAAACATCCGCGGCCTAAGTGCATGCGAATGCTCGGTACGGCTCAAAATCAACACGTGCTGTTTTGCATCCACCTCACGCCTTTGGTACAATGGTGGGCTGGCGATGAAGGCCATTATTTCCAATAAAATCAAATTGATAGAAACATTTAAGAAAGTGTCGTTATGAATTACACTCGCGCCCAAAACCTGCCAGACATTCTCAAGCAACGCATCGTTGTCCTTGATGGTGCAATGGGCACGATGATTCAGCGTTACAAATTGTCTGAAGCCGACTATCGTGGTACGCGATTTGCCAATCATCCGATTGATGTCAAAGGCAATAATGAATTGCTGTCATTGACCCGCCCCGATGTGATTTCTGAAATTCATCGCCAATACTTAGCCGCAGGGGCGGACCTCATCGAAACCAATACTTTTGGCGCGACCACCGTAGCGCAAGACGACTATCACATGGCCGAATGGGCGTATGAAATGAATGTCGAGTCTGCGCGTTTGGCGCGCGCGGCGTGTGACGAATACAGCACGCCCGACAAGCCGCGTTTTGTTGCTGGCGCCATTGGCCCCACGCCCAAAACCGCCAGTATTTCGCCTGATGTGAACGACCCCGCTGCACGCAATGTGAACTTTGAGCAACTGCGCGCGGCGTATTACGAGCAAGCCAAAGGGCTGATGGATGGGGGCGCAGATGTGTTTTTGGTGGAAACAATTTTTGACACGCTGAACGCAAAAGCCGCGTTATTCGCCCTCGAAGAACTTTTTGAAAACACACAAGAACGTTTGCCCGTCATGATTTCGGGCACGGTCACGGACGCTTCGGGCCGCATTTTATCGGGGCAAACCGTGGAAGCGTTTTGGTACAGCTTGCGCCACGCCAAGCCCATCACATTCGGTCTGAACTGCGCTTTGGGTGCGGAGCTAATGCGCCCGTACATCGCTGAGTTGGCTAAGATTTGTGACTGCGGTATTTCATGCTATCCAAACGCGGGGTTGCCGAATCCGATGTCTGATACGGGGTTTGATGAAACGCCCAACATCACTGCGGGACATTTACATCACTTCGCCGAATCGGGCTTGGTGAATCTCGTCGGCGGTTGTTGCGGCACGACACCTGATCATATTGCGGCTATCGCACAAGCGGTTGCAACGCAAAAACCACGCGCTTTGACTTCAGCATAGTTGCAGTTAAAACGCAGTCAATCGGCAACACCAATTAAATCATCGACGACCACATGGACGCTCGGTATTTAATTGTTGAATCATTTTTCTGTATTTCACCTCAAAGGGTTTGTCATGACTTATCTGCTATGCGCCATTTTATGCAGCGTCGCTGTGTCTGTTTTTTTAAAGCGAGCGCGCACGCAAAACATCGTGATTGAACAAGCGATTCTCGTAAATTACGTTGTCGCCACCGCATTAACATGGTTCTTTCTGTCGCCGAATCTCAACGCCATCGCGCATGAACCCAATGCGATTATGTTGTTTGTTGCGCTTGGGGTTCTGTTGCCGACTGTTTTCATCATGATGTCGCACGCGGTGCAACATGCGGGGATTGTTAAATCAGATGCAGCCCAACGTTTGGCTCTGTTCATTCCGATTTTGGCCTCATTTTTGATTTTTGGTGAACAACTCAAAACCAGCCGTATGGTCGGGATTGGCTTGGCGTTTTTAGCGTTATTGTGTTTAATCGCTAAACCCAGTGCGGCGGGTAAAAACCGCGCCAGCTCGGGCAATCAAGGCGCATTGATTGGCAGCTTGCTGGCGGTGTGGGTCGGTTATGGCGTGATAGACGTGCTCTTTAAACAAGTGGCGAAAACAGGCAGCGCAACCCCCGCCAACCTGTTCGCCGCATTTGTCCTCGCAGGCGTTCTGATGTTGATCTACCTGCTCATCAAGCGCACGCGTTGGAATGACGGCAGCTTGGCGAGCGGCATTATTTTAGGCGCACTCAATTTCGGCAATATTTGGTTTTACATCCGCGCCCACCAAGAGTTTAGCGACAACCCCACCTTGGTTTTTGCGGGGATGAACGTTGGCGTCATTGCCCTCGGCACTTTGGTCGGCGCAGGGTTGTTTCGCGAAAAACTTTCTCGCATCAACGTGCTGGGCATTGCAATTGCCATGAGCGCGATTGTGTGTTTATTCTATTTGGAGCGATTTTTTCCTGCGGTTTAGATGGGTTAAACCAATTACATTCAGTCCCGTTGAACTTGGTTTAGTTAGCGTGTGTTTGTTGGTTGGTGTTTGATGTTCACGCGTATGTCATGCTTGTTTTTGGATAAACATGTGGCGCAATGCGCGTTGCTTATTGTGCCCTACGGTTTACTTGTTGAGTATCTTTACTGTTCTACTGCTTTGCTTAAAGGTTGCGAACCTACAAATTTAAACCCTCCATCTAACTCTTGATAATAATTCACGGAACAACTGCCCTTTTGCATTCCTGATACAACAAATAACCTACTGTCAGGCTTGAAATACACCTCGTTTTCACAATCTTGGTCGTTATAATCCACCTGTAAATATTCAGGCAAAAATTTTGCTTCTCCCGTTTTGACATCTACATAAAAATATCTTGCGCATCCTGTGCCACAGCCAAAAGAGTTCACAACATAATGACCAGCAAAGTTTATTGGCATTTTCCCAGTCTCAATAAATCTCGATTTGAACTGTTTGGTATCTTTATTCAAAGTGACATTATGTCGTGGCCCTATATATGCCTCAACTTGATAATCCTTAAACCGAAATGCGGCCTGTGCTAATAGTGGTAGACATATCAGTAAAGCAACTATTTTTTTCATTTATCCTCTCCTTGTAAGAAAGCTAATTAAAGCACACATAATTCCAATTGTGTAATCCACCACACATCTAAGCAACGCGCATTGCGCCGCATGTCTAAAATACAGCATAATGCTAAATTAATACAAAATGCGTCCAAACGCTTATTGACGCTTATATCTTTACACTGAATTGATTATGACCACCCAACACCGCAACCTCCGTCTCTCTGGCCTTGAACCTTTTGTCGTGGACGACGCATCGCTATTCGTCAACGTGGGCGAGCGCACGAATGTGACGGGTTCTAAAGCCTTTGCCCGCATGATTTTGAACAGCCAATTCGATGAGGCGTTGTCGGTGGCGCGGCAACAGGTGGAGAATGGTGCGCAAGTGATTGACATCAATATGGATGAGGCGATGCTCGATTCAAAAGCGGCGATGGTGCGCTTTTTGAATTTAATTGCCTCTGAGCCTGATATTTCACGCGTACCGATTATGATTGACTCGTCAAAGTGGGAGGTCATTGAGGCGGGTTTGCAATGCGTGCAGGGCAAGGCGATTGTGAACTCGATTTCTCTTAAAGAGGGTGAAGTCGCCTTCATCGAGCACGCTAAAAAAATCATGCGTTACGGCGCGGCGACGGTGGTGATGGCGTTTGATGAGGATGGTCAAGCGGATACATTGGCGCGCAAAATTGAAATTTGCCAACGCTCGTATGATATTTTGGTTCACACCGTTGGTTTTCCTGCGGATGACATTATTTTTGACCCGAATATTTTTGCGGTGGCAACGGGCATTGAAGAGCACAATAATTACGCGGTTGACTTCATTGAAGCGACCCGTTGGATTAAAGAGAATTTGCCATTCGCGCTGGTCAGTGGTGGCGTGTCGAATGTGTCGTTTTCGTTCCGAGGCAATGAGCCTGTGCGCGAGGCGATTCACACGGTGTTCCTCTATCACGCGGTGGCGGCGGGAATGGACATGGGCATTGTCAACGCAGGACAGCTCGGCGTGTATGCCAATCTAGACCCGCTGTTGCGCGAGCGTGTGGAGGATGTGATTTTAAATCGCCGTGCGGATGCAACCGACCGCTTGCTTGAAATTGCCGACCAGTTTAAAGGCGATGGCATCAAAAAAGAAGAAAACCTCGTTTGGCGTGAGCAGGGCGTGAATGCTCGCTTGACTCATGCGCTGGTCAATGGCATCACTGCGTTTATTGATGTGGATACCGAAGAAGCGCGACTAAATGCCGCTCGTCCCATCGAAGTCATTGAAGGCCCGTTGATGGACGGCATGAATGTGGTCGGTGATTTATTTGGCGCGGGCAAAATGTTCTTGCCGCAAGTGGTGAAGTCGGCGCGTGTCATGAAGCAGGCCGTGGCTCACCTCATTCCGTTTATTGAAGAAGAAAAAGCGGCGCGCAAAGCCGCTGGCTTCAAAGACGCTGAAAGCTCACAAGCCAAAATGGTCATCGCCACGGTCAAAGGCGACGTGCATGATATTGGTAAAAACATCGTGACCGTCGTCATGCAGTGCAATAATTACGATGTCGAAAATATGGGCGTGATGGTGCCATGCGCACAAATTCTTGCCAAAGCCAAAGAAGTCAACGCGGATGTCATTGGCTTATCGGGCTTGATTACGCCGTCGCTCGAAGAAATGGCGCATGTGGCCTCTGAAATGCAGCGTGATGATTACTTCCGCGAGCGTAAAATTCCTTTATTGATTGGCGGTGCAACCACTTCACGCGTGCATACCGCCGTTAAAATCGCCCCCAATTATGACGGGCCTGTGGTGTGGGTCGCCGATGCTTCGCGTTCGGTGACGGTCTTGCAACAACTGCTGTCTCCGCAAACGCGCGATGCGTTTTTAGCCGAGCACCATGCAGAATACGAGCGCGTGCGCCGTCAACATGCCAACAAAAAAGGGCAAGTGCAGATTTCTCCTGAGGCCGCGCGTGCGAACAAATTGCAAACCGATTGGACACGTTACACGCCTCCCGCCCCTAAAGTACTGGGCAAGCAGTTGATTGAAGACATGGATGTGAGCGTGCTGATTGACTATATTGACTGGGCGCCTTTCTTCCAAGTGTGGGATTTGGCGGGGCATTTCCCAGCCATTTTAGATGATGCTGTGGTGGGGGCAGAAGCACGCCGTGTTTATAACGACGCGCAAGACATGCTGCAAAAAATTGCCCGTGAAAAATGGCTCACGGCTAAAGGCGCATACGGCTTTTATCCCGCCAACACCGAGGATGACGACACCATCGTGGTCTTTAGCGATGAGACACGCAAGACCGAGCTATTGCGCTGGAACCCAGGTCGTCAACTCACTGAAAAACCTGTCATTGATGGCAAAGCCCATCCAAACCAGTCATTGGCGGATTACGTCGCGCCCACAGGACGAGATTACATTGGCATGTTCGCCGTCACAGCAGGGCTGGACATGGAAGAACGTTTGGCCGCAATGGATGCGGCGTTTGATGATTACGGTTCAATCATGTTTAAAGCGCTTGCCGACCGTCTGGTTGAGGCTTTTGCAGAATACCTGCATGAAAAAATTCGTAAAGATGATTGGGGTTACGCGCCCGATGAGGCTCTAAGCACTCATGAGTTGATTAAGGAGCAGTACCGCGGCATCCGTCCTGCACCTGGTTACCCTGCATGTCCTAAACATGAAGTGAAAACTGATTTGTTCCGCGTGCTGGACGCTGAGTCCATCGGCATGCGCTTAACGGAAAGCCTAGCGATGTGGCCTGCGTCATCCATTTCTGGCTTTTATTTCGCCCATCCAGAATCGCACTATTTCAATGTGGGCGGGAGCATGTGGTCTAATTAATTAACCCTCATGAACATACTGCGCTTGCCCTCGTCTCGGCGTTTTCTCGGTGCATGGCTATTGCCCTTGCTGCTGTGGGCGGCGTTGTGGCCTGCGCATTTTGCCAACGTGGCGGGGCGCGTGGTCGATGTGTGTACCGAGGATGGCGTTCGTTCTGTTTGGGTGCAAGATGATGCGGGCGCGACGGCAACGGCAATTTCAAGCAAGACCGCCGACCCGCAAAAAAGCGCACATGGTCAGCCCCATTGCGCATGGTGTTTGTTCACACTGCCTGCGCTGATTTTTTTCGCGTGGTTGTGGTGTGCTCGGCCGCGCTCAACATCTAATTTAACAACCCTTTATCAAAGCCCACTGCGTTCGCTTCTGTTTTTCGAGCGCTGGTCTCGCCCTCGCGGCCCGCCTGTTGCAACTCCTATTTGTCTTTAATTTTTAATGAAATAAAGCGGTCACGCCATGTGTGGCGGCTTATTGATACGTCCTGCCTTTTTGGTCTGGGCGGTATTCTCATTTTTTAGGAGTTGTAATGAAACATTTATTGAAAACAAATTACGCCATCGTGGTCAGCATGCTCGCCATTGCCAGCGCACCCGTCTATGCGCATGTCTCTGCCGAGCCGAAGCAAGTGGTTGCGGGGGAGTACGCCCGCATTGCAATCAAAATTCCGCATGGTTGCGACGATGCGCCGACGAATTCTGTCATCGTGCACTTACCAGAGGCTTTTCAAAACGCCAAGCCCATGCCCAAAGCGGGCTGGGACTTAAAAATAAGGGAAGCTAATTTATCAGAACCTTATGAAAATAACGGCAAAATCATCACGATATTCACTTCACAAATAGAATGGTCGGGCGGTTCGTTGCCCACTGATTTTTATGATGAGTTTGTTTTTTATACTAAAGTAAGCGGCTCACCAAAAAAACTGTACATTCCTGTTGAACAGAAATGTGGCAACAAAAATATCATGTGGCAAGCCACTTCTCATGATGATGCGTATCCCGCCGCCACGCTCGATGTTCTGCCGTCAGCGGCCGAGCATGGTGCTCACCATCATTAAACCGTGCAGGAGGTCGAACCAAAATTGGACTTGACCTCCTACATTAAATATTGTTTTTCTTTCATTCAAAAATTTTAGGAGTTTTATCATGTTTAAAATACCCGCCATCATCGCCTTGGCTTTTTTCACGCTGGCTGCACACGCCAAAATTACAGTAAACGAACCGTGGGCGCGCGCCACAGTTGACGGACAAACCATGGGTGGTGCATTTTTGACCCTGACCAACGACGGCAATGACAATGCCACTTTGATTGGCGCACAAAGTCCCGTCGCAGAAAAGGTCGAGTTGCACATCATGAGCAACCATGAGGGCATGATGCACATGCAGGCGACATCTGAAATCCAACTGCCCGCGCATCAAACCGTTACCCTTGCCCCAAAAAGCACGCACATCATGTTAATGGGTCTCAAAAACACATTGCGTGCAGGAGAAACAGTGCCCTTAACTTTGCTGGTTAAGCAAAAAGGCCGCACACAACAACTGCGCGTACAGGCATCGGTAAAGGCGTTGGGGCAATAAGGAAAAACTCTGAAGGGAGTCCGAGGTATTTACACGCAACATGATGCAACACATCGGTTGTGTGTAAACGCTTATGTAGTAAAACAACAAATATAAATATCAATTCAGTAATTTGAATACATGGGCACTTGATTTTCATTCGAAAATGGCGCATTCTTACGCATCACTTTTATCCACCCACACAACAAGAATACTAAAAATGAGAGACACAAAAATTGTAGCCACCCTTGGCCCCGCTTCCTCTGATGAACGCGTGTTGCGTGACATGATTAATGCAGGCGTGAATGTTGTGCGCATTAATTTTTCGCATGGCACGGCACAAGACCATATTGACCGCGTGAGTAAAGTCCGCAAGTTGGCTCTAGAAATGGGCGTGCATATTGGCGTGTTGGCTGACTTGCAAGGCCCTAAAATTCGCATTGCTCAGTTCGCCGAAGATAAGGTGATGCTCGAGAATGATGCCGAATTTACATTCGACACCGATGCGGGGACTTTAGGCGATGTGCATCGTGTTGGCTTGGATTATCCTGAGTTGATTAAAGATGTTACGACGGGCGATATTTTGTTGCTCGATGATGGCAAAATCCGTATGAAAGTGCTTGGAAAAACCAACACCAGCGTGCGTTGTGTGGTTGAAAAAGGCGGCGTGTTGTCAAACCGCAAAGGCATCAACAAACTGGGGGGCGGTTTATCGGCCGCAGCATTGACCAGTAAAGATTGCGCCGATTTGATTACAGCGGCGGCTTTTGAGGCTGATTTTTTGGCCATTTCATTCCCCAAAAATGCGGCCGACATGTATATGGCACGCGAATTAATGCGCAATGCAGGTGGTAAAAACGCTTTAATGATTGCAAAAATCGAGCGGGCCGAAGCCATTCCAAATCTCGATGAAATTTTGGACGCTTCAGACGGCATCATGGTTGCACGTGGCGACTTGGCCGTGGAAGTCGGTGATGCCAAAGTCCCTGCGTTGCAAAAGAGAATGATTCGCAGGGCGCGTGAAAAAAACAAATTGACCATCACCGCCACACAGATGATGGAGTCGATGATTAGCAGTCACGTACCGACCCGCGCCGAGGTCTCGGACGTTGCCAATGCCGTGTTGGATGGTACGGATGCTGTGATGTTGTCCGCCGAGACTGCATCGGGCGCGTTTCCCGTTGAAACAGTGCGCGTGATGGCGCAGGTGTGTGAAGAGGCCGCATTGTTCGCACCCATTACACTCGACCAAGAGATGAGCAACATGACCTTTGGTCGAATCGACCAGTCGGTGGCCATGGCGGCGATTTTCACCGCCCATCATCTCAAAGCCAATGCCATCATTGTTTTAACCGAATCAGGTTCCACGCCGCTATGGATGTCTCGTTTTAACAGTGGCGTGCCCATCTTTGCGGGCAGCCATAATGTTCACACCTTGCGTCGCTTGAGTTTGTTCCGTGAAGTCAATGTGATTCCTTTGTCAGAGCACAACATCAACCGCGATACCATCGTGGCGCAAATTGAAGCCGAGCTTATTAAACAAGGTCAGCTCAAGTTTGGTGACACCGTGGTCATGACCTTTGGTTCAAACATGGGTCAAATTGGGGGTTCGGATAGTTTGCAGATTCGGCGCATTGGTGGTTAGGGTCGCGCTGGAGTGAGTTCGCCCCAGCGTCTATAAAAAACGAGCCAAATAACGGCTCGTTTTTTGATGTGCGTTTAGCGCGTGTTTTAGCTTTATTTATTTGGTTTTTGATAAAGAAAAACACATTCAATATCAATTTGATTTTTTCTCTCCGTGAATCGCCAACATCCTAATCAATGCCGCTTTCACGGGCGAATCATCGGGCAGATGCGAGATGGTGTCGGCAATTCGATGGGCGCTTTTAACCGTTAAAATCCGAGGGTTTTTTTCAACCTCCTCTTTTTTAGGTGATATTAACCACACGGGGCGGTTGAAATGGCTGACCTTGACCTCCATATGATGAATGCTCCAGCCCGTCATGTTGAGTCCGTCCACGATGAGCGGTGCAATTTGTTTGATTTTCGTTGCCAGCGCATTGTGTGGAACTTTTAGTGTCAGTATGTGCTCACTCAAAAACGCACGCCACCCTGTTTTTAAGGTGTCGGGCATCAGTGCTTTGATGGCTATCGACAAATGTGCATTTTGTTCAAGGCGAGGTAAAGTGTGCGCCAAATGCGAGGTTTGCAACCAAGTGTCATTGACGCGCCACACGCCAGGCGGACGGTATTTGGATTTGGAATAAGTCACCATAGGAATGCTTTTGGTTGATAAATTTTAAGAACGACAACGATGTCGAGTTGTTTTACGCCGCAAGTGAATGCGGCATGGTAAAATAGAACGTTATGTGCGTATTTTTGGCATAAAGTAAAAAAAATCGCACAACTCATATCATTTTAGGATAAAAGCACCATGGTCAGCGGATTATTAAAAAAAATTTTTGGTTCACGCAATGAGCGTTTGCTCAAAATTTATCGTCGCAGTGTCAAACGCATCAACGGTATTGAAGAATCGCTGGCCTCATTGTCTGATGAAGCGTTGACAGCAAAAACAACAGAGTTTAAACAACGCTATCAAAATGGCGAATCTTTAGAATCAATGCAAGCCGAAGCCTTTGCGGTGGTGCGTGAGGCATCGCGCCGTGTGTTGGGCATGCGCCATTTTGACGTTCAATTGATTGGCGGTATTGTTTTGCATGAAGGCAAAATTGCTGAAATGCGCACGGGTGAAGGTAAAACATTGATGGGTACCTTGGCGGTATACCTGAATGCAATCACAGGCAAAGGGGTTCACGTCGTCACGGTCAATGACTACCTCGCACGCCGTGATGCCCAATGGATGGGGCAGTTGTACAATTTTCTTGGATTGAGCGTTGGCATCAACTTATCAGGCATGGAACGCGATGACAAAATTGCCGCGTACCAAGCCGATATCACATACGGCACCAACAACGAGTTTGGCTTTGACTATCTGCGCGACAACTTGGTTTACAACGCGCAAGAACGGGTGCAACGACCTTTGCACTATGCGATTGTGGACGAGGTGGACTCGATTTTAATTGACGAAGCACGCACGCCGTTGATTATCTCAGGCACGGCTGACGACAATACGGAGCTGTACACCAAGCTCAACAGTGTGCCGCCCATGTTAATCCGTCAAGCAACTGAGCCAAAAGCCGATGAGCCTGAACCAGAGGGCGATTACTATATTGACGAAAAATCACGTCAAATTCATTTGTCAGAAGCGGGGCACGAAAAAGTTGAGCACATTCTTGAGCAAATGGGTCTGATGCCAACGTCGGCCAGCTTGTATGACCCTCAGCACATTTCTTTGGTACATTATTTGCACGCGGCCTTGCGCGCCCACACCTTATTTACACGCGACAAAGACTACGTTGTGCAGGACGGCGAAATCGTCATCGTCGATGAGCACACAGGCCGACTCATGACGGGCCGTCGCTGGTCAGAAGGTTTGCATCAAGCGGTTGAAGCCAAAGAGGGTGTTGAAATTCAATCCGAATCGGTGACCTTGGCTTCCATCACGTTCCAAAACTTCTTCCGCATGTACGAAAAACTGGCGGGTATGACGGGTACGGCGGACACAGAAGCATATGAGTTCCAACAAATTTACGGTTTAGAAACAGTGGTCATTCCCACCCATCGTAAAGTTCAACGAATCGATAAACAAGATTTGATTTTCCGCTCCGCTGAAGAAAAACACGATGCGGTTATTAATGACATCAAAGATTGCATCAAGCGCGGCCAGCCGACTTTAGTGGGCACGGCTTCGATTGAGTTGTCAGAGCACCTGTCCGCGCTGCTCAATCAACAAGGCATTGCGCACAACGTGCTGAACGCCAAACAGCATGAGCGTGAAGCACTGATTATTTCACAGGCAGGCCGCCCAGGTGCGGTCACCATCGCGACCAATATGGCGGGGCGCGGTACGGATATTGTCCTTGGAGGCAACGTCAACATCCAGTCGCAGTTCATTTTAGCGGATGACCGCCTGACCGACGCGCAAAAACAGCAACAGATTCAACAACTCAAAGATGAACACCCTACTTTGCACGACCAAGTTTTAAAGGCGGGTGGTTTGCACATCATCGGTACTGAACGTCACGAATCTCGCCGTATTGACAATCAGCTGCGTGGTCGTGCGGGTCGACAAGGTGACCCAGGCTCTTCGCGTTTCTATTTGTCGATGGATGATCCATTGTTGCGCATTTTTGCAGGCGAGCGCTTAAAGTCAATGATGGACCGTCTGAAAATTCCACAAGGCGAAGCCATCGAATCGGGCATGGTTTCGCGCTCAATTGAGTCGGCGCAACGCAAAGTAGAAGCACGTAACTTTGATGTCCGCAAGCAATTGCTCGAGTACGATGATGTTGCGAACGACCAACGGCGCGTGATGTATGCACAACGCAATGAGTTGCTTAATGACGGCGACATCATTGAAACCGTGGCCGCCATGCGCAACGACGTCATGGCAGAAGTTGTTTACCAA
Source organism: Hydromonas duriensis (assembly GCF_004363775.1). Taxonomy (GTDB): domain Bacteria; phylum Pseudomonadota; class Gammaproteobacteria; order Burkholderiales; family Burkholderiaceae; genus Hydromonas; species Hydromonas duriensis. The sequence goes on from NZ_SNZE01000011.1 coordinate 42,626, forward strand.
TATGTGCCGAATGGCGTAACCGAAGAGCAGTGGCTGTTGTCTGAGCTGGAAAACCATTTGAAAGATGAATGGTCTCTCGAGTTCCCTGTCGTCGAATGGATGACCTCGCATAAAACGGCGACACCAGACGATTTGGTTCAAGCGGTACAAGAACAAGCGAGTGAAACTTACCAAGTTAAAATCAATTCCGTTGGTGCCGATGGCTTCCACAATTTCGAACGTGTGCTGATGCTCCAATCAATGGATCAACAATGGCGTGAGCACTTGGCATCTTTGGATCATTTGCGTCAAGGCATTCATCTGCGCAGTTATGCTCAGAAAAACCCCAAACAAGAATACAAACGCGAAGCATTTGATTTGTTCAGCATCATGCTTGAGCGCATCAAGAGCAATGTGACCAGTATTTTGATGAACGTTAAAGTCCAAGCGCAAGAGCAGTTAGAAGAGGCCGAGCAGCACATTTTGCATCATGAAGAAGAGATGTTGTCGAATTTAAACTTTCAACACAGCGATGCACCTGTGGCTGACGATGCTCAAAACAGTTCAGACCAAACCGCTTCAACCTTCCAAAAACAAGTGCTTGCCAGTGCGTTTGGTGAGGCTGAAAGTGGAACTGCTCGTGTTGGACGCAATGAGCCATGCCCATGCGGTAGTGGCAAAAAATACAAACAATGCCACGGTCGATTGGCTTAATGATGTCATGAAAGCCCGCATAAAAAATGCGGGCTTTTTTTGCTCCGCAACAAAAAAATTTCAAAGTGCCAATGCCCTCAATAAAACCAATAACCTTTTGTAAATAAAGGATTTTTTTTGTGTTGTGCGGCATAAAATGCACAAGGGTGCTTACACACACTCTGATTTTTCGGTATGATAGCGAATGTTAAAAAAAATAAACCGAGACGCGATGTGATCGCAAGCTCAGTTCTGTTGAATCAAAAAAGCACACACCCTGTAGGAGCCCCCGTGAAAAATGAAAACATTGCAGCCCTGACTGAACAAGAAATTTGTCGCGAGGTCTTATTAGAAAAATACGCCAAGGGCGACGAACAAAATGTCAACGATGTACGTAAACGCGTGGCACTCGCTTTGGCTCAATGCGAGCAATCCAAGGATGTTAAAAAATTTGCCGATTTGTTTTTCAAAACGCTCGATGGCGGTTTTATCCCAGGCGGTCGCATTAACTCGGCCGCAGGTACAGATTTACGCGCCACGTTGATTAACTGTTTTGTTCAGCCTGTTGGCGATTCAATTTCTGAAGTTGACAGCGATGGCAAGCCTGGGATTTATTCCGCTTTACTGCAAGCCGCTGAAACCATGCGTCGCGGTGGCGGTGTGGGTTATAATTTCTCTAAAATTCGCCCCAAAGGCGCAGCCGTCAAGGGAACCAATAGCCTTGCCTCTGGCCCTGTGTCATATATGCGCGTGTTTGACCGCTCGTGCGAGACGGTGGAATCGGCTGGCTCGCGTCGAGGCGCTCAAATGGGTGTGTTGGACTGCGACCACCCCGATATTGAAGACTTCATTCACGCCAAAGATGAGGGCGACCTGCGTAACTTTAATATTTCTGTCGGCGTGTCGGACGCCTTCATGCAGGCGGTCAGCGACGACGCGGATTGGGAGTTGGCGCACGAGAAACAGCCCGATGCGTCCGCATTTCAAGGCTTTTACCAACGCAATGACGGCAAATGGGTTTATCGCAAAGTACGTGCACGTGATTTGTGGCAACAAATCATGGAATCTACATACGACCATGCCGAGCCAGGCGTGTTGTTCATGAGTAAAATCAACCGTGACAACAACTTGTCATACTGTGAAGTCATCGAATCAACGAACCCCTGCGGTGAGCAGCCTTTGCCCGATTATGGCTGCTGCGACTTGGGCTCAATCAATCTATGTAAATTTGTGCGTGACCCTTTTGGCGCACAGCCGCATTTTGACTTCGAAGGTTTTGCAGCAAACACCGCCTTGTCTATTCGCATGTTAGACAACGTCTTGGATTTAACGGTTTGGCCGTTGCCTGAACAAGAGCGCGAAGCACAAAACAAACGCCGCGTAGGCTTGGGCTTTACGGGTTTGGGTGATGCGCTGATTATGCTGAAACTGAAATACAACAGCGTTGAAGGTCGTGCCATGGCCTCACGTATTTCAGAAACCATGCGCGATGCGGCATACAATGCATCTGTAGACATCGCCATTGAAAAAGGCGCATTTCCCTTATTTGATGCCGACAAATACCTCGCCGAGCCGCATTGTGCGAGCCGCCTGCCTGAAGCGATTAAAACGCGCATTCGTGAGCACGGCATCCGCAACTCACATCTGCTCTCAATCGCGCCAACGGGAACCATTTCACTGGCGTTCGCGGACAATGCCTCGAATGGCATTGAGCCGCCTTTTAGCTGGTTTTACACCCGCAAAAAACGCATGCAAGACGGTTCAAAACAAGAGTACCAAGTGGAAGACCACGCTTACCGCGTATACCGCTTGATGGGCGGTGACGTCAACAACCTGCCCGATTATTTCGTATCGGCACTCGAAATGAGTGCGGAAGACCACATGCTCATGTGTACCGCGGTTGGCCCTTACGTTGATACGGCTATTTCTAAAACGGTCAATGTACCCGCCGATTACCCATTTGAGGACTTTGAAAACCTCTATATGGCGGCTTGGAAAGCAGGTCTAAAAGGCATCACCACATATCGCCCGAACAGCGTGCTGGGCTCGGTTTTGTCGGTTGAGCCATCGAAGGAAACACCGCAGGACTTGTCGGGCAATTTAATGACAATTGAGAACGACACGGAACGTCGAATCAGTTTACAAACTGCGCCCACTCCTGCTTTAGCCAGCTTGAAATACCCGCACCGTCCCAAAGCGCGCGGCGGCAACCCGTCATGGACGTATATGGTCGAGCATACCGATGGCAACTTCGCCGTTTTTGTCGGTCATATGGACAACGAATCAGAACCATTTGAATGCTGGGTCAACGGCAACCATCCGCGTGGCTTGGGCGCAGTGGCAAAAACCTTGTCGATGGACATGCGCAGCCAAGATAAATCATGGCTCGCCATGAAGCTTGATTCATTAGCACGTACTTTTGGTGACCATGAGTACGTAGTGGAAATGGGCGACACAGAAATTCAGGCCAGCAGCGCATCGTCTATTTTGGCCAAGGTGTTGCGTCATCGCATCGCTCAAATACCCGCACCAGAAAACGAGGCCAATGAGCCCACGCCTGTTTTAGATGCCATGTTTGCTCGCAAAGAGCCTAAGTCAGGTACAGATGGCACGATTAGTTGGTCTGTGGACATTAACAATCCTCAAACAGGCGATGATTTTGTCTTGTTCATTAAAGAATTGGTGTTGCCAAATGGAACGCGTCGTCCATATTCAATGTGGATGGCAGGCACGTACCCGCGTGAATTAGACGGCCTGTGCAAAATGTTATCGCATGACATGCGCGTGATTGATCCCGCATGGATTGGCATGAAATTGCGTAAATTGCTCAACTACGCAGAGCCACAAGGTGACTTCTTTGCCCGCGTGCCCAATGCAGAAAAATCACAAAGCTGGCCTTCAACAATCGCCTACATGGCTCGATTGGTGATTCATCGCTATGCCATGCTCGGCATTTTGAGCGAAGACGGCTACCCCATTGAAAATATGGGTGTGATGATGCCTGAACAAGGTGACTTGTTTAATGAGCGTATCGAAAAAGTCGCGCCCATGGCAGGTAAGCCCTGCCCCGAATGCGGCAATCACGCGGTCATCAAGAAAGATGGTTGTGAGTTTTGCACAGCGTGCGGTCATGTGGGTGCATGTGGCTAATATTTCAAGCGCACTCAATCCCGCTTCGATATGAAGCGGGATTTTTTTATCATGTTTATGTGCATTGCAGCATAAAAACAATAGATGCCCTCTTGCAAGCGCAATTAAATAAGCGTACCTTAAGGGCGTGGGCAAAAATAACGAACGAACTACCCATAAAGCTAGAGGTTTTTTTCAACACACTTGTGGTGAATTGAAGCAGCCACAAGGCAATAGGAGGTCCATCATGAACGTTCAAGTCAGTGGTCATCACATCGAAGTCACCCCAGCTATCCGCGAATACCTAGAAGAAAAACTCGTTCGAGTTCGTCGTCACTTTGAACAGGCGATTGATGTACAAGTCACTTTTTCAGTTGAGCGACATGTACAAAAGGCATCTATTCGCTTACACTCAAAAGGTCACGATTTTCATGCTGAGGACATTGAAAACGACTTGTATGCCGCTATTGATTTGGTGATGGATAAATTGGACAAACAAGTGATTAAATATAAGAACAAAAACCAAGAGCACCATTCAGACCTTAAACGACAAATGGCATAAACATAAAAACGCCGCGGTTATCGCGGCGTTTTTTTATTATTTGAATATTAAAACAGAATATTAAAACGTTACATTCAAATCGGGCGCGATACGCTGTAAGCCTGTACGAAACTGGGCTTTAATTCGTTCTAAACCCGCCTCGTCGTTGGCCTCAAAACGCAGCACCAAAACAGGGGTGGTGTTTGATGAGCGCACCAAACCAAAGCCATCTGAAAAGTCCACACGCAGGCCATCCACGGTGTTGACCTGTGCGTTATCAAATTTAATATGTGTTTTAAACAATTCTACAATGTGTGGCCCCTCGCCTTCTTTCACTTTCACATTGATTTCAGGTGTCGAAATGCCTTGCGGTAACTCATTTAAGACACGCGTCACTTCCTTTGCATCCGTCGATTGTGGCTGTCGAGACAAAATTTCCAACAACCGCGCACCCGCATACAGGCCATCATCAAAGCCTGACCAACGGTCATTGAAATACAAATGCCCACTCATTTCGCCCGCAAAAACCGCCGCCGCGCCCACTTCGCGTAATTTTGCTTTCATCAATGAATGGCCTGTTTTCCACATCAATGGCGTTCCACCATGTTGACGAATCCATGGCGCAAGGTGTGCACTGCATTTCGCATCAAAAATCACGGTTGCGCCTTGATGACTTTGTAAAATATCTTGCGCAAAAAGCATCGAAAGCCTGTCGGGGTAAATAATCTGCCCATCCTTGGTGACTACGCCTAAACGATCTGCATCACCATCAAAAGCCAAGCCCACTTCAGCATCCGTGGTGCGCAAGATGTTTTGCAAATCAACCAAATTATGCGGGTCAGCTGGGTCAGGATGGTGGTTGGGGAAGTGCCCGTCCACATCACAAAATAGCTCGGTTACTTCACAACCGAGACGCTTAAATATTTCAACTGCTGCTACACCACCCACACCATTGCCGCAATCAACGGCGATTTTCATCGGCCGAGCCAGCTTCACATCCTGTAATAAAGCCTCAAGGAATACGGGCAAAATATCCAAGGTTTTAATCACACCGTGCTGCTGTGCGGTGTGCAAATCACCTTTGACAATGCGCTCGTATAATCCCGAAATCATATCGCCATATAAAGTATCACCACCGAGCATCATTTTTAAACCGTTGTATTCGGGTGGGTTATGACTGCCCGTGACCGCTACGCCTGAACCTGTTTGCAGATGCTTGGTGGCAAAATAAACCACAGGCGTTGGTACCATACCCACATCAATCACATTGACACCCGCAAGGACAATGCCCTGCGCCAAGGCATTCAATAAACGCTCGCCCGACAAACGCCCGTCACGTCCGAGCACCATGTCAGTTAAACCGCGTTGTTGAGCCTCTGTGCCCAGTGCGTGACCAATCTGGCGCACAGCTTGTTCGGTTAACGTCTCATCAACCACGCCGCGGATGTCGTAGGCTTTGAAAATACTTTTTATCATCATGTTCTCCGTCATTGAGTGCATCATTTTACCTTGTCATGCTTTTACGTCATGTCTTTTTGTTATTTTGCTACAATAACCGCGCAACAACCGCAAATAAGTGCAGCCATTGAAGCGTGCCATTTCACTAATTGACATAACAATGACCGAGGGAAAAATAATGACTCAACCGAATCAACAGCCCGCTTGGGCGGCCTTAAAAGAGCATCGTGCTGCGACAGCAAGCGAGACCTTATCGAGTTTGCTCACCGCCGACAGCAGCCGTCCAAAACGTTATACTGCCAGCGCAGCAGGCATCCACCTTGATTTTTCAAGACACTTGATTAATGACCAAACCATGAGCATGTTTGAGCAACTGCTTGAACAGCAGGACATGAAAGGCTGGCAGGCAAAAATGTTTGGTGGCGAAGCCATCAATACGTCCGAAGGTCGCGCGGTGTTGCACGTAGCCTTGCGCGGCTCATATAAAGGCACTGACACAGGCATTCCTGCCGAAGTGGCTGAAACACAACAGAAATTTTTTGCGTTTGCACAAGCGGTACGCAACGGCACAATTAAAAGTCATAGCGGCGAGGCGTTCACGGATGTCATTAACTTAGGCATTGGTGGCTCTGATTTGGGGCCGCGTCTGATTTGTCACGCACTGGCGGATAAAGTCGCCAGTCCTCGGGTTCACTTTGTTGCCAACTTAGATCCCACAGAAATGCACAACGTGCTGATGGGACTTAATCCCGCCACCACCTTATTTATATTGTCATCCAAGAGCTATTCCACAATGGAAACCCAAGCCAATGCCGAAGCCGCCGTTGCTTGGCTGACAACGCATTTCAAAAACAGCGACATCGCTGCCATCAAAGCCGCACATTTTTGCGCCGTTTCAAACAACATTAAAGCCATCAGCAGCTGGGGCATCGCACTGGAACGTTGTTTCACTTTACCCGAGTGGGTCGGCGGGCGTTTTTCATTGTGGTCCGCCGTCGGTTTATCAATTGCCATTGCCATCGGCGAAGCGAAATTCCGCGAGATGCTGCAAGGTGCGCATGAGATGGATGAGCACTTTCTTAATGCGCCTTTAAATAAAAATTTACCCGCTTTGCTCGCTATTTTAGGTGTTTGGTACACCAACTTTCACGGCGCACAAACTCATGGTGTGATTAGTTACTCAGAACGTTTACGCTATCTCCCTGACTATTTGCAACAATTAGAAATGGAATCAAATGGCAAATGTGTCGATAAAGAAGGCAAGCCCGTGACTTACGCCACCTCGCCTGCTTTATTTGGTGGCTTAGGAACAACCACGCAACATAGTTTTTTCCAGATGTTGCACCAAGGCACGCAACTCGTGCCGCTCGACATCATTAGCGTATCCGCGCAAGACAACATCGTTGCGCACGAAGGCGACAGCCGTGCCGCTGATTTGCTGCTGTTTGCACAAGCACAATCCGATGCGCTCGCTTATGGCGTTGATGCCTTACCCGTCAGCCTGCGTGAACAATGGCAAGCCAAACCTAGCTACAGTCACTTCCCCGCCAGTCGCCCTAACAGCCGCATTCACCTCGATGCGCTCACCCCACACACACTCGGTGCGCTCATAGCCATGTATGAGCACAAAACTTTTTTACAAGGTGTGATATGGCACATCAATAGCTTCGACCAATGGGGTGTGGAACTGGGCAAAGTCATGTTTGGTTCTATGAAATAAGCCTAAAAAATTAGGAACGTACATTTTTTTGGACTTCAATGAACTTCTCAGTGATTTTTTTCATGAGTGGGCTTGTCAAACCCAAAAAAAACGTTCATAATGCTGTTCTCGTTGCCGGGGTGGTGGAATTGGTAGACGCGCCGGACTCAAAATCCGGTTCCGAAAGGAGTGGGGGTTCGATTCCCCCCCCCGGCACCAACGAATAAAAAGGGCTGTACTGATTTTCGGTACAGCCCTTTTGCTTTGTGTTCACTTTTGTAGCCCAAAACAAGCCTAAATTACAGTAAAATGACGTTTTACCGCATTTATCAAGAATGAATGCGAGTGCTTCTAACACACGACCAACAGGATTTTTCTCATGCATCCCATGCTCAATACCGCCGTTTCGGCTGCCCGCGCTGCTGCGCAGATTATCACCCGCGCGAGCATGAACCTCGAACAAGTCAAAGTCAGCCCAAAAGGCACGCAAGATTTGGTGACCGAGATTGACCATGCCGCTGAGGATATTATCAAAAATATCTTGTTGGAAGCCTATCCTAAACATGCTTTTTTAGGTGAAGAATCAGGCCTGACAGGGCATGTCAATTCGAATCACAAATGGATAGTTGACCCAATCGACGGTACGAACAACTTTATTCATGGGTATCCACACTATGCGGTGTGCATCGCTTTGGAAATTGATGGAAAAGTTGAGCACGGCGTTATTTACAACCCCTGTACAAACGATTTGTTTACGACCAGCCGTGGTTCGGGGGCGTTTTTGAACAACCGCCGCATTCGTGTGTCGTCGCGCATTCGCTTGACGGATGCGCTACTTTCAAGCGCGCTGCCCTCGAAAGAACTGAAAAACAATCCAAGCTTAATCGATTTACAAACCCGTTTGCGTTTTAACGCTTCAGGTTTGCGTTATTCTGGCTCATCGGCACTGGACTTGGCCTATGTGGCCGCAGGTTATATTGATGGCTTCATCGGTGTGGGTTTGTCGTCTTGGGATATTGCTGCAGGTGCTTTAATGGTGAAAGAGGCGGGCGGTTTAACCACAGATTTGACAGGTGAAAGTGATTTCATGAGTGGCTCGATTGTGGCGGCGACGCCCAAAATTTTGCCGCACTTGCTGCGTGAAATTTCGCCTGCACTCTAATTGAGCAACAACGGTATGACCGCGACCGTTAAACACTCTCCGATGATTACCCAATTTTTGGGAATTAAGGCAGATTTCCCGGATACATTGCTGTTTTATCGCATGGGCGATTTTTACGAATTGTTCTTTGATGATGCGATTAAAGCTGCTCAATTATTGGGGATTACACTCACAACTCGCGGCACGTCAAATGGCGAGCCCATTAAAATGGCGGGCGTGCCTTATCATTCAGCCGAGCAGTATTTAGTTAAGCTCCTGAGCTTAGGTGAATCCGTTGCCATCTGCGAACAGGTCGGCGACCCCGCCACCAGTAAAGGCCCTGTCGAGCGCAAAGTTGTGCGCATCTTAACGCCAGGTACGGTGACGGATGCTGCTTTGCTTAAAGACAAATCCGATGCCTATTTGATGGCGGCGCATACCCGTGGCACGGGTGCGAATGCTCAATTGGGTTTGGCGTGGCTAAACATGGCGAATGGTGAGTTTTGTGTCACCGAAGCACCTGCACGCGAATGGAGCAGTTGGGTGGAGCAAATCCGCCCATCTGAAATTGTATTGTCTGACCGCATCATCTCTGACATGGCGAGTCCTGCGTTCGAGTGCGTGTTCACGCCTTTACCTGATAAATTTTTCCATAGTGACAAGGGCGAAGCCGCACTGCTCGCGCAACTCTCAGTCAAACATTTAGCCAATCTAGATGCCGAACATTTAACGGCTGGCTTGGCCGCAATTCAAGCGCTTTTGCATTACGCGCAACACACACAAGGCCAAGCCTTACGTCATGTACAGACGTTAACAGTCGTTCGGAGTGAGCACTATCTGACGCTCGATGCTGCAACGCGGCGTAATTTGGAAATCACAGAAACCCTGCGCGGACAAGAGTCCCCCACTTTATTTTCTCTGCTGGATGGTTGCGCCAGCAGCATGGGTTCGCGTTTGTTGAAACGCTGGCTGCACCACCCTTTGCGACACGCGCCGACCGTATTGGCTCGTCAAACTGCGATAGAGGTACTGCTCAATGAGCGGACACAACCCGCACTGCGCACACATTTAAGCGGATTGTGTGACATGGAGCGCATCGGTGCGCGCGTGGCATTAAATTCGGTCAGACCGAAAGAATTGGCCGCCCTACGCGACAGTTTATTAAGTTTAGATGCGGTGCGTGCGGTGTTGCCTGTAGGGCATGCCGAACTACTGGACATGTTGGCAAATGCTGTTCGCAGTCCGAGCGGGTTACTTGAATTACTGCAACAAGCGATAACGGCTGAACCTGCTACCTTTGTGCGCGAAGGTGGGGTGATAGCGGACGGTTTTGACACTCAATTGGACGAGTATCGAGGTCTGCAAAGCAATAGCGGTGCATTTCTAATCGATTTAGAAAGTCGTGAGCGTGCGCGCACAGGCATCGCGGGTCTAAAAGTTGAATACAACCGCGTACACGGATTTTATATTGAGTTGACCCATGTGCAGGCAAAAGATGCTGCCTTGCCCGTTGATTATCAGCGACGTCAAACCCTCAAAAACGCAGAACGCTTCATCACGCCCGAACTCAAAGCATTTGAGGACAAAGCGTTGTCGGCGCAGTCTTTGGCTTTGGCACGCGAGAAGCTTTTGTATGAACAGCTATTGATTGAGCTCCAGCCATTTGTGGGCGAATTGCAAACCTTGGCGCGCGTGTTGGCACAGCTGGATGTGCTCAGTACATTGGCCGAGCGCGCCCGCGCTTTAAATTGGCGCAAGCCACAATTGGTGGAGTCGAGCTGCATTCATATTCAACGTGGGCGACATCCCGTGGTCGAACAACAGGTCACACCTTTTATCGCCAATGATTGCCATTTGTCCAGCGATGAGCGGCTGTGGGTCATCACGGGTCCGAATATGGGCGGTAAATCAACATTTATGCGACAAGTCGCGCTCATCACTTTGCTTGCTTATGTGGGCAGCTTTGTGCCCGCTGAACATGCAACTTTAGGCCCGATTGACCGTATCTTTACTCGCATCGGCGCGGCAGACGACCTTGCGGGCGGGCGCTCGACATTCATGGTCGAGATGACCGAAGCGGCGCAAATTTTGCAACACGCCACCTCGAATAGCTTGGTGTTGATGGATGAAATTGGACGGGGCACATCAACCTTTGATGGTTTGGCTTTGGCAATGGCGATTGCTCAATCATTGTTGAATAATCAACTCAGCTTAACCTTGTTTGCCACGCATTATTTTGAATTGACTCAACTCGCCCACAGCGCACCGCATGTTAAAAATGTGCATTTGTCCGCCGTAGAAGAACGAGAGTCCATTGTGTTTTTACACAAAGTTCAAGAGGGGCCCGCCAGTAAAAGTTATGGGCTGCAAGTGGCGCATCTCGCGGGCGTACCGCGCGTAGTCGTCAATGCTGCACGCAAGCATTTGGCTGAGCTCGAAGCGCAGCACGCCAGTCATACGCAATTTGATTTATTTAGCGGCACCACGGTAGTGGAAGATGCGCCAGAATCGTTGGCTCTCGTCGCGCATCCATTGTTAGATGAGATTGAGCGATTGAACCCTGACGAAATGTCACCCCGTCAGGCATTAGACGCGCTGTATGCATTGAAAAAATTATTATAAGGCGGCTCGAATAGGCATGCCTTAGCTCAGCAGCCGCTTAATGCGACCGCGCAAACGATGCCAGCGATACGCCCATCGGCTTGAGTCAGGCTCAGGCAACACAAGGGCTTGGGTTTGCACAACGTGCCCACGTTGGATGAAAAAGCGATCAAAGGTGCTGATGGTCATGCCCCATTTATTTAAAAATTGCTGGCGACCATTGTTTTTTTGTACCTTGCCTGTGCTTTTTGACATGAAATGATGCACCTTTGACGCGCCGACACCGATAAACACGCGACAACCTGCGTGCCACATTTTGATGGCGAAATCATTGTCACTCGCCATGCCTGGCGACAACTCACTGCTGTAACCACCTACTTTAATCCACCAGTCTTTGTGTACCAAGGTGGGGGGCCATGTTGAGCCATACCAATCCTCTTTGTGCAAATGCGTCGCATTGTTCGCAATGTCGCTTTTTAACTGTGCCTCATTGAACGTATGCGCGTCTTGCCCATAATCAAATCTAACCACACATGGGTTTCGTGTCAGTTTCGGCTCAATCATCGTTCCCGATAGCATCCAAGCCGTACCAACTGATGGTGGCAGCTGCTGCATATAATCGACCAAAGCAGTATCCCAATCGGGGCAGCAGTACATGTCGTCGTTCAGATACAAAATATAGTCAAATTTAGCCAGTGCTGCGCTTTGATTCACGGCCCAGCAAATGCCGATGTTCTCTTGTGAGTGCGTGTAGTCTAAGCCTTGCTGCTTGACCCACTCTAAAGTGCCGTCGCTGCCGTCATTCACGTGCACAATGATTTGGTGCTCAAAAGCAGAATTTTCGCGGATGCTGCGCACGCACAATTGCAGCAGTGATAAGTTATTCCAAGTGGGTAAAACGATTGAAAACATGGCTCTCCTTCTTATTATTGATGTTTAGCGCATTTTTTTGCTAGTTCTGCAAATTCTGCCTTTAAAAAATCAATCAAATGTTTAATGCGTGCAGGTGGGTTTCGTGCGGTGGTTAATGCATGTATTGGAATGGCTGGGCTGTGCCAATCGGGCAAAACAGGGACAAACACATCGTTGAGAATTTCTTTGTGTACCAATAATTCTGGAATCATCGCTACGCCCGCATTGGCAGCGCATAAAGAAATAATTACGCCCATATCGTTGGCTTGTAAATTGCCTTCGATGCGTAAATCAATTAACTCTTGTTCGCGTTGCAACATCAACTGTTGGCGTTGAGTATTTGTGCGCAATACGAGAAAGTTGCATTGTTTTAAGTCGTTGGGATGCCGCATCGGAGGCAAGCCCGCTAAATAACTCGGCGTGGCATATAATTTACTGGGCATTTGCAACAACGGCCATGCGTATAAATTTGAATCACTCAAATCGCCCATACGAATCGCCACATCAATTTGCTCTTTCACTAAATCCACTCGGTTCGAACTGAGGTGAAGCTCAATGCGAATGTTCGGATGTTTTTGTACAAATTGCGTCAATGGCTGGGCTAAATTTAAACGGGCAAAATCAGCCGTTGTGGCAATACGGATAACGCCTTGGATGCTGCTCGCGGCATCGGTCACCTCATTCACAGATGCTTGGACGGCATCCATTGCAGGCACAAGCTGCTGATAAAAAGCCTCGCCTGCGGGTGTCAGGCTAACATGGCGCGTATTGCGTTTAAACAACGGAACATTTAAACCTTTTTCAAGCGATGCGATTCGACGCGACAAGGTCGCAACGGGCAAATCCAAACGCTCAGCCGCGCGGCTAAAACCTCCCGCATCGGCCACTGCAATAAAGAGCTGGAGATTATCTAGAGAAACTTGTTTGCTGGGGTGGGAAATGCCTTGTGCCATGACGTGATAGTCTTAAGATTGTTTCAAAAATGAAAAAGTTATTTGGCATTCTACCGATTTATTACAAGCCGTGCAGGGCGTATACTTTTCATTGTTGCTATTTTAAATTTTTTAGGGGAACAGACCATGTTAGAAACACATTTATCCGATCAACGCGGTACAGCCGACCACGGCTGGCTTAAAGCCAAACACAGTTTTTCTTTTGCCAATTATTACAATCCTCGCCACATGGGGTTTGGCCCCTTGCGCGTCATCAATGACGACCGCATTGCTCCATCAATGGGGTTTGGTACGCACGGGCACGAGAACATGGAAATCATCACTTATGTCATGTCAGGTGAGCTTTCACATCGAGACAGCATGGGCAATCAAGAAAAAATCCCTGCGGGTGAAGTTCAAAAAATGAGTGCAGGCCGTGGTGTGCGCCATTCTGAATTTAATTCATCGGACAGCAGTGAGGTTCATCTGTTACAAATTTGGATTGAACCGAATGTACAGGGCATCGCGCCAGAATATGAACAGTTCACATTGGATGATTTACCCCTAACAGAAGGTTGGCGCGTGATAGCCGCGCCCAATGGCAAATGGCATGATGCCAAGGGTGCGATGCGTTTATATCAAGACGCCGCCTTGCTCTGCGCCCGCGCAACTGAGGCATCAAGTGAGTTGCAATACGTACTCGATGGGCAACGCGCGGCCTACATCCACGTTGCGACAGGTTCGGCAAGCGTAAACGGCATGACACTGCACGCGGGAGATGCCGTTAAGGTGTGGGACGAGTCGCTTATCAAAGTTGAGCTCCATGCCGATGCCCAAGTGTTGTTGTTTGATTTGCCTCGCCATTAAAACGCAGCTGTGTCGTCATAACGCGCACGTATTTCTACAATCGTTTTCCCACGTGTCGACGTGGGTTTTTCTTACTCAAGTCCATACAAATCACTCATCGAATGGCGATATAATATAGACCTTATTTCAACAACTCTGAACGGATGAGACCATGAGCGCAGACACGTTTTTTGCAGACATTAAAGCCCAACACGTTATGGCATATCACGATGCGGCCCTCAATAAAGCTGACTTCACGTCCGCCCCGCCTCAATTCAATCAAGGTGTTTGGGCGTGGATTGAAGCCAATCATTTTAATAACGCGTCTTTATGGGCCGAGGAAGATTTGGCACGTCGCACCACGGTGTCATCTGATGAAATCGCTCAAAATAAACGTCGCATTGATGGCTTTAATCAAGCACGCAATGATGCGACCGAACGCGTGGATGAAGAGATTTTAGTGCGCATGCCCGATTTGGGTGACAAACGTGCAACCGCGCGACTGAACAGCGAAACAGCGGGTGCGATGGTTGACCGCATGTCAATCATGAGTCTAAAAATCAAAGCCATGCGCGCACAAACTGTGCGCACAGATGTGGATGCCGAGCACATTGCCAAATGCACCAGCAAACTCAATACGCTGATTGAACAACGCCAAGATTTGGGCGGCTGCTTGGACACCTTAATCGCCGACATGCGAGATGGTCGTGCGTATTACAAAATTTACCGTCAATTCAAGATGTATAACGATGCCACTTTGAATCCCGAGCTGGTCAAAGAATCAAAATAAATCATCGACATCAACAATTGAGCGACCGCTTTAGATGCGCACTTTAAAAATTTTATTGGTTAAAACCAGCTCCATGGGCGACTTGGTTCACGCCCTGCCTGCTGTGACGGACATCGTCCGCGCCTACCCGAATGCGCAAATTGATTGGCTGGCAGAACGTCCTTTTGATGCCATTGCGCGTTTGCATCCCGCCGTGCACAAGGTCATTCCGATTGCATGGCGCAAGTGGCGCAAAACACTGTGGCGCAGCGACACCCGTCAATCCATCCATGATTTTTGGCTCAACTTGCGCAGCGAGCATTATGATGTGGTCATTGACTTGCAAGGTCTGGTTAAAAGTGCCGTCATGTCGCGCATGGCGAAACTTAGTCACCACACATCGGATGACTTCGGTACACCCAATTTGCATTTGGGCTACAGTGGCTATGATGGCAAAAGCATTCGTGAACCGATGGCCGCGCGAGCGTATCATCACCGATTCAATGTCTCTCGCCAAGATTCTGCCGTCTCGCGCAACCGACAACTGGCGGCCGCCGTTCTCGGTTATCCTCTAAATGACGCCATTGATTTTGGCCTGCACACATTAGCCATGCCAAGAGATTGGACTTTTTTAGGCGCACACCACGTCACGCCTGCACCACCGTGGGTCGCCATAATTCATGGCGCCAGTCGTGACGAGAAACTATGGGACGAAGCGAACTGGCTTGAACTCATTAAACACGTGGCGACACAAGGACAACGCTGTCTGTTGCTTTGGGGAAGCCAAGCTGAGCGCATGCGCAGTGAAAGGCTCTATGAGGCAGCGGTACAAGCACATATCGCAACTGAGTTGTTGCCCATCGTACCCCCGTTTTTAACCATCTTGCAAGTTGCGCAATGTTTAGCCGCCAGCCAGTCTGTGGTCGGGCTGGACAGTGGCTTTACGCACTTAGCCGCGGCCTTGGCTCGTCCAACCGTGGGCATTTACGCAGATTTTGACCCCCAACTCGCCGCATTGATGGGCGTGAATTATTGCATAGGCTTGGGCGGTGTGGGTACACCTCCCACTGCAGAAATAGTCATCAAACAGCTCATGTGCGCACAACATTTTGACCAAGAGTATCGACATCTCTGGGCCGATGGGCAAATACAACGCATCACGCGCTCAAGTGCCTCTCGACCAGACGCTGTGTTGCATCACATGCAATTAAAAGATAACGAGGATAACGTATGAAGGGGTTGATGGTAGTTGTCTACAGCATCGTATTGTTTGTCTTGCAACCATTTGCATGCATTTACTTGTTGTTGCGGGCGCGTAAACAACCCGAATATGCGAAACATTGGCATGAGCGTTTTGCACTGTATTTACACCAACGCCAACACCCCTCGCCGCTGCGCATTTGGATTCATGCCGTTTCTTTGGGCGAAACCCGTGCCGCCGCGCCTTTGATTGAAGCGCTGTACGCCCAGTCGCCGCAAGCCCATGTCATTTTAACGCACACCACGCCGACGGGACGGGCGGCGGGGCAGTCGTTGTTTGCCACATATCTTGCCGATGGTCGCATGAGCCAAGTGTATGTGCCATACGATACTTATGGTGCTGTCTCGCGCTTTTTTAGAACCTTTGCGCCAACCCACATTTGGGTCATGGAGACTGAAGTGTGGCCAAACATGGTTGCGACTGCCAACCGACTTCATATTCCCATCCACTTGGTCAATGGTCGTTTGTCGAAAAAATCATTTAGACAAACATTAAGCTTCTATTGGTTGATGGGGCATGCTTATAAAGGTTTTAATGGCATTTGCGCACAAACACCAATCGACTCAGTACGCTATCAAAAGTTGGGGGTATCCGCCAACCGCATTACCGTGACGGGTAATTTAAAATTTGACATGCGTCCACCCAAGCCTCAAATTGAAGAAGGGCGGCGACTGAAACGGTTTATCGGCAATCGTTCGGTTGTCATGCTGGCGTCGACACGGGACGGCGAAGAGTCGCAGTGGCTTAGTGCTTTAAAATACCTGAAAAACTTTTTCCCAAACGTACAGTGGTGGGTTGTGCCGCGCCATCCTCAGCGTTTTAATGATGTGTCGCAACTGATTGAGCAATCAGAACTGTTTCCAACACCCGTGGTACGCAAAAGCATGCTCGAGAACTTAAGTGATGGTGAGATTCAGACACAGCTTGCCCAAACAGATGTCGTACTCGGTGACACAATGGGGCAAATGTTTATGTATTACACGATTTCGGATGTGGTGATGATGGGGGGGGCTTGGTTACCGCTCGGTGGTCAAAATTTCCTTGAGCCGTTATCCATCGGTAAACCCACACTCATTGGTCCGCACACATTCAATTTTGGACAAATTACGGTAGATGCCACTAAGGCAGGGGCTTTATTGCAATGCCACAGCATGGTTCAAGGGCTTGAAATTGCATCGAACCTATTAAACAACTCTGAGCAAAACACGTTACAACAGCACAGAGCCGAAGCTTTTTGCCTAGCCCACCAAGGTGCCGTGAAACGCACGTTGTCGATATTGCAACCATAAATCCCAGTGTTTACAACACAATTAGGTCGCAACATAAAATAAAAAACGAGCAGGGCGCTCGTTTTTTATTTATTTTTACTGCCTTTGCTAATCGCAATATTCAACTGTTTTAATTTCCGATATAAGTGCGTTCGCTCCAAGCCTGTCTTTTCAGCGACTCGTGTGATATTTGAATTTTCTTGGCGCAAATGATATTCAAAATAAATGCGCTCAAAATGATCCCTCGCTTCACGCAACGGCAACTCTAAGTCCAAAGTGGACAGCTCCTGCGCACTGGGCGTTAAAGACGGGACTGCGATTGCGCTGACTTCATTTGAAGTGGTGTCCGTTGCGGCAGAAGCGCTTTGACTTTGAGGCGAAACCGTCGCAGCGGTTTCAGTTGGGGCCCCCATCGAATCGGTGGGGTGAGTTCTATTCGTGTTGCCCGTCCCCAGTTGTTGATTGACCACTTTTTTAATGTCTGGCGGGGTTGAGCGCAACAAACCTTGTTGCACGGTATGCAATAATTTTTGTAAGGTAATTGGTTTTTCGAGAAAGTCGAGAGCACCAATGCGCGTGGCTTCAACAGCGGTCTCAATGCTCGCATGCCCACTCATCATGACCACAGGCATCGTCAACTGACCGTTGAGCGCCCATTCTTTGAGCAAGGTCACACCGTCCGTGTCGGGCATCCAAATATCCAACAACACCAAATCGGGACGCGATGCATTGCGTGCCGCTCGCGCTTGCGTGGCGTTTTCAGCAAGCATCACCACATGCCCTTCATCATAGAGAATTTCAGAGAGCAATTCGCGGATGCCCATTTCATCGTCGACAACCAAAATATTTGCCATTTATGTGTCCACCTGTTGGGTTATGGAAATACAAAAAAAATCATAATTACGTTTGTTTTTATCAAAAAGTGTTCATTTAACATACAATTTATATCAAGCGTGGTGTGTCATTGACACCAAAATTTGAGTTGTCTGTTTGCAACACATTTAAGAACAGTATATCAATTTGTGCACCTAAAATCTCATTTTGTCCATCATTTTTTGTATGGTTTTTTACAGTGATTTTACCATGATGCGCATCAATGATTTTTTTGACCACAGGCAAGCCTAAACCTGTCCCCCCACTTTTGGTGGTGTTGTAAGGTTCAAACATCCGCGCGAGGATTTTTGGGCTAAAACCCGTGCCGTAATCACGGATGCTAAAGCCAACGGCTTGACTATGAATCAAGCTGTCACTTTGTAGCTCAACCTTGTTGGTCGATAACTCAACCACGGGCAAAACGCCTGTTTCATGCGCTTCAATCGCGTTTTTAATCAAGTTATGCAAGACTTGGCGAAGCTGCTGCGCATCCGCTAAAATCAAAGGCAACGATTCAGCTAAATCAGCGTGAATACGATATTTCACGCCCTCTCCCGCTTCATATAAAGTCAAAATCTCCCGCAATAACTCGTTCAAGTCCAAGGCAGAAAATGCAATTTCAGGGGCTCGCGCATAGTTGCGAAATTCATCCGCCATGTTTTGTAAGGCCATCACTTGATTGACAATGGTTCGTGTACTGCGTTCAAGTAAATATTGGTCAGCCTCTTCCAATTTGTCATGTAACTTCATGTTTAAGCGTTCAGCTGACAATTGAATCGGCGTTAAAGGGTTTTTTATTTCATGCGCCAAACGCCGAGCGACTTCACCCCAAGCCAAGGTGCGCTGTGCCGAAACAATCGGCGAAATGTCATCGCAAACCAAGACGATGCTGTCTTCACCATCCTCAGCGATAAAGCGAGAACCTTGTACGGAGACAGTTAAGTCATCGGTATGCTGTGCGCGATTAAAGGTTAAATTTTGTTGGATACGCCAATTGTTGCTATCGGTGGCATGGTTGGCGTGATTGCGCATGGCTTCTTGAATGGGCTCAAACAAAGGTGCTAAAACATCAATCTGCGCCATGTATTGCCCAACACAAGGGGTTAAATCGGTCTGAAACATACGGTTTGCGCTGCGATTAAATGACTCAAGCATAAAATCATGGTTAAACACCAGTACGCCTGATGACAAATTATCTAAAACAGCCTCAGAGTACGCTTTGGCGGCTTCTAATTCTTTTTGGTTGTGTTGCAATGACAGTTGTGTGACATTCAGTTGTTGCGCCATATCACCAAACGAATCCACCAATTGAATCAGCTCATCCGACCCTTTCACGCGTTGCGGTACTAGAGCATAATGCCCCGTTGCCACCATGCGAGTGGCTTGTGCAAGCCACAAAATCGGTTGAATCATGCGATTGGCAATTAAAAAAGCCGCCGCCAACGCCGCCAACATCGTCAACAACAAAGTCACCGATAAAGTAACTCGGTATAAATTACGTAAACTGGTGCGAGAGGACTCCGTGGCTTGATAGTCGCGCAAGCCGTTCTGAATATCCAAAACTTTTTTCGCAAAATTAATCGGCATCACACGTTGAGCGTATAAATAATGCGCTTGCCCAGTTGCTTTTGGAATTTCTTTAATGGCATGAATCACGGGAGGTAACGGCACGTTTTCACCATCTTGAGCATCGGACTCATCCTCTACCCAAGTCCAGCCCTCTTGGCTTTTTGCCATCATTTCAGGCGTAATGCCTGACAATACGTGGTTATCGAGCTGCGAACCATCGCTGTTTTGCCACAAAGGCTTACCTTGCTTATCGAAGGCCGCCATCGCTTGCCAACGGTATGTTTTCAGCCATGAGTCAATATGCAAAGATGAGGCTTGGTCGGCATTCTGACCTTGCAATTCAAGCGAGACCCGTTCCAAATTGTCTCGCGTTTGCTCACTGGCCCGAGACAGACCCTCACGCCCAAAATTCAGTCCCGCTTCAAGAGCTGTGTCGAGCTTCAAATTAAACCATGTGTCAATCGTGCGCGAGACAAACATGGTGGAAATCAAAAACAGCAAAATACTGGGAATAATACCCAATAGGGCAAACGACAAAGCAAAGCGAGTCAATAACCGAGTGCCAAAGACATTTTGGCGCAAGCGCCGCCACAGCCACACCGCTAAAAAGCCAAGCAACGTGAGCATCACGATAATGGTGCCAACATTCAAGGCCAACAAAATTGAATATTGCTCTTGAAAATTGGAGCTGCTCCGCGTGGCTAAAGCAAGCGCGACCAATAAGCCTGTGCCTAAAGCCATGGTGCCGATGAAAAAACTTTTGAGGTATTTATTCATAAAACCAAACAAAAATCCAAACGCTCGTTGTTTGTATCCTTATCGAGGCGTGAAATTGAAACGATACCAACCCGAATCCAGCCCCCAGCCTTGTTGAGTCAAGGAGTTCAGTTGATAAGTGCGAGGTAGACGCGCGGTATTGAGCGACATGCGAATCGAAGCGTTGTACTGCTCGCCTGTATTCATTTGGTTGCTACTTAAGACACGCCATTGGCTGGGTCTTGAGGCAAATAACACGCATTCGCTCAATGTGCTAAAGCGGTATTGGTCCGCCCCGACGGCCACACGGTATTGTTGAGTTAAGCTGTTATAAGAAATGCGATAGTCGCGCCGTGCCGATACCACATCTTCATTCGTCCAATACCAGCGCGGGCGCGCAAGCTCAAACTCGACGGTGAACGTGATGGGCGTGCCATGATTGATGGCTTCTTGTAATTGTTGCGGCATTGAAAATCGAAAATCGGCATTCACCGCATATCCGCCGTCTGATTGACGAGTTAAAGTCGCGTATTGGGTCGAAATGGCGGCGTGCGCAGGCACAGACATCAACAGCGAAGCACACACCCATATCCACACCAAACAGACGCGTTGCCAGCGTCTAGTCAGGGTTGAATTTTGAAGTGTTTGCATAAGCGCCATACGGTATCAATTTGATGTTTTGGTTAATGCGGCGTAATAAAACCCATCGTGGTTACGTGTTTCAGTTTGGGTGGGTATCAATTGTCCCTCGCCATGCTGCAGGGGCTGCAATGCGGGCAATTCCAAGCGTTGCGCGTTTGGCGTATGCGCCAAGAATGCAGCGATAACCTGCTCGCCTTCTTCGGGAAAAATGGAACACGTACAATACAACAAACGTCCGCCCACTGCGACGGTTTTCCACATTGTACGCAAGAGTTGGGCCTGTTGTCTCGCCAAACCTTCCAAATCGTTGGCCTCACGCAACCAACGTATGTCGGGGTGACGACGAACAATGCCGCTGGCCGAACACGGTGCATCCAACAACACGCGGTCAAACGCCTCTCGATTCCACCACTGGTGCGCATTATTGGCATCCACCACTAAAATATCCGCTTCTAAATCCAAACGATGTAAGTTATCGGCAATGCGTGCTGCGCGTGCTTCATCTTTTTCAATCGCCGTCAATTGAACGTCATAGCGTTCTAAAATATGGCAGGTTTTACCTCCTGGCGCGGCGCATGCATCCAACACACGCATGCCGTCGTGAACATCCAATAAGTCGGCGGCGATTTGCGCACCCGCATCTTGAACCGACACACCGCCATCGGCAAACGCTGGCAAATCAGCCACACCACAGGGCTGGCTTAGCACAACCGCTTGCGCACTTAATGTGGGCATGCCTTGTGCAATCAGTCCGTCTTCTTTGATGTAATCAATGTACTCATCAGCCGTGCCGCGTCTCGCATTCACCCGCAATGTCATGGGTGGATGGGTATTGCCAATGCTTAAAATGCTTTGCCAATCATTGGGATAATTACGTTTCACCGCATCTATCCACCACTGCGGATAATTCCATGTTGCCACCTCATCGGTCAACGCATCCGCTTGCCATGCCTCACGCTCACGTAAAAAACGGCGCAAAATCGCGTTGACTAAGCCCTTCGCGTGTGGCTTCATATTAATCGCCGCTTCAACCGCTTGGTCAACTAAAACAAATTCACTTTCTTGCTCCAACGCCAGTTGCGTCAAACTGACCGACAGCAATGCTTGTAACCAAGGGCCGGGCAAATTGCTCACCGCCCGCTTCACCCAAAATTGGCTCGTGCCCCAATGACGCATCGCCTCAAAGCACAAGCGTTGTACGTTGGGACGTGCACCATCGGCCATATCAACGACCGTTAATGCGTGCTGCATCGAATAACCTTGTTGCACCGCCATCACAATATGCGCCGCCATGGCAAGTTGATACGCCAGCGATGTGCCTGCCAAATTGTAAACACGCACATCCTCTAAGCGCATGCGCTCATGAGTAGCGGTCTGTTTGATATGCTGAGGGGCGGTGCGTGGACGGTGGCGAGCAGACGAGTGGTGCTGCGGGCGTTTTTTGTGAGGTTGGCTTTGAGTCATGGCTTTTGAGTATTTAAAGAGTAAAGCGAAGCATAACAAATAAGCGCGGTAGATGATAGCTTTTGAGTTTCATTTGCGGTGGTTGGCGGTGTGTTTGCCAAGCAATATCCGATGATTTTATGTTGCATTGCCGCATTTAATCACACTAAAAATCTCAAAAAATGACAATTAAGTCCTTGAAATAAAAGACATTGACAGCCCGAGAGTGGCGCGGTTAAACTGTGCCTTCATTTCGTGCGCAAGCCTTGTTTTAAAAGGGTTTGCGCGATTTTTTATAAAAGCTTTTAGTGTTAATCGATGGCTCGTTGGTGTTTTTTACTGTATGGACTGACGATTCACAGTGAAAGTTTATGCGCTTTGAAACAAGAAAACCAAAATAAGGATAAGCATGACGATTTTAGGCATCGCGGGCATTCAAATGCCTGTTTCGGCGATAGCGGACAACATTGATATGATGGAGCGCTATGTTGCACACGTGCGTAAGCGTTTCCCTTGGGTAACGGTCATGGTGTTTTCTGAGTTGTGCGTGTTTGGCTCAAACCCGATACATGCGCAGACCATGCCGGGTGAGGCCGAACAACGCCTACAAACCATTGCGGCCAAATATGGCATGTGGTTGATACCCGGCTCGATGTTTGAGCTTTTAGACGGCTGCGTATTCAATACCACTCCCATTATTTCACCTGATGGCGTCGTGGTTGACCGCTATCGCAAGATGTTCCCATTTTTTCCATACGAGCAAGGCATCACTGCGGGCAATCGCTTTGTGGTGTTTGACATCCCAGACGTGGCGCGAATTGGCGTGTCGATTTGCTACGACATGTGGTTTCCAGAAACCACGCGCACATTGGCGTCAATGGGGGCTGAAGTCATCATTCACCCCACCATGACCGATACCATCGACCGTGAAGTTGAACTGGCGATGTGTCGCGCGGCCGCGGCACAAAATCAAGTGTATTTCTTTGATGTCAATGGCGTGGGCGATGGCGGCGTTGGACAATCTTGCGTGGTTGACTGTTCGGGTTATGTGGTGCATCAGGCTTCAACGATGCCCGAAATCATGGCGGTTCAAGTTGATGTCGGTAAAGTGCGTCGCGAGCGTGAAACAGGTTTGCGAGGTTTGGGGCAAGTGCTCAAATCATTCCGCGAGCGGCCCGTTGAATTTGACGTGTACAACCGAGCCTCGTCTGTCGATGATTATTTGTACACCCTTGGCCCTCTGAAAAAGCCAGGTCGTAATTTAAACGATGGTTTAAACGAAGACAAAGAGGGCGACCCTTTGGCGAAATCCATGGAAATCAGCGGCCCAATGGGTTAAAGAGGGAAGAGGCGAAGCGTGTGTCGTTTGATGCGCGCTTTTTTTACAACGCCAGTCCCCAAAAAACAGCCACACACCTACCTGAACATACACAACACACAAAGTTTACAAGACCATTTAAATAAAAACAGGAGTCAATATGAGCAAAAGCAAAGCAGACAATTTATCCCTTAACAAATACCGCAGCGTTTGGGAAATGCGAGACGATGGTTGGATTGTGCTCACTGATGGTTTGGCTCGACTATTAGATTTTAAACCCCAGACCGCCGATTTTGAAAAGCAACGCGCCAGCGTAGCCGCCGCTTTGTTGTTGCTCGCGCCGATTGAAGGTTATTGGGCTTTCCCAGGTCGCCACTTATTTAACGACATCATCCGCTGGTTTGAAGAGGGCGACTACATCCGCGCTCATAAAGCTGTTCGCCGCATCAATCGAATGCTCTCAGACAAAACATATCGCCACCGCCCGTTCAATATCGAAGAAGCGCCCGAAGACATCGACATCGTTAAAGAAGAGGAAGCTGAACGCGAAGCGCAAATCGCGCAACCTTATTTTGAAGTGCTGGTTGTTGGTGATTTAACGGCCGATGAGCATGACGCATTACGCGACCGCGTGCGCCGCGCGCGCCGCAAAGATGACCCATTCGTATACGATGTGGTGGTCGCGCCGACATTTGAAGACGCCATGATTGCCACGTTATTCAACTTCAACTTGCAGGCGTGCATCATCCGCCACCAATTTCCATTTAAATCTGAATATCAACTCGATTTTGTGCACAACATGCTCGATGGTTTAAATGCAGACAATGTCGAACGACTGCCCGACTCCGAACGCGGCATCATGTTGGGTAAACAAATTCACAACTTACGCCCCGAAATGGACTTATACCTCGTCACGGACGTATCCGCTGCCGAAGTGGGCGCAAAGGTCGGGGATGTCTTCAAACGGGTGTTTTTCCGTGACGAAGACGACACCGAGTTATACACGTCCATCCACCGTGGTGTGTCTGAACGTTACCGCACGCCGTTTTTTAACGCGCTCAAAGAGTACTCACGCCAACCCACAGGCGTATTTCACGCCTTACCTATTTCGCGTGCCAAATCGATTATGAACTCCAGTTGGATTCACGACATGGCGCAATTTTATGGTCTCAATGTATTCATGGCCGAAACATCCGCCACCAGCGGCGGCTTAGATTCTTTGCTTGAACCTGTTGGCCCGCTCAAATTGGCTCAAGAATATGCGGCACGAGCATTCGGCGCAAAAAAAACCTTCTTCGCCACCAATGGCACATCCACTGCCAATAAAGTGGTGGTACAGGCCATCGTCAAGCCTGATGACATCGTCATCATTGACCGCAACTGCCACAAATCGCATCACTATGGCATGGTACTGGCAGGGGCGCATGTGGCTTACCTTGACTCGTATCCATTAAACGAATACTCAATGTATGGCGCCGTGCCGATTCGTGACCTCAAGCGCACCTTGTTGCAATACAAAAAAGCGGGCACGCTCGACCGCGTGCGCATGATATTGCTCACCAACTGCACATTTGATGGCGTGGTCTACAATGTAGAGCGCGTGATGGAAGAATGTTTGGCGATTAAACCTGACCTCGTGTTTTTATGGGACGAGGCATGGTTTGCCTTTGCGCGTTTTCATCCGACCTATCGCCACCGTACCGCCATGGCGACGGCCGCGACTTTAAAAGCAAAATTCAAAAGCGCGGCATACGCCAAGCAGTACGCTGCGTTTACCGAACAATTCACCGAAGCGGATTGGGATGATGAAGGCAAAGTGTTGAACACGCGCCTCATGCCCAACCCTGAATTGGCTCGCATTCGGGTGTACGCCACGCATTCGACACACAAAACATTGACCTCATTGCGCCAAGGTTCAATGATTCATGTCTGGGATCAAGACTTCAAAGACAAAACCGAAGAGGCCTTCCACGAAGCCTACATGACCCACACTTCCACATCGCCCAACTACCAAATCCTCGCCTCGCTTGATGTCGGTCGTCGTCAAGTTGAGTTGGAAGGATATGAGTTGGTGCAACGTCAAATTGACCTTGCCATGACCTTACGCGAGCGTGTGGCCTCGCATCCGCTGCTGAAAAAATACTTTTCATTCCTCAAAGTGGCCGACATGATTCCCGAGCAATACCGCAGCTCAGGCGTAGATGCGTATTTCTCGGTCGAAAACGGCTGGGCCAATATGGAAAGCGCGTGGATACAAGATGAGTTTGCGCTGGATCCATCGCGTCTGACGCTGGCGATTGGTGCTACAGGCATTGATGGCGACACCTTCAAAACCGCCTATTTGATGAACAAATATGGCATCCAAATCAACAAAACCAGTCGCAACTCTGTACTGTTCATGACCAATATCGGTACGACCCGCTCATCGGTCGCTTATTTGATTGAAGTCTTGGTGAAAATAGCGCAGGAAATTGACGAGCGCGTCGAAGATATGAGCGCGGTTGAAAAACGCATTCACGAAAAACGCGTCAATTCACTGACCAAAGACCTGCCGCCGTTGCCTGACTTCTCGCACTTTCATCCCGCATTCCGCCACAGCACGCGCCAATCCATCGTGCTTCAGGAGAAAGCGGAGAAAAAAGGACAAAAAGTCAAAACCAAAGTTGAAAAAGACCAGTGCATCATCACCCCAGATGGCAATATTCGCCGCCCGTTTTTCTTGTCGTATGATGAAGAAAATTGCGAATATTTCCCATTTGAGGAATTGCACGCTGAGATTAAAAAAGGACGCGCCGTGGTCTCCGCCATGTTTGTGATTCCTTACCCCCCGGGTTTCCCGATTTTAGTTCCAGGTCAAGTCATCAGCAAAGAAATTGTCGAGTTCATGGAAGCATTGGACGTGAAAGAAATTCACGGCTATCGTCCAGAGCTGGGTTTTAGGGTGTTCACCGAGCGCGCGCTACAAACGGTGATACAACCCGAAGACTGACAATCAAGGGCGCAATTGGCACATGCAAATTCATAAAGCAAAATGTTAAAAAAATGCACAACATATTGCTTGTTGTTTAACCAATTGCGCCCTGACAGCAGCACGTATTAAACCCATAAAATCATACAAAAAAACCATACAAAAGAGACAAGAGACACAATGGACATCATTCGCAACGTATCTGATTTGAACCTATTTTTTCATCGCAACGAAAGACCGATTTATTTCATCAGCGCGACCAACTTCAACCTTAACGGCATAGACCGCTGGGTGCGTCGCTTCCGCCACATCAACTACATTGATTGTTTTGACGGTCGCCATCCAAACGTTTTCGTGCCCGCAAAGCTGCCACACGAAGAGTTTGAATCGATTGAAGACATCAATAACTACTTGTTGCAACACAAGGCTGTCATCGACTACATCGAGCGCAACGGCGGCAACCCCGCAGCGGTTTTTTTAATGTTTGACGAAAAAACCGAAGAGCTGTGCAAAGAAATTGGCTTGGACTTATGGTTTCCCTCAGCCGCCTTGCGCACGCGCTGCGACAACAAAATGGAAACCGTACGCATTGGCAATAAAGCAGGCGTGCCTTCCGTGCCCAACGCCTTGGAAAAAGTAGACAGCTACGAGCATCTCATGCAAATCGCCGAACGCCACGGCTTAGGGCAACACTTGGTGGTGCAATCGGCATTCGGTGACTCAGGGCACACCACGTTTTTTATCAGCAGCAAAGCTGATTTTGAACAACACGCCAACGACATCATCAACGACCCCGAGGTCAAAATCATGAAACGCATCAACTGCCGAGGCGCAACGCTAGAAGCGGTCGCAACGCGTTCGGGCACATTGGTTGGCCCGCTGTTGACCGAAGTGGTCGGGGCAAGCGAGCTCACCCCATACAAAGGCGGCTGGTGTGGTAACGAAGTGTTTGCAGGCGCATTTACAGAAGAGGTTAGGCTCAAGGCGCGTGAGTTGGCGATGAAGTTTGGTGACCAACTGCTCGAAGAGGGGTATCGCGGTTATTTCGACCTCGACTTTCTCATCGACAAAGACACCAATGAAGTGTACTTAGGCGAACTAAACCCGCGCATTTGTGGCGCATCGCCCATGACCAACCATGCTGCGTTTGCCTACGCCGATGCCCCGCTGTTTTTGTTTCACCTGATGGAATTCTCAGGCGTGCCTTACGAGTTGGACACCAAAACATTAAACGCGCGTTGGGCCGAGCCGCATTTTATTGACAGTTGGAGCCAAGTCGTCATCAAGCACGTTGAAAGCAATGTGGATGTCGTCACGCACGCTCCGCCGTCTGGTATCTATCGCATGTCCGAAGACGGTGCGGTCTCGTACCATCGCTTTGATTACAATCGCCAAGCGATTGACTCGGAGCGTGAAGCCTTTTTTCAACGCATCACAGGCCCGGGTGACTATCGCTACGAAGGCGCGGACTTGGGCATTCTCATCACCCGTGGTCGCTCAATGAATGACGACTTCCGCTTAAATTTACGCGCACGGGATTGGATTGGCGGCATCAAAAAGTACTACAGCGGTGCACCGATTATCAGTACACCCGATATGTATGCGCCGACACCAGGCTCATTTAAAATCTTGTAAAATGGCGGGGCAGACCCAAAAAATTGATTCTAAATGGATTGAGTTTTTTGGGTTTTTTGCATGTTTGATACTGTTTTTTCAGCACTTTAATTCAGCTCTTTCATTGAAGTGAATGTTTAAGAAAATAAACTCATGAGTTTTTCCACCATCCACTTTCGCGCTTACCAAGAAGAGCAGGCGGGCTTTAAATGGCAGGCGCGTGCGCGACATTTTTGGCCCGCATACGAGCGTTGGTATGGTTGGGGTGGGCTGACGCGCCGACCCAGCTATCTCGCCTGTCGTCGTGCCATGCGCACACACATGCCCGAACTCGTGCCGCTGTACGAAACACTCACAGAGATGCTCGGCGGCGAAGATGCGCAAGCACGGTTTTTGAGTTTATGGACGCCACCTCCCTTCATCGCGGGGTGCTCACAAGCGATTTGGCGCAATCCTGCAGGTGGTGCAGGCGCGTTACTGCGCAATTATGATTTTTCGCCCGCCCTTCTCGAAGGCTCAATATTTTCAACCCAATGGCACCAGCAGCGTGTCGTTGCCATGAGCGATTGCATCTGGGGCGTACTGGACGGCATGAACGCATCGGGCGTATCTGTATCGCTGTCATTCGGTGGACGCACGGTGGTGGGCGAAGGTTTCGGCATCCCTGTTATTTTGCGTTATGTGCTCGAATTTGCCAGCAGCGGCCGCGAGGCGGTTGCCATGTTGTGTCGCATCCCAAGTCACATGTGCTATAGCGTGACTGTTTTGGACAAAACGGGTTTTTACGCCATCGTTCACCTTGCCCCTGACCGCCCCACCCAAGTGGTGTATGACCAAGTGGTCACCAATTTTCAAGGCGAAGTCATGTGGCTCGCCCACGCCCGCGCCACCCGCAGCGTTGAGCGCCGAGATGCTTTGCAAAATCACATCAACCAGCACAGCAGTTTAGAAGACATGCAAAACGCCCTCATGCGCCCGCCCGTTTTTCAAACCTCATTTCACCGAGGCTACGGCACGTTATACAGCGCCGTGTATTTACCCGAGCAAAATTGCGTTGATTTTTTATGGCCATCCTATCGTTGGCGACAAACACTCGACGCTTTTGAAGAGGGCGTTGTCAAAGTTGATTACGGCGTTACTTATCTTGAACACATGGCGGGCGCAGAGCGTGAAGCGGTCACCACGCCATCTGAACGCGTAGGCGCAGATGTCGCGTGGATGGACGATGTCATTCAGCCGCATGAATGCGTGCGCTTAGAAGTGGTTGAAGGCGCATCCAATGTCAAACACATCCCAAGTGCGGGTGATGGGTATGCGTGGGGTGTAGAATAAACAAGATTCGCAGCACATCCGCACGCACTATTTATTCAATCAATACGAAACGTTATACCCCATGAATACACCACACAACAGCACCGATACCGACGACCTCGTTAAAGCGCGCACCCATGAATGGCTTGAAAAAGCCGTGATTGGATTAAACTTTTGCCCTTTTGCCAAATCCGTCTATGTCAAGCAACAAGTCCACACAGTCATCAGCCGAGCCGCTGATGCCGACACCATTCTGTTGGAGCTTCAAACCGAACTGGAAGCGCTCAATAAAAGCGACCCGCAACAACGCGACACCACGCTACTGGTGCTGCCTGACTCATTCAAAGACTTTTTGGCGTTTAATGACTTCATCGACTTTACAGATGAACTGCTGCGTATAATGGGTTTGACAGGCACGCTACAAATCGCCCATTTTCACCCGCAATTTCAATTTGCAAATACAGAACCAGACGACATCAGCAATTACACCAACCGCGCGCCTTATCCGATTGTTCATTTATTGCGCGAAAGCAGTATCGACCGCGCCGTTGCCAGTTTTTCCGATGCAAGTGAGATTTACGAACGCAATATTCAAACGCTCAACGCCCTCGGACGGGCAGGCTGGCAAGCCCTGTTTAATCGTTCGCCATCGGCCTAAACATAAATAGCCGCATCCGCGATTTAATCTAAAAAATAGGCAAAAAATACAAATGGTGTGCATTTGCACACCATTCATTTAAATCAACACTCAGCTGCTCGACTGCTGGTGCTGATATATGTCACGCTTTTATTAATTCGCTAAGACACCAGCCAACGGTGAGTCAAGCGCATGGCCCATGGCAAGGCAAACGTCAACACGATACACATCGACGCCACCGCCAAGACATCATGCAATAAAAATGGGATGTCACCCAAAAGCGGCAAAATGCCGCGATTGAGCAGCTCCACCGTCGGGAATACCACTGCAAACGTGACCAGCATGGACTTCCAACGCTTAGGCGTATTCACAGTAGACATTAGCGCAAGTTACCTTGTGCAAACGCACCATAAACGCCCTCTTTCTCAAAGGCCTCAAAAAATGCGCCTGATACAGGGTTGGTGTAATCACCCAACATGCTGGTAATCATTGGCGTAACGGTCATGATTTCGATGCCCGCTTTTTGCAACAAATCACGGCAGTTTTGCGCCGCAATTTTCGTGCATGCAGCAGAAATATCAAGCAAAGCCACTACGTTAAAGCCTTCAGCTTGAGCTGACAATGCGGGCGGAACCAAGCACACATCCGTCGTCAAGCCACCCATGATGATGTTTTTCTTGCCTGTCGCGTGCACCGCTTCGGCGAACTTGGGGTCATCCCAAGCATTGATAACGCCCGTGCGTTGAATACGTGCTTCATATTCGGCGGGCAAAATTTCTTGAAACTCAGGCAACAAA
Source organism: Hydromonas duriensis (assembly GCF_004363775.1). Lineage (GTDB taxonomy): Bacteria > Pseudomonadota > Gammaproteobacteria > Burkholderiales > Burkholderiaceae > Hydromonas > Hydromonas duriensis. The sequence goes on from NZ_SNZE01000011.1 coordinate 73,783, forward strand.
GGGCCTTGCGCTTGAGTTTCCATGCTGCTCGTCAAGACCACTGGGATGCCCGCGCTCTTCGCAAAACGCGCCATGACACGCACCCACATTTTCAATTGGTCGCGTCCCGCCTCATTGGCCAGCTCACCCGCCCAGCCTATGGTGCCGACTTGGTGGTCAACTAACACCAAAGCCGTGTTGTCTACTTTGAAAGTTGAATGATTTGTTGCTTGCATCGTGTGATTCCTTTTTTAAATATTAGTTATGAAAGTGGCAGATTCATGCCACCGACAAAATTGTTAATTTATATAAAACAACATAACATTTTGCCGCGACTCGAATTATAGTAAAGAATAAATAAGTCTGCAGAGGGCGCAAAAAATGCCCACAATATCATCGTGGGCATGGTTCTGCGTGTTGCTTTGTGCGTTTTGTTGTGATGGATGCTGTTTTTATCGCACAGGTTTTTTAGGCTAAATTAAAACGGCATCTTCCCGCCGCCCATCATGTTCTTAATCCCCTTCATGCCGCCCATCATTTTCATCATCTTACCCATGCCGCCACCTTGAAATTTTTTCATCATGTCGCGCATTTGTTCGTATTGCTTGAGCATTTTATTCACTTCTTGCACATGCAGGCCCGCGCCTTGAGCGATGCGGCGTTTGCGTGAGGCTTTGATGAGTTCAGGCTTGGCGCGTTCAAGCGGGGTCATCGAGTTGATGATGCCTTCGGTGCGGCGCAGTTGCTGGTCGGCTTTATCCATGTCAATGTTGCCTGCACCTTGGGTCATTTGGCTCGGTAGTTTGTCCATCAGGGTGGCGACGCCGCCCATTTTTTTCATTTGAGCCAGTTGTTCTTTAAAGTCGTTTAAATCGAAACCTTTGCCTGATTTAATTTTTTTGGCGAGGGCTTGCGCTTGTTCCATATCGACGTTCTTGTGCGCTTCTTCGACGAGGGAGATGATGTCGCCCATGCCGAGAATGCGTTGCGCCATGCGGTCGGGGTGAAAAGCGTCAAGGCCGTCAATTTTTTCAGAGACGCCGACAAATTTAATCGGCTTGCCTGTGATGTGGCGCACGGATAAGGCCGCGCCACCGCGTGAATCGCCGTCGAGCTTGGTGAGCACCACGCCTGTTAAGGGCAGGGCATCGTTAAAGGCTTTAGCGGTGTTGACAGCGTCTTGACCGGCCATGGCGTCAATGACGAATAGGGTTTCGATGGGTTTAAGTTGCGCGTGTAGGGCGGAAATTTCGTTCATCATCACTTCGTCAATGCCGAGACGACCTGCGGTATCGACCAGTAAAACGTCGATATAGTGTTTCTTGGCATAATCCAGTGCGGCGGCGGCGATGTCTGCGGGCTTTTGCTCAGGCGTAGAAGGAAAAAACTCTGCACCCGATTGCGCAGTGACGCTTTTGAGTTGTTCAATCGCGGCGGGTCGGTAGACGTCGCACGAAACGGTCATGACCTTTTTCTTTTGCTCGACCAAGCGCTTGGCAAGCTTGCCGACCGTGGTGGTTTTACCTGCACCTTGCAAACCCGCCATGAGCACAATAGCAGGTGGGGTGGTGGCGAGGTTGAGTTCAACCGCACGCGCGTCGTATTCACCGCCGATGAGGTTGACCAGTTCGCCATGCACGATGCCGACGAGGGCTTGACCAGGGGTCAGGCTGCTGATGACTTCTTCGCCAAGGGCTTTTTCTTTAATCTTGGCAACAAAATCTCGCACAACGGGCAAAGCAACGTCGGCTTCGAGCAAGGCCATGCGCACTTCGCGCAACATCTCGGCGGTGTTTTCTTCGGTCAGACGCGCTTGACCGCGCATGGTTTTGATGATTTTGCTAAAACGGGTGCTTAAGTTGTCGAGCATGTCGGTGTCCTGCGGTTTGATGAAAAAGTATACAATGTCGTTTATTGAAAGCAATGCCGCAGCCGTTGATGCGAGCACGCCAATCTTTAAATCAATTTTAATCAGTTTGTATATATGAAAACAATATTGTACCTTGTGCGCTGGGTTTTGGGGATGTTGCTGATGAGCAGTTTGTCGGTGTGGGCGAGTGCGGGTGAGTCGAGCGTGATGGGGGCGCATGTTGTGGCGGCTGTTTTGACCTCGGGAATTTTTATAGCGGCATTTTTCACCGCGGTGGCGTTGTGGTTCCAAACTCGACGCTTGCATGACATTCGCAATGCGGGCGGGTCTTCAAAGTGGATGGCTATTTTGCCGCCTGTATTGCGCATGGAGCGGATTTTATTCAGCCTGTTATGGGCTGGCTTTGCTTTGCTGACTGCGCTGGTGCTGTCGGGCATGTTTTTTGGTGAGGTGGTCTGGGGGCGGGCGTTGGTCTTTAATCATAAGGTCGTTTTCACCTTGGTGGCATGGGTGGTGTTTGGCGTGCTGCTATTGGGGCGCGTTATGGCAGGCTGGCGTGGCTTGGTCGCAGTGCGCGCAACTATATTCGGATTTGCCCTCTTGTTTTTGGCGTATGCGGGCACACATTTTGTATTGGACGTTTTATTAAGACGCTAATTAGACGATTTGACTGAAAGAGCCTGATGAAATTTATTGTGATTTTAGTGGTGTGTGCTTTAATTGGTTACGCCATGCTTCAAAAATGGCGGAGCATTCCGCCGCAAACCAAACAAATGTGGGCGGCGTTGTTCGGCATCGCCAGCGCGTTGCGACAAGCAAAAAAACAACCGCGCCCAAATGGCAGCGCTCCAGTACGTGGGACGCAGCAAGTGTCGAATGGTCTCATGCTGCCTTGCGCACGTTGCGGGCTGCATGTGCTTGAGAGTGAAGGCGTGCATTCGCAAGGGCAATTTTATTGCAGCACGGAGCACAGTAAATGAGCGTGTTGTTTCAAGTAAATGAAGATGGCTGGTGTGCGGCCGCGCGACGTGTTGAGTCGCCTAACTTCGATGCGCGCCCAGATGGCATGCCAATTGAACTGCTTGTAATTCATAATATCAGCTTGCCACCCAGCCAGTTTGGTGGTGACTGGATAGACGATTTGTTCTTAAATCGACTCGACCCCAATGCACACCCCTATTTTGCCACCATCCACCAGTTTGAAGTGTCATCACATTTTCTCATTAAGCGTGATGGCCTATTGACTCAATATGTGTCGTGCAACAATCGAGCGTGGCACGCAGGAGCGTCTCAATGGCGCGGACGTGCGCGATGCAATGATTTTGCAATTGGCATCGAATTAGAAGGCGACGACTATAGTGCATTTGAAGAAGCTCAATATGCAACCCTTGCATTACTCACTCAGGCATTAAAACAACGCTATCCAGTATTGCATGGGGTGGCTGGGCATAGCGAGATTGCCCCCGAGCGAAAAACAGACCCTGGAGTTTATTTTAATTGGGAGCGGTACATGCAAGATGCGCACCTAGAAAATGAATGGCGCAGGGTGGTATTAAAATAAAACGGCCGAAGGTGCAAAAACTTCTTGACAGAAATGTTTGATGTGTTCATAATCTCGCTTCTGTTGTGGCCGAGGTCGCAGCAGGATGCGAAGGTTGTGCAGTGTTGAGTTTTAGGCGGTTTATTGGTTGTGAAATATTTGCAAAAAATAAATTAAAAAAAGCTTGACGGAATAAAAAAACTGCTTCATAATCTCGCTTCTGTTCTGAGCGAAGTTTAGAGCGAAAGCAGCAAAGCGACTGAGTGTCAAGACGCTCAGTTAAGACAAGATCTTTAAAAATTAACAGCCGATAAGTGTGGGCGTTTATGGTTCAGTCGAGTGACAAGTCACTAGACGTTAAACCAATA
>NZ_SNZE01000012.1 GCF_004363775.1 Hydromonas duriensis
CTCTTTGAGTTGGGGGTTTTTTATTGACTTCATCATGTATTCTCATTCAATAGGAAAAATATATAAAATCTTATTGGCATACCTCTCAGGCTAAAGCTCTAGCCTTTCACCTGGCCTCATCATGGAGTTTTCGTCATGATAGTTGGGCAGGGGAAAGCCTGTTTAAATTTTTCGGTGTCGATGATTAGGCGCATTTTGTTTTTTACGATAAAGTCATGCGGAAAGTCATTGTTCGAAGAGTGTGTGGGTGTGTCTAGTCCGTTGCGTTGAATGAAACAATACGGGTCTTTTTTCAATCAATACAAGTTGTTAAACCCAAGCTCTCGCAAATGTGCACGTGCTGCAAATTCATTCTCATTGCCAAACGTCGTACTTGTTTGACTGGTTGGATGCTGGGGTGTTACTTGCTTGGGAACATGTATGGTTGGTCAGCTTTTATCGTTCTAACAAGCAGTTGCACTCAGCAAAAGGCGGCCACAATGAGCCTTGATGCTTTGAGTTACAAATAGCATCTTCTTTAAGGTCTCCGAGACACTTTGGCGCATATCAGTCCCATTGATCGTTCACGAGTTTTTACGATATTTGTAGTGCTATCCGTTATGTTTTTATCTATCTGAGCGATTTTTCAATATTTTGCTGCACATGTGCTAATAAATTCACCACATTATCTGATATGGTCTATGAGTAATGCCGTGTAGTCAGTGCTGCTTAGATTTCTCGGGAGCTTTTGTCGTCTAAAACGGGATAGGCATAAGCGATACTAAAAGCACTGAACTAAGGATTTTGCTCCTGTATTTCGTTTGACTTTTGTGCTGTACGTGATATCTCCTGTAAACGTGTCGGCCTTTAATATGCGATGTTTCAACTTCAATTATGGCTTGAAATAGCCAGTGCAATACGTTAAGTTAAACTTGTTCAACTTTTAATTGATAGGCTGAAACTTCTAGATTGAATCCGTCAATGGATTGACCATTAATAAAAAAACCAGCATAAAGCTGGTTTTTTGTTGTGATGCGCACAAAACTACATGCCCAATGGCGCATTAGATTTGAAATCATTACTTTGAGAGCCTGAAGCACTAACGCGACGTGCGCCGTTAAAACGTGATTTCCAATAAGGCGAATCAACCCTGTCAAAGCGTACGCTTGAACCCGTGCGCGGAGAGTGAAGAAATGTACCGTTGCCCACATAAATGCCAACGTGAGAATAGGCAAAGCCACGGGTGTTAAAGAACACCATATCGCCAGGACGCATGTCAGCAACATCAGTGATTTTTTCGCCGACTTGGCTTTGAGCCGAAGCGACACGGGGCAAGCTCACTCCTACCGCATTTTTAAATACGTATTGGACATAACCGCTGCAATCTAAACCTGTCGTGGGAGATGTGCCACCAAAACGATATTTGACGCCAACCAAATCCATGGCGCGTGAAAGTAATTTTTGAGAAAAAGAGTCATCGGCCAAAGCGGATGTGCTACTTAAAGCCAAAGATGCAGTGATTACCAAGCCAACTACGGCTCGGACTGTGTGCTGTAAATTCAATTTAAAAAACATGTAAAACCTTTTTTGTCAAACAATTGACCGCAAAGTGTTGTCTCAAATACGCGTTCAATTGTGTTGGCATCAGGGAAAGGCTCGTTGTAAGTATAGGTAACCTGAATGCTTGATTGTAAACCAACGCGCATTCTACATGTATAATTCCCTACTGTCAATAATGGATAGGTTGTTTTGAAAATAAAGAAAAATATGGATTCAAATGGGTTTATTTATATCCATTTGCTTTATTTTCAAAAAAATCAACTATTGCGCTGGAGGGACGTAGCCTGCTGCCGCATCCGCACCGTCGCCAAAAAAGAATGCTTCGGCCTGTTTGAGAAGGTATTGGCGTGCGCGTGGGTCAAGCATGGATAAACGGTTCTCATTGATGAGCATGGTTTGATGCTTTAGCCATTGCGCCCAAGCTTCTTTAGATACGGTTTCAAAAATGCGTTGACCGAGTGCGCCTGGAAGAGGGGGGAATTCTAAACCTTCGGCTTCTTTGCCGAGGCGGATGCAGTTAACAGTACGTGACATAAAGCTCTCAAAAAGGGAATCGGTTAAAGGTTGAAGTAAAAATAAAAAATCACATGATTTTTTTGATAAAAATTTGTGACTTGCGTTGCCAATTGTACATGCGTTTTTTGTCGGCTGGCAAATCGTCGACATGACCTGCGGCGAAACCATGTTTTAAAAACCAATGGGCTGCCCGTGTTGTGAGCACAAAGAGCTCTTTAAATCCTTGTTTGCGTGCGCGTTTTTCCATGTGCGCCAGCATGCGTTCGCCTAAGCCCATGCCTTGCATATCGGGGTCAATTGAGAAGCAGGCCATCTCGGCCATTTTATCTTCTGGAAATGGATATAGTGCAGCACAGCCCAGAATCACATTGTCATGTTCAATGACGCTGAAGAAAGGCAACTCAGTTTCAAGCTTTTCACGCCCGCGGGCCACGAGGGTGCCGTTTTCTTCGAGCGGTGTAATGAGTTGCAAAATGCCGCCCAAATCGTCAAATGCCGCTTCGCGCAGGGTTTCAAGCAAATTTTTTGTAATCATCGTGCCGACGCCGTCGTGCTGGAATAGTTCCAGCAACAAAGCACCATCGGTGTCAACAGGAACGATGTGCGCACGAGGTACGCCGCTTTGGACGGCAATCCATGAAGCACTTAGGCATTGGCGTAAAAAGTACCCTAAAGGCATTTGCTCCGACATGGCGCGCGCTTGTTCGACATCGAGTTCAGGGATGGTCGCGTTGTCTTCGCCAACGAGGTTGTCGTGTGACAGTAAAATCAATTTGTCGGCGTGCAGTTGACTGGCGACGGCCGCAGCGACTTCAGGGGTAGATAGGTTAAACACTTCACCTGTGGGCGAGAAACCGAGTGGCGAGAGCAGGACAATTTGTCCTTGTGCCAATTGGCTATTAATGGCTTCGCGGTTAATTTTTCGCACCACGCCCGTATGTAAAAAATCAATGCCGTTGAGTACGCCCACGGGTTTTGCTGTGATGAAGTTACCCGACACCACGTTAATGGAGGAACCCGCCATGGGGGTGTTGGGCAAGCCCTGAGAAAACACCGCTTCGATTGATAAGCGCAGTGCGCCGCAGGCTTCTTTGACCGCCTCTAGGGTTTGTGCGCTTGTGATACGCATGCCGTTGGCAAACTCGCTGTTGATGCCGCGTAAACTCAATTGACTTTCAATTTGCGGGTGAGCACCGTGCACCAGTACGATGCGCATGCCCATTGCCTTTAGCAAGCTGACATCGAACACCAAGTCTTCCAGCCGCCCTTGTTCAATCAGTTCTCCACCAAATGCAATGACAAAGGTCTTGTCACGAAATGCGTGCACATAAGGTGCGACACCACGCAACCATTGGACGAAAGGAGTGGGGTTGTTAATCAACGAGGCTGGATGGGTGCTGGACATGGTGTAAAAATGAGGGGCAATTGGATAAACGCTGATTGTACCGCAAAAATAAAACAAAACTTTTTAAAATAAATATCAACTCAAAACCTTTTGATTCAGTGTCTATTGGGGTTGGGCGTGGATAAGGTACGTTACGCGACTTGAATATTTAATGATAACCTTAACGGATGCTCTCGTTTATAATCAAGCCCGATTGTTTGATTGATGGTTTGATATTTGCCGACTTCTGCAGCCGCTCATCGTTTGATGGGCTTTTCTTTTTATATTCAAAAATGAATTCACATACGACATACACCGCGAGCCAACGTCAAACCGCTTTGATGTGGGCATTGATAGGCGCTTTGTGCTTTTCGAGCAAAGCCATTTTAGCCAAACTCATGTACCGCGAAGGGGCCGATGGCGTCGATGTGTTGACCTTGCGCATGATTTTTTCGGTGCCTTTTTTCATTGCGATTGGTTTTTGGGCGCGTCGCACTCGACCTTATCGCATGACTTTTAGTGATGTGTGGCAAGTGTGTGTGGTTGGGTTGTTTGGGTATTACCTAGCGAGTTTGTTTGATTTTTTGGGCTTGCAATACATCACGGTTGGATTGGAGCGTTTGATTTTGTTCTTAACACCGTCCATGGTCTTGGTGATATCCAAATTCACTTTGAAAAAACACATTGATATTAAGCAGTGGTTGGCAATGGTCTTGGCATACGCGGGGATTGTGCTGGTGTTTTGGCATGAATTGGATGTGGGCGGGTCGAACATCGCGCTTGGTTCAACATTGATTTTTGCCAGTGCCTTATCGTATGCCGTCTATTTATTGATGTCGGGTGAATTGGTGCGCCGCTTGGGGGCGATGCGTTTGGTGGCGTATGCGATGGTGGTTTCTACGGTGTTGTGCGTTATGCATTACTTAGTGCTGCGCAATTGGCAGGGTTTGTTGGGTAAAAACTCGGTCGTGTATGGCTTGTCTCTGCTCAATGCCGTATTGTGTACGGTGACGCCTGTGGTATTGACCATGCTGGCGGTCTCGCGTTTAGGCTCGTCGATTGTGTCACAGGTGTCTATGATTGGACCCGTTGCGACAGTGGGCATGGGTTATATTTTTTTAGGTGAACCCATTACCTTGACTCAGACAGCGGGTACGGCTTTGGTGATGACTGGTATTTTTTTAGTGGGTAAGGTGGCCGCTCAGAAGCCAAACAGTGCGGCAAAATGAGTTAAAGCCCTATAAAATGACGGTCAACGGTTGTCCACGACAAATAGATAAACGTGGTCAAAACATTCAAATTTGAAATCGGGGCAACAATCCATCGTTTGCCCCGTGTTATTGCGAGTACACATGATGAGTCAAAACACTTCTGCACCTAAAATTGGTTTCGTTTCTCTCGGCTGCCCTAAAGCCTTGGTTGATTCGGAAGATATTCTCACAAAGCTAAGAACCGAAGGCTACAGCATTTCGCCGTCGTATGAAGATGCTGATTTGGTTGTGGTCAACACCTGTGGCTTCATCGACAGCGCGGTACAAGAATCGCTTGATGCCATTGGTGAAGCCTTGCACGAAAACGGTAAAGTCGTGGTCACGGGGTGTTTGGGTGCGCGCACAGACGGCAATGGTGACAACATGGTTCGCGCCATGCACCCGAAAGTGTTGGCGGTGACTGGGCCACATGCGAGTAATGAAGTGTTGGATGCTGTGCACTTGCACTTACCTCGGCCACATGAGCCATTCATTGATTTGCTGCCACCGCAGGGCATTAAACTCACGCCGAAGCATTATGCGTATTTAAAAATTTCCGAAGGCTGTAATCATCGCTGTACATTTTGCATCATTCCATCGTTACGCGGCGACCTCGTGTCGCGCCCGATTGGTGACGTGGTGCGAGAAGCAGAAAAACTGGTTAATTCTGGGGTCAAAGAATTGCTCGTGGTTTCGCAAGACACCAGCGCGTATGGTGTTGACGTGAAATATCGCACGGGATTTGTCAATGGTCGTCCTGTGAAAACACATATGCAAGAGCTGGTTGGTGAATTGGCACAACTTGGCGCATGGGTGCGTTTACATTATGTCTATCCGTATCCGCATGTCGACAACGTCATTGAGTTGATGAATCAAGCCGCGGTGAATGGTCACGGTCGAGTTTTGCCATACCTCGATGTGCCTTTTCAACACGCCCATCCACGAGTTCTAAAAGCCATGAAGCGCCCAGCGAATGGTGAAAAGGTGCTTGAGCGTATCCAAGCGTGGCGTGCGGCCTGCCCTGACTTAACCATTCGCTCCACCTTTATCGCAGGCTTTCCATCTGAAACAGAAGCGGAGTTTGAATACCTACTCGACTTTTTGGATGAAGCACAACTTGATCGTGTTGGTTGCTTCGCCTATTCACCCGTGGATGGAGCGGTGGCGAATCAAATTGAGGGCGCGTTGCCAGAAGAAGTGCGCGAAGAGCGCACCGCGCGATTCATGGAAAAACAACAAGGCATCAGCACCGCTCGCTTGGCTAAAAAAGTGGGCAGCGTACAAACCGTCTTGATTGATGAAGTTGATGAAGACGGTGCCATCGCCCGCTCGATGGCGGATGCGCCTGAAATTGATGGCGTGGTGTATATTGATTACACCGAAACGCCGTTGCAAGTCGGGCAATTTGTTGATGTGAAAATTCACGCCAGCGACGAGTACGATTTGTGGGGCGAGCTGGTTTAAAAAACGAGACGGGTGCAACTTGAATGTTGCAACCTGTTTCATTGCAATTTATCTAGGGGCTTTGTCAAAACGTTATGAAAAAAATATCCGTTGCATGTGCAGTGCTTTTAAGTTGTTTGACTGCTTCAATCGCCGTTGCCAAAAATCCCTATCCTGTCGCGGGTGTGTGTCACGGCCTGCCTAAAGTTGATGTGAGCACCATCGCAAATACATGTTTGGCGGTTGTGGCCAGCGATTTAAAAATGCCGCGTGGCGTCTTACCGCTCTCGGATGGGGATATTTGGTTGACTGAAATGGGCTCTTGGGAGCGAGGTCGTGGTCGTCTCAGTCGCGTGCAAAAAAATGACAAAGGCTATGAGCGCACCACCATTTTGGACGGTTTGGATCGGCCACATGGTTTGGCATTAGGGCCTGATGGTTGGATTTATGTGGCAGAGGCAGGACGGATATTGAGAGTAAATCCCAATGTGACCGTGTTTGACAAACGCAATGGCTATGAAATTGTTATGGATGACCTGCTCAAAACAGGATTACACCCGTTGAAACAAATTGCTTTTGATGCAAAAGGCGATTTATACATCAGCATGGGGGCGCAAACCGATCATTGCGAACGCCCCCAAGCGTCTGGTGGTGGCGTTGAGTTCCCTTGTCAAGAAACACAAGGCGCACGTGCGACCGCTGCGATTTGGAAAGTGAATTTGCGTGAAGGAAAGCGCATCGAAGTGTTCGCAAGAGGCGTGCGCAATGCCATGGGCGTGACTTTTTCAGCCAAAGGCGATTTGGTTGTGACTGAAAATGGACGCGACAACATCAGTCGGCTCGATAAAAAACTCAACGATGCCACATTGCCACATGATGCGCTGATGGTGGTTACCCCTAAAGCCGATTACGGCTGGCCTTACTGTTACGATGGCAATCGCCTCAATCCCGAGTATCGCTCATACAGTCGGGCGTGCATCGGTAAAGCAAAACCCAATGTTTTGCTGCCTGCCCACAGTGCGCCGCTCGGCATCATGCGCTATGCAAATGATGGTGTGATAACAGCGCTACGGGGACAATATTTAATCGCGCTGCATGGCTATCGAGACACGGGTCATCGTTTGGTGGCGATGCCTGCATCAGGTCAATTGTCGGGGAAAACATCGGATGTTGTTAGTCGATGGGGCGCGCGAGGCGACCAGCCCATGGGCGCACCCGTTGATTTGAAAGCCTCACCTTCAGGGCTTGTTTACATGACTGATGACCGAAACGATGCGTTGTTGGTTTTGTCAAATCAGCTGTGAAGCCATGAGACATGAGTGCCTCTTAAACCTAATTTTTATTGAATAGGCGGGAATACGCGGCTCTCAAAGTCATGGCTGCGCTAACTGGATGAACTCATCTAAATCAAAAAACTGCAATCCTGCAATCACCTTATCGGCTTGAGTTAAAACCGAGGGCTCGCCAATGCCTATGGCGAACATGCCTGCGCTTTTTATGGCTTGTATACCCGCTACGGCATCTTCGACACCGATGCATTCGGAAGGGGATAAGCCGAGTTGTTGTGCACCTTTAAGAAAAATTTCTGGGTCTGGCTTGCCATTGATGACGTCGCGTGCATCCACGATGGTATCGAATAAGTCGGTGACACCCAAACGCGCCAATATGGTCGAGGCATTTTTGCTGGCGGATGCCAAGCCTGTGCGCAGGCCCGCAGCTCTTATGGACTCGAGTGCGGCGCGCGCGCCGGGCAATAAATCCGCAGTGCTCATGTCAGCGATGAGCTCAACGTATTCATCATTTTTTTGCGCCGCGTGAACTTCTTTTTCCGCGTCGCTGAGGGTTAAGCCGCCGTGTTTAAGAATCAAGTTGAGCGAGTCCATGCGTCCAACTCCTTTTAATGTTTCGTTGAAAGCATGGTCAATATCGAACCCAAGGCGATGAGCGAGCTTTTGCCATGCGATGAAGTGAAATTTGGCGGTGTCGGTGATGACGCCGTCGAGGTCGAAAATAAAAGCTTTGATGGATGACATGGTTCCCTCTTGTGTGCGTGTGTTTTAGATTAACTACTTGATTTTGAAGCGAACTAAATGCGAACCACTGTATCTTGAGCTGCAGTGATTTGCACGGGCATGCCTTTGTGCTCAATATCCAAAGTCGCGCCCTCAAGCAAGCGGTATGTGGCTTCGCTTTTGTCAATGCGGACTTGCAGTAGGCAATTTTTGATGCGCACATTGAATTGGTAATGTGTCCATTGCTTGGGTAAGAAGGGTGAAAATTTAACTTGCTTGCCAAATGTGCGTAGACCAGCAAAGCCATAAACCACTGACATCCAAGAACCCGCAAGCGCGGCCGCGTGTACGCCGTGTTGTGTGTTGTGGTGCAGGTTGTCTACATCTAAACGTGCAGTTTGCATGAAGTAATCATAGGCTTTGTCGGTGTAGCCAACTTCTGCCGCCATGATTGAAAAAATACAAGATGAGAGCGACGAGTCATGTGTGGTGATGGCTTCGTAGTAATCGTAATTGCGTTTTTTTTGTTCTACACTAAATTCGTGACCCAACAAAAGCAAAGCCAGGACAACATCGGGTTGTTTACACACTTGGTGGCGGTAAATGACCAGAGGGTGAAAATTTAATAATAAAGGGTATTTGTCGCGTGGCGTATTGGCAAAGTCCCACAAGGGCTTTTCAAAAAAAGCATCGTCTTGCGCATGAATGCCGCGCTTGGCATCGAAAGGCATTTTCATGTGGGCGGCTGCGTCTTGCCATATTGCTATTTCTTCAGATGTCAGGTCAATTTTGGTGCGCAGTTCGTGCAATTTTTCGGGGTGGTCTTTGGATAACCATGCGACCAAATTGACCGCGTATTGCAAGTGATGGCGAGCCATGGCATTGGTAAAAAGGTTGTTATTGACGAGAGCGGTGTATTCGTCTGGGCCTGTGACGGTATAGATGCCGAACTGTCCTTGTTCATCAAATCGCCCGAGAGCAGGCCAAATGCGTGTCGTTTCAAACACCATTTCCGCGCCGTGCTCAAGCAAAAAGCTACGGTCATCCGTGACATCGTTGTATTGGCGAACGGCGTAAGCGATGTCCGCGTTGATGTGGTATTGAGCCGTTCCCGCTGGAAAATACGACGAGCATTCAGGGCCTGTAATCGTGCGCCAAGGATAGAGCGCGCCTTTGGTGTGCGACATTTCACGCGCCCGCGCCCGTGCTGCGTCTAAGGTGCTGGCACGGTACTCAAGCAGTCGACGCGCAATGTCGGGGCGGGTGTGCAAGAAAAATGGCAACACATAAATCTCTGTGTCCCAAAAATAATGACCGTCATACCCCGCACCCGTCACGCCTTTGGCCGCGATATTGGTTTTGCCATCTCGTCCAGCCGATTGCAAGAGATGAAATTGACCGAACCGCATGCCCTGCTGCAAAGAGTCATCTCCACCAATTTCAACATTTGCATTGAGCCAAAATTCATTTAAATAAGCCTCTTGTTCGGCCACTAAACCATCAAAGCCGATTGTTTTTGCTGTGTCTAATGAGTGTTTGGCGACGCGGGTCATGTCGTCCGAGTCCACGGTTTGGCTGGTGATGTATGCCCCAAATTTAACCACGCTGATGGCTTGGTTTGCCTCAGCAATTTTTGCGAACACAACATTGGTTTGTTGTTCATCGTGAGCCAGCCTTGTTGGCGTTTGGTCGTGAGTGACGCTGCTGACAACTTTCAAATCGCTGTGGTGCGTGCCGTGGGTAAACGCAGCAAAATCCTCACTCGATTCAAAAGCAATATAGTCCAAACTACCGCCAAGTGATGCGCCCACACGAGGGTCGTCGCCTGCCATGAGTGCGCGTGGTAAATTGGTGATGCTTGATGTGATACTGATGTCCCCTGTAAAGTTCAACGGTGTCAGTGCGTAGCGAACGGCGACAATGGACATGTGTGTAAAACTCACCAAACGCTCACTAAGGATACGAATTTTTTGCCCGCTTGGGCTGGTCCACACGAAGCTGCGGGTCAATACCCCTGTTTGAAAATCAAGTTGACGGCTGTAATCGCTGATGCGGCCAAGGTTTGCGTCAAAAGGGATGCCGTCAATGCTGAATGTCATACCTGTCACATTAGGCACGCGAACAATAAACTGATTGGTGTGAGCAAAGCCATAGGCGGCTTCTGGATACACAATCGGCTCGCTTTCATAAAAACCATTGATGAACACGTCATTTTGCATCGTGCCCGCCCAAAGTTCACCTTCTTCTTGCGCACCGCGTACGCCAATTTGCCCATTGCCTAAGCAAAACAGTGTTTCATGCAACGCAGCTTGTGCGCTGTCAAATGAAGACTCTCGAATGCCCCACGGCTCGACGGCGATATGAGAATGACTGCTGTGTTGAGCGTTGTGGTGCATGAGTCTTCCTTTATTTAATCAGGTTATTTTATTAAAATATATTGATTCTACAATAAATATTTTTGGGTTGTAAGTTAATTGTATGGGTGTCGGAGTGAAAGCACAGGGCGATGCACATGCTATTGTGAACATAAGTGTATCAATTAAAAATTTATTTTGTATTATCATGATTCAAAAGGATTTAACAGGATTCAAAAGTTAAAGCACATTTATTGGGTGTGTATATCAGTCAGCATCGTTGTTGATTATTCGTGATGGTCCTGCCGTTGATGTTTTTCACAAAATATCTTTCGTGGTGCGGAACAACTCCTCAAGTGTTAACGTATTTATGGCTTGGCTTGAGAATCATTTTCAGCTCAACGTTTGTAGAAAAAATAAGAAAGAGTAACCATGGCTGTTTCAGTATTTGATTTGTTCAAAATAGGTATTGGCCCTTCAAGTTCGCATACCGTCGGCCCTATGCGTGCGGCAAAAATGTTTGCTGAATCTTTGCAAAAAAACGAATGGTTGGCGCAGACGAACCGAGTGCGCGCGCAAATGTATGGCTCGCTCGGTTTGACAGGCGTCGGGCACGGCACAGATAAGGGCGTTTTGCTTGGTTTGTTGGGTTACTCGCCTGATACCGTGCCGATTGAAACGGTGCAGGATGAGCTGGATAAAATCGCTCTTGACCAGCGGATTTTTTTGTTGGGGACGCATGAGGTTGGCTTTAGCCTGAAACACGATTTAATCTTACACCGCCGCCAAGCCTTAGCCGAACACCCTAACGGCATGAAATTCACGGCTTATGATGCAGATGACAACGCGATTGTTGAGCGTAAATATTTATCGGTCGGCGGTGGCTTTGTCGTGACTGTGGGTATGGATCCAGCCCCCGTGCTCGAAGCATACAATGAGGTCAAATACCCATTCGCCAGCGCAAAAGAGTTGCTTGCAATTTGTGAACGAGAGCGCCTTACGATTGCGCAAGTCATGTTGGCGAATGAGCAGACATGGCGCAGTGAAGCCGAAGTGCGAGAAGAGCTTATTAAAATTTGGCGCGTCATGCAAACATGTGTGGCCCGCGGCTGCGGCATTGACAATCCAGATGCAACAGGCTATCTCCCAGGTGGCTTGAATGTGAAACGCCGTGCCGCCGAGCTTTACACGCAGTTGACCAAGCACGCCGAACGTGCACTCGCCGACCCTTTGTCGGTGATGGATTGGGTGAATTTATACGCCATCGCGGTCAATGAAGAAAATGCAGCAGGCGGGCGTGTTGTGACCGCGCCGACCAATGGTGCAGCGGGTGTCATTCCTGCGGTGTTGCATTATTACGAACGCTTTACCCCAAATGCACGTCCGAATGATAACGAAGGAATCATTACCTTTTTGCTCACTGCAGGCGCGGTTGGGATTTTGTACAAACTCAATGCCTCAATTTCAGGAGCGGAAGTCGGCTGCCAAGGCGAAGTGGGTGTTGCGTGTTCGATGGCGGCGGCGGGTTTAGCGGCGGCGCAGGGCGGCAACACAGCGCAAATTGAAAATGCCGCAGAAATTGGCATGGAACATAATCTCGGTTTGACATGCGACCCCGTTGGCGGCTTGGTGCAAATCCCTTGTATAGAGCGCAACGCCATGGGGGCAATCAAAGCAGTGAATGCCGCTCGCATGGCGCTGCGAGGCGATGGTGCGCATCATGTGTCGCTCGATATGGTCATCAAAACCATGCGCGATACGGGCGCAGACATGAAGAGTAAATATAAAGAAACCGCCAAAGGCGGCTTGGCGGTTAATATGGTGGAATGTTGAGTGCATCATTCAATAACCCATGCGGCGACTGCATGTATGAAGACGTGTAAAATGTACCCTTGTCATGAGGTGTCGTGAGGCATTGAAAATCATGGTGAATGAGCAGAAGCTAGATTATTTACATGGTTAAAAAGGACTCTGTTATGAAAAAAATAGTATTGATTGTGTCGGCGTTTATGTTGGTTTGTGGGGTTCAAGTTGCTTCGGCCAAAACGTCTACACTAACCCTGTCTGCGGGTAAAGCCGTGCATTATCAATGTGATAATGGCGCACGAGTCAGCGGCATTTACTACAACTTATCCGACAATAGTTTGAGCTTTGTTAAACTTACATTCAACAAAGAGCAATATACTTTGCCCAGCGTGGTCGCGGCCAGTGGGGTGCGTTACAGTGATGGGCGCATGCTTGAATGGTGGGAACATGCTGGCGAAGTGCTATTTAATCAGGAAGTGAACAACTCGTCTTCGTCTGCTGTTGTTTGTAAGGAAGTTGCGACGCATCGTTAATTTGAACGCATCAATGGGTCGTGAACATACCAGCGCATGACAAGCAGCAACCACGGTTTTTAAAATCGCGTAAAATGCACAAATATGGATTGAGGACAAAAGTGCAGCTTGGCGGTAAATGAAGCTGACCGCTTTTTAATAGCCAACATCAATTCGTCAATAGTCAAAAGCCCTGCTCAAGATTGGGTAAAAATTTAATATTGAAAAGCGGATTTAGCAGAATCGCTTTTTATTTTTTAAGGAAAACACATGAAGTTGTATTTTTACGCAGGGGCATGCTCGCTCGTTCCGCATATTGTTGCTCGTGAGTTAAATTTAGATGTGACCGCACTTGCTGCGCCACGTCCAGACGACGCAGGCCGAGCAGAATATTTAGATAAAGTCAATCCGCTGGGTGCAGTGCCTGCTTTGCAGTTGGATGATAATCGTGTGTTGACGCAAAACTTGGCGATTGTTGAGTACTTGGCTGCTCAAGGTCAAGCGGGCATTGTGTATCCACAGTTGGGTACGTTTGAGCATGCACAAGCCTTGCGCTGGTTGTCGTTTGCCAATTCGGATTTGCACCCAGCATTTAAACCATTATTTGCACCGCAACGTTTCACCACAGACGAGGCGAGTTTTGACTCAGTGAAAGACTTGGCGAAAGACCGTGTTTTGGACTTATACGCTTACCTGAACACAGAGTATCAAGGTAAAGATTGGATTGCGGGCAACCAGTATTCAGCGGCAGACGTTTATATTTATGTGACCTATCGCTGGGCCACTCGCATGGGCTTGGATGTATCACCTTTTGCCAACCTTCGTGCCATGGCTGACCGCATTCAAGCTCGTCCAGCCGTAGTTAAAGCCTTGGCCGAACAAAACCAACCTGCCATCTAAAATTTATCACTTCTTTCATTGATGACCCCTTTAAAAAAAATCACCATAGCCACGCGCGAGTCACGACTTGCGTTGTGGCAAGCCCATTTTGTCAAAGCCGCACTTGAGCATCATCACCCAAGTTTGACCGTAGAACTGCTTGGAATGACAACGCGTGGAGACCAAATTTTAGACCAAAGCTTATCGAAAATTGGTGGCAAAGGTTTATTTGTTAAAGAATTGGAAACCGCTTTGCAAGAAGGGCGTGCTGATTTAGCGGTGCACTCGCTCAAAGATGTGCCGATGGTGTTGCCAGAGGGTTTTACGCTCGCATGCGTGATGGCTCGAGAGGATGCGCGCGATGCTTTTATTTCAAATAAATACAGTGCTTTAAATGAGCTACCCGAAGGGGCGGTTGTGGGCACGTCCAGTTTGCGCCGTGCGGCGCAACTGCGCGCCCGCTTCCCTCATCTGAGTATTGAATCCTTGCGTGGTAACCTTGATACGCGATTGCGAAAATTAGATGAAGGGCAGTACGACGCGATTTTGCTCGCCGCCGCAGGTGTTAAGCGTTTAGGCATGGGAGAACGCATTAAAGCATTATTGTCTTTGGATGATGCGTTGCCCGCTGCGGGGCAAGGTGCTTTAGGGATTGAAATTGCCAATGGGCGCGATGATGTCGCGGCTCTGCTCGCACCGCTGCATGATGCGGATACATTTGTCTGTACGGCGGCTGAACGCGCGGTGTCGCGTGCGCTGGGTGGCTCGTGCCAAACCCCTTTAGCAGCACATGCGATTTTAGAACATCAAGAACTTTATTTACGCGCCAGCTTGGCTTTGCCCGATGGTTCGCGTGTGTTGACTGCACAAGCCCGAGGTGAACGCAGCCAGCCAGAATCGCTCGCTCAAGGGGTGGTGAATCAACTGTACATGCAAGGGGCTCAGTCGATATTAGATGCGTTGCTTGCGTCGCCGCATTAGTTGGTCGTCAAACATGCGCACTGTTGTCTTGACTCGTCCTCAGCCTGTGCATGATGGCGTCTCATCTTTTTTGAGTCAGCGACATGTCCCGCTCTTGTCCTTGCCAACTTTGCATGTCGGTTTGCGCATCCATCCTGAATTTGAGTCTCATCTCCAACACAATTGGAACGCTTATCATGGCGTGATGTTTGTCAGTCAACACGCCGTGCAGTTTGCGGCGCAACGCTTACAGGCTTTAAATTTAAACTGGCGCACTGAGCTTTGGGCGGCTGCGGTGGGTCAAACGACGGCGGTTAGCGTGCAAAGAGCGTGGCCTCATGCTCAGGTGATTTGTCCAGCAGTCAATGAAATGCCCGATTCAGAACGCTTATGGTCAACCTTGCAGTCGCAAACAGCGGACTGGGCAAGCCAACGTGTCCTGATTGTTCGGGCACAAAATGGCCGCGATGCTTTTCTCAATTGGTTACGAGGGGCGGGCGCAACGGTGGACGTGTGGTCGTGCTACCAACGCGAAAACTTGAGCTGGTCCGAGTTGCAATATCATGCTTTTGTTTCAGCTTTGCATCAAACGGGGGTGGTGTTGTCCATCACCAGTCAAGAAGGTTTAAATTCGCTGTTGAACAATCTTCAACACTTAAACGAGCGGGATAAACATACACTGTTACAGCAACCCGTTTTAACCTTGCACCCCAGCATTGCAACGCATGCGCGCAAGTGTGGGTTTGTAAGTGTTCACGTTGCGCCGATTGCCGAGCTTGGCGCACACTTGGCTCAGTTGGCATAATCACCCAATACACCGTAATCCGTTTAAATCCTTGACTGAAAACGCGCAGCTGGCGCGTTTTGTTTTACAATGGACTGTAAGACAAATCCTCCGAATGAGTCGGAGCAATCAAGAGGATCATTATGGACAGCCAACAAAACATCACCCCTAACACACCCGCCAAAAAAGAAGGGTCTTTCAAACGCAAGTTGATTTGGCTGTGCGTGGTCGGCATTGTCAGTGGTTCGGGTTATTTGGCCTATCAGCAAGGCGCATTGGACGGTTATTTACCGACGATGCTGAAAGCACACAAGGAAAGCGCGGCGCAAATAAAGTCTGCTGCTGAATCGCAAGCTCCTGCAGCTTCCGTCGCATCGCCATCATCAGATGCACAAAATGCGGATGCGCCCGCAACTTCGGCTGCACAGCCTGCTGCGACAGCGACGGATTTACAAGCAGCATTGGTGCAGCAGTTGCAACAACAAAGTCGTGGTAATGAGGTGGTCAACTCAAATATGGCGGCCGCCCCGATTGTACTGGCGATTAATGGCGCTCCCGCCAATGCATTGCTGACCGCCTATGACGCTCAATGGCAATGGGCCGGCATCCAGCAAGATTTTACTCAGCGCGCCGATACAACGTTGACCTTGCAAAATGTACAAAACCTCAAAGCACAATTACAAGCGGTACATGAACCTGCCTTTGGCCCTGCTTTAAGCGCACTCGCGCAAGCAGAAAGTCAGCTGAAATTGTGGAGTAGCGTCCCTACGGCGACTTACTTGAGCGATTTACAGCGTGCATTGGTTGCCGTAGAGCAACTGGATGTCAAGACGAATGCACAAAATGCTGAAGTCAATCCTGCCGCTTTATCATGGTGGGAACGCATCATTGCCAGTATGAAAAATGTGGTCGAGATTAAGAAAATTGACAGTGCAAAAGAAGCACAAATGCTTAATCCTGCGACGGCCGCGCTGGTGAAACAAAGTATTCTTGCGCGATTGATGAGTGCGCAATGGGCGGCGCAAACGGGACAATGGCCTCTGGCACAAGCGAATGCCGTTGCCGCGCAGACTATGGCCGTGCAGTGGTCCGACCCCACTGCTTTATCCGCGCCACAGGCATTGATTGATAACAAAGTTTTCCCCGCCGCGCCTGATTTCTCCGCTGTGACCACCGCGCTGCAACAAGCCCGTGCACAATTAACCAGCATAATGCGTGCTCAACAAACTGCCCCTGCTGTCCCTGCGACACCAGCACCTTCAAGCACGCCTGTCCAAAAAGGTGGTGCATAATGAAACAATTTATTTGGTTTATTTTCTTTCTAGCAGCCGCTGCGGGCATAGCCTATGGCTCACGTTACTACCCAGGAACGGCGCAATTTATTGTGGCCTCTCATCAAATCAGCATGTCGATTTATGTGTTCGCGATTCTGTTTTTAATCTTGATTGTGTTGTTTTCAGTGATTTGGCGGATGTATCGTGCGACCATGGGTTTGCCCTCGCGCTGGCGTGATTCGCGGGCAAAGAAAAGAGAATATCGCTCAATTGCTGCGGTGCAAACGGCCACCATCGCTTTACATGAAGGTCGTTGGGCGCATGCGCATAATGCGGCAAAGGTGGCCGCCAAGTTACCTCAATCAGCGGGCTTGGCCGCTTTGATAGGTGCAGCGAGTGCGCATGCACAAGCAAAACCTGCAGAGGCACTTGCATGGCTGGCGCAATTGGATGGCAACGATGTTTTCTCGGATGCCAAATATTTGCAACAAGCCGAAATGGCACTCAAGACCAATGACAGCAGCCTCGCATTGACGGCTCTCGATAAAGCATCGGCCACCGTGCGCAAACACAGCTTGCGTTTTAGAGACTTGCAAATTCAAGCGCATGCCCAATCAGGTCATTGGCATGAAGTGTTGCAGTTGGCGAAAGACAAAAAATGGGGCGTGGCTCAAGGCATAAAAGACCAGTGGTTCATTCAAGCGACTTTGGGTTTAGTTAAAGACGAGGCCGTATCTGCAACATATTTGCGCGGTATTTACAAAGACATGTCGCAAGGCGTTCGTGCCCATGACGAAGTGTTATCGGCCTATGCTCAAGCCATGATTACTCGTGGCGAAAAAGCCGAGGCTCGTCGTGTGCTCGAAGAGGCGCAACGTGACAATTGGCGACCTGATTTATTGAAAGCTTATGTGGCCGCCGCAGATGAAAACAGTGTAACCGCCCAGTTGAAAATGATAGAAGTGTGGGAAAACCAGCGTAACACAGAAGGTAAAAAAGATGCACAATTACTGTGTGCTGCGGGTCTGTTGTGCCTAAAAGCCCAGCTTTGGGGGCGCGCCAAAGCTAATTTTCAAAACAGTCTCAACATTACCCCCAGCATACAAGCGCACTTTGGTTTGGCTCAAACTTATCGAGCAGTGGGTGATGCATCCAATGCGCAGTTAGAAGAGGCCAAAGCCGCGGCTTTGGCGGTGGGTGTTTAAGTATTTTTCATTGCTCCATACATATAAAATGCGTCACTTGATTAAATAGATTCAATAACAAAAGCACTCAAGTGAGCCAAAAGTCTGATAGCAGGGTGTCAATAACGACAATTTATTACACAGTTGACACCCGCTGTCCATCTTCATCATTTTAGTTTTATCTCTTGATTTAATCTTAACTTCTCCTTAGTTGCTGCCCTATGACTTGAGGTATGGACCTTTATTGTCATTTAACTGTACTCGCCAGTCCATTCCTATGAGAAATTTTTGCAATTTTTTAATAAGTTTGAGCTGTGTTTTTTGTGAGTCATCTCTTTTTCTTAAGAGTTTCATACGAATAGCTAAGTAGTCTACCTTTGAGTCAATTTCGTCTGTTTATAAAAACGGTGACTAGACGATGATTTGTGACGTGTCTTTTCAAAATAAAAGCCAATAAACAATAACTAAACAGCCCTGAATGACTTTCAACTTAAGGCTTGTTGTCAAAATGTCAAAACAACATATAAATAAAATTTAAAAAAAACAAAAAATAGCAATTGTTTATGCTAGTATCTATACGTAGTGTTTCTGTTATTTTTATTTCTTTTAATCTTTGCTTTAATTTATGGATTTATTGTGTTTCGACTCGTTAAGAGCGAAGAAAGGTGGGCTTGAGCTGTTTATTTTGTAGAAAGCCAACTGGCTATCTATTCAATTTTTATTTCTTTTGGCTTAGAGGCTGATAACTAATTGTAATAATTAATAAATATGGGGAAACGCGATGAACTTTTCTGACTTTCGCATTGGTGTGGTGGGTTTGGGTTACGTTGGATTGAATTTGGCTGTGCAGCTTTCTAAGCATTTCTCTGTTGTTGGCTGTGATTTAAACGAAACACTGGTGAAGCAATTAAAAGATGGGGTGGACTCAACCAAAGAAGTTGACTTAGAAGATTTGAGAAATACATCCCTTGTCTTGACATCTCGGTTTGATGACTTAAAAAATTGTAATTTTTTTATCGTGGCTGTGCCCACGCCAGCGACTAATGATGGTGCGCCTGATTTGTCTTATGTCGAAAGTGCGACGAAAAGTATTGCTGAGATTTTGAAAAAAGGCGATATCGTGGTCTATGAGTCCACCGTTTACCCTGGTGTCACGGAAGATTTTTGCGTGCCCATTTTGGAGTCCAAAGGGTTGGCTCATTTAGTCGATTTTAATGTGGGCTACTCTCCAGAGCGTGTGAACCCAGGCGATAGACATCACACCTTGACCAATGTGGTTAAGATTGTTTCGGGTGACAACAGCGATTCACTGGAAACGATTAGTTGGGTGTATGAAAAAATAGTCACAGCGGGGGTTTATCGTGCGAAGACCATTAAAGTCGCCGAAGCAGCTAAAGCGTTGGAGAATACACAGCGTGATGTCAATATTGCGCTGATAAATGAACTCAGTATCTTTTTTAATAAAGTTGGAATCGATACGCGAGATGTGATTGAAGCGGCGGGCTCAAAATATAATTTCATGAAGTTTTACCCCGGTCTGGTCGGAGGACATTGCATTGGGGTGGATCCGTACTACATCATTTCAAAGGCTAAAAAAGTGGGTTTGAATGTCCACATTTTAGAAAATGCACGAGAAGTGAATGAAAACTACAGCATTTATGTGTTCCGCGAAATGCTAAAAAAAATGTTGAAACAAGAGAGCTGTATCGGCGCAGCTAGAAAAATGCGGGTGTTGGTTTTAGGTTTAACGTTTAAGGAAAATGTACCTGACATTCGCAATTCTAAAGTGTTTGACATCATTCGCTTGATGGACGAGTTTTCAATCGAGTATGAAGTTTTAGATCCGCAAGCAGATGCTGAAATGGTCTTGGCACATTATGGTGTCTCAATTAATCCTCAGGTTGAGGACAACAGTTTTGATGCTGTTTTGTTGGCGGTGTCGCATCAAGAGTATGTTGAGGCAGGCTGGTCTCTTGCTAAAAAATATTTGCGCAGTGACGATGGTTCGGTTTTTGATTTGAAGGGTATTTTGTCGGTCGAAGGGGCCTGCTCATATAATCTTTGGAGACCATAATGTTAGACTGGCTCACGGGTGTTCTTATTATTTTCGCAATGATAGTCTCTTGTTACCCTGTGCTGATGTACACAAGTGGGCTTTTCATCAATTTGTATTGCAAGCGTTTTGATGTCAAGAGAGACTATTCCTATAAGCCCACGGCGAGTGTGATTTTATCCTGCTTTAATGAAGGGCATACCGTGTACGAGACCATCAAAAGTCTAAGGATGTCTGATTATCCTCAGGATAAATTGCAGATTTTAGCCTTTGATGATTGTTCTAAGGATGACAGTTTTGAATGGATAAAAAAGGCAGCGCAAGACTTTCCTAATGTTGTGGCCACATTAAATGAACGCAATAAAGGCAAGGCGCATACTTTTTTGGATGGCTTGGATTTGTCTACAGCAGAAGTCGTTGTAGGGGTCGATTCAGATTGTATTTTTGATGAACATGCCATTTCTGAGTTGATGGCTTGCTTTACGGAGCCAAATATCTGCGCGGTTGGTGGTCGTGTTGGTATTTCGAATGCCGATGAAACTTGGCTGACGCGTTGCCAAGCTGTTTATTATGCCTTGTCGTTTTTGGTTTTAAAGTCGCCTGAGAAGTTGTTTCGAAAAGTCCAGTGTTTGAGTGGTCCTTTGGTTGCTATTAAACGCGAATGTTTTGATGCGGTCAGAGAGCAGGTCGAGAAAAGAAACTTCTTAGGCATTAGAGTGACGAACGGCGAGGACAGGGCTTTAACTCAGATTTTATTGAGAAATGGTTATTCTACTTACCTCAACACAGATGCTGTTTGTTGGACAGCCGTACCCAGCAATATTTCAGGCTATTTGAGCCAGCAATTAAGATGGCGTCGTTCCGCAGTTGGCCAATGGTTAGATGCACTGGCTCGCTTTCCCATCATGTTCAAAAACAACACTTTTTTGTGTGCATTTTTTAGTTTAATGCCGATTTTTGTGATGTTTAGTTGGAATGTGCTTTTTATCACATCGGGTTTGATGGGGCATTTATTGATTGTGCTTATCAAAATTCTTCTTTTTCACATGTTGCTCTCACCCATATTGGCGCTGGCATTTTTCTATATGAGTAAACATCATCTGAAACGAGAACGTGTGGCGAGTATTGGCGTTCTGACGTGGAGTTTAATCATAATGAGTTTGTGGTTTCCATTCAGTGCATTGTTTGTCACGTTGTTTGCATTGTCAACGTTAGATGATGGTGGTTGGGTTACAAGAGCATAGGCAATATTTGTAATCTTTTAATGAAGTTTTTTGAAAAGGGGAACGGAGATGAACGTTAAAAATCTCAAAGGCATGAATATTCAAAAAACATATCTCAAGATTTATCGAGGTTTTGGTTTTTTTCTGCTCTTGTCATTGCTGTCTTTAATTGTATGGTACATTTTTTTAGTCTTGCTTTTTTTGAGCAATCGAAGCTGGGCGATGCCTTTGATTTTGTCGACCACGCAAGAAAAAGTGATATGGAATTTTGCCCAAATTATATCGCTTGAAAAAGAAATCAATAAGCTTAAGCTCAACAAGGAAAACTTGGGCAATGAGTTGGCTTTTAAAAAGAGAGAGCTGGGAACGAGTGAAATACTTCTTAATCGCGTAGAGATGAGCCTTGCGAATCAGGCAAAAATTTATCAAGCTGAAGCTCAAACAATGAAAAAAGATTTAACCTCTTTTCAATTGGCAGGAGCTGGAGGCGCACGCAATGATGCTTTAACAAAAATAAAAAAAGAGTTGAATGCGGGCTTAATTACCAAAGAGCAGGCCGCAAATTATCTTTCCACTCAATACGATACCATTCGTAAAACTCATCAATCCAATAGTGAAATTCAAGCCAAGATAGACAGTGCTAATACTTTAGGTGGTGGTGCTTTGAGTGCTGATGCCATGATTTTGGAGGCGCAAAAAACAGACCTCGAACAAAAAGTTGAAAGGACTGCTTTAGAAGTAAGCTCGGTAGAAAATGAATTAAAACTCACTGAAAATAGTATTAATGACTATTCACATGTCATCGATGGTTTTTATGACAATATTTACTACGATGCGAAAGACCGAGTCATCAATGCGGCATTTGTTCCTTATGACAACATAGATGGCGTGGAGGAGGGCGATCCTGTTTATGGTTGTGCATTAAAAGTTATTTTTTGTTCAAAAGTTGGCGTTGTGACCAAAGTGTATGGTGCAGAGGAGACTTCTTTCCACTACTTGTTTAAAACAGAAATAAAAGGAAAATTTGTATCCGTTCAGTATAACGACAATTCGTATGCCGATGCGGGCTTAGTGTTCATTGGCCGTAAACCGCTGTTCTTTTGATTTGGAGAACATGATGAAAAAAACAGCATTATTGATTTGCATCATTGCAGCGTATATAAGCAATGCCGCGGCGCAGGAACCTAATAAAGAAAAAGGGGATTTTTGTCGTTACGTTAAAACAAAATCTGCTGCTGAGCAAGTGACTCTGAACTCGCCGAATGTCGTGTTTGATATCACCACCGATGGCAGTGAGAGCGCAGGCACTAAAAATACGGTTTTTTTAGGCCTCTCAAAGAATTTAGCCGATTTGAATAAGGCGAAGTACACCCATCGTTTAGCCGATACCGAGTGTCAACTCTATGAGCTTAATGATTCTATAAAAGATGTACTTGGGTTGAGTTTACAGTCGATTGAAAAAGGGTCTTTGAACTTTAAAAAGCAAGAGATACAGCGAACGATGCAAGCGTTACAAAAGCATTTTAATGTGACAAGTGCCAAGTTCAAAGCCCAAAATGCAACGCTTGTAGATGTGTACGACGTGCAGTCGTTGATAAAAAGAGTCAGTATCCTTGGACTTGAAAATGATTTAGAAATAGAGAAGATTCAACAAAACGCATCATGGCCTGAGGACGCTTCATTGAATGTCTTGATAAAGAATCTTGCTCAACTTGAGTCAGACAAATACGACATTTTGAATCAAATACAAAAGCAAGGAAATTGGAGTTTATCTCTTCAAGCAGGTGTAAAGAAAACAGCGAACAACTCAGACGCCATTTCTTTATCAGGCGGTCGTTTTTATGGTGCGCTCACCGCGAGCTATAACTTAGGCTCTGCAAAAAGCAGTCAATTGCTAGATGAGTCAAAAGATTATTATATGCTTTGGAAGGGCGAGGACAACAATGGGTACTTTAAGCAGTTGGGGTATTTATCCAATGAGGTCATGAAGACGCGGGAGATTGAAGAGAAGAAACTGGCTATATTGAATAAAGATGCTCAAAATAGCGACAATTTAGAGGCCATTTTGAAAAACTTTGACAGCAGTGAGGCTGAGAATTTCAAGCTAAAAGTCCTCTACAATAAATTGATGAACAATATTGATAGAGAATATTTGAAGTTTAAAATACAACGTCTAAACGAGCTGGTGAAAGAAATTGGAGTGGAGTAGAGCATTCGCAACACGGGCATAACTTTATAAATGCTTGTGTTGAAATTAAGCCCGCTTTTTAATTGAAACTTTCGATTAAAAAGCGGGCTTAATTGTTTGTCTCATCAAATTCCAAATTTATCGCGCAAACTGTAATATGTTGCACCGATGGCAGTGAACGGAACGCGGAACAATCGACCACCAGGGAATGGGTAGTGCGGTAATTTAGCGAACGCATCAAAGCGGTCACGTTGACCCATAATGGCTTCAGACAACACTTTCCCCGCAAGATGGGTGTAAGTGATGCCGTGACCTGAGCAACCTTGCGAGTAGAAAATATTGTTGTGTTCGCCCAAAGTGCCGACTTGCGGTAGGCGAGATACCGTGAGTAAAAAGTTCCCTGTCCATGCAAAATCAATTTTCACGTTTTTCAACTGCGGGAATGTTTTGAGCATTTTTGGACGAATAATTGCTTCGACATTGGCAGGGTCTCGTGCACCATAAATCACGCCACCGCCGTACAATAAACGGTTGTCGCCCGTTAAGCGGTAGTAGTCGAGCAGGTAGTTACAGTCCTCAATGCAGTAGTCATTCGGAATTAAGCTCTTGGCCAATTCTTTTGGCAGCGGTGCTGTCGTGACCACTTGAGTGCCGCAGGGCATTGATTTGGCGGATAGTTCGGGGACGAGATTACCCAAGTAGGCATTGCCCGCCACGACCACGATACGGGCGTTGACTCGACCATTTTCAGTCACGACCACAGGTTTCGAGCCACGTTCGATACCGATAACAGGGCTTTGCTCATAAATTTTACCGCCTAAAGACTCGATGGCGGCCGCTTCGCCGAGGGCGAGGTTGAGTGAGTGAAAGTGACCGCCGCTGTGGTCGATAGAGCCGCCGATGTACACATCAGAAGCGACGATTTCAGACATTTGTTTTTTGTCGAGCAGTTCAACTTGATTATGCCCGTGCTTTGCCCACAAATTACGTTGATGCTCCAAGTGGTGCATTTGTTTTTTAGTGAATGCGGCAAAAACCCCACCATTTTTCAGGTCGCATTTGATGTCGTATTTGGCAATGCGTTCGCGGATGATGCGGTTGCCTTCAAAAGCCATTTGTCCAAAAACTTTTGCGCCGTCCACGCCGACCTGTTTTTCGATGGTATCAATGTCACGGCTGTAGCTGTTGACGATTTGACCGCCGTTGCGACCCGTTGCGCCGAAGCCAATTTTGGCAGCTTCGAGGATGGTGACTTTGAATCCGTTTTCAGCCAGAAACAGACCTGTTGATAAGCCTGTATAACCTGCGCCGATGATACAGACATCAGTGTCGATTTCACCTTGCAGGGCTGGGCGTGCTGGTGAGGGGTTGGCGGTGGCCGCGTAATAAGTGGGTGCGTGTTGAGTTGTCATAATTAAAAGTAAGTCTACATCACAGGGGTTAAAAAGGTTTTTAGCTAAACCATGAGGGGATTGCAGTTGATATGTGCAGTCAACTTAATAATCAATCTTAATCCAAGTCGTTTTTAGCTCGGTGTATTTGTCTAATGCGTGCAAGGATTTGTCACGCCCATTGCCCGATTGTTTGTAACCGCCGAATGGCACGGTGATGTCATCATCGTTGTATTGATTGACGTGAACAGTACCTGCTTTAATGGCGCGCGCGACACGATGGGCTTTAGAAATGTCGCGCGTCCATACCGCGGCTTGCAAGCCATATTCGGTGTCGTTGGCTAACGCGATGGCCTCGGCTTCGGTTTCAAAGGACATGGCGGACAGTACGGGGCCAAAAATCTCTTCGCGGACGATGGTCATATGCGGTTTGGCTACGAAGATGGTCGGTTCAATGTAGTAACCGCCTGTTTCTGCGCGCGTTCGTGAGCCACCAGCGATTAGTTCGGCACCTTCTGTCTTACCGCTTTCGATGTACTTTAAAACCGAGTTCATTTGGATGTCATCGACAATGGCACCCATGGTGGTGTTGCCTTCAAGCGGGTCGGCGGGTGTGAACGATGCCACGTATGTGGCAACTTTAGCCATGAATTCATCTTTAATTGAGGCTTCAACGTATAAGCGTGTGGGCGCGTTGCAGCTTTCTCCTTGGTTGTAAAACACACTGCCTGCGGCTGCGGCTGCGGCTTCATCGAGATTGGGCGCATCGGCGAAAACGATGTTGGGCGATTTGCCCCCCAACTCCATCCAAGCCCGCTTTAAATTGCTGTTGGCCGCAGCCGACATGATGCGTTTGCCCACGGCTGTTGAACCCGTGAATGCGATGCAATCCACATCCATATGTTCTGCCAATGCCGCGCCTGCTTCGTGGCCGTAACCTGGCAAAACGTTAAACACGCCCGCAGGAATGCCCGCTTCAAGTGCCAGTTCGGCTAAACGTAAGGCTGTTAATGGTGATTTTTCAGAGGGCTTGAGAATTACTGAGTTCCCCGTTGCTAGAGCGGGTGCGATTTTCCAGCTGGTCATTAACAAAGGATAGTTCCAAGGCACCACCGCAGCGACGACGCCGACAGGTTCGCGCGTGATTAATGCGAGCGAGTCGCGGGGGGTTGGGGCCACTTCATCATAAACCTTGTCGATGGCTTCGCCAAACCAGCGCACTGTATTTTGGGCAGCACTGACATCGACCGCGAGTGCGTTGGATACGGGTTTGCCCATGTCCAAGGTCTCGGTCACTGCAAGCTCATGTGCGTTCGCTACGATTAAGTCGGCAAATTTAATTAAAATTTCTTTGCGTTTTTTGGGTGATAAATGCGCCCAACGACCATCTTCAAATGCGGCACGAGCGACTTTGACCGCAGCGTCTACATCGGCTTTTTTGCAACGAGCGGCATCGGTGAGTTTGGAGCCATCAATCGGGCTGATGCAATCAAAGGTTTCGCCATCAATAGCGGGTACGCGTTGTCCGTTGACAAAGGCGCGACCATCAATGCCTGCTTGACGTAAGGCGGTGGCTTTTTCTTTCCAGTTTATTTGAGACATGATGTTCCTCTTTGTATTTTATATATTGTGCTGATTATAAAGGCGTGCTGGGGTTAGCACCATCAAAAGCGTAAAGTGGACTTTATAGGCTGATTTAAGTGGTTCTTAAACAAAAAAGCGCAAGTTCTGGACTTGCGCTTTTAGGTTAATACGGGGGGTTAAGTCGCGTCACGAAAAGCCGCTGCAATTTCGGCATTGCGCTTTTTCTCACGTTTTTGTAACCAAATGCTGCCCGCAATCAATGAGGCGCTGACAAGGAATACTATGACAGCACCGAGGGCGTTCAACAGCGGTTTTGCACCTTGACGCGCATTGTCGAGAATCACGTTGGGTAAAGGTTTAACACCTGGGCCACTTAAAAATTGTGAAATCACAACGTCGTCAAATGAAATGGTGAATACCAATAACCATGCTGAAACCAAAGATTGGGCAATCAGCGGCAAGGTCACCAAGAAAAAGGCTTCTAATGGTTTCGCACCCAAATCTAAAGCGGCTTCTTCGTATGATAATGATAACTCTGAAAAACGGGCTTTAATGACCACGCTGGCGTAGGCAGCACCGAGCAGCGAGTGCCCGAAAATAATCATCATGTAGCCGCCTTCTAGTTTAAACAAAGACTTGAAGACCAGTAACAATGACAAACCCAAAACCACCTCTGGCATCACCAAAGGCGTATTGGCCATGCCGCTGAACAAGGTTTTGCCTGCAAAACGTTTATAGCGTTGCAATACGAAGGCAATCATTGTGCCGATGATGACGGACATCAGAGCCGACGCGGTGGCAATTTTAAGGGATACAAATAGCCCATCAAACACTTCAGGCGTTTTAATCAGCGCAACATAGCTTTCGATTGAAAAGCCATTCCACTTGGTCGGACGACCTTTGTTAAAAGAGAAAACAACCAATATGAAAATCGGCAAGTATAAAAACGCATACACAAAAGCCATCCACGAGCGGGCAAACCAACGATGTTGATTGTTCATTTTAATTCTCCTGCTTGTTCCTCGTATTTATTGAGAATCATCATCGGTACAATCACCAGCAAGATGATGGTAATTGCCAAAGCCGAAGCCAAAGGCCAGTCCGCATTTTGGAAGTATTCATCGGCCAGTACACGTCCAATCATCAAAATTTCTGCACCACCCAACAGTTGTGGAATGACATATTCGCCGACGCAAGGGATGAAAACGAGCATCAAACCCGCAATAATCCCCGCTTTCGACAAGGGGACGGTGACCAAGAAAAATGTCTTAAATGGTGTAGAGCCTAAATCCGCAGCAGCCTCCCAGTAACGCGGGTCGATTTTAGACAGCGTTGAATACAGAGGCAAAATCATGAAGGGTATGTATACATACACCATTCCAAACATCATCGAGAAAGGCGTGCCCATGACGTGCAGCGGGTCTTGAATCAAGCCAAAGCCTTGTAAAATCCCGCTGATGGTCGTGACTAAAAAACCTGAGTCGTTGAATAACACTTTAATGGCGTACACGCGAATCAGCATGGAAATCCAAAAAGGCAGCATGACAAATAACAATAATGTTGGCTGTAGTTCTTTGCGTGCGCGAGCCATGAAATACGCGAATGGATAGCCAATGATTAAGCACCAAAAAGCGGTCATGGCGGCATAATAAAGCGATGATAAGTAGGCGCTGCGATACGTGCCACCGTTGACAATGTCTTGCCAAATGGGAGCAAAGTTGTTTTTCAAAAACCAGCCGCCTTGACGGTAGATTTTATAAAAGCCACCGCCTGGTTCCATTTCTGAAATGCCCACTTGGAAGAGGTACAAAAACGGCAACAGCAGCATCACCAGTAACCAAAAATAAGGTAGGCCAATGACCAACCATTTACCGCGAGGAGTTTTGATATTCATGACGCCGCTCCTTATTGATAAGATGGCGCAATGGGTACAATGGCATCCGATGTCCAAGAGACATATACCGCATCTTCCCAAGTGAGTTTTTCATCGGTGAAGCGTTCGGTGTTGGCTATTTGGACTTTAATCATCTTGCCCGTGTTATCCAGCTGAATGTGGTACAAGGTGTCTGAACCGTAATACGCCATTTCTTTAATGACGCCATGACATTGATTGCCACGTTGTTCAGGTGCGTTGCGCGACAGCTCCATCTTTTCAGGACGGATGGCAATTGTCAGCTTGCCGCCCAATTCACCTGCAATGGCGTGGTCAATGACGTGAAGCGCATCTTCTGTTTGTACTTCTGCATGTGTTGGGGTCTCGACTGTAATTTCACCGTCTTGGAATAAATTGACGTTGCCAATAAAGTCCGCAACAAATTCGGTCTGGGGCATTTCGTAAATTTCACGAGGTGAGCCGACTTGTAAGAAACGCCCTTCTGACATAACCGCAATGCGCGAAGCCATCGTCATCGCTTCCTCTTGGTCGTGCGTCACCATGACACAGGTCACACCCACTTTTTCAATAATGTTGACCAGCTCAAGTTGGGTTTCTTCACGCAATTTTTTATCCAGCGCACCGAGCGGCTCATCGAGCAAAAGCAACTGTGGCTCTTTCGCCAAACTACGCGCGAGGGCAACCCGTTGTTGTTGACCGCCTGATAGCTGATGCGGTTTACGTTTAGCGTATTTACTCAATTGGGTTAATTTGAGCATGTGTTCAATTTTATTCGCAATGACGTCTTTGGGTAAACCATCACGGCGCAAGCCAAAAGCGATGTTGTCCCATACGCTTAAGTGAGGGAATAATGCATAAGATTGAAACATCATGTTGATTGGGCGTAAATAAGGCGGAATGGCCGTGATGTCTTTGTCTTCGAGTAAAATTCGACCAGAGGTAGGGGTTTCAAAACCTGCAAGCATGCGCAGCAGCGTGGATTTGCCACAGCCTGAACTGCCGAGCAGGGCAAAAATATCACCTTTGCCGATGTCTATCGATACTTTGTTAACCGCGATGTGGTCGCCAAATTTTTTCTCCAAATTTTCGATGCTTAAAAAAGACGGATTGGAGGATTGTTTTGGGTTTTGAGCCGACATGATGAACTCCTTGATAATGCGCGAGATGGATTATTTTTTAAAATAATTGTTTAAAGGGCAATAATGCAAAATCCCTTGAATTGTATTCAAGGGATTTTGTGAGGGCTTATTTGCCTGTTTTGAATTTGCGGAATGCTTCGTTCACCGCTTTGTTGGCTTCAGGCGATGCAGGCAGACGGCGTGGCGCCATTTGCGCCAAGTTTTCAGCCGTCAAGAAAATCGTTTTGTTATCGGCTTTGGACTTATCAACGAATTCTAATGCGGCTTTGTTGGCTGTCGCATAACCCAGTTTGTTGGTGATTTCAGCACCGACTTTAGGGTCAAGAGAGTTGTTAATCCAAGCATAAGCATTTTCTACGTTCTTCGCATCTACTGGAATCGCCATGGTGTCAAAAAACACAATGCCGCCATGACCCAAAAGAACTTTAATGTCTTTGTTGCCTGAGCGTTCAGCCGCGGTGTTTACGTCACCAGACCAAGCCAAAAAGGCACAGAAGTTGCCATCAGCAATTTCGTTGATGACGCTCGAGTCGCCGAACTTACGCACATCGGGGCGTACTTTTTTAAGCATATCTAAAGCCGCATCGTAGTCCGCTACATTAGTACTGCTGGCATCTTTACCAATGTATTGTAAAGCGGCAGGCATGACTTCCGTTGGCGAGTCAAGCATGAAAATGCCACATGATTTGAGTTTGTTGGTGTAGGTCGGATTAAACACTAAGTCAAATGGGTTTTCTGGCATGGGTGTGTCACCCAACGCTTTTTTGACTTTTGCTTCATTGATGCCCACGCCTGTGAAACCCCACGCCCAAGGAACGAGATATTGATTACCTGGATCCATTTTTGCAATTTGTGCGATTAAAGCAGGGTCTAAGTTTTTCAGATTGGGGATTTTGCTTTTATCGAGTTTTTGGTATTTACCCTGTTTGATTTGTACTTCGGCCCAAGCGGCACCTGGCACGACCACATCGTAACCTGAGTTGCCCGCAATAATTTTTGCATTCAGAGCTTCGTCGGTTTCAAAAGTATCGTAATTGACTTTCAAGCCCGTCAGTTTTTCAAAATTGTCCTTCATGCCATCAGGAATGTATTCAATCCAGTTGTACACGTTGACAGAACCTGAGAGTTTTTGAGTGGATGGTGTTGCACCCGCATCTGTTGCGGCAGGGGCAGCTGATTTTGGATCATCACCGCCACAAGCAGTCATGATTAAACCAGCGAAAATAGATAGGCCGAAATGGCGAATGGTTTTTGTGTTCACGAGGGTCTCCTAAAGTGAAAAACATTAACATCAATAAAAACCTGCAATAAGGCTGGCACGTGGCGGACGCTCTTTTTACCGAAGGTCAATCAATTAAATTCGATTACACTCACTCAAACAAGGTATTCCAAAAAAGAAAATTTGTAATGACCTAAATGTTTTCAATGTTCAAGCGTTATGGTACTGTTTTAAAAACAAAGAAACAAGAGAAAAAAGGCAAAGCAGGCTTTACACGGTAGTGTGTGAAGCCTGCTTTAGTTGTATTAAATAATCTTTTTTTCTTTCAAATCCGATAAGGTGGCGTCTAATGCTTTACGCGCCAAGCCAACGAGTTCGTCTATTTCGGCGTGACTGATGACCAGTGGCGGCGCAATAATCATTCGGTCGCCGACTGCACGCATGACCAAACCGTTGTCAAAACAATGACCACGGCAAATCATGCCAACATTGTCTTTTTCGTCGAAGGCTTCGTTTTTGGTTTTATCTTTGAGCATGATTAACCCCGCCACCATGCCTTCAGATTGAGCGTCGGTAACCAAGGGGTGGTCGTTTAGGCTGGCCCATGCTTTTTTCAAATAAGGTGCGGTGTCGTTTTTGACGGTGTTGACAATATCTTGCTCTTTCATCAATTTAATATTAGCGACTGCGACGGCACAAGCCACTGGATGCCCAGAGTAAGTGTAACCATGGTTAAAATCGCCGTCTTTGTATAACACATCGACAACACGGTCACTGACCATTGCGCCGCCGAGTGGTAAATAGCCTGACGTGACCCCTTTGGCAAAGGTCATGAAATCAGGTCGAGTGCCCATGGTTTCGCAACCGAACCATGTGCCTAAACGACCAAAGCCGCAAATCACTTCATCGCTGATGAGCAAAATGCCGTATTTGTCACAAATGCGTTGAATTTCCGGCCAGTAGGTTTTGGGGGGAATAATCACGCCACCCGCACCTTGCACAGGTTCACCGATGAATGCGGCCACTTTATCTGCGCCCACTTCTTTGATTTTATCTTCCAGCCAACCTGCAGCAATCAAACCAAACTCATCTTCGGATACGCCGAGTTTTAGACCATTTTCACGATAGTAGGGTTGGTCGATGTGAACGATGCCAGGAATGGGCAAATCGCCTTGTTCGTGCATCGAGGTCATGCCGCCAAGCGATGCGCCTGCGACGGTTGAACCATGATAGCCATTTTTACGACCAATGATGGTTTTGCGTTGCTTTTCACCTTTCAAATCCCAGTAGCGACGTACCATGCGCAAAATCGTGTCGTTCGATTCTGAACCTGACGAACTGTAAAACACATGATTAAATTGTGGCGGGGTGATTTCTGCTAATAAAGCCGACAATTCAATCGCAGGTTCAACGGACGTGTTGAAAAAGCTGTTGTAGAACGGCAAGATGTTCATCTGCGCCGTGGCGGCGTCAATTAAACTTTTTTGCCCATAACCCATGCTGACACACCATAAACCCGACATGGCATCAAGAATTTTGTTTCCTTCTGAATCCCATACATAAACGCCTTCACCGCGCGTGATGATGCGTGCGCCTTTTTTGGCTAAATCAACGTGGTCGGTGAATGGATGTAAGTAGTGAGCTGAATCTGCTTTTTGTAATGCGGCGGTTTTTGCGCTAACGGTCATAATCCTCTCCTTTGGGTAATTGATAATGAAGTGTACAAGAGCTTTTCATCGCGTGGTGAATGGATGGGGGGTTAATTTGAAAGTGGTTTTTAGGTGTAATAAAGATGCCAATAAAAAAGCGGCAGATGAGCTGCCGCTTGTTCAGAGTGCATTTTTATTGCGTTTGATTTATACATTTAACAACAAGTTTTCGCGCTCCCACGGGCTAATCACACGCATAAATTCTTCGTATTCAGCCTCTTTCACTGCCAAATACACTTTGACGAATTCGGGGCCGAGCACTTCGTGTAACTCTGGGCAGTCCGTTAATGCGGTGAGTGCCTCACCCATGCTGCGAGGGAGTTCAAAACCCATGCCGTTGATTGCACCGACGGCTTCGGCTTGGGGTTCAATTTTGTATTTCATGCCCAAATAACCGCACGCCAAGGTCACTGCTAAAGCCACGTAAGGGTTGGCATCTGAACCAACCACGCGGTTTTCAACGCGGCGGTTTTGAGGTGAGGAGTCAGGCACACGCATGCCCACGGTACGATTTTCACGCGCCCATTGCACGTTAATGGGGGCTGCGGTGTGTTTGGTGATGCGACGATACGAGTTCACGTAAGGCGCAACCAAAGCCATGGCCATTGGCATGTATTTTTGTA
Source organism: Hydromonas duriensis (assembly GCF_004363775.1). GTDB lineage: Bacteria > Pseudomonadota > Gammaproteobacteria > Burkholderiales > Burkholderiaceae > Hydromonas > Hydromonas duriensis. Next base: position 32,921 of record NZ_SNZE01000012.1, read on the forward strand.
AACCACCGATGTAGTGCATGAATCTTTCGCTGTGCGTACCATCTTCGTTGCTGAAAATGTTTTTACCTGTTTTGGCATCTACGATGGACTGGTGGATGTGCATGGCAGAGCCAGGTTCATCTTGCATCGGTTTTGCCATAAAAGTAGCGAACATGTCATGACGAATGGCCGCTTCACGCAAGGTGCGTTTGAAGAAGAAGACTTTATCGGCTAAATCCAGCGGTGCGCCGTGTAAGAAATTAATTTCCATTTGACCCGCGCCCCATTCGTGAATCAGGGTGTCCACGTCCAAATCCATCGCTTCGCAGTAGTCGTAAATGTCTTCGAACAAGGGGTCAAATTCGTTCACGGCATCAATCGAGTACGATTGACGTCCCGCTTCTCGTCGACCATTGCGGCCAATCGGCGGTTGTAAAAGCTGGTTGGGGTCTGGGTTGCGGGCGACCAAGTAGAACTCTAATTCAGGCGCCACAATGGGTTTCCAGCCTTCAGCCGCAAACAGCGACTCCACTCGGCGTAAAACGGAGCGCGGAGCGAACTCAACTAAAGTGCCGTCCATTTTGAAACAGTCATGCAAGACTTGGGCGGTTGCATCATTTGCCCAAGGCACGAGACGAACGGTGGTTGGGTCTGGACGCAATTCCATGTCCATGTCCGTCGGGGCGATGATGTCATCTAAAATATTGTCTTCAGGGTATTCGCCCGTGACGGTTGAGCCAAAAATGGCTTCGGGCAAGCGCATGCCGCGTTCTTCGGAAAATTTATTACGCGGAAGTATTTTTCCTTTTGCAATGCCTGTGAGGTCAGGTACTAGGCATTCGACTTCAGTCACGCGGTTTTCGTCTAACCAGCGCTCCATTTCGTTGAAAGTAGTGAATTTTTGGAAAGTCATGATGTCTCATCCTTATTGTTTTAGGCGTACTCATACGGATTCTGTCAAAACCAAGTTTTAATAAAATCCGTATGACCATGCCCGTGTTTGGCTTCTGGATAGAAGCGGGGTAAAAAACGTTTAAATCTGTGCCGCAAAGCGTCGGCAGGCCGCACCAAAAGCGTCAAAAATAGCCCGTGAGTCGGGATGCTCGTGCATTTTCCATTCGGGGTGCCATTGCACCGCCAACCCAAAGTTGGGATGCTCCGCAATGTGAAATGCTTCGACCAAACCATCGGGAGCGTGAGCTTCAGCGACCAAACCTTCGCCTAAACGGTTGATGCCTTGTCCATGTAATGAATTGACGGTGGTTTTGTGTTTGCCCAAAATGCGATGAAGTAAGCCGCCGTCCACCAATTGCAAAGGGTGAGCAGGACCATATTGCTCCTCTAAATCAAGGCTTTTGTCCTCGCGGTGGTCGCCAAAGTCCTCTAGCTCATGCACCGCTTGGTGCAGGGTGCCACCAAAAGCCACATTGATTTCTTGAAAGCCACGACAGACACCTAAAATCGGGATGCCTCGTTCAACGGCCGTTTTAATTAGAGGTAAGGTCACGCCATCGCGCAATGGGTCTTGCGGCAAATGCGGCTGGGTAATGTCTTCGCCATATAAGGTCGCATTTACATTTGAAGGCGAGCCTGATAAAAATACACCATGAACATGGTCTAGCAAAATATTGACATCCAGTTCCGCGCCCATGGCTGGAAAAAATAAAGGCGTGCATTGGCTGCCATAAAAAACAGCATCTGTATATTTACGTTGCACCGTGTGAGAAGGGTGAAGCCCAACCAAATTGCTACACGCAGGAATCAAAACGATTGCATCGCGCTTGATGGCGGTGGTGTTCATGCAGCGAGAGTCTCCAATAATGATGGTATTTTATAGATACGCGACTAAAAAACGAGGGTGAGCGCGTACCGCACTGAGTATAGTTTAGCACTGCTTATTCGGACAGTGCCACTTAAACGGCAAAATTAAGACCACTTCAACAAAAAATGGTTTAAACTTCTAGCAAAAAAAACGATAAAAGCTCAACCATTTTTTGTGGTTGTGTTGATAAATACGTGAGTCCAGTTGCTCAATAGGGTGAGGAATAAATAAAGCCGTATCACGCGGACACAATCATCAAAGTGATTAGGAGAATATAAAATGCGACGAACGCCTTTAGCTGAACTTTTACAAAACGAGTTGGAGCGTCAGGATTTTCATCCGCGTCTCCCTGGTTACAAACGAGTATATGAGGCCATTCGGAGTGCCATTGTGAATCGCCGTTTGCCTGCGGGCAGTAAGTTGCCCAGCTCGCGGGATTTAGCGCACGAGTTGGATGCTTCGCGCAATATGATTGTTGCTGCGTATGACCAATTACAAGCCGAGGGGTATGTTTGCAGTCAAACGGGGAGCGGTACGTATGTGGCGGATGCGTTGCCAGATGGTTTTAGTGAAGACTCAACCTTGGTTAAGCGTGCTGCGCCTAAGTCCAAGGGCAGTGCTTTAGTGCTGTCTAAGCGGGGTGCGCGATTAACCCAAGAAAAAGGTGTGGAAAATTACGAGGTTCAACCATTTGCGCTGCGTGGCAAAATGGATTTGTTGAATTTTCCAATTAAAACTTGGCAGCGCGTTCAAAATCAAGTGTGGCGACGCGAAGACATTCAACTGTACGACTATGATAGTGATGGTGGTTATTTCCCTCTGAAAAAAGCGGTTGCGGATTACTTGCGGGTCTCGCGTGGCGTGTCTTTATCCCCTGAGCAGGTTTTGATTACGGCGGGCACGCAGCAGTCCATTGATTTGATTAGCCGCATGTTGGCGGATCAAAATGATGTCGCTTGGGTAGAAAACCCGTGTTATTGGGGGGCTTGGAGCTCGATGTATGCCAACGATTTGAGCATTCGCCCCATTAATGTGGATCATGATGGCATGAATCCGTCCGCAGCCGATTTAAACAGCCTGCCGCCTAAGTTTATTTATGTCACGCCGTCTCATCAGTATCCAACGGGTGCGGTCATGTCTTTGGCGCGACGCAAGCAGCTGATTGAGTATGCCCAGCGGGTGGGGGCATGGCTGTTGGAAGATGATTATGACAGCGAGTTTCGTTATTCAGGTCGACCCATTGCATCGTTGCAAGGTTTGGCGACAGAGGCGGGGATTGACCGTGTGTTGTATATGGGGACGTTTTCTAAGGTGATTTATCCAGGGATTAAGTTGTCTTATTTGGTGCTGCCAGAACCATTGATTGGCGCATTCAAAACAGCGTTGTATGATTTGTATCGCCCTGGGCAATTGCATTTACAAGCAGCGTTAGCGGAGTTCATCGAGCAAGGTCACTTCACGACGCACATCCGACGGTTGCGCCAAGCCTACGCCCAACGGCGCACCTTGTTATTGGCGGTGTTGGAGAAAAATTTAGCGGGCAAAATTCAACAAGTGGTCGTTGATGCGGGCTTGTTGTTTTTGATTCGTTTACCGCCGCATATTGATGATTTGGCATTGGCTGCAGAATGCCAAGCTCAAGGCCTGTCTGTTCGTGCGTTGTCACGCTATTACATTGGGCCCACCGAAGCGCGGGGCTTGGTGGTTGGCTTCGCTTATGTTGATACCAATGACTTGGTCGATTGCGGCCAGCGTTTGGGACTGTTGATTAAATCCGTGCTCTCTTAAGTGGGTCTCAGCATGAATTTGTATTTCAAGCTAGAATCAGTGCTCGTTGAACCCCTTACCGATGAGGACTTTGAGTAAAACCGTATGATGCCCAAAAATTACCCCACCATAGATCAGTTCGTTGGCAATACGCCTTTGGTTAAAATCCAGCGTATCGGCGCAGAATTGCTGTCCGCTCGTCAAAATATTTTATTGGCGAAGCTTGAAGGCAATAATCCAGCGGGTTCGGTTAAGGACAGACCCGCCTTGTCGATGATTTTAGAAGCCGAGCGTCGTGGCGACATTAAAGCGGGTGACACTTTAATTGAAGCAACCAGTGGCAATACGGGCATCGCGTTGGCGATGGTGGCGGCAATGCGTGGTTATAAGATGATTCTCATCATGCCCGATAATTTGAGTGTCGAGCGTCGATTGTCGATGCAAGTGTATGGGGCTGAATTGATTTTGACGCGAGCAGAAGATGGCGGCATGGAATATGCGCGTGATTTGGCCTTGCGTATGCAAGCTGAGGGTAAAGGCAAAGTGCTTAATCAGTTCGCCAATACAGACAACCCATTGGCGCATATTCGCACAACAGGGCCAGAAATTTGGCGTGATACGGATGGCGAGGTGACCCATTTTGTCAGCGCAATGGGCACAACTGGAACGATAACGGGTGTCAGCACCTATCTAAAGTCAAAAAACTCAAATATTCAAATTGTCGGTGCGCAGCCAGCCGAAGGCTCGAGTATTCCGGGGATTCGTAAATGGCCTCCTGAATACATGCCCGAGATTTTTAATGCCAGCCTTGTCGATAAAGAAATTTTAGTTGAGCAGTCCGATGCTGAACGAATGGCGCGTCAAATGGCGACAGAGGAGGGCATTTTTGCAGGGGTGTCTTCGGGCGGAGCGTTGTGGGCAGCGTTAGAAGTCGCTAAAACAGTTCAAAATGCAACCATCGTTTTTATTGTATGCGACCGTGGCGATCGTTATTTGTCCACGGGCGTGTTTGGCTGATTGTTTTTTTAGGCTGGCTTTAGGCTGGTAAATTCAGAGCGGGTTTCAAAGTTCGACGACTTAAACTTTGTTGTTCATTTGGAGTAACATCTGTGTTGTTTTATTCAGCATGTCGTTTGCCACAGCATCATATGCCCGTTGTAAAGCGAATCCAAACGCGTATGCGTCCGCACCGCCGTGGCTTTTAAATACAACGCCACGTAACCCCAGCAATGCGGCACCGTTGTAACGGCGATTGTCAATTTTGTCGCGAAAAGCATTCAAAGCGGGCATGGCTGCAGCCGCTCCTGCGCGTCGCCACCATGTTTGTGTCAGCTCATCCATCAGCCGAGTGCGAATCATTTTGGTTAGGCCTTCTGCGGTTTTAAGCAACACGTTACCGACGAAACCGTCACAGACAATCACGTCCGTTCCACCCATAAAAATAGAATCGCCTTCAACATTACCGATGAAGTTGATGGGCGTATCTTTCAATAAAACGGCTGCTTGTTTGACCACCTCATTGCCTTTGATGTCTTCATGGCCAATGTTTAACAAGCCCACTCGTGGAGTGCTGATGTTTTGGGTGGCGGAGACCAACGCGCTGCCCATGAGGGCAAATTGTTGCAGATGTTCTGCGGTGCAGTCCACGTTTGCACCCAAATCAAGGACCGTTGTGCCCGTATTGTCAAGATTAGGCATAATCGAAGCAATTGCAGGACGGTCAATGTCATCTATGGTTTTGAGGACAAAACGTGCAATGGCCATGAGCGCACCCGTGTTGCCTGCGGAGATGGCCGCTTGTGCGTCACCATCTTTGACTTGATTGATGGCCACGCGCATGGAGGAGTCTTTTTTGCGGCGTAATGCCACTTCGACTGCGTCATCCATTGCAACCACTTCGCAGGCGTGAACCATGCGAATGCGTGGATGGTTAATTAGATTTTTAGCTTGAACATGAGCGCGAATCTGCTTCTCATCGCCGACAAGGATTAAACGGGCATGCGGATGACTGTTTAAAAAGGCTTCGCAAGCGGGTACGGTCACTGTTAATCCTGTGTCACCCCCCATCATGTCAACCGCCAATGTGATGATAGGGTGCGTATTCGAGGATAAGAGATTTTGATTCATCAGTGATCCGATTGTTTTTTGATACAATGACAAAAAGCTGGTCAATGCCAGCTTATATGTCGCTTCAAACGTTTACAACGAAAAAGCCACTTGCAGTGACTGTGCTTGACAATTATTCGTCGTTTTTCGTTTTCATCACTTTTTTGCCACGGTAAAAACCGTTAGGGCTGATGTGATGACGCAAATGCACTTCGCCAGTGACTGGCTCAACCGCAGTAGCAGGACCTGTTAAAAAGTCGTGCGCACGGTGCATGCCGCGTTTCGAAGGTGATTTTTTGTTTTGTTGAACTGCCATTTCAATTCTCCTAATTGGGAATTGAGTATTTTAGACAACTTTACGTCATTTGCCAAGACTTATTTTGAATGACAGGACAAATGAGGGTGTCTTGCGGGGATTATGCGACAGTACATGCCTTTTTATCCGTTGAGCTGGGCGTGTTCGTGTGCATATAGTCTTGCCGATAGGTGGTGTATGTGTTTTTTGAATTAGGAGTGGCTTGGATGAAACCTTTTGCAACACGTCTATTCTTGATGTTGTTTGGGCTTGCAATGTTGATGCCATTTGAGTCACAAGCTGAACTTAAGCGCTCGTTTACAGTGTATGCGTTTCTCCCGTGGGGGAGCGGTACGGTAGGTTATATGACTGAATTGACGTCACTAGAAAAAGATTTAAAAAAAATGGGTATCCAGCCGATTTGGGTGGTTTATGAACCGCATTTTAGTAGCCCGTGGGGTGGTCAGCCGACGAGCCAAGTGAAGGTGGTCAATGAAAGCAAGCAAACATTGGTCATTGACGAAGAGAAAATTAAAACGGTGGCTTTGAATGCTTTGCGCCATCCAGACATTCCAGTGTCTTTTGATACTGAGTTTGGTTCTCGATTTAAACCAGAGACGGTTAAGTCAGGCGTTCTCGAAATTATCAGATTGTTCAAGAAGTACAATAATAAAAGCAAAGTCGGCGTGTATGCCGTTGCGCCCCAAGTGATTTATGCGTGGCAAGAAGACGCGGCGGCTAAAATGCAAATACTCAATCGAGAATATCGAGATGTGGCCAATGCCGTCGATTTTTTTAGCCCCATGATTTACTATCGTTACAATATTGACTTGCCCTCATGGGAAAAAGCTGCTGAATATTCGATAAATGCTGCCAAAAGTTATCGCATGGATAAGCCCATTATTCCATATGTGTCATTCGACTATAACGACCATAGCGAGGTCTCGGAGCAAGATGCTAAAAAAAGGATGACCTTTCTTTATGAGCATGGGGCTGCGGGCTGTATTGTTTGGGGTAGCAGTAAAGACAAAAGTTTTTTTGACCGACGTTCAGGCTGGAGCAAAGCCATGGTGGACTTTGCTGCGGCTCATCGGTGATGTTCGCTTCGTTGACCGATTCAAACTCATGATTTGAGTTTGGATAATACCGAAAAAGGCGTGATTTTTTCGCCCGAAGATGTGGGCAAGGCTTTATCACAGACGGTATGGGTAACGCTATGTGGCAAGCTTAAAATCACCTCGTCTTCCAGCAAGGCAAAAATATCAAAACTTTGGCTGCCCACGATTTTTTCGGGGAATTCGTCACCTGCTAGGATGGCGTTGATTTCATCTTCTTCGTTATCAAGTTCAGCCTCGCTATGCACCAAGTGCAATAGGTTATCCACGTCAATTGTTTGAGTCATCTCTTCAAGGCAACGTTGGCAGACCATGTGTAGCTCACCATTGATGATGATGTGCAACATGGGGTGTTGTGCATCATTGGTAAAGCCTGTGACTCGATAGGTCAAAGCCCCCGTTTTTTGGCTAAGTTCTGGGTGTAAGCGAGTCAAGTCTGCGATGCGTAATTCACCTTCAAGCGTCTCGTTGTGTTTGGCTAAAGCAAATACATCGTGCGGCCAGTGTTGGGTCGTGTTCGGGGTGGTTTCTGTGTTCATTTTTTGAGTCTTTCATTCTTAATGCATTTTTAATGCGCTCGCTTATTTAAACGCTTGGCGATAATCTTTGCGATAATACCGCTTTTCCTTTTTGCGCACAATCGCGCTTTTGATATGACAACTTCCACGCCGCCGCTTATTCTTGGTTCATCGTCCAAATACCGTCAAGAATTATTGACGCGTTTGCATTTGCCTTTTGTTGTTGTGAGTCCGAATATTGACGAAACACCTCAAGAGAATGAAACGCCGACAGATACCGCCTTGCGTTTAGCACTTGAAAAGGCGCGCGATATTGCGAAACTGCATCCTGATGCACTGATTATTGGTGCGGATCAAGTGGCGACGGTGGATGGCGTGCAGCTGGGCAAGGCAGGTAATCATGCCAATGCGCTCAAACAGCTACAAATGATGCGTGGTAAAACGGTGCAATTTCACAGTGCGCTGTGCCTGTTTGATGCTCGCCGACAGACTTATGATTTGCGCGACATCGTGACACTTGCAACGGTACGTGATTTGAGCGATGAAGAGTTGTCCAATTATTTGCATATTGAACAGCCGTATGATTGCGCGGGTAGTGCAAAAGTTGAGGGGCTGGGAATTAGTATTTTAGAAAAAGTGGAGTCCGACGACCCAACGGCTTTGATAGGTCTTCCATTAATCGCATTAACCGATATGTTGCGCGCTGCAGGCGTGGTCTTTTATAGGGCTGAGGCATAACATGGCTAAGTTTGGTACTTTATATTTGATTCCAAATACTTTGGGTTCGCATGACACCCTGTCTGCGGTTTTGCCGATTGAAGTTCAGCGCATTGCGGCGAGTTGTCGGCATTTTGTGGTTGAAAACTCTAAGGTGGCGCGTCAATTTCTTAAAGCCGTGGGGATTTCAACGCCGCTGCAAGAGGTGTCTATGGCTGAATTAAATGTCAACACCCCCGATGCGGACATTAAGGCGTTGCTGACCCCTTTATTGGCAGGGCAAAATGTCGGCTTGATTTCTGATGCGGGCTGTCCTGCTGTGGCCGACCCAGGGGCAAGGCTGGTGGCTGTCGCGCATGCAGCGGGTATTTCGGTTCAGCCATTAGTTGGTCCATCCTCCATTTTATTGGCTTTGATGGGCAGTGGCTTAAATGGGCAAAAATTTGCCTTTCATGGTTATTTGCCCATTGACGTTGCGCAACGCCAAACAGAGTTAAAAAAATTAGAGCAAGAGTCCCGTATCGCTCAACAAACTCAAATGTTCATCGAAACCCCTTATCGCAACATGCAATTGCTTGAGGCTTTGTGTAAAACATTAAATCCGCAGACCAAATTATGTGTGGCTGCCGACTTGACCTTGCCGAGCCAATTCATTTGTATGCAGAGCATTGAGCAGTGGCGTAAACAGAATCAAAATAAAACCTTACCCGATTTGCATAAACGACCGACACTGTTTTTATTTTTGGCATGAGTTGTTTGTAACGCCTTGTTTAATTTAAAAATTTTTTAAGCGGTTCAAAAAATAAATTTTCATCTATATAAATTTATTTTCATTAAAATCCTGTTTTTCTGCCAATTACTCCCGCAATTCCTGCGCATTTTTGCCGTAATCTTGCGCCAAGTTCAAAAAATGATTTGAACGGTTATAGATGTTTTAATTGTTTATTCAATTCGCACAGGAGCATAAAAAATGGAACGTAAAGTTAAAATGATGGTTGCGGGTCTTGCCGCTGTTGTTGGCTTGGGCATGGCAGGTTTGGCCGTGGCCAAGGATGATGGTCATGGCATGATGGGTCACAAAGGCATGAAAATGGGTGGCCCGATGGGTGAGGCGGCTGTGGCGGCGTGCGCGAACCAAGCGGAAGGTGCAAACGTCATGCTAGAGCATCCAAATTGGGGTAAGATCGACGCGGTATGTACCAAAACACCAGATGGCAAAATCGCGGCGATGCCTGCCAAAATGGTTGAGCACATGAAAGCAGCACAAGCGGCTTGTAGCGGTAAGAAAGAAGGCGATAAAGTGACAATCGCCAGCCCGATGGAACAGGGTAAGATGGTTGAAGCGACTTGCAAAAAACATGGTGATGTTTTGGCTGCACACCCAGCACATAAAGGCAAAATGGGACATCATGGCGATATGATGCCGCCACCAGCACAATAATTAAACGAATCGTTCTTCACGTTTTGTTGAAATTTTTTGCTGACATGAGGGGGCGCGCTTGATGCTGCAAATGAGGAGCGGCTCCTTAAAAAATCAGCAACTAAAAAACACCCGACTTGTACGGGTGTTTTTTTATACGGTGACGGATGGGCACGCATTCAATCTTCAGTGAAGATTAAATGCTTCAGCTTTTTGTGCGTGTTTAAGCCAGTTGCTCACATAGCGACGCATCACCTCAGGGGCGTTGCGAATGAACAGCGTGTTTTCGGCATTTTTGCTTGAAGCCGTGACCGTGAAGTTGTATGAGCCTGTAATGAGCGTGGCGTTGTCGGTGTTGGGGTCTATTAGAATGATTTTGTTGTGGGCGTTTGTGTAAGCTGTTTCCAGTTTGACAGGAATGCCTGCTTGTACCAAAGCCACCGCATCCGAACCTTTTGCGGTTTGCATGCGTTCTGCATCCAGTAAAACCCGAACATTGACTTTGCGACGATGAGCCGTGATGAGCGCGTTCGTGATTGTATTGTCGGTGAGTAAATACGCCTGCACTAAAATTTGCTTTTGTGCCGAATTTAAATGTCGAACAATGGCCTGTTGAACGTCATCGTCTGGACTAAAAAGCACCGAAATATTCGGCGCAGTTTGGGCACGGCTGATCTGTGTTGTTTTGGCTGGCTCAACGGTTGTCTTGGCTTGAAGGGGTGGCGTCGTTAGACAGACCGTCCCCATTAAGATAGTCAACACCCGTCCGAATAATTTTCCGCTGCTCATTTAGGCAATGCGCTTCAGGCAGGCCGCAAAAAAACCATCGGTGTGATGCAGGTGTGGCAACAGTTGTAACATGCCATCCGTTACCGCGCCTTCGGGCAAGCTGATGTTTTGCACCGCTAAAGCCTCATTGACATCCACTAAAGCATAATTTGGGTGCGCCGCTAAAAACGCTTTCACCACGTCTTGATTTTCAGTGGGTAAAACGCTGCATGTGGCATACACAACCGTGCCACCAATTTTAACGAGTTTGGCGGCGCTGTTTAAAATATTGGTCTGGATGTTTGATAGACGGGCAACGCTGTCCACGCCGTGACGCCACTTTAAATCAGGATTGCGGCGCAACGTGCCCAAACCACTGCAAGGCGCATCGATAAAAACACGGTCAAGCTTGCCGTATAACCGTTTCACACGCACATCGGTTTCTGAGTCAATCGCCACCGCTTGTACATTTGACAAGCCGCTGCGAGCCAAGCGCGGCTTGAGTTTTGCCAAGCGGTGAGCCGCCGTGTCAAACGCGTACAAACGGCCAGAATTGCGCATCATTGCACCAATGGCTAAAGTTTTTCCACCTGCGCCCGCACAAAAATCCGCAACCATTTCGCCCCGTTTCGCGCCCAATAAATGGGTCAACAATTGACTGCCTTCGTCCTGCACTTCAATTGCGCCGCTGGTGAATATATCGGTTTTTTGTAAAGCAGGTTTACCATTTAAGCGCAGACCGAGGGGCGCAAGTGCACAGGGGGTGCTCTCTAGCTCTGCATGTTGAAGCGCAACTTGTACGGCTTCGCGAGATGATTTGATGGTGTTGACGCGAATATCGAGAGGAGCCGAGGTATTCAACGCTTCGGCCAGAGGTAAAGCGGCTTCGCCGTAGGCGGCGGTTAATTGCGCCAACCACTCGTCGCTCATGTTGCTGCGTACCGCCACAGGCAAGGCACTGATGTCTACGCTTGAAACTTGCGATAGCCATGTCCATTCATCTTCAGCGATTGCCGCTTGCAATGCGGTTTCGGTTGTACATGAACGAGCCGCCAATAAAACCAGTCGTCGTTCTAAAGTGCCGCCCCCGCTTTGTGCGAGATGCGACAACACCCGTTTTTGACGCAGCACGGTGTAAATCGTTTCGGCGACAATGTGGCGGTCGCGAGCGCCCAGCTCACGATGTTCGCGTAAATGACGAGAGACCAGTTTATCGGCAGCCATGTCGAACTTTAGGATGTCAAGCAACAAGACTTGAGCACTCCACAGACACTGCGCCAAGCGGTCGCCTTGAGGGCTTGAAGCCTCGATGCGCACCACAGTCGGTGACAATCCCGCTTGCGCGCGTGTTGAGCGTGGTTTTTTTGTCGTTGCGTCGCTGATTTCACCACGCGCCGCGTTCAAGGCCGCTTGTCGGGCTGCTAAAGCGGCTGCGCTGACCGAAACACCATCGGCGCGGATGTGTAAACCACCTGCGGCCACACGGGCTTGTGCTGCTTTTTCTGCAAGTTCTTGAGCCAAGCGTTCTTTTTTGCTGGGTTTTTTGCTATAGCTTTTTTTCTTGCTGATTTTAGTATCGTCACTGCTGTTCATGAGTGTCTTTCAATGTTAAATGGTGTCGCTGATGTAAAGCTGTGTGCGCACATCGCGGACACGAATACCGTTATCGTTCCAATCAATCAGCCCGTTCACCCACCAGTCCAATACCTGCGGGTAAATCAAATGTTCCGTGGCTAACACGCGCTGGGCTAACGAGTGTTCGTCGTCATCCGCGAGTACGGGAACAGCGGATTGCAGCACAATTGGCCCGTGGTCAAGTTCGGCGGTTACACCGTGCACCGTCGCACCGTGTACTTTAACGCCTGCCGTCAACGCCGCCGCGTGTGTGTGTAAACCTTTGAAATTGGGCAAAATCGAAGGGTGAATATTAAACATGCGCTTGGCATAGTGTGTTGTAAATGCAGGGGTCAAGATGCGCATGAATCCTGCTAAAAAAACCACATCAGGTGCGAACTCATCAATGATGTGTTGCAATTGTGCATCAAACGCCTCGCGGTCGGCGAAGTCTTGGTGTTGAACCACGCGAGTAGCGATGCCTTGTTCTTGCGCAAACACCAAACCTTGAGCATCGGCTTTGTTGCTAATAACAGCAGCCACGCGCGCAATATTTTGGGCTTCCCAATTATTGTTTTGAACATGTCGCACCAGTGCACGCATATTGCTACCGCCGCCTGAAATAAGGATGACAATATTTTTCATAGGGCATGTGAATGCGCGTCAAGGCGCATTTAAACTGTAAAGCGCCATTGTAACAAGAAAGTGGGTGATGTCATTCAAAACCATGATCGCTGAAAATAGATAAAAAAGTATCAAACATCGTTAATAATGTGTAGAATTTTTGCAATGCAACATCGAAACATCGATTCGTTTGGTACAAAAGCGACACAATGTTCACACAACCCCTTTATTTTTTTATAACAGCATGTTTAAATGAAACGGTCGTTCGCTTGAGGGTGTTGGATAATGACCAATAAATGATGGACTCAAGCGTTGCACTTAATTTTAATAACCAGACCTTAGGAGACTATACGATGAAGAAAACCCTTATTGCCTTAGGGCTTTTAGGCGCATATGGTGCGGTACACGCAGAATCAAGTGTCACTTTATACGGTAACATTAATGTGGCCGTGACTAAAAAAGGTGATGCAGGCGTCACTTTAAAAGCGCAAGAATATCGTTATGCCAGCCACATTGGTGTGACAGGTAAAGAAGATTTGGGCAACGGTTATTCTGCTATTTTCAAATTAGAGGGTGAGCTGGAGCCAGACACAGGCTCGGGTGTCTATGGTGCTGACAAGAAAACTTTTGGTTTTAACCGCCATTCGTATATTGGTTTAGTAACCCCATTTGGTGCTTTCCGTTTCGGTCGTTCAACCACGCCATTTGTTAATATGTGGATAGGCGGTGGCTTTGGTGAAGGTCGTGGCATTGGCGAGTTTACAGGCGGTTTGGCTGGTACGGGTCTACGTACCACTCAGCCAGAAGTCGGTGCGCGTTGGAACAATGCGCTGTTTTATGATGTGAAAAAAGGCGGTTTTGCGGCTGGTTTTGCAGTAACGACAAAGGGGTCTGAATCGATCGTCCCAACGACGGTGGGTGCGTCATCTGTGGTGACGAGCGTTGATAATGAAGGTGCATCGGGGACGAAATCAGCTTATGGTGGATATGCTCGCTATGAAGGTAAAGCGGGTATGTGGGGCTATAAAGTAGGTGCTGCTTATCAAGTTGATAATGGCTCGACATATTCTGGTTATGTTTCACCTGCACTGGTTGGTGCCAATCTGAAAAATGCGCCTGCTGAAGCTAAAAATGCGTGGATTGTGGCCAGTGGCTTGAGTTATGGTGCTGCTAAATTTGATATTGGCTATGCAAAAGCGAAAATCGATAATACGGACATCACAAACGCGAACCTGCTAAGAGGCAAGAGCAAAACGCTATTTGCGAGCTTGGGCTATGATTTGAGCGCTCGCGACCATGTGTATTTTTCGTATGGTAAGTACAAACGCAACAATGACTATACATTCGCAACGGGTCGCACAGGGGTGAACATCACCAGTGTGGGCGAAGTTTCAGGCGAACAATACAGTGCGGGCTATGAGCACCAATTGAGCAAGCGTACAGTGGTTTATGCAAACATTCGTAAGGTCACAAACGTGACCAATAGCTGTAGCGCAAACCTCTTAGGCTCATCTTTGTCTGAATCATCACCTTATTACAAACCAACTTGCGGTGCAGTCAAGGATCGCGTACAAGCACTACTTGATGTCGAGAAAGGTTGGTCTTACGATGTGGGTGTCTCTCATAAATTTTAATCAATCGTTAATGCTTTGATGCTTAAGCCCTCGTGAGTTTTTAAACACGAGGGCTTTTGTTATGTGCCACAGTGGAGTGTATGTTTTTGCCACCTGCGGCATAAGCGGTCTAACACGAGAGATGATAAAATCAGCACTTTCAAATATTTTTAAAGTAAATCATTATGTTAGAACTGACGCACACTTTATCCGTAAACCCTCCGAATCAACCCGTTCTAAGCATAGACTCATTGTGGTCGGGCCTGCTCTTGCGCATTTTAGAACCCATGCGCTTTACTGTCGGCTTAGATGGCGCGGATATTTTGGAGCGAAGTGAGTCGCGTTATCGTCGCGCTCTGCACTTTGGTGAGCATGTGGTGCATGATGTGGTCAATGTGAATCATAATAAATCCGTCGAGTTTGTTACGGATGCGACCGAAAAATCGCCTTCTGGGCGGTTGTTGATTGAAATTGAAAATCGCAATCCAGACGAGTTGCGGTTGAAGTTTTTTTACACGACCCAGTTTCCAGAGCCTTCAAATGATGAGGAGCGCGCTTTACTTGAAATGATAAAAAATGCGTATATGGCGGCGGATATGGACATGATTCGCATCATTAGAGAATATGCTGAGATGACCAAGCACTAATTTTGTCTTTTCTTGTTTTTTGCTATGCTGATTGTGTCAGTCGTTGCCATGTGGCGTAGAATACTTGAAAACAAATAACTTACAAGGAGAAAGCCATCATGGCGCGCCCCATCAATGAACAATTCCGTCAAGCTGCACTTGATTATCATGAGTTTCCGCGTCCCGGCAAAATTTCTGTTGAGCCGACTAAAAACATGACCAACCAGCATGATCTCGCTTTGGCGTATTCCCCAGGCGTGGCGGCGGCATGTGAAGAAATTGTGGCCAATCCTGCCAATGCGGTACGTTATACAGCGCGAGGCAATTTGGTTGGTGTGGTGACGAATGGCACGGCTGTACTTGGTTTGGGTAATATTGGTCCTTTAGCAAGTAAGCCCGTGATGGAAGGCAAGGGCGTTTTATTCAAAAAATTTGCGGGCATTGATGTCTTTGACATCGAGCTAAATGAGCCAGACCCTGATAAATTGGTCGACATCATTGCCGCGCTCGAGCCGACTTTTGGCGGCATTAACTTAGAGGACATCAAAGCACCAGATTGTTTTTATGTCGAGCGCAAGTTACGTGAGCGCATGAGCATCCCTGTGTTTCATGATGACCAACATGGCACGGCCATTGTGGTGGGAGCGGGCATTAAAAATGGTTTGGATGTCGTTGGTAAAGACCTCACCAAAGTCAAGTTGGTGACTTCGGGTGCAGGTGCGGCCGCACTGGCGTGTTTGGATTTGCTGGTCGATTTGGGGATGCCTTTAGAAAACATTTGGGTCACGGATATTGAAGGCGTCGTCTATAAAGGCCGCACGACGCTGATGGATGAGGATAAAGCGCGTTTTGCACAAGAGACCGAGTTGCGCACTTTGGCCGAAGTTATTGAAGGTGCGGATGTGTTTCTTGGCCTGTCGGCGGCGGGCGTTTTGAAACAAGAAATGGTGCTGAAGATGGCGGACAATCCGCTTGTTTTTGCGCTGGCCAATCCAACGCCTGAAATTTTGCCAGAGCTGGTTAAAGAGGTTCGCCCCGACGCCATTATCGCGACAGGGCGCACCGATTACCCGAACCAAGTGAACAACGTATTGTGTTTCCCGTTTATTTTCCGAGGTGCATTGGATGTCGGCGCGCGGACGATTACGCGTGAAATGGAAGTCGCCGCGGTTAAAGCTGTGGCGGATTTGGCGAAACAAGAGCAGTCCGATGTAGTCGCCTCGGCGTATGGCATTCAAAATTTGAGCTTCGGTCCAGAATATTTAATTCCCAAACCATTTGACCCGCGTTTGATTGTCAAAATTGCCCCAGCCGTGGCTCAAGCCGCGATGGATTCTGGCGTAGCGACGCGTCCAATTGCTGACATGGCGGCCTATGCTGAATCGTTGCAGCAGTTTGTGTATCACAGCGGCACATTCATGAAGCCCGTGTTTGCTTTGGCAAAACGCAATACCAAGGAACACGGAACTCGCGTTGTCTTTGCTGAAGGCGAAGATGAGCGTGTCTTGCGTGCGGTGCAAGTTGTTGTTGATGAAAAAATTGCAAAGCCGATTTTGGTGGGACGTCCGAAAGTGGTCGAGGAGCGTTTAGAACGTTTTGGTTTGCGTTTAAAAATGGGCGAAGATTTTCAAATCATCAACCCTGATTTTGATGAGCGCTATCACGGTTACTGGCAAGCGTATCTCGCGCTGACCGAACGTCAAGGCGTGACTAAAAATGTTGCTCGTCTTGAAATGCGCCGAAGAGGTTCGCTCATTGGCAACATGATGGTGCGCATGGGCGACGCCGATGCGATGATTTGCGGCACCAATGGCATGAACGATACCAATATGAAATACATTGACCAAGTGATTGGGCATAAAGACGGTGCGACGGTGTACGCCGCCATGAATGGATTAATGCTACCAGGCCGCCAAGTGTTCTTGGTCGACACGCATGTGAATTATGACCCCACCGCAGAGCAGTTGGCCGAAATCACTGTACTTGCGGCGCAAGAGATGCACCGCTTGGGTTTTGTGCCGCGTGTGGCACTGCTGTCGCATTCAAACTTTGGGACGAGTGATTCGCCATCTGCGCTTAAAATGCGCGCAACTTACAATATTTTGCGGAAAATTGCGCCGAACTTAGAGGTTGATGGTGAAATGCACGGTGATGTGGCTTTGGATGTCGTGATGCGCAAGGAGATTATGCCGAATTCAACGCTTAAAGGTGAGGCCAACTTATTGGTATTGCCCAACATTGATGCGGCCAATATTGCTTATAATTTGCTCAAAACGGCGGCAGGTCGTAATGTGGCTGTGGGGCCGATTCTACTGGGCGCAAATAAACCTGTTCACGTACTCACGTCATCGACGACCGTGCGCCGAATTGTGAATATGGCCGCGTTATCAGTGGTGCAAGCTAATTTTGGCAGTGTTCAAGCCGATTAAAAAGTGAAAGAAATGATGATGAAGCGCATTCAAAATGGGCGTTTAATGTTAAGTTGTGTGCTGGTGTCGAGCATATTGGGCATGTTGAGTGCGTGCACGCAGCAAGCCAAGCCTGAGCCCGCACATTCGAGTCTCTCGCCGAATGCCGCTGGACTGACTCAAAACTCACCGCCTAAAGAGACCAAAAGCAGCAATGCGTCATCAGCAGAAGGTTTTGCCTATATTGATGTGCGTGCATTACCCAAAGAAGCGCAAACCGTGATTGGACAAATTAAAGCGCGCGCCTCTTTTCCTTACCAACAAGATGGGCAGGTGTTTGGCAATCGTGAACGCATTTTGCCCGCTCAGCCTCGTGGTTACTACCACGAATACACAGTGCCGACGCCAGGCGCAAACAACCGAGGAGCGCGGCGCATCGTTGCAGGAGGTGGTTCAACGGGAGATGTGGCGACGGGTGGAGAGTATTACTACACCGCCGACCATTATCGTAGTTTCATGCGGGTGAAAGAATAATAAAGAGGGGGTGGCTATGACCGACCGTTTAAACGTGCTGTGGACTGATGTCGCAGGCAAGATGAGTGACATCACGCCAGATCAGCTGGGTACTTATTTGACACTATGTGTCGATGAGCTGGGCAGTGATGTGACTGTGCTGGATTTGCGTAAGCTGCAAGGACAGCCAGAAGTCATGCACACTTTGGCGCAACGCCTACAATTCCCATCATACTTTGGTGGTAATTTAGATGCCTTGTTTGACGTGGTCAGCGAACGTGTGACTCAGCCCGCTGATTCACACACCGCTCCGCCGCAGACATGGTTGTTTAAAAGCAGCGTTGCGCAAGAAAAAATGCTATTTCCTGTGGCGGACACCTTACGAGATGCCCTCGCGGGAGCCACGGGCGTTGCAGTAACCGTGCTGTGGCTCGTTTATGCTTAATGGCTATTTAAGGCGGATATAGCAGCCAGTGTTTGTCTTTTTGTTACAAAGTGGAACTTTTTTAGAATGATGTTGTCATGGATACTGCATGCTCAACAATAATTTTAAATTTTAAAGAGACTGCTTATGAACAATCAACGCCTGCCTTCCTATTACACCGCCAGCCTTGGGCATGACACTTATTATCCAGAGTTGAGCCAACATGTGCATGTTGACGTCGCTATTATTGGTGGAGGCTTCACTGGCCTGAATACCGCACTTGAACTGGCTGAACAAGGTAAGAAAGTTGCCTTAATTGAATCAAAAAAAATTGGCTGGGGGCAGTCAGGACGCAACGGCGGGCAAGTTACGGGCAGTTTGTCGGGGGAAGGTGCCATGCGCCGACAATTGCAAAAAAGGATGTCGCCCGCTGAGGCTGATGACTTTATTTGGTTTTTGCGTTGGCATGGACACGATGTGATTCAAAATCGCGTGCGTCGATATGGCATTGATTGCGACTTAAAATATGGTCACCTGCACACCGCTTATAAACGCAGCCATCTCAAAGAATTACAAGCAGAATATGAATTGGCTCAACAACGCGGTTTACACGATGCGGTGCAATTGATTGAGCATAAAGACATGGGGGCTTTCATTAACACCCCGCTTTATTTTGGTGGTTTGTACAACAAGAAAAACATGCACTTGCATCCACTTAAACTATGCGTCGGTGAAGCCAAAGCGCTTGAACAATTGGGTGGTCTGATATTTGAACACACCAAGGCCGAGCGCATCATTCACGGCAAGCAGCCCCAAATTCACACCGCCAAAGGCAAAATCACTGCCGAACACATCATGATTGCGGGGGATGTCTATCACAAATTGGAGCAACATAAATTAGGCGGCTTGATTTTCCCTGCTGCTGGCGGCATTGTGACCACTGCCCCGTTGGGGGCGCTGGCGTATGATATTTTACCCAAAGATGTTGCGGTATATGATTGTCGCTTTGTGTTGGACTACTATCGGCTTACTGCGGATGGACGGCTTTTGTTTGGCGGTGGTGCCAACTATTCGGGCAAAGAGTCTCGCGATATTGCCGCCGAATTGCGCCCCCACATTGAACGCACCTTTCCACAGCTCAAAGGCATAGACATCGAGCATCAGTGGAGCTGCAATATGGGTATTGTCATCAATCGCGTGCCTCAGTTGGGTAAACTCTCTGAGAATGTGTGGTATGCGCAAGGATATTCGGGGCATGGCGTGGCGACTTCTCATGTGGTCGGCGAAGTCATGGCAAAAGCCATTTCAGGGCAGATGGATAGGTTTAATACGTTTAATCAGTTTAAACACATCAAAGTACCATTGGGTGATTGGTTGGGTAACCAGATGCTTGCTTTGGGTATGCACTATTATTTGTTTATGGAACGGTTTCATTAAAAACCATACCGACCGAGGTTTAAATAAAAAGCATCCTAATGGATGCTTTTTGTACAATAACAGTCGTTAAGTATGAAAAGTCGTTAGGTAGACCTTAAATACTTAATTTCAACTCAATTAAAAAACTCTTTCACCTTATCAAACCACGACTTGCTTTGAGGGCTGTGTTTGTCGCCATTTTTTTTAAGGCTTTCATCTAATTGGCGCACCAAGTCTTTTTGTTCGCTGGTTAATTTAACGGGCACTTCAACGGTGACGTGCACATATAAATCACCGATGGTCGAAGCGGAGCGAACATGAGGCATGCCCTTGCCACGCAAACGGAATGTTTGTCCTGTTTGAGTGCCCTCGGGAATGTTCATTGATGCGCCGCCATGCAAGGTTGGTACTTCAATTTCACCACCAATGGCGGCTGTGGCAAAAGATAAGGGTACGGTGCAGTGCAAGTCTGTGCCATCACGCTCAAATACAGCATGCCGCTTGATGTGAACCTCTACAAACAAGTCGCCCGCAGGGCCGCCATTTAAACCAGGTTCGCCGCTGCCCGCGTTGCGGATGCGCATGCCGTCTTCGATGCCCGCTGGAATATTGACTTCCAATGTCTTATTGGATTTGATTTTGCCTTGACCGCCGCATGGTTTGCAGGGTTTCGGGTTGTGTTGACCCGTGCCGTGACACGTTGGGCAGGTTTGTTGCACAGAGAAAAAACCTTGCGACATGCGCACTTGACCTTGACCTTGGCAAGTGGGGCAGGTTTCAGGTTTGCTGCCTGCTTCAGCACCAGAACCGTGACACGTTTCGCAATTATCCCAGCTCGGTACTCGAATTTGTGTGGCTTTGCCTTTGGCCGCGTCTTCCAAAGAAATTTCCATGGTGTAGCGTAAGTCGGAACCACGATAGACCTGAGGCCCACGCTGTCCACCACGTCCACCCATGCCGCCGAAAATGTCACCAAAAATATCGCCGAAGGCATCGCCAAATGGATGTCCGCCGCCAAAGCCACCGCCGCCCATGCCATTGGGGTCAACGCCCGCGTGACCGTATTGGTCATACGCCGCGCGTTTTTCTGGGTCGGATAGCATCTCGTATGCTTCTTTGACCTCTTTAAATTTTTCTTCCGCTTCAGGCTGCCCTTGATTGCGATCGGGGTGGTATTTCATCGCTAATTTGCGATAAGCCTTTTTGATGTCGTCATCCGACGCGTTACGTGCAACGTCTAGGACATCGTAAAAATCTCTTTTTGCCATGGGTTTCTCTTGAAATGTGTCGAAAAATGAACTTTTGGTTCTTTAAAATAGGGTTTTGTGCCAATGCAAGGTTTTTACAACGTATCGTCCTTGCCGCACAACTCAGTAGACAGAGAATGGGGGCGACTTTTTAAATTTCAACAGCACGCGGTGTTTATTGTCAGCACATGTATGAGCGCACGCGACAAGGTGCTGCTGTTTGGGTGGACGAGGCAATTTTTAGTGTTGCACCGTGTTGAGTGGGGCGCCGCTCTTATCTTGTACCAAAATCCATGGGCGAACCACCACCGTCCACAGAACCGCCTGACGATGATACCAGTCGGCGGCTTGATTGTCAGATACAGCGGTAAACAGACCGCTGTCCATCCATTGTTTAATGCGCTTCGCGTCGTCAATGCCGATGGCGTACGCCACATCGACTAAATCCAGCTCGGGCGCGACCACATGGACGAGGCCTTGGGCGAAAAATCGTTGTAAGTCTGTCCAAGCCATTTCGGCTGTTTCAAGATTCAGCTTGGCGTGCAACAGTTCAAGTTCTTCTGGGAGTAAATCAGGATTGGGCATAAGGTTTGTCGAATGAAATGTATGTTCAAATGGTTGTGTATACCACGCGTCCAGCCGCTAAGGTGGTGCATACTTGTACGGGCAATTCTAAGCCAAGGTAAGGGGTGTTCGCATGGTGTCCACGCACAGTGGTGGCATCAAGGACTTGGTGAGCCTCGTCGTCAAACACAACGATGTCCGCCACAGTGCCTGCCGTCCAAGTGGGGGATTTCAGACCAAGAATCGGATACGCTCGACTGACCGCCGCGGCCAAGGTGTGTGAAATATCCACATGCTCTTCCGTCGCCAATTGTGCCAGCAGTGAAATCAGCCATTGTGTGCCAACTGAGCCTGCTTGTGATTGGCCAACGGGCAGTTGTTTGGCATCAAAGTCAACGGCAACGTGGTCCGACACCACCGCATCAATCGTGCCATCCAGCACCCCCGCGCGCAAAGCACTGCGGTCGCTGCTGCTTCTTAAGGGCGGGTTGAATACGTATTGGTTATTAAAGTAGCCCATGTCGGTATCCACCAAATGCAAATGGTGCATGTTCACGTCGCAAGTGATGTTTAATCCTTGAGTTTTGGCGTGACGAATCAGCTCAACCGCACGCGCTGAAGAAATACGGGCAATGTGTACCTTGGGTGCTTGCGCCCCCATGCTGTATAGCAATTCAAACAGTGTTTGTAACGCCACCGTCTCGGCGGTAACAGGCACACCTGCCAGCCCCAAACGCGATGCGTAAGCCCCACTTGCTGCAAAGCCGCCACCCAAGTAAAAATCAGTTGCGCGCAGCCAAACAGGTAGTTTAAAGCTGGCGGCGTATGACAGTGCGCGTTGTAAAATTTGCGTGTTTTGGATGGGCTCATCCGCTTGAGTGAACGCAAAACAACCATGTTCAGCCAGCGTCATCAGCTCGGCCAACTGTTCGCCGTTCAGTCCTTGTGTGAGCGCACCCAAGACATGCACCTGAGCCAAGCCCAAGGCCGCACTTTTATTGCATAACACGTCAATCAGTACAGGCTCATCTAAAATGGGGTCGCCATCAGGTAGGCAAGCCACATGGGCGACGCCTCCCGCCACCGCTGCTGACAACACGTCGTGCATGACATCGCGACGATTGCCACCTTTTTCGGTGAGACGCACCGCCAAATCAGCCAGTGCAAAACTGGCTTTTCGGCCGCCAGCATCTAGGGTTGTGGGTGTTGTGAAATGTTCGGGGGCTTGATTGATGCCAACGATGGTGTCGCCACTGATGTAAATGTCGCTGGTCGTGCTGTCGGTGTGCGTTGCATGAACGAGTCGCGCATTGCGAATAATAATGTTGGAACTCATGCCGCGTGTCCTCCTGACAAAATGGCCATCACCGCCATGCGCACAGCAATGCCAAAACTCACTTGTGGCAAAATCACGGCTTGTGAACTGTCCGCTACTTCTGAAGCGATTTCGACCCCGCGGTTAATTGGGCCAGGATGCATCACAATTGCATCTTGAGCCGCGTGCGCCAGCTTGTCGAGGGTCAGCCCGTAGTGTTTAAAATACTCCGCTTCACTGGGCAATAATGCGCCATGCATACGCTCTTTTTGTAAACGCAACATGATGACCACATCGACATCTTTTAAGCCTGCGGCCATGTCGTGATACACATGCACGCCCATTTCACGTAAGCCGCTTGGCAATAAGGTTTGAGGGCCAATCACGCGCACTTCTGGAACGCCTAATGTGGTCAACGCGTGAATGTCGGAACGCGCGACGCGAGAGTGCAACACATCCCCGACAATCGCCACGCGCAGTTGAGTGAAGTCTTTTTTATAGTGGCGGATGGTGTACATATCAAGCAAGCCTTGGGTCGGATGTGCATGTCGACCATCGCCTGCATTGACGATATGAATGTCTTTTTTGCCCAGCTTGTTCAGGTGTTCAGCCATCAGGTACGGCGCACCGCTTTGGTTGTGGCGCACCACGAACATATCGGCGTGCATCGCCGCCAGATTATCCATTGTATCGAGCAGGGTTTCGCCTTTGCTGGTTGAGGAGGTCTGCATGTCCAAATTCACCACATCAGCGGACAAGCGTTTGGCTGCAATTTCAAAAGTCGTTCGAGTGCGAGTTGAGTTTTCAAAGAAAATATTAAAAACGGATTTGCCTCGTAACAAAGGCACTTTTTTGACATCGTGGTTGTTCAGCGATAAAAACGACTCGGCCGTGTTGAGGATGTGCATCAACATCTCTCGTGACAGCCCTTCGAGTGTCAATAAATGCTGCAAACGGCCATCAGACGTGAGCTGAGGATTGCGGGCGTTGCGCAGGCTCGCCCATGGTACGGCGGGCGGGGTGTAAGTTGAGTTGCTCATACGTTCACCTCCGCTGGGTGAGTTTCAACTTCTTCAACAACCTCACGGCGCGGTACTCGGAAGCAAAATCGGTTTGACGCATCACGTTCAAGCACCAATTTATAGGCGGCATCAAACTCCGTCTGCCCGCCCACAAACTGAGCAGCCACGGGCAGTTCACGACCACCGCGGTCAAATAACACCGCCAAATCAACCTGCGCAGGACGACCAAAGTCAAAAATTTCATTTAAAGCCGCACGCACGCTGCGACCACTATTCAAAATGTCATCACACAAAATCACGTCTCGGCCATTTAAATCAATCGCAACATCGGTGGTTTTAACGTTTGTACTGATACCTTTGGTCGCAAAATCATCCCGATAAAAAGAAATGTCAATCGTGCCTAAAGGCTCGCTTATGCCTAAGTCCGCATGTAAACGCTCTGCCAGCCATGCGCCCCCTCGATGGATGCCAATAAAAATTGGAGTTTGTACACACGTCGCCATGTGCGCACGCAAGTGCGCGAGCAGCTGAATGTATAAATGCTCAGCATCAGGGATGACGCTGGTGGGGGTCGTAAACACGGGTAAGGTCATATTGAATCCATAAAAAATCGATTGAATGACGATGCACATCATTAACAATCGACATTTTATCGTAATTTGCGGGGTGGATAATCGACTTTGTTGGATGGTCGAACGAAAGACAAGAACTGCATAAGTTGAGTTGAGCGATTAAGCATTGAGGACATCATAGAAAAGTAATATCTTTAATAAAAAAGCACCCAATTACTTAGGGTGCTTTTGGTTAGCCAAAGCGGCGGCTCAATGAATGGCGTTATTTTGTAAAAAATACTTTAGTCAATAACTTGACCGTCAATAAAACAACAGCTCCCGCGATGAAGCCGACACCTAAATTAAGGGCTGTTTCAGTAAGAAAATGACTCATGCCACTCATGTTGGCTGTCATGTTTTGGACGAAGTGATGCAAAAATGGTAAGCCGTGCGCAATGATGCCGCCGCCAACCATAAACATTGCTGCAGTACCAACGACGGTTAGAGTTTGCATCAATCTTGGCGCGAACCACAATAAAAAAGCCCCTGTTTTGCGAGAAGCCGCATTTTTAATGCCTTTAAGTGAGGACAGATAAAATCCAACATCATCCATTTTGACAATGCCTGCCACCAGCCCGTATACCCCCACCGTCATAATAACGGCGATGGCAGATAAGACCGCGAGCTGATTGACAAAAGGTTCAGCAGCCACAGTGCCCAATGTAATCACAATGATTTCAGCGGATAAAACAAAATCGGTACGAATCGCACCTTTGATTTTATCTTTCTCAAACTGAACCATATCGACGTCTTCGTTTTCAATCGCTTTAATCAGTTCATCATGATGAGCGTCATCTTCGTGCTTGCTGTGCAAAAGCTTGTGTGCAACTTTTTCAAAACCTTCAAAGCACAAATAAGCACCGCCAACCATCAATAAAGCCGTCAGCACCCACGCGGGTGCAAATGCGCTCAAGGCCAACGCCAAAGGTACTAAAATGAGTTTGTTGACAAATGAACCTTTGGCCACCGCCCAAACAACGGGCAGCTCGCGCTCGGCATTGACTCCAGCCACTTGCTGTGCATTCAATGCCAAATCATCACCCAAAACGCCCGATGTTTTTGTCGCTGCAACTTTAGTCATCGCGCCCACATCGTCCATAATCGTTACGATGTCGTCTAATAGTGCCAGTAAGCTTCCGCTAGCCATAATTGTCCTTAAAATTACATAAATATGGCTGATTTTATCATAGCCCTTTCGTTTCTCGCTCGGTTTAAAAAAACAAAAAGAGTTAAGTTTGTTAAGTGAAGGTGAAGTGATATTGGTCAGCTTCTTGTAATAAGTATCAAATAAATTTTAGATTCTTCGTTGAGTTGACAACCGAATGCGTTTTGAAGCATTATGGACATAGGGCATTTGCCCTTTTTCTGAATGGAGTTTATACATGAAGACAGTTCTCACCCCAAAACATGGATTTGCGGCTTTATTGGCGAGCATGGCTTTGGTGAGTACCAACACCTTTGCGGCCACCTTTGCGGATGCAGATAAAGATGGTGATGGTGCTTTGACATTGTCAGAACTTAAAGCAGCAGGCATGGACGAGTATGCCGCCAATTTTAAAAATTTAGACACAGATAAAGACGGCAAAATTTCCAAAGCTGAATTTAAAGCCAATAGATAAAAAGAACAACATATAAAGCGCGATATGCGCCTAATTTTGATACAAAAACCCTGCACATCCATGATTTGCAGGGTTTTTGTATGCTCGCGCCAGCAAACACATGCCTCAAAATAGTTCGAATCCTGTAAACTGGCGAAGTATTGCGCGATAATCGTCATGCGCAAAAATATTATTCAATTTTTAAAGTAATTCATGAGCAAAACCCTCAAAATCACCGCGCGTATTGAATCCGCCGAGCGAACACGTCAACCGTTGCGTGGACGTAACCGCAATAATCAAAGTGCCACACCTGTTCGCCCCGCGAAGACCGAAACACAAGCACCACGCCGCGAATACGGCGACCGTCCGAAGCGAGACTTTGGCGACGCACCTGCCCGTAGTTTTAATGACAAACCGCGCCGTGATTTTGGAGATAAGCCACGCGGCAACTTTGGTGACCGCAGCGAGCGTGCACCCAGACGCGAGGGTGAACGTGACACTCCTCGCCGCGAATACGGCGACCGTCCGAAGCGCGACTTTGGCGACAAACCGCGCCGTGATTTTGGCGATAAGCCACGCGGCAACTTTGGTGACCGCAGTGAGCGCGCGCCCAGACGCGAGGGTGAACGTGACGCACCACGCCGCGAGTATGGCGACCGTCCGAAGCGCGACTTTGGCGACAAACCGCGCCGCGATTTTGGAGATAAGCCACGCGGCAACTTTGGTGACCGCAGTGAGCGCGCGCCCAGACGCGAGGGTGAACGTGATGCACCGCGTCGTGAATACGGCGACCGTCCGAAGCGCGACTTTGGCGACAAACCGCGCCGTGATTTTGGAGATAAGCCACACGGCAACTTTGGTGAACGCAGCGAGCGCGCGCCCAGACGCGAGGGTGAACGTGATGCACCTCGCCGCGAATACGGTGACCGTCCGAAGCGTGACTTTGGCGACAAACCGCGCCGCGATTTTGGAGATAAGCCACGCGGCAACTTTGGTGACCGCAGCGAGCGTGCACCCAGACGCGAGGGTGAACGTGACACACCTCGCCGCGAATATGGCGACCGTCCGAAGCGTGACTTTGGCGACAAACCGCGCCGTGATTTTGGAGATAAGCCACGCGGTAACTTTGGTGAGCGCAGCGAACGTGCCCCCCGCCGAGAGGTTGAGGTTGTGTTGCGAGAACCTTCGGCTTACGCGGCTTCTCGTGGTCGTGAGCCGCGAGCGACCGACCGTGATCCGAATGCAGGCATTCGGTTGTCAAAGTATTTGACTGAAACAGGCGTGTGCTCTCGCCGAGAGGCGGATCATTACATTGAAAAAGGCTGGGTCACGGTCAATGGCAAACGTGCTGTTTTAGGGCAACGAATCGTACCAACCGATCATATTCAGTTGGCGCGTCAATTGACGACTGCGCAAGAAAAACGCATGACCATTTTAATTCACAAACCTGTTGGTTACGTCTCGGGTCAAGCCGAAGATGGGTATAGCCCAGCGGTGAATTTAATTGAGCCGAGCACGCGTTGGGAGGGCGACGACACGCCACATGAATTGGAAAATATCCATGTGCGGGGCATGGCGCCCGCGGGGCGTTTGGACATTGACTCCACAGGGTTGTTGGTGTTGACGCAAGATGGTCGCATCGCAAAAGCGTTGATTGGCGATAAAAGTGAAATTGATAAAGAATATCTCGTGCGCGTTGAGGGCGACTTGGATGACGAGGGCTTGGCGTTGTTGAATCACGGTTTAGAGTTGGACGGCGTGCCTTTGCGTCCCGCTCAGGTGACGTGGCAAAACAAAGACCAATTGCGTTTCATCTTAACCGAAGGTAAAAAACGACAAATTCGCCGCATGTGTGAACTGGTTGGCTTGCATGTGGTCGGTTTGAAGCGCATCCGTATTGGCAAAGTTACTTTAGGTGATTTGCCTTTGGGACAGTGGCGTTATCTCCGCGAAGACGAGACATTCTAAATGTGTGAGTGATTTTTAAATTTAAACACTAATTTTTATGTAGGAAAAAACATGACTTGGATACAAACAGCCATCCAAACCATTAACGCTGATTATCAACGTTCGGCGGATACGCATTTGATTCGATTGCCACTCGCCGCATTTCCCGATATTGATTTTTATTTTAAAGATGAATCGACTCACCCAACAGGCAGTTTAAAGCATCGCTTAGCGCGCTCTTTATTTTTGTATGCGCTGTGTAATGGCTGGATTCAGCAAGACACCACTGTGATTGAATCATCCAGTGGTTCAACGGCGGTATCTGAAGCATATTTCGCGCGATTATTGGGGTTGCCCTTTATCGCTGTGATGCCACGCAGCACCAGTGCGGATAAGATTCAAGCGATTGAGTTTTATGGCGGACAGTGTCACTTTGTCGAGCACGCCGCCGACATCGTGCCCACCTCACAACGACTGGCGCAAGAGATGAACGGTCATTTTATGGATCAGTTCACTTACGCTGAACGTGCGACCGATTGGCGTGGCAATAACAATATTGCCGAGTCTATTTTCAAGCAAATGTCTTTGGAAGCGCATCCGATTCCACGTCACATCGTCATTGGGGCAGGGACGGGCGGCACCAGCGCGACCATTGGTCGTTATGTGCGCTATGAGGGTTACGACACACACGTATGCGTTGCCGACCCTGAGCACTCAGTTTTTTATCCGTACTGGAAAACAGGCGATGCCTCACTCACATCCGAATTTGGTTCGCGCATTGAAGGGATTGGTCGCCCGCGTGTCGAGCCGTCGTTTGTACGCACATTAATTGATGATATGGTCGCTGTGCCCGATTGCGCAAGTATCGCGTCTATGCGCGTATTGTCAACGCTGCTCAATCGACGTGTAGGCCCGTCAACTGGCACCAATTTTTATGCCGTCTTGCAATTGGCGCAAACGATGCGTGAACGTGGTGAGACGGGTTCAATTGTCACATTGATATGTGATTCGGGAGAGCGTTATCGCGCGACCCATCATTGTAAAGAGTGGCTGCAATCGGGCAGCTTGCTCAGCGCTGTTGAGCAGCAAGAAAAAGAGATTCAACGCATTGTGGCTTCGGCTTGATTGTCATCGTTCGCTGTCGCTTGTTGTTGATTTTTGTAGCGAAAGAGCATCCCCGCCTTTAACCCGCTGTTTAACTTCTCATCCAATCGCCTACGCGGCCATGTGTTGCTTGCGTAGGCGATTTCAAAAAATCGAGTTTGATAAGAATTAATATAAAAAACTCAAACGTAGAGCCAAGTAAAAAACCGTAGTTTTATTCGCCATCACCATCATGGTATGCACTATGTGCGACTGTGTATGGGCGAGTTGCGTGCGATTCATTTGTCAATTTCATTTATTTTAAGATACTTTTTACCTTACTTGATGTTTTTTGTGTTTTGTAAAGTGTAGGCGTCACTCATGTTACCGCGCTAAAAGGTAAGTCAGCTCTAACGCGCATGAAATATTTATCATTAAAAAACCCGGTTGGTTAACCCTTTATGCAAAACAAGCAAAGATAAATAATAAATTTAAATAAAAAGTAAAAAACATTTGACAATAAGTAAAAACACGTTAAAATCAAAACCAAATGTGGATAATACTTATATTTCATTATTTAGTTGGTTTTCGTTTTTTTGTTGTTTATAGGGAGGCACGCACGGTATTTTTAGGGCGGTTGCTTTTTTCAATTTGTTTTTGGTTTCTAAATTGGATGGAGAGTGCAAAATGAATAAGAACTATAGAAGCATTTACAATGAGTTCATCGGTGCATGGGTGGCTGTGAGTGAGGTCGCTAAGAGTGGAGGGAAAAAAACGGGGGCTGTTTTATCCCCAGTCACGACAAGGTTGCGGTTGAGTGTCGTCATTGGAGCGTTGCTGTCGGGTGTCATTGTCTTTACGTCCGCACCCGTGCAGGCGCAGTTTACAAACGGCTTTGGTTCGGCAGCTGCAGGCGGTGTTGCGATTGGGCCAAGTGCATCTTTTACTCCGTTAGCATCAACTAGCGCAGTCGCGATTGGTCCCGATGCGACCGCAAGTGCTAACAGTGCGGTGGCGATTGGTGATACGCCAACCGCTACAGGTGCGCACTCAATTGCGATAGGTAATCATGCTTGGACTGCTGGGCAGGGGACTATCACAATTGGTGGTGGTTCAAGTGGATTACAGACCGAATCGATTACGATTGGTTGGACCGCGAAAAATAATGGGATTGGGGCAATTGCACTGGGTGGGACAGCGACAGCTTTGAGCACCGATAGCATCGCGATTGGTCGGGAATCAAGTGCGTCAGGGCTAGGGACTGTGGTGCTTGGTTCGAAGTCAGAAGCAGTTCAAGCTGGTGCTGTTTCAGTAGGTTACAATGCTGGTGGTTATGGATCGAGTTCTATAGCCATCGGCTCTACGGTAACTGCTCTGAGCTTGTCTAGCATGGCTTTAGGTAGCAATACGTATGCGTCAGGTCAATGGTCAATTGGGGCTGGTACATCGACAACAGCTAGTGGTGCAAGTTCAATTTCTATTGGACCGAACGGGCTTGCATCGGGTGATTCTTCTGTTGCACTAGGAGTGCGTGCCTTTTCCTCAGGACTTGGTTCTATTGCGTTTGGTCGTCGCGCTTCCGCTTCGCAGGATGGAGGGGTTTCGATTGGCACTCTTAGTCAAAGCACAGGTTTAAGTGCAATTGCATTCGGTGCAACGGCAACGGCAGCGGGAGCTAACTCTTTAGCTATAGGCTCATTTGCTAAAGCAACGGCCGATCGTTCAATTAGTATTGGCTACCAAAATACAGTTTCAGGTTCTGGCTCGGGTGCAATTGGTGACCCAACCACCATCACGGGCAATAATTCATATTCTTTGGGTAATGACAATAATATTACTGTCGATAACACGTTTGTCATTGGCAGCAACGTCAGCGTCACCGCAGCGGGTAACACCGTTAACGGTAATGTTATTTTAGGCAACAACTCCGCCGATAAACAATTCGTACAAGTCAATAATGCCACCGTGGGTACTGTCGTTTATGGAGGCTTTGCGGGCACTTCGGTCGGCGTGGTCTCTGTCGGTGCTGCGGGTGCCGAGCGTCAAATCGTTAATGTGGCGCCAGGTGCAATCAATTCGACTTCAACCGATGCCATTAACGGTTCACAGTTGTATTCGGTCTTGTCGATTACTCAAAGTTCAATCGCTTCTTTGTCCACAGTGACTTCAACAGGCTTGAGCGCGGCGAATAGCTCGGTTGCGTCATTGTCAACGGCGTCATCAACAGGCTTGAGTGTGAGCAACAGCGCCATTGCCTCTTTATCAACCGCAACATCGACGGGCTTGAGCGCAACGAACAGTTCAGTGGCTTCGTTGTCAACAGGTTTAAGCACGACGGACAGCTCGGTTGCTTCGCTGTCGAGTGTGACCTCAACAGGCTTGAGTACAACCAGCAGCTCAGTCGCTTCGCTGTCGACATTGACTTCAACAAGCTTTAGCTCGACCAATAGCTCAGTGGCTTCGCTGTCAACAGGTTTGAGTTCAACGGGTAGTTCAGTGACTTCCTTGTCTACAGGTTTGAGCACAACCAATAGTTCGGTGGCTTCATTGTCAACGGTGGTGTCTTCAATGACAACTGCGTCATCAAACAGTGCAATTGCCTCGTTGTCTACAGTGACATCGTCAGGTTTGAGTGCAAGCAACAGTTCAGTCGCCTCGTTGTCAACGGTGGTGTCTTCAATGACCGTGGCGTCATCCAATAGTGCGATTGCCTCACTGTCTACAGTGACATCGTCAGGTTTGAGCGCAACGGATAGTTCGGTCGCTTCATTGTCGAGTGTGACCTCAACAGGCTTGAGCACAACCAGCAGTTCGGTGGCTTCGTTGTCGACATTGACTTCAACAAGCTTTAGCTCGACCAATAGTTCAGTGGCTTCATTGTCAACAGGTTTGAGCGCAACAGTCAGTTCAGTGACCTCTTTGTCAACAGGTTTGAGTACAACCAATAGTTCGGTGGCTTCGTTGTCAACGGTGGTGTCTTCAATGACAATAGGCTCATCCAATAGCGCAATTGCCTCGTTGTCTACAGTGACATCATCAGGTTTGAGTGCAAGTAACAGTTCAGTCGCTTCGTTGTCAACTGTGACCTCAACCGCTTTGAGCACAACCGATAGTTCGATTGCTTCATTGTCGAGTGTGACCTCAACAGGCTTGAGCACAACCAGCAGTTCAGTGGCTTCGTTGTCGACATTGACTTCAACAAGCTTTAGCTCGACCAATAGTTCAGTGGCTTCATTGTCAACAGGTTTGAGCGCAACGGGTAGCTCAGTGGCTTCCTTGTCTACAGGCTTGAGCACAACCAATAGTTCGGTGGCTTCGTTGTCAACAGTGGTGTCTTCAATGACGGTGGCGTCATCCAATAGTGCGATTGCCTCGTTGTCTACAGTGACATCGTCAGGTTTGAGTGCAAGTAACAGTTCAGTCGCTTCGTTGTCAACGGTGGTGTCTTCAATGACCGTGGCCTCATCCAATAGCGCGATTGCCTCGTTGTCTACAGTGACTTCAACAGGCTTAAGTGCAACGGATAGTTCAGTCGCTTCATTGTCGACTGTGACTTCAACAGGCTTGAGCGCAGCCAACAGTTCAGTCGCTTCGTTGTCGACAGTGACGTCAACAAGTTTGAGTGCAACGGGTAGTTCGGTGGCTTCATTGTCGACTGTGACTTCAACAGGCTTGAGCACAACCAACAGTTCAGTCGCTTCGTTGTCGACAGTGACTTCAACAGGTTTAAGTGCTGTGGGTAGTTCGGTGGCTTCATTGTCAACAGGCTTGAGCACAACCAACAGTTCAATCGCTTCGTTGTCTACAGTGGCCTCAACAGGTTTGAGTGCAACCAATAGTTCGGTGGCTTCGTTGTCAACAGGTCTGAGCACAACCAGCAGTTCAGTCGCATCGTTGTCAACGGTTGTGTCGTCCATGACTTCAACGTCATTGAGTTCATCGAACAGTGCGATTGCCTCATTGTCTACCGTCAGCTCAACGGCCTTGAGTGCAACCAATAGTTCGGTGGCTTCATTGTCAACGGTGACTTCGACGGGCTTAAGTGCGGCCAATAGCTCGGTGGCTTCGTTGTCAACGGTGACATCAACTGGCTTAAGCACGACCAATAGTTCGGTGGCCTCGTTGTCTACAGTGACCTCGACAGGTTTGAGTACGACTAACAGCGCGGTGGCTTCATTGTCAACGGTGACTTCGACTGGCTTGAGTTCAACCAATAGTGCAGTGGCCTCGTTGTCAACCGTCGTCTCTACTGCGGCATCAACCGTGTTGAGTACAGCAGATAGCTCGATTGCATCATTGTCAACCTTGAGCTCAACTGGCTTTAGCACAACCAACAGCGCGGTGGCTTCACTGTCAACTTTGACATCGACAGGCTTCACTTTCACAAATACTGCGATTGCATCTCTGTCGACATTGACCATCGTTTCAATAGGCTCTTTATCAACAGGCTTGAGTACGACGAATAGTGCGGTGGCCTCATTGTCAACGGTAGTGTCATCTCTGAATACAACAGGCGGTTCTTTGAGTTCGTCGGGCAGCACAGTGGCTTCGTTGTCGACATTGACTTCGACAGGCTTTAGCACAACCGATAGCGCGGTGGCTTCATTGTCAACGAGCACTTCGACAGGCTTGAGTACAAACAGCAGTGCGATAGCTTCGTTGTCAACGACCGTATCCTCATTGGCTCCAAAATTGGGCGCAACGACGGAGTTGAAATATGTTCATGTCAAATCAACGGAAACCGATTCGGTGGCGAGCGGTACCAATTCGATGGCATTTGGCCCCAATGCGGTTGCCAGCGGCACCAACGCAGTGGCTCAAGGCAATGGCGCAACCGCCAGCGGCACCAATTCGATGGCTTTAGGTACCAATGCCAATGCCTCAAGTGACAACTCTGTCGCATTGGGTTCGAATTCGGTGGCGAATGGGTCGACTTTGAGCAATACCGCGTACAACCCAGGTTCGGGTGCTATCGCAGGCACTACGCCTGTCGGTGAGGTGTCTGTCGGTGCTGCAGGTGCAGAGCGGCGCATCACCAATGTGGCCGCAGGCTCGGAAGATACAGATGCAGTGAACGTGAGTCAGTTGCGCAGTTTGGCAAACACGATTAATGCAAATGTTGACAATAAGCTCAATGATTTGGATGATAAATTGTCTGCGCGGATTGCGGCCTCACTGGCGCTTGAAGCCGCTCCTTATATCCCAGGTAAGTTGACCTATTACTCAGGTGTTGGTTATAGCGGTGGACAAACAGCTCTGGGCGTTTCATTGCGAAAAACGGCGGATAATGGTCGCTGGTCAATATCGGGCGGTGTGGCAGGCTCTGATAAAGGTGGGGTTAATGCTCGCATAGGTGTTGCGGGAATTATTGGAGACTAATTGGTATGAAAAGAGGGAGGCTTGACCGCCTCCCCAACACTGTGGTGTTCACCAATAATCAAATGTAGCCTCAAAGCTCAATTGAAGTTTAAAGGATTTAAAAATGAAAACACATCAACAACTGATATCCGCCGCAGCCTTGGTTTTGTCTTTATTCGCTATGGGCGCGCAGGCGCAAAACACGGCGCAGGATTCTGCAGCCGTCCGCTTCCCTGAACTTAAGTCCACGTATTTAAAAACGGGGGATTTTGTTAAT
>NZ_SNZE01000013.1 GCF_004363775.1 Hydromonas duriensis
TTGACCAGTCGTTGGACATAATTGAACTGCTCACGCCAGCGATGGCCCCGATGACATTCCCATTCAGGCGGATTGTTCTCTGCTGCGCTGTAGTGCTGACTTAGACAGCGTCCGCCTCGCTTTTGGGCGAAGGTTTGTAGGTCAATGAGGCTGTATAAGCGTCTATTGATGCGTGAGCATTTCATGCACCATTGGCCTGAGAAGAGGCTTTGTGAGGTGGCTCGAAACTGGTGGCCTTTGTCGCAGCGAACCAAGAGTTTACCACCGTAGCCTGTGTAGTTCTCGGGGCCGTCGAGTAGGAGGCCGCCTTTGTCGGCGCAGATGCGTTGCACCCTTTCGATGATGAGTTGAACTTGTTTCTGTCGGTAGTTTTGAGCGACGGGGATGCCAAGCTTTTGGCGCATGTAGCCTATGTTGTCGATGGAGATGCCTATTTGTTTGGACAGGGCTACGTCGGACATGGTGCCGAGGGCGGCGAGTTGTGCGGGTGTCCAGTTGACTTTGTTGCGTTGGTGTAAGGGTGGGATGCCCAGTAAACTGCGTTTGTGTTGTACTTGTGCTTTGGACAGCCCCAATAGGGCGGCCACTTCGGTGTCAGTCTTTTGTCCGAGCAAGGCAATGTGCTCGGGTGTCCATTGGTGAATGGGGGTGAACTTCTTGGGTTTACGTGCCGCTGGTTTGGCAGGTTGTTTGGGTGAACTCATGACTTTGTTTTGATAAATAGTTGGTAAATACTCGGATAAATAAAATTGAGCAACTGGTGAGAGTTTGCAATGCAAATACTCACAAAAAACCCCTAAATAATCATAAAACGTAAATTAAATTATGCCGTTATCGCATTCTCGCTCACTTGGCTAAGCAAATCTAAAATCATTTTAGACTGTATTTCATCAAACACACCAAGCAGACCTTGATCATTCAAATCAGTAAATGGCGGCGTAAAAAGCATATTCTTATCAATCACCCCATTAATAGTTAGGTATCTAATAATGTTATTAATAAAAGTCATTTGGTCAGCGGATAGATGACCAGCTTGGATAAACTCTGCAAATACTGCTTGAGCAGCATTCACATCTAACCCGACAATGTTACGAATAAAAACGCCCAGCGGCTTCTCACCATACACACGAGCATAATCCTCCCGCGTACCCAAATCGCCTTCAAACAAAATCTTTTCTAAGGTATCAATTTCAGTACGAGAAATTGGCTTATTGGTCTGCAATCGGCGAATCACAAGGTGGTGGCTATTGTTACGCACATAAGACTCTACGCGCTCTTTGTAGCTTTTCAACTGCCCTGATGACTTGACTAGATCAAATTCTTTCGCTTCATCAACATTCAAAGTGTCTTCAAAATGTGTGTAAATTACATCCTGACTTTCGGTATCCAAATACTTCATCAAATCACGCAAAGACAAACGCACAGGCTCGAGACCCACCACATTCACAGATTGCCAAAAATCATCCTGCTGCAATTGAGTCAACATCGGCACTTGTTTTGCGACGGCTGGAATGTTCTGTTTTTTGAGAAGTGCATGTGCAACACCACGGATTTGATTTTGATACTTCGAACTGTGTGCATTTGAAAACAAGGCCAACTGATAATTCAAAATCAACACATCAAAACGGCGCGCCAACTCATCCTCTTTCGCAATGGGGAGTACTAAATTAGACAGCTCGCTATTGATGTCTTGCATATCAGAGCGAGAAAGATTTTGCCAACGTGTAGCATCACTGTACTCTTCTACACGACGCAGTTTCATTCGAACGGCTGCTCGGTTTCGGTCAAACAGTTTCACAGTTGCGTGAAGCTCATTGATGAACGCCTCAGCCAAAGCGCGTTCCTCATCATTGCTATCCACTCGCCCTCGAATCAACAACGCAAGCTCCAACTTCACCTCAAATGTTTGCTGGCTCAAGCCTCGAACAGCCTTGGACTCAACCCCTTCTGGGTTCGCATCAAAGTACTCCAAATTACCGCAATAATCAAAAATCACAAACTCTGTTTTATCCATATCTTTGCCAAACAAGTTTGGACATGGCCGAGTACCTCGCCCAACCATTTGCCAAAACTTCGTTGACGAGCGAACCAGCTTAAAGAAAACCAAATTCACAACGCGCACCGCATCCACACCTGTATCCATCATATCCACAGACACCGCTATTTGCGGGTCGCTATCGGCATGCTTATTGGTAAATTTAGTTAATAAACTTTGCGCCTTGCTTTCGTAATTATCAATCACACTCATAAAACTGCCCGAATATTCAGGATAATTCACATCAAAACGTTCACGGATAAACTCAGCGTGCCTGTGACTTTTCGCAAAGATAATGGTTTTACCTAACCGATCCCCCCCCTGCACTTTAATCCCACTAGACATCAAATGCGCCAGCACCTTGTCCACCGTATCCGTGTTAAACAGCCACTCATTCAGCGCTGCACCACCAATTTCGTCAGGAGCAGAGTCTACCGTTGGGTCACCGAATTTCTCCTCCCACTCTTCCTTTTCCTCAGCGGACAAATCCCCATACTTAATACCATCGCGCGGAAACTTAATCGGCACGCTAATGGCTTTAGGAGGAACTAAGAAGCCCTCCTCAACCGCTTTATCTAACTCATATGCAAAAGTTGGATTATGGTCTTCAATGCCAAACAACTCATATGTATTGCGATCGACCGCCGTCTTCGGCGTCGCAGTCAAACCAACCAGCAAGGCATCAAAATAGTCAAAAATCGCTTTGTATTTTTGGTAAACCGAACGATGCGCCTCATCGACAATGATTAAATCAAAATGCCCAACACCATAAAAACGCTCGCCCTCATTCACATGGTCAATGCGGTTGAGCATCGTCGGATAAGTTGAAAACACCAATCGTGTGCCCACATCCTCAGCTTCACAGGTTAAATCAATCGCAGACAATTGCGGCAAATACTCATTAAACGCATTTTTCGCCTGAGTCACCAGCGCATTTCTATCGGCCAAAAACAACACCCGCTTCACCCAACGACTCTGCATCAGCATATCAACAATTGCGGCGGCGGTACGTGTTTTGCCGCTACCCGTCGCCATCACCAACAAAGCTTTACGCCCGCGTCCACGCAACTGGCCTGACTGGTTGGTGGTCACAAAGGTCTCCGCGACCCGTTTAACAGCTTCAATTTGATACGGTCGTCCTGCAATCGCCTCATTCACACGAAACTCACGCAAGTCCAGTCGCGCTGTGCCGTTATAGCCATTCACACCAGCACCACCGCGTCGGTCAAGCATTAATTGCAATTCAGACTTGGTATAAAACCCCTGCACCTGACGCTCTGGGTAAAATGCGTCATCCCACAAATACGTCTCGAAACCATTGGTATAAAAAATAATCGGGCGCTGACCGTGCATCGCCTGCAAGCTATCCGCGTACAGCTTCGCCTGCTCACGTCCCTGCCGAGCATCCACCATTGACTTCTTCGCCTCAACCACCGCCAAAGGCAAGCCATCATCCCCCCAGAGCACATAATCAACAAAACCTTTACCACTCGGATTCGTGCTGGTCGGCATACCAGTCACAGGATATTCTTTATCACGCCCATCGACCAGATGGTTCCAGCCACATTCCCGTAAAGAAATATCAATGTAACGGCGGCGGGTTTCCGCCTCGCTAATATTCGGCGGCACCGCGACCTCAACCGCGAAAGCCTGCATCCGCAAGACACGTTCGGCTGAATGCTGAGATTTTTGCGCATTCAACTCAGCCAACAAGGTCGCATTACTCTCAATCAACTTGCGATTCTCATCCTCAGCCTCGCGCAACGCAGCATTTTTCGCCTCCAATTCGCGAACCAGCGCATCAGCATCACTTGTAGTAGCGGGTGAGCCACTCGCTCGCGCTAAATCAGTCAACAACGACTCATCAAACACCTGCTCAGGCAAGCGCGTCTTGCCGTAATAAATCGCCACGAAGCGCAAAAACCGAAACAAATATTTCAGCATCGCCAACACATCATCAAACACCACCGCGTCACCATGCGCCGCGATATTGCCCGTCTTGCGAATCAAATTGATTTCACGGAACATGGCTGGGCTAAACAAGTTTTGAAAACTCGGCTCATGCAACAGCGTATTCAAATCTGCCCGCCACGGGCGCACGAGTTTACTGTCATGGTCGTACAACCAATTCACCGCTTTTTCCAAACTGACGCGGCACAACATCGCCGCCGCCGCGGGCGCGACCCGCGCCAACTGCTCCGCCTGCGCCGCTTCATCATGCAGCGTCGGAAAATCGATTTGGATAAAAGCAAAATTACTCATGGTAAAACCCTTATGCGGTCAGTTCCCCAGTAAACGCACGGTGCAGCAAACTGTCAAACAACGCTTGCGACTGTGCCAAGCTGGCTTGGGCTTGCTGTTTCTGCGCCTCGATGAGCGCTATGCGCTCGGCGAATTGGTTTTGTAACGCTATCGGAGGAAGAGGCATCTCTAACTCCTTCAAAATCTTTAAATTAATATTTTTCTGAGCCGCCATAGGAGCAGAGTCCTCAAGGATTTTTTGAATAAAGGAAAGCCAATACCTAACATATTCAACATTTGATTTGGAATTGCTAGTAAACCCAACTACGCTATCTGGGAAGCAAGCGTCAAAAGTTAATATCCCAGTTTTGGCTATATTTGCAGCAATGGTAATACACAAAGTACCTTTAGGCCATTTCCTACTTTGCTTGAGGCCAAAATCAGAATACGTGGCCTTGTACTCGCGAATATAACCTTGACAGTTAGCAACATCACCCGTTTGAATTAGTGGATGACTGCCACCTAACAGTTCTGGTGCGTTTCTTGGGCGGTGTTTAGACTTCCCTCTATCAAGAGTGCCAGCATTACGAAGCTCAATTCGCTCCCAAGCCATCGAATTTGCCACTGGTTCACCAAACATCTTAATAAATAAGGCTTGGCCCAGCGCGGTGTAATGGTCGATGAGCTGCTGGTCTTTTTGGCGCAAATCATCCGCCACATCCAAAATACGGGCGATTTTTTCTTGCTCGGCATAAGTAGGAAGAGGAACTTTAACTTTTTTAAGATATTTAAAATGCCTGTTATACCCTGTATTTGGGATGTGTAGCGTCAAAAAAAAGTAGTAGAGATACTTCTCAACCAACTTAGTTGTTTGTTTCGGTTTCAGAATTTTTATTCCATCGGCACCCATTGCAAATGGGAATGCTATGTACTTAAATATTCTTGTATGGTCTCCAAAAATTATATTAGGGGGCTCTGAGTTAACAAGTAAAGACATATCGTTAGTGTACCCAGCAATTAACTCTTTACTTTGGTCTACAATAGGATAGCTGCCTTCACTTAAAAAATCAGAAGATAAAGTTTTTTTATTTCCTGCCGAGCAGTCTTTTACTACCTCATTAAAAATACAAACAGCCCATCCTGGTGGTAATTTTTTTAAATACTCTAAGTTTTGAACAAGGTTATATTTACTCATTAAAACTCCAAACCA
This sequence comes from Hydromonas duriensis, assembly GCF_004363775.1. GTDB lineage: Bacteria > Pseudomonadota > Gammaproteobacteria > Burkholderiales > Burkholderiaceae > Hydromonas > Hydromonas duriensis. The sequence goes on from NZ_SNZE01000013.1 coordinate 5,487, forward strand.
ATCTTATAACGCCGTTTCGGCCAGTTTTACTGACGAAGCAATCAATGAGCCTGATATATATGCGAGTACTTTTAAGCATTCAGCAACCCTTTCAACACCGTCAAGGCTTGCGTTCGTTCAGCATCAAGTTTCTCAATCTGCGCAATGATATCCGCAGGTTTCGCATGCTCCACCGTTTCGTACACGACTTGTCTATAACGATTTATCGACAAATCCCAGTCGTTGGCTTTAATTTCGGCGTACGGCACGAAGAAGCTTTGTTCGGTACGCGTGCGAGTGACTTCGGCGCTGTTGGCGTCCAGTCGCGTTTTAAAGCGGCTGATGATGTCGGGGATGTTGTCCTCGCTGACGACAGCGCGTTTATCGTCCAGACTGTAGCCGTCGGCCTGCATGTCGTAGAACCAAACATTATCGGTGTCGGCGCTGCCCGTTTTGGTGAAAATCAGCACGGCGGTACTGACGCCCGCATAGGGCTTGAACACGCCGCTGGGCATTGAAATCACGGCGTCGAGTTTGTTGTGGGCGAGCAGTTGTTCACGCAACTGCTTGTGCGCGTTGAATGCGCCGAATAAAACGCCGTCAGGCACAATAACGGCGCAACGACCGCCGATTTTGAGCATGCGCAGTATGAGCGCGAGGAAAAGCAGCTCGGTTTTTTTGGTTTTCACCGTGTTGAGTAAGCTCGATTCGACGCTATCGTAGTCGAGCGAACCTTTGAAAGGTGGATTGGCTAGAATAAGGCTGTACAGTTCGCGTTGGTCGGCGTTGGCTTCGGACAGTGCGTCTTTGGCGATGAGTTTGGGGGATTCGATGCCGTGCAGTTGCAAGTTCATGGCACCAATACGCAACATGGTCTGGTCAAACTCGATGCCAGTGAACATGTCTTGGTTGTAATGTGCGTTGAAGGTTTTGTCGTGAAACCAGTCTTTGTGATGCGTATGGATGTATTCGCCCGCGCCGACCAAGAAACCTGCCGAACCACACGATGGATCGCAAATGGTGTCGGTCTGGGTCGGTTGCATCATTTCGACCATCATGCGGATGATGTGGCGCGGTGTGCGAAACTGACCGTTGAGCTTTGCCGTGGCGATTTTGGAGAGTAAATATTCGTACAAATCACCTTTGGTGTCGCGGTCGTCCATTTTAATCGCGGCGATCATTTGCACCACTTGATCAAGCAGGCGCGGCGTTTGAATCATGAAGGTGGCTCCTTGCATGAATTGTGCAAAAATGCCGACTTCTGGGCTGTCTGCTTCTTTTTTGCGCTCGCCCAGTTGCTTCATGTGCTCGAAGACTGTGAGGTTATCTATTTTGGCTTGGGGCTGGGTAAACAGGGCAAACATGCTCTCTGGGTCTAGCTCACTGAATTTACTCCAGCGAAAAATCGCTTGTTCTGGAGTGTAACTCGGATTCTTGAGTTCTCCACCAATCAAGTTGATTTTGGCTTCTTCGCGCAACTGGACTTCATCTAAACGACGTAAAAATAGCAAGTATGTAAATTGCTCAATCACGGTCAATGGATTAGAAATACCACCCGTCCAAAATGCTTCCCAAATTCTATCGACTTGGCTTTTTATTTCACCCGTAATCATGCTCGGTTTCCTGTTGGTTATTGTATGTTATCGCGCATTTTAACAAAATTGTAGCTCGGGGAGCTCTGGAACTATGAACACAACACTAACGTGCTCAGTCTTTAAAGATGCTCCCAAGTGAACCGAGTACTGAACCACTCTCTGAACCTGCATTTTCACTCATCGGTGATAGTCTAGCTATGAGCTTAGAAATCGGTAAGGATTGTATCCATACCTTGCCCGTGCCACGTAATGTTGCTAAAAACAAACCTTCGCCACCAAATACCATTGATTTTAAACTGCCTGATTTTTCAATATCAAAACTTAGCTGAGGCTCAAACGCGACCACGCAGCCTGTGTCAACTCTCAATGTTTCATTATTCAATTGACGCTCAATGACCACGCCGCCAGAATGAATAAAGGCCATACCGTCGCCTTGAATTTTTTCGAGGATAAAGCCTTCTCCGCCAAACAGACCTGAGCCAAAACGGCGGTTTAAGTGAATTGAAATGCTCGTGCCTAATGCCGCGCACAAAAACGCATCTTTTTGGACTATTAATGTATTGCCATTGATTTGGCTTAAATCAACGGGTCTAATTGTGCCTGGGTATGGCGCTGCAAATGCGACCTTCGCTTTTTTGCCACCTTGATTCGTGAAATGCGTCATGAACAATGATTCACCCATCAACACCCGTGTTCCCGCCTGAAAAATCTTGTCCCACGTACTTTGGTTGGATTGTGAGCCATCCCCCATTTTGGTTTCGAAGGTAATTCCCTCTTCCATGAACAACATTGAGCCTGCTTCGGCAATGACCGTTTCTTGTGGGTCTAGTTCAATTTCGACGATTTGGATATCTTCGCCCAAAATCTTGTAATCTATTTCATGTGAACGCATGTAACACTCCTTATACGATTAAATCAATTGCACTTTAAAATTAACATTCCTTTTAGCTTCGTCAGACCTAAGTAGCACTATGGTTCTTGACAGGCCACAAATTAATCGTCATTTAGATAAACACTTTTGACATAGTCTAGTTTTTTGTTGCGTACTTGATTAATGGTAATGCCACCATTTTTGGTGTCGCCATTAGCATCAAATCTTATACGACCTGTTACCCCTTCAAAATCAACTCGTGGCATCGCTTCTAGAATTGCCTTTTTATCAATCGAATCTGCAAGCTGCATGGCTTGAACAATGGCATAGGTCGCATCATAAGCATAGGGCGCATAAATTTGTACACGTAGACCTGAGAATCGCTTTTCATATTTTTGGATAAAGCGAAGCCCCCTCTCGTTAAAAGCCATTAGTGGTTCACCTGCATAAGTGCATATCATGCCTTCGCTCGATTTACCTGCTAATTCTATGAATTTTTCGGTACACGCCCCATCACCAGAAGCCAGTGATGTTGTCATGCCCAATTGTTTCATTTGCTTCGCTAGAAGCGCGGCTTGATTATCCATACCGCCCCAAACAATGTAATCGGGATTCATCGCCTTTATTTTTGTCAATAGCCCCCTAAAATCCTCCGTCTTATCTGTAACACTTTCTTGTGCGATGACATTCATCCCTTGCTGTTGAGCGGACTCTTCAAATCCATTTGCAAAGCCTTCACCATATTGTGTCCCATCACCCAAAATAACAACGGATTTACCACCAATGCTTTTTAAGTATTTGGCTAAGGCAGGCGCTTGTTGAGCATCATTGGCAACGACACGATAGGCACTGACGTTTCCATCAACGGTCTTTTTGCTTTTCAAAGTGTAATCAGGGTTGGTTGATGAGGGCGAAACCTGAACGATTCCAGCTTCGGCATACACGCTGTTAGCGGGGATGGATACACCTGAATTTAAATGCCCCACAACCCCAACAACGCCTGAATCAACAAGCTTTTGAGCAATAAGCACTGCATGTTCTGGATCTGCAGCATCGTCTTTGCCAACCATGACCAGATGAATTCTGTTTCCGCCAATCTTTAAATCACCTCTAGCATTGATTTCGTCAATTGCAAGTCGAACTCCATTTTCGTTATCTATACCGAGATGGGATATTTCACCTGATTTCGGAGCTGCACTGCCAATTTTGACAATTACAGATTTATTGAGGGCAACGCTTGATTGTGCATTTGCGTATGACGTGTGCGAGATGAATAAAGCGATAAACAGTGTATTTAATTTATTTTTTAACATGGGCTGAGTGAGTTTGATTGGGTTATTAGGTCATTGGGCCGTTATTATGTACCATCTAAATACAATTTTCCTTAATTTATCGCCCATCTAAAACTGTTCTTGCCTATGCTTCTCTTCTTATTTCATCGTCTAAAACCACCATTTAATACCGAGCGCCCACCTGCATGGGGCGCTCGGTTTACAGCACGATATTATCTCAGCACAGACAGCGCAGATAACGCTCTTTCCAACTCTAAATCAACAGGCGTTGAATGGTCGTAATATATTCTGAACTGCTGCTTTAACCGTTGAATCGCCTCTTCACTCGCCATCTGATAAGTCAAGGCTTTGCCTTCGGCCAAGACCTCATCCTCATAATCGTAAGTGAACGAGTAGTTCGCATCGTAATGCCGCCGAATGAACCGCCAGTGACCACCACACACACTTAACAACATTTCAGTTTGACCGCCGAACGCACGATGAATCTCACTGAACCCATCGGGGCTGACATTAAAATCATAAAGAAACAACTCGCCGCATGACTGCTCCAGCCAATCGAGTAACTTAGCCCCACGATTAAACTCAAGAGTTGAGTACCCTAAAAAACAATCACTGGAAACTCCCAGGTCTGGATACAATTCAAAATACTCAACATCGAAGCTCAAGCGTTTATAAAGGCCATCACGGTATAAATCAACAGCGTTTAAAATCCGTGAGCGGTGATTTAATTGATAGCCTCGTTCGTCCGTGTCATTTCCCATCGCCACAATCACTGATTGGCGCAGGTGTATCTCCGCACCACTGGGTGCTTGGAGTTTAGACTGACCTTGCGCAACACGATAAAGTGAGGCCACCATGGCTTGCATGTGCTTAGATGACTTTCTGTATTGCTCAACTTCTACCGCATGCCAAACGGTTTGTTCTAAATCGACCGAATAACGATATAACAATAAATCAGGAATCTTCTTCAGCTTGGGGTTGGCTTTGCGGATTTCATATTCAGTGATAATCTCATGCCCTTGAGACAACATAGTGGCTGCGAATAGATTTGTGATGTATTCGTGCCGCCATGTCTGGGTAGGCATCCACACGCCCTTGTTAAATTTACCCCAATCTTTGCCCGAGCGAATCTCACTCTCGTTTTCTGGTGCCATAAAATCAACCGCTAACTTGGATAATACAAACGCCCGTCCAAAGCCAATGATTTGACGTTCAATCAAGTAGCCATCATCCAAGTTCTTCTTGAGCCACTTTCGTGCTGAATTGATGGATGACAGCTGATTGCTGTATTCTAAAATAGCCACATGTTCAGCAGTGACCCAACGCAAACGGTGAATGGTTTTAAATAGACGGACCATGCGTGTGTGTTTAATATTTAAGCCATCTAAACGTTTTATGTTTGAAACACCTTGTGTTAAAACTGTATTCATCAGAAACTCCTTTAATAGGTTCAATAGATTCAATTTAAAAATAAGATTCAAAGTCATGCTAAATCCAAGCCTCACCCAAGCGTTAAGCAGGCTTCCAAATCCAAGCCTATACTTGGATTTGAGCTTGGATGTCTGCTGGCAGCCAATGCCAAGGATTTGGGTCAACCCTTCGCCTTGGATGTGCTACGTGGAGCCGTCACCACTGCGCCAACCTCTGTTCACCGTAAGAATTCGCTGCGCGCCGCTAGGGCGGGCATTCTCACTTGTTTGGCTGGACGCCAAACATGCTCAGCGTTTGTTGCCTTACGCGTCTTAATCGCCGCTCCAGCGGGCTGCATCCAGCCCTCGGGGCACCCTTGTCCGTGATGAAACTCACGGACGGGCAAACCGCTTTGCTGCCCCTCCCGCCATACGGGAACACCAGGGGGTCTTTCGCTGTGCTTCAGACTGTGGCTGGACGCCACACAGCCAACCGCTTTGCCCGTCCGTAAAACCTCGGACTGGGTGCGGGGCTTTGCCCCCCAAACCCGACCGATTCGCTTGGGCGAATCTTGGTCTGCGCGACGCTTTGTAAACAACACAAAGCTGCTGGCCCATCGGCTTCGGCTCCCCCCGCGTCCTTCGCCAAGGGCTCAGGATGGCTTCGCTGAACGCGATGCCACCGTTACACGGCGGGTGAGTTTGCGACAAGACTGATGTCGATGCTTGGCACAACTGGCGAGACTGGCACAACTGTATTGACTGTTGTTCTAAAATCGGCTGAAACGCCGATAAATAGACTGTTTCACCAGTTGCGCCAGTCCCGCCACATTTGCCAGTCTTGCCACACTTGCCAGTCCCGCCACTAGGCTATTTGTTTAACCAAATAGGGCGATATCGGCGGGAGCGACCAGAATGTTTCACTTGGAAAGCTGTGGGTCCGTACCCGTGCAACTTTTAAGGCATTCGCTGAGCGCTCTACACTGCGCCAGCTCATCGTCGGTCGCTCTTCGATCAGCTGCTTGATTTCACTGACCTTGCGACTGGTGCCGTCTTTGAGCAGTTCAATCAGAAACTTTGATGACTCAGACATGACATCGTTGTCTTCGCCGCTCAGCTCTTTGAATAGCTGATTGGCTGTTTCTGCCCGATATTCACCCCATGCTATTCGTGAGGTGGTGATGTCAGGACCTGAGTCGTTGGTCAACACTTGTGACTCAATCTCGTATTCATAACCACCCATAACAGGTGCTAGGTTGTTTTTTATGATGGCGACCACGCAGGTGTTGTCGTTGTCCTTGCGTTTGGTGCCCCAAGCAACCCGTGGCACGGCGATATATGCTTGACTCCCCAGTACGTCGTCGGATACGTTGTTCGACAAATTGCCTTTGCGATAGTGGGTAATGCCTAGAATCGCACAATTTAATGTGTGGGCCATGTCGACGATGGGGTGTAGTCCCGCTCGCACGTCACTGGCTTTGTTGCTGTCTCCAGCGACAACCGAGACCAGGGGGTCAATAATCATTAAGCCGATGTCGCCTATCTCTAGTGCCCGTTCTTTTAAACTGGGCAAGTCGAGTGCAAAGTCAAATGGTCGCTGTTGCCCTTTGGCGTCTTTGACGCCTTGGACTAGGTGTATCCGTTCCATTTGGGCGTGGGCGGCTTTGAACCTCGGGGTGATGACGGTGGCGATGTCGTCTTCTCCCGTCCACATGAGTGTGTTGAGTGGCGGATGTGTCGTGCCATCAGGTAAACTTCGGCCCGCTGATAGCATGGAGGCGAGGCTGATGGCGAGTTGCGTTTTACCTGTGCCTGCTTGACCTGCGAGTAGTGTCAATTTGCCGAGGGGGAGCCAGTTGTGCATTAGCCAATCTATGGGTTCCATTTTGATTTGGTCTAGGCTGACGGTTTCGACTCCAAATGCTCTGTTTGTGACCGCTTGTGTTGCGCTGTGCGCGATGTTGTGCGGCGGCTCAGGTTCTGGCGTGGGGACGGCGAGCATGATTTGTCGAGCCACTTCTTCTAGGCCCGCGAGTTGGTGTAGGTCGTTGAAGTCTGTTGGCTTTTGGGCTGTGTTTAAACCTGTAAAATCAGGCATCGCTAAACGCGCACCAATCGCTTGTGAGGCTGCTCGAGCTTTTTCTAGTCCGATGTTGTGATGGCTCCACATGTCATTGTCTCCTGCAATAATGATGTGTGAGGCGGTTGTCGCTTCAGAGGCCATGTGTTGCGCTACGGCCAATAGGTTGCCTGCATCAAATGCAATGGTGACTTTGTAGCCTGTGGCTTGGGCAATACTCGCACCTGTGGCGTATCCTTCACAAATGACTTGGATGTCGCTGCGTGTGTTTCCTATGGTGTAGTAACCGCCTTTTTTCTGAGTGCCTGTCATGAACTTCTTTGTGCCATCGGCTCGGATGAATTGCAAACCTGCTAATACAGGTTGTTCTGCTTTTGTGGCTCCATCCCAAACAGGGACAATGAGGGTGTCTGTGCGCCCAAATTGCTTGCAGCCAAATGCTTGGATGCCTTTTCTTTTTAGGTAGGGGTGATGGGGTGTGGCCATTGGTGCGTCCTTCCATAGTTGAATGGCTTTGAGCCGACAGTCGCGCTGAAGCGCGGCTTGGGCGGTTTCTCGGGCTTTGTGTGCCTGACGTGTGGCGTGGTCTAATGCCGTGCGTTCGTCTGCACTTAAGCGGTTCAGGTCTTTTGAGGTCCATTTGTCATGTAAACCCGTTCTCCAGTTGCCAAATTCGCCAATCAGTAGATTGCTGTTGGCGAACAGGATGTACCACCAGCTTGTTTCTGTTGAACGGTCGCCTTGCGCAGGGGCGCGATGAATCTTGCCATCGGCAATTGGCTGTGACCCTTGGTAACCATGGGCTTGCATGGCAGTTTTGAAATCATTGATGCTTTTCATGAGTGTCCTCCCATTTGTTTTAATGCCGCTCTTAAATCCCCTACTCGCCAAAAATTGGTGCCCCCTGGGGCTTGTACGACAGGGTTGGGAATAATCGCTTTTGCTCGATAGCGCCATACCGTGCATTTGGCAATGCCGCCCCATACAAGCTGGACCGTGGCTATCTTGACCAGTGCGTCATCTGGCGCATGATTGAATGTTGACAATAAGTCTTGATTAATGTTTTTCATTTCATAATCCTAATCAGGTTAAGTTCGACTCAACTCAGTTGAGCCCCTAAGTTCTGTTTCAATTGGTGCTTCTGTTTATTCCATATGTGTTGCTTGACTATTTATCGCCTATCGCAGATTGGTGTGTCGCTATGACGACGGCTCAACCTTTCTGTTGTACCGCATGGCGCACATCGCGCTTAAGCTTGTCCAATCCGTGCGCACAGGGCGGTACATTAACCAAGCATCTATTTGCTGGTTATCCATTCGTATAAATAGGAAGTGCTGTTGACCGATAAGGGATTGAATGCCTTTGTTTTAAATGGTTCGGAACACGCAGGTTGAACCATAAGATGCTCGGTTTAATTCGAGCGCCTTTTAAAACAACAAAAGCAATGCCTTTCAGGCAAACAGAATCTGGCGTCAGTTGGAATCACAAGGGTTTCTTACAGACGAGTTCTGTCATTGCCTAAACCAAATCGGTAGACAGGAGATATGCAATAAATTTGGTTTAAGTACAAAGTACAACAAACCAAAAACATCGCTTAGCTTCGAGATCTATTCCTCGAAGGCTGTTTCGGAGAATGATGATAAATTTGGTCGAAGCACAAAAAACCAAATCTCATACTGTACCTACGCGGCAACTGATTCCATCGTAGATTAGGGAAAGGAGTAAGCCTATGCACCGTGATGACAAAACAAAAGTCTCTATTAAGTGCGATTTAAGGGGCTAAATTTAAGAACCTCTTAAAACATAGAGAGCCACACGATGAGATTAGTCGAGTAAGGCACTAACCGTTTTTCGCATACATGGATGCTGTTCATATATCCTTTGCCAAGCAAAGTTCTTTAGCAAAAGACATATCGATTAAATTACATCGAACCAGTTTTTTCGAAGTAATTTTTTTTCAATTAGGAATAGTCTAATTTAAGCCTTAGCATTGTTGAAATAAACATAATCATCTCTAATGGCTGCTATTTAAAGGGTCTTAATTTTGTAGCCAACAAACCAATGGTTCAGAATCAATGACCTGTAAAAACATAGAGCGTCAACAATGTGATTAGTCGAGTAAGGCACTAATCAACACGCGAGGCGTGTGCATATAAATGCATCCACAATAATACGCCGTTTGTGATTGTTGTCAAGGAATTTTAGAATGGTTTTTTAAGGTGATGAGGATTTCATTTTTTCTGTCTTTTTTTGATGGTTTAAGCTATGAACAGTTGTTCTTTTATCGCCGCTTCAATGGTGTCTGAGTACCATTGACAAATTCTTGTGCGTTCTTCGTAGAATAAGCTGGGGTCTTCATAGGCGGCTTCTACTGCGTTTTTATTGATGTGGGCCAGTTGAAATTCTATGGCTCGTGGCTCAAATTGTTTGCTCAGTAGTGCGGTCATCTTTAGGGTGGTTCTAAAACCATGTGGTACTGCATGTGGTTTGTCTGGATGGTTGCCGTCGTAGCCCAAGTCTTTCATCAGTTTGCTGATGGCGACATCGCTCATGCATTTGTTGAGATCGTTGGGCGCGTGAAACAGAAATTCGGAGGTGACTTTGCGCTTGGCTTTGAGTTCTTTTAGGATGTGTACGAGTTGACGTGAGAGCGGGATGAGGTGTTGTTGTCGCATTTTCATACCACCACCTGTTCGATTGACGGCTTTGCGTTCGGTGGGTATGGTCCAAATGGCTTTGTCTAGGTCTATTTCGTCCCACATGGCGCCTCGTAGTTCCGTGGTTCTTACGCCCGTGAGAATTTGCATGCGTATGGCGACTTTGGTGTTGAGTGAGGCTTTGGATTGGTCGATGTCTTTGAGAAATCGTCCGATCCAGTCGAGTGGCAGTGCTGGGTGGTGCTTGGTCTTGGTTTTGATGATGATGTCGGTGTTGATGCTGTGTGTGGGGTTGACTTCTAACAGCATGGTGGCGATGGCGTAGTTGAATACGTCGCGTATGCGCTGAAATACTCGAATGGTTTGGTCGCCTATTCCTTTGTTTTGCATTCTTTCGATTAACTCTAGAATGTGATGGGGCTTTATGTCGGCTATCGCTTTGTGACCCAAGAGCGGAAATGCATGCTTTTCGAGTGAGGCCCAAATCTTGAGGGCATTGCGCTCGTCTAAGTCTTTTTTCTTTTTGCGCCATTCAAACCATTTTGAGGCGATGCGCTCAAAGGTGTTGGAGGCGGCTATGAGTTGGTTTTGTTTGAGTAGCCGCTTGATTTCGGTGGGGTTTTCGTCTTTTTTGAGCTGCGCTTTGGAGTGGAGTAGCTTGGCTCGTGCTTCGCTTAGGCTTGTGTGCGGGTATGCGCCTAGTCCTTCCATGCAGGCTTTTCCACGGTAGGTGTAGCGATGACGCCATTGCTTGAGTCCATTGGGTAGTACTAAAAGATACAGCCCCCTGTAATGAGGGTCACCGTCTGAAATGAAATGGGGTTTGGGTCGAGGTTTGGCTTGCCTGACAACCAAGTCAGTGAGTACCTTACGCGCTTGTCGTTTGGGTGGGGGAATTTGACTCATTATTTCATTCCGTTTGATAAATTACGCTATACAAAATGCTATACAATTTTTTAAGCGTTGTAAAGCTGCTTTTTGAAATGAAAAGAAATGAGTAATTTTTGAGAAAACCGCCGAAACCCATATAAAACAAGAGGTTGAGCGTTAAGTTGAAATGGGTTGAAATAGAAAAATCCCAGTCAAAAGACTGGGATTTTTGTTTTGTGGTGCCCAGAAGAGGACTCGAACCTCCACAGTGTTGCCACCGCATGGACCTGAACCATGTGCGTCTACCAATTCCGCCATCTGGGCTTTTTAAATTAGATTAAACAAGGATTTTTGCGTTTTTTTACACCTATTTAACCGAATTCATGTATCTTAGAACCACCGCAGTAAAAACATATCGTTTCTGCGCGCAGCTTACGTCATTTTTTGTACTTTTTAAATCAAAAAACACTAAAAATGCAAGGTTGCCATTTTATAGGGTTTAAATATTTTGTCAAATCAAAACAGTAAAAGCACAGTGAAAAGAACAAAAAAAGATGGCGATACAGCCAAAACAACGTCCCAAAACAACGAAAAAGTCAAATTGCGTTCGACGACAAAAAAACGTTCAAACGCAAAGACAAGTCAAACACCTGCGTTATTGAAACCACGCGCAGAAGCAAAAAGCAAAGTAAAACCAACCTCGAGCGTTGTTTCTCGTCAAAAGATGCGCCCTACTCAGTTGGTGGCTTTACCTTCACGCAGCACGATTTTTAATGTCATCCATGCGCACGCCGTTCTCTATAAAAAACCTTTAAACACCATCCAATTGGCGCAAGAGCTAGATGTTTCCCCCACACAGGTGTCTGCCTTGCAAGAGGTGCTTGACCAAATGAGCTTGGCGGGTGACATTAAAATGATGCCTAAAGGCTCATACGCTCCGCTTTCGGACCAAGCTTTAGTCTCTGGCATTTTACAAACACATAAAGATGGTTACGGTTTTGTCAGTAATGATTCGGGTGAGGATGTATTCTTACCTGAGCGTCAGATGCACGGGGCTTGGCATGGAGACACGGTGACCGTGCGAATCACTGGTACTGCTCGCAATGGTAAGCGCGAGGGTGAGGTGGTTGAGGTTGTCCATCGTAAATCAAGTCAAGTGGTGGGTCGTTTACTGTCTGAAAACGGCGTATGGCTTGTTAGCCCTGATGATGTTCGCCTGCGTTCAGATATTTTAGTGAGTGCCGACGATTTAATGGGGGCATTGGTCAATCAAATTGTTGTTGTCACACTAAAAAATTATGGCGATGGTTTCAGTATGCCTACAGGCCAAGTGGTTGAGGTGTTGGGCAACTCGGACGATGCAGGCATGGAAATTGAAATTGCAGTTCGCAAATTCGATGTGCCGCATGTATTTTCCACCGCCACAGACAATCAAGTCGCCAAGCTGGCCGACTCTGTGAGTCCTGATGAGTATAAAGGGCGTATCGATTTACGCGATGTACCGTTGGTGACCATTGACGGTGAAGATGCGCGCGACTTTGACGACGCGGTGTATTGCGAACCCATTTTGGAGGGTAAAAAAACCGTTGGATATCGGCTGCTGGTCGCGATTGCGGATGTCAGTCACTACGTCAAAGATAAAACCCCGCTCAACGAAGACGCGCTCACACGTGCGACCAGCGTCTACTTCCCAAGGCGCGTTGTGCCGATGTTGCCAGAGAAGCTCTCGAACGGCTTATGCTCACTTAACCCACATGTTGAACGCTTGTGTATGGTGTGTGACATGGTGGTTGACTTAGCGGGGGACATCACTGCCTATCAATTTTACGAAGCAGTTATGCACTCCGCAGCTCGCCTAACATACAATCAAGTATGGCAATACCTTGATGAGGGTACGGGCGTACTAGCAGAGCAGTTCCCTGAATTGTGCACTCATATTAGCGACCTATATTCTCTTTTTAAACTGTTTCTCGACGCCCGAACAAAACGCGGTGCGATGGAGTTTGAAACAGTAGAAACGTATATTGTCGCAGATGAAAAAGGCAAAATTACACAAATATTGCCGCGCACACGCAATGATGCTCACCGCTTAATTGAAGAATGTATGCTGGCTGCCAATGTCTGTGCAGCAGAGTTTATCAGCACCTGTGAGCGAACTTGTTTGTATCGCGTCCATGAAGGCCCGACCCCAGAAAAACTTGAAGCACTGCGTCGCAGTTTAAAAGCGGCAGGTTTGTCGTTACAAGGCGGCGAAAAACCGCAACCCAAAGACTATGCAAATGTCATGCAACAGGTACATGGTCGGCCCGATGCGTCGGTCTTACAAACATTGATGTTACGTTCAATGCAACAGGCCATCTACACACCTGACAACTTGGGGCACTTCGGCTTGGCTTTCTCTGCATACACGCATTTCACCTCACCGATTCGTCGTTACCCTGACTTGCTCGTCCATCGAACCATCAAAGCAATTTTGAACAACCAGCATTACATGCCGATGACCGATAAAGTCTCTCTGCTCGAAGACAATCGTAAAAAACGGGATGTTGTTAAAACAGATGAAAAAAATGCCAATACAAGCAAAAACGACAATATTCACCATCTCTGGAGTAGCCTAGGTGAGCATACATCAATGTGCGAACGCCGAGCAGATGAGGCTTCGCGTGATGTCACCGCTTGGCTCAAATGCGAGTATATGAAACAATTTATTGGTGAAACTTTGTCTGGGCATGTTTCATCAGTGACTAATTTTGGGGCATTTGTTACTTTAGATGATATGTACGTTGACGGTTTAATTCATATTTCCGAGTTGGGGCAAGATTATTTTGAATTTGATGAAGTCAGTCATAGCCTTATTGGGCGCGCATCGGGTACTCGCTACCGCTTGCAAGACACGGTCAAAGTGAAGATTGCTGCGGTTGATTCTGACACACGCCGAGTGGATTTCTTATTAGACACATCGGCACATCAAAATAACTCACGCAAGCGAACCCAGAGTAAAAACAACAGCCCCGTTGAGAAAAACAGCTCGTCAACTAAAAAACCTCGCAGACGAACTAGAAAGTAAAAACTAGAAACTGAAAAAATCGCGGAAAAAAGATATTTTTCCGCGATTTTAAAATAACTTGAGCAAGTCCTATAAGCAACAGGTCCTGTAAGCACAAAATAAAAATCGAAACGTTATACGTCTATAAATTTCGACTTTTATTGCTTTATTGCTTAACCGCATCAAAATTTAAGTTTTGTGTATAAATACTTAATCGACGAGATGTCGTTAACAACAGCACTTGGACATCAATCAGTTCAACCTGCGCTTCTTTGCGCTCTCGTACCGAATTCATTAAGTCAAGCCATGATTTCTTGCCGACTAAAAATAATCGGCTATATGATTCGCTGATTGCTTTAGTTAAATCTGCATATTTTTGTAATGGTTTTTCACGGCTTTTTGCAAACTGATAATCACTGACCTCTTGATTAACCCGCACCACCACGTCACGCTTGGCTGAGTCTATATTCAATACTGTGGCGTAATAGGCTTTGTCCGCAGACAGTGTTTTTGAAAAAGATGAAAATCCTGCGCCTGTTGAATAACTGAGCACTAAACCGATGGTATTTTTAGGATGAATATTTTGATAATCAGGGTCGCCAATCGTACGTCTGGCTTGCAAAGCGAGTTGGGGAAATGCTTGAGACCGCACTTTTTTACTTGCTTGATTGGCTGATTCGGCTTCAAATTGAAGTCGTTTCAATGCAGGACTGACTTCTAACGTTTTCATCACAACATCTTCAGGCATTGCAAAATTGTCCTCTGGTTGTTGGCTTAATAGCTGTTCACGAGTCAGACGCTGTCCCACGAGTTGATTTAAGGTGGTTAATGCAGATGATTCTTTGGCTCTATACGACGACAATTCGGACTGCGCTTGCAACAGACGGGAAACACCTAAATTCTGGTCTGTCAGTGGAGAAACACCCGCTTCGACACGGTGGGTAATTAAGCCAACAAGTCGCTCATACTCTTTGACACTGTCCTCTGATGCGCTTAATTTTTTGTATGCAGAGAGCCATGCGCCATATGCATTAATCACTCTGACTGCGATGTTTTCGGCCTCCTCTCGCAACGCCCAATCGGACGCACTTAAATTCGCTTGGCTTTGGCGATATCCTGCCACCAGCCCTCCCCCGAGAAGCGGCTGGCTTATGGTAATCACTGTATACGGGTCGCCAATTGTACTTTTTGAGCTTGAGTCGTCATAAACTCGCCTACGTGATTGAAAGTTCACCGTGGCATTGGGTAAAAAACTAAGTGATGCAGTGACCACATCTTGTTTAGCGGACTCTCGCGTCATTTCTTTAGATTTGATTGCAGGATAAGTTTGTATGGACTGCTCAATAAGCCCATCCAGAATATCTTGTGCTTCTGCTCTTGCCACTTCATGGTTAACAACAATGAGCAATATCGCCATCAATTGTTTTAAGCTTGTGTGCTTTCGTCCAGCAGTTGATTTCAATCTGTATACTTTCATCAATAAAATTGCTTTAACGGGTCGGCTCTGCGCTCAATGAGCTTAACCACCCGTTTTATTCATTTTTTATTTTTCAGACATTGACTCACTCAATGTTTTGTTCAAAGGCTGTGTTAAATAGGACAGCACACTGCGCTTGCCTGATAAAACATCCACTGTGACAGTCATGCCCGGTCTGACTTCAATGTCTTGGCTTGCCTTTCCTTTAAACGCTCGTTCACCGATGCGAACTTTCGCTCGATAATAGACCTCTTCTCCGCGTTTGCTCTCATCAAGTAAAGCATCTGGACTGATATAAACAACTTCGCCCTGCATCACCCCAAAAATTGAGTAGTCATATGCGTCTAGTTTGACTCTTGCGGGCAAGCCTTGACGCATAAACGTCATGTCTGCGGGTTTAATTTTTGCTTCAACCACCAAGTCGCTTTCTGTTGGCAAAATTTGCATAATCTCCTCGCCTGAGCGCACCACCCCACCAAGCGTGGTCACTCGAATACTTTTGACCACGCCTGTGGCAGGTGCAATCAGGTCTGTATGTTCTAGTAGTTGCTGGCGGTCGGCCAAATTTTTTTCTTGTGAATTCAACTCTTCACGAGCCTTTGTCCACTCGGCACTGGCATCTTGCAGGTATTTGTTTTCTATATTTTTTATCTGAATATTAATATCGTTTAGCGTTCGTTCTAACCTTAAAATTTCAACTTGACTCACGTCCCCAGAAGCGATTAAGGGGCGGTTAAGTTGTAGTTCTTTTAAAACGAGCGCCCTACTCACTTGTAATTGACGAATGTACTCATCACGAGAAGCTTTGCGTTGACGATAAAGGTTTTTTTGAACCCGTGCAAAATCACTGTATTTTGCTTCCAGTTCAGCGGGGATAGAAAATGAGCCGCCCGTCACTTCAGCCTGTAATCGGGCTACGGTCATGCGCAAGGCACTCACTTTGCCAAATACATCGTCAAAAGCAGCGGTGGCACGCTCTTTTTCAAGAACCGCCACAACATCACCTTTCTGAACAGTTTGACCTTCCGCAACTTTCAACTCAATTAATACGCCCCCATCCGCTGCTTGTATTGTTTGAGTATGGCTACTTGCAATCACCTGCCCCTGCGCATGCACCACAGTGTCAATCTCACTAAAATAAGCCCATATCAGTAAAACAATGAAACAAACAAGAGATACTCTGAGCACGATGCGATCTTTACTGAACGTCACTTCATCCGACAGACCAAAAAATCTTTTTAACCACTTCATCAAATGCTCTCCATCTTGGGTTGCGTAGATTTTGATGCCGCGGCGGATGCTTGTAAATGTTTAATGACTTCCATTTTTGGCCCGTCAATCGCTATTTTATTATTGTTAATGACAATCAATCGATCAACACATTCCAATAACACAGGATTATGCGTGACAAGAACCATCGTGTACTCTGGCTTAATGGCTTGCGTCAAAGCAGACATACACTGCTCGGCTGTTTGATAATCCATTGAAGATGTCGGCTCATCAAGCAGCCAAACCGACGGTTGATTAATCAATAGACGAGTCAAAGCAACCAGCTGTTTTTGCCCACCCGACAACCCTTTTCCACCTTCTGCAATGGGCAAAGACAGTCCTTTAGGGTGATTGGCAATGACTTTTAACAAACCTGTTTTTTCAGAAATTTCTCGTATTTTTTCATCACCTGGATCAATCGTCCCAATCAATAGGTTTTCTCTCAAGGTGCCATTAAAAAGACGATGTTCCTGCTGCAAATAACCGACTTGCTCGGATAACCAGCTTCGGGAAAGCTGTCCTATATCAATATCATCCAATAATATTTTTCCCGTTAAGGGTTGATACATACCCGTAAGAAGGCGCAACAGAGTGGATTTTCCTGAACCAATGCCACCCAGCACACCAATTTTTTCACCCGATTTAATTGTCAGCTGATTAACTGTAAAAGCGTTGGGGGCATTTTTGTATGAAAATCGAACGTCTTCCAACACATACTGACCTCTCACCCGTTCCAATTGAATAGGACGTTTGACTTCATGATTATCTGGCTCTAAACGATATAAGCTGTCCAAGCCTATCATGGCTGCTTTGGCGGTTGCATAACGTAACATCAGTTGGTATAAGGTGGCCGCGGGTGCCGTTGTTCTGCCCAGCAAAATGGATGAGGCAATCAAAGCCCCCATCGTCATGTGCCCCTGCGTCACTTCATACGCACCAACAGCGACCACCGCAATATAAACCAGCTGTTGTAAAAAAACGGTGTAATGCGTTCCTTGCTCGCCAATGTGCCTCAACTTGGTGTCATGCTTAAGACTGCTGTCATTGATGTCAATCCATCGTGATAAAAAATGCCACATGCCACCACCCGATTTTATCGTTTCAGCGCCCTCAATCGCCTCAACCAGCAATCCAGTCTTTTGATTCGCCACTTCCATTCCGCTACGGGTATACGCTTCAATTTTTTGAATGGAGTTAAAGCCGTGAACGGCTGCGATGACGTAAAACAACAGCGGAATCAGTGCCAACCAAGCCGAACCAATCAGCGCAATTAAAAACAAAAATAAAAAACCAAAGGGCAACTCAATTAGTAAATATATGGTGCTCGAAGATAAAAACCCACGAACATTTTCATAGCCACGTATTTGAGCGGACAATGAGCCAAGTGACGCAGGCAATTGATCCAATCGCACTTTGAGCAGTCGTGCAAAAATATCTCTGGACAGTTTGCTGTCCATTTTGAGCACGCTCTCTTCGATTAAACGAGAACGGACATTCTTTAACAGCAAATCGAAAAGAAGCGCTAAAGTCACGCCAATTGTCAACACCCACAGTGTTTGATAGCCATGACTCGGAATGACCCGATCGTATACCTGCATGCTAAATAACGAAACACCCAAAGCCATCAAACTAATCATGGCGGTAGCGATAGCCGCTTCCCACAGCGGTGTTGTATGACTCATAAATACATCTTTAAACATCGCAAATGCAGGGCGTTGACTCAGTTTTATATTGTCTTGCTGAAACTGCAAACGCACACACGCCAATGTTTCTTCGCTTGGGATTTCAAATAACTGTTCAGTGCTACTACGAACCAGCCATCCACCTGTGGATGTTTGGGACTGAACCACTAGCCAACCGTGCTCCTCACTCCAAGAAATAGCAGGTAAACGAGCAGGGTCAGGTTTTTGAGGCATATACAGCTGCTCTATTTCCATTTCTTCGGCGACACGCTCTAAAACAGACCGCCAATCGCTGCCTTTTTTTCCTAAACTATCCACAAAAGCAGCACAGCGTGAAGAAATCACATCATGTAAATACAAACGGTCAATATGCCCCCCCTGTATCTTGGCCACACAGGCCATTGCCCACATCAATGAATCTCTTTGTTTTATCATTCTAAAAACCCTATGGGCAACACAAAAAATCAACCTTGTATCTTTAAATGCTTTTAAATGCTTTTAAATAACTTTAAAAGAGAATTGATTGGAGCCGTTGCTCGCATCTTGCATCAAATGAATTATCATTTAATTATTATTGTTATCTATCAAGGCAATCTGTACATTCAAAGAACAAGTGGCATCACTCATGGCAAGACTCTCAATCAAATGAGAGCCTGCCGAAACCAGTCTATTTGGCTGACAACTAAATGACTTGAAAATGTGTATTATTAAGAGCCAAATTCGGACTCAACTGAGCAAAAGCCACAGCCGCACCCGCGCCAGAACCATCGGCATCGTAAAACAACACACCTGTAGTGGTGTTATAAACAATGCGATCATCCGCGTCCCGACCCGCACTCAGTCCTGCGCCCGCCGCAAATTGTCCCGCTAACAACGACGTTTGCCCCGTTAACGCAGTAAACACGGCATCATCTAAAGCAACTTTATCGTCAGCGACTGCAAAACCTGAGATAACATCTTTGTTGCTCGTTGCATTAAGTGCCGTACTAAAAGTAAACACGTCTTTGCCCGCGCCACCAATTAATGTGTCATTGCCGACCCCGCCATCTAACACATCATTGCCAGCAGCGCCATCGAGCACATCATTACCAGCACCACCAAATATCGTATCATTGCCCGTTGAAGACCATACGGTATCCGCACCATCTCCCGCCAAAATCGTCAAATTCGATAAAGAAAAACGCTTACTGGTCAAGTTAATCACATCATCACCCAAGCCAGAATCAATCACTTCAATATTCAGTAATCTTGGTTGATTCGTCCAAACCGTACCAAAGTCGGTTAAGTCGTCAAGGACAATTAAATCTGGGCAACCAGAACCTAACAACGTATCGACCCCCGTACCACCATCAAAGAAGTCAATTGAGCGTGATTTGTATTGAACGTCAATAACCTGCCCTGTCCAGAGATTAGTTGATGTGCCACCTGTTCCCCACCAAGTATCAGCTCCCCAAACCAGCTTGTCATCACCCGCACCACCAAATAAAGTGTCAGAACATACACCGCCATCTAGGTAATCATTGCCATCACCGCCCGTCAATTTATCAGAGCCACCCCCACCATAAAGGCTGTCTCCTGCTGCATTTGCGGTCATATTGTTTGCCGAATCATTGCCACGACCGACCAAGCTTTGCGTACCCGTCAAAGTAAGATTTTCTACATTGGCTGTCAATGTGTAATTAACGCTCGATTTGACCAAATCAGTACCACCGCCCGCCAATTCAATGACCACATCTCCAGCGTTATCCACGATATAGGTATCATTGCCAGCACCACCAGACATTTTATCTGCGCCTGTACCGCCATCGAGCACATCATTGCCATTGCCACCTTGCAATGTATCGTTGCCTGCGCCACCAAATAAAGAGTTGCCTGCATTATTGGCAATAATCAGGTTATTCAAGTCATTTCCCTTGCCCGATAACGCTGCAGAACCCGTTAAAGTTAGATGTTCTACATTACTGGTCAATGTGTAATTCACAGAAGCTCTTACCAAATCAATACCTTGATTGGCTTGCTCTATCACCACATCCCCCACATTATCGACAATATAAGTGTCGTCACCTGCCAGCCCTGACATGGTATCCGCAGACGCAGTCCCTATTAATGTGTCGTTTCCATCAGTTCCAGATATAACAGCCATTTATCCCCCCCATCTTAAAAATAATATAACTATTTATTTAACATTCAATAACCAACCAAAGTGGCTGGGCAAGCATTGTACAAAAAAATATCAATAAAAAACAATTTTTATTTAAACATAATCTAATAATTATATTTTTAAATGTCATGCAAATTAATATATTTACGCCTTGACTTACACATATCCTACTCATCATGAACTTATTTTCATTTATCATGACGCTTTTCATGGCATATGACTTCATTCGCATCCACTATGACTCCAACCCGTTTGCTCATTCTTCATCAAAATTTTCCAGGTCAATTTCGTCATTTAATTAACCATTGGAAAGCATTATCAATATTTCAAGTCAATGGTCTGGGTTTAAAGTCAGCTCCGGGTTTAGATGGTTTTAATCATTTGTGCTACGAACTACATCGCCAACCCAACCGCGAACAGCACCCATATTTACGTACGATGGAACGCGCGGTACTCCACGGTCAGGCAGTGGCTAGAATATTATTGGCGGCTAAGAAAAAAGGTTATCAGCCTGATGTGGTATTGGCGCATCCTGGCTGGGGAGATGCCCTGTACGTGAGAGATATTTACCCAGATGCACGCATTATTCATTTTTGTGAATGGTTTTATAGCTTGCCTAAAGGCGACTTAGGGTTTGATTCAGAATTTCCTGACAGCTTTGACCAACAAGCAAAAATTGCAACATGGGATGCGCTACACAGCTTGAACTTGGTTCGTTGTGACGCGGGCGTGACGCCGACCCAATGGCAACGCTCAAGACATCCTGAGCTATTTCACCACAAATTAAACGTCATACACGAAGGGATTGACACCGAACAATTGAATCCCGATGCCAATGCGACATTTAAGCTACCCAATGGTATCGTTGTACGTGCAGGCGACCCCATCGTGACATATGTCGCACGCAATTTAGAACCCTATCGTGGCTTTCATACGTTTATGCGCGCATTAGAGCGTATCCAAAAAACACATAAAACATGCCACGCCATTATTGTCGGCGGTGATGACATCAGCTATGGTGCCAGACCTAAAAATGCACCCAATTGGCGAAAACAGATGTTAGATGAGGTTTCCTTGGATCCAGCCCGCACCCATTTTTTGGGCAAAGTACCTTATCAATCCTATAAAAAAGTATTACAAGTATCGGCCGCACACATATATTTAACTTATCCATTCGTACTGTCGTGGTCGATGTTAGAAGCCATGGCAAGTGGCTGTTTAATCATCGGCTCACGCACCCCGCCCGTCGAAGAAATAATTGAGGATGGGGTTAATGGTGTATTGGTTGATTTTTTTAATCCGTCCGAAATTGCGCAACGCATCCTAACGGCATTCGAATCGCCTCAAGCGCACATGCCTTTGCGTCAAGCAGCAGAGCACTTAATAAAGTCGCGCTATACACTCGCACAAGGTGAGACAGCATATCGTGAGTTGATACTTCAACGAGGCTAATATGAGCAGATATAAATAAGATATTTAAATCTTATAGGCACTTACTCATCAAAATAAGCAAATTAAATTCAATGCAAACAATATAAATAATTAAAATGTAATTTGCGTATAATAAATGAACTTTAATTAAAAACTATTTACATTTATATTGTTCAGGAGGATTTTTAATGAACTTAAAGTTTTTGGCCGTTTGTGCCCTATTGGTATTAAGCGCTCCAGCTTTTTCAAAAGATACTGCAATGACCATTTCGACCAACAAAGTTGGCGAAAATTTGGATTTGGAATTGGTCTCTGCTGAGTTTGGCGCAGCAAAGGATTTAGAGGATTTTGAAAAACGCTTGAATGACCCCAAAACTCAAGTATCAAATTTGGACTTGAACAATGATGGTCAGGTTGATTATTTAATAGTTTCTGAACGCAAAGACAACAATGTGCATTATGTCGATATTGACGCCTCAATTGGCCAAGACAAAAAACAAACTGTTGCTACGATTCAAGTCAATAAAAGCTCAAGTAGCGAGTCTATACAAATTATCGGTGAAACAAGCATATACGGCACAAACTACGTGTATGTTCCAACTTATGTGCAGCCTCCCGTATTCTTTACGTTGTTTTGGGTCTCGACTTATCAACCGTGGTATTCACCTTGGCATTGGGGCTACTACCCGCCTATTTACCATCCATGGGGCGTTCGTCCAATCAACTCTTATCGTGGTGATGTCAACGTGAATATTAATAAATACAATAATGTAATTGTTAACAAAAACAACACCATCCGCGATATTGACCGTAACAATTCAATGACTAAAATCGGCGATAAAACAGATGGGCACTTGAAAAAAACCACCGATGGCTCCGATTTAAAAAGCAATGTCAATCGGGCTAAATCCCCTAATCGCGAGCGCAATGTGGCGGCCAAGCCTGTGTCAAGAGAGTCCGTTCAATCTAACCGAGCCAATCGCGCGATGCCTTCCACAAGAATGCCAGCAACGGCAAGAGGTGGTCGCAGTCGTTTTTAACGGATGACTTGCGTGATGTTTGAGTGGTTTAAATAGACCAATGTTTAAGGAAAGCACCATCCACTTAAGTCCACCTACACAGAGAAAGCCCCTTTTTTGAGTTTTAGTTGTGTATAGTTTTAGAATAGTAATGAATGACCTTACACAAACACCTCATTGCAAAGGCTTAAACATGTACGCTCAAGACGAGAAACTGACACAAAATTCATATTACGCCGCAACGAGCACGCCACTACCAGAACAACCCCGCTTGCAAGGAGCGCACTCTTTTGATGTTTGCGTGGTGGGTGCTGGTTTGGCGGGACTTTCAGCCGCTTTAGAACTAGCGCAAGCGGGTTATAAAGTAGCGATTCTCGAAGGCAAGCGTATTGCTTGGGGCGCATCGGGGCGCAATGGTGGTCAAGCCATTGCAGGTTATGCTTGCGACCAAGAACCTTTTGAAAAGCAATTGGGCTTAGATGATGCCAAGAAAGCTTTTAATATCACGCTTGAAGGTCTGGATTTAATGCGTGAGCGCATCGTTGAACACAACATCCAATGTGACTGGATTGATGGCTACATGACGGCGAGCGTCAAGCCCAAAACCACTCCAGATTTATATGCTTGGGCAGATCGCTTGGCCGATGTATACAGTTATCCTTACCTCGAAAAAATCAGCCCTGAAGACATGCCGCAATGGGTTGCATCTAAACGTTATCACGGGGGTGTTTTGGACAAAAACAGCGCCCACCTGCATCCTCTCAAGTATGCGCTGGGTCTTGCCCGTGCTGCGATGAGCGCAGGCGTTAAGATTTTTGAAAATAGTTTAGTGACTCAATTGATACAAGGCGACCCCGCGATAGTCAAAACGGCGGAAGGACAAATTACCGCCGCTTTTGTCGTATTAGCTGGCAATGTTTACCTAGACCAAGTCGCACCCAAAATCAGCGGGCGCATCATGCCTGTTGGTACATATATTGTGACAACCGAACAACTCGACCCTCAATTAGCGGGCAGTTTAATCAGAAATCGCATTGCAGTATGTGACAATAATTTTGTACTCGATTATTTTCGTGTGACCAACGACTCACGCATGTTGTTCGGCGGTCGGGTGAGCTACTCGGGTATGACGCCACACAATTTGAGCAATGCCATGCGGCATACAATGCTTCGAGCATTCCCTCAACTTGAAAACGCTAAAATCGAGTACTGCTGGGGTGGCTTTGTCGACATCACAACCAATCGAGCCCCTGACTTTGGTCGCCTAAGTAGTAATGTTTATTATTTGCAAGGCTTCTCGGGGCATGGATTGATTTTGACTGGCATCGCAGGAAAGATGGCCGCTCAAGCGATTCAAGGACAAGCAGAGCGTTTTGATATGTTTAGCAAACTCAAACATCTGCCTTTTCCAGGCGGACGGGCTTTGCGTACTCCTGCCTTAGTATTGGCTATGGCATATTATCGTTTACGAGATTACTTATAACCCAGCAAAATCATCAAAATTTTGTAAGCGTAAGCCCAGGTGAGTTTGAGTGCGTTGCTTTGAGCTACCGGCTGAAGACGCATGGGGACAAACGTCGCACTGAACTTGGCTGGCTTTAGATTGGAATCGTTGAGCGGTGATGCATTCGCTGAGACAGCTCTGGCGAAATCTCGAACCCAGTCACGCACGCTGTCTTTGCTAACACCGATTGGCATGGCGTAATCTGATTTGCTCAAACCGCTGGCTTGCCATAGTTTGACGTGATGCTGGCGATAAGCGCGGTAATCAGCTTTGCTCTTCCCTTTGCATGGATGGCTACGTTTGCTTGGTAGTGCTGATTTTGACATGTGTGCGCCCCTGTAATTTATGGAGCACGCAATATCGCAGGTTATCTAGTCGAGTTCAAGGTGGCTGGGGCGGACATTTATCGAAAGTGTAATACAAACTTCAAAGCAAAAGCCTTTAAGCCAAGGCTTGAGCCAAATCATCAATTAAATCATCAACTTGCTCAATACCAACTGAAATGCGGATTAAACCATCGGCAATTCCCCACTCGGCTCGACGCTCGGCTGACATTTCAGCGTAGATGGTCTGGGTCACAGGTAAAGCCATCGTGCGGTTATCACCGAGATGAGTTGACATCATTATTATTTTTAATGTGTCCAATACGTCAAAAGGATGTTTCACGCTATCTTTAACGGTGAATGACAACAACGTGCCGTATGAGCCTTTAAACAATTCTGAAGCTCGCGCGTGTTGCGGATGCTCAGACAAGCCTGGGTAGTCGACCTTCTCAACAGCAGGGTGTGCATTTAACCAATTCGCGAGTGTCATTGCATTTTGACAGGCGCGTTCATTGCGTAAAAAAAACGTTTCCAAGCCTAAGGCGATTTGCTGTGCTGAGTCGGCCGATAATGCGCCGCCGATGTCACGTAATCCTTTTTTTCGTAATTGTAATAAACCCCAGTTTTTCGCTTCACCTTTGCGATAACCTTCAAAAATATTCGGATACACAGACCAGTCAAACAACCCCGTATCAGTTAATGCCCCACCAAGTGCAGCACCGTGCCCTGCCAAACCTTTAGATAAAGAGTTCATCACAATAGACGCCCCATAATCTTTTGCTCGCAATAAAGCGGGCGTGCTCATGGTGGCATCCACCACGAACAACACGCCTTGATGTTGACACAGTTCACCAATTCCCTTTAAATCTGCAACCTGTGTGCGTGGATTGGCGATGGTTTCAAGAAACACCATGCGTGTATTGGGTTGCATCGCTGCTTTGACTTTATCTGCATCGGTCACATCGGCATACGTGATAGAAATGCCATGTGCGGCTAAGGTGCTGAATAAGCTGGTGGTGTTGCCAAATAAATACTGGCTGGCAACCAAGTGGTCTCCCGCTTTAAGCAAAGCCAAAATCACTGTTGAAATCGCCGACATGCCTGTCGCGAAGCTAATCGTACCGATGCCGTCTTCCAGTGCATTGATTTGCGCCTCTAAAGCGGCGGTTGTTGGATTGCCTCCACGAGCATAAGTAAAGCCTGAGCGTTTATTTTGGAAGGTATCTGCAATGTCCTGCGCGCGCGCGTACCCCCACTGCACACTTTTATGAATGGGCTGGTGACTGGCGGCGTACTCGGTTCCGCGTAGACGGTCGCTATGCAAAAGTTGAGTTTGTAAATGCAATTTTTTCATCAATGAAACCTTTTCATTTTTTAGTCACCACCAAGCCGTTTGAAGGGGGAGTTTTAATTTTTATGACTGTCAATGAGCCTTATTTTCTTTTTTCGCGGCTTTTTTCGCCGCCGCACTGTCAATTTTGTCTTGTTCCAGTGCATCTAAATAAGCCATATCGATGTCTCCAGTCACATATTGACCATTGAAACAAGATGCGTCAAATTGCTTTACCCCCCCCTGACTGACCGAGCGTACGGCCTCTTCAAGAGCAGAGAGATCTTGATAAATGACCTTGTCTGCGGTGATTTCTCGACTAACCGCCTCCACGTCCTTGTTATGAGCAATCAGCTCCGTGCGCGTTGGCATGTCAATGCCATAAACATTGGGAAACTTCACCGCTGGCGCGGCTGAAGCAAAATAAACTTTCTTGGCCCCTGACTCCCGCGCCAAAGCGACAATTTCTTGACTGGTGGTACCGCGCACAATGGAGTCATCAACGAGCAACACATTCTTGCCCTTGAACTCACTTGGCATGGGGGTGAGCTTTTGGCGCACTGATTTTTTACGGGTTTCTTGCCCCGGCATAATAAATGTGCGACCAATATAACGGTTTTTAATAAAACCCTCACGATAAGGCAGTCCCAATATCATCGCCAATTGCATGGCGCATGGACGCGAAGTATCGGGGATGGGCATCACCACATCAATTTCTTTAAGGTCAATTTCGCTACGGATTTTTTCTGCAAGGGTTTCACCCATAGCTAGGCGCGCTGAATACACCGATGTGCCGTCAATCACCGAATCTGGACGGGCGAAATACACATACTCAAACAAACAAGGGCTAAATTCAGGCTTTGTTCCTTCTGGAATACAGAGGCGGCTAAAAACCTCGCCATCAAAGCCAATCCAAATCGCCTCCCCAGGTGCGATGTCACGCACGGTATGATAACCCACGCCTTCGAGGGCAACGCTTTCTGAAGCCAGCATATACTCTTTCACGCCCGCTTCGTTGATACGTTCACCCAAGACCAGCGGTCGAATACCATGCACGTCACGAAAACCGAACAACGCACGACGAGCCACCATACCCACACAGGCATATGCCCCTTTGACACGTTTATTCACCTGAGTCATGGCGTTAAAAAACTCTTCAGGCGTCAAATCATCGGCCTCTTTCACTGCAATATCCAACTCATGCGCCAATACATTTAACAAAGCTTCTGAATCCGAGCCTGTATTAATGTGACGTTTGTCGAGGCGAAATAGATTTTCGCGCATGTGATTGTTGTTGGTTAAATTACCATTGTGCGCCAACACTAAACCATAAGGGGCGTTGACATAGAAAGGTTGGGCTTCCTCAAGGCTATCGACATTTCCAGCCGTTGGATAGCGCACATGACCAATGCCACATCTGCCGTGCAAATCTCGCATATTGCGCGTGCGAAACACATCTCGCACCATGCCCTTATTTTTATGCATGAAAAACCGCTTGTCATTTGCAGTCACCATGCCAGCCGCATCTTGTCCGCGGTGTTGTAACAATAGC
This sequence comes from Hydromonas duriensis, assembly GCF_004363775.1. Lineage (GTDB taxonomy): Bacteria > Pseudomonadota > Gammaproteobacteria > Burkholderiales > Burkholderiaceae > Hydromonas > Hydromonas duriensis. The sequence goes on from NZ_SNZE01000013.1 coordinate 33,034, forward strand.
AAAGCATCGTAAATCAATTGATTCACAGGAGAAGCGGCGACCACGCCTATCACACCACACATAATTTAACCTTAAAAAAATAATAAAACTCGTCCATCCCTAGCGCGTTGTTTTCACTCCTTTTAAAGGATGTTATTTTAAGGGAATCACTATTGGATTTTTTGCTGCACTCTTGGCTTTGTTTGCCGCCACTTGAGCATCCGTTTGGCTATCAAACGGCCCTAAGCGAACGCGTGTTTTAGACACGCCATTGACCGTAATCGTTTCGCGTGTGGCACTCACGCCCGCCGCTGATAAGCGTTTCATTAACGCATTCAGTTCAGCCGTATCGCTGACAATGCCGATGTGCACTAAAAATTTTTGCGTTGAAACAGGCGTTTTATCTGTGACGACCGCAGGTTTAGTGTCTGTTTTTGCCTCCACTTTAGGTGCTGCGGTTTTATCTGATGTTTTGTCACTGCTGCTGGGGGTTGGCTTGAGGTTATCAACAACCACCGTGGTATCAGCTGCACGTGGATTTTTTACATCAAATTGCAAATTTTTATCAGGCACATTGACCGTCACAGTCGGAGCCGTTTGCTTGCGACTGTCATCAAACACCCATGGCAAAATCACAAAAGCCGCCGCCAGCAAAACCAATGCGCCGATTAAACGGCGACGGGCGCGGATTTTTAAATCGTTGAGCTGAACGTCCTCATTATATACCGTGCTTGTATCGACCTGCGCTGCCGCCCGCCGAACCGTCGGTCGAACAGTACGCGGCTGATAGCCACTGTCAGAGCCACTTAATCCCAACTCGCTGCGCATGTCTGTCTGTCGTCGACGCGTGGTGCGCGGTTCGATTTCTGGCTCTTCTGCTTGTTTTTTGTCTTTAAACCACATGATTTTCTTTCTGTTGACGCTAATTTAAACGCGGCATACCAATTAACGCTTGCTCGATTGTCACAAACGATCCAAAGATGATAATTCTATCATCTGCGGGCACTGCCGTGGCTAAATGCGTGAGTGCATCTTTGACACTTTCATGCTTGTGTACCGAGTGGTCTTTGTCCTCGACAAAACCCGATTCAATGAGCGCGTCATGCAACTGTTCTGTACCAGCCGCTCGTATGTTCGGTAAAGCACATAAATGCCAGCGGTCAATATGCGGACGCATGATGCGCAAAACTTCTACGATATCTTTGTCTGCCATCGCTCCAAACACAGCATGGGTATAGGGCGCGTAACCCAGTTGCCCAAGGTTTTTCGCCAACACGCGCGCCGCATGCGGATTATGCGCCACATCCAGCACAGTCAGGGGTTGTCCAGGCAACACCTGAAAACGTGCCCTCACCACCGCATGAGCCAAACCTTGTCTAACCGCCTGTTGCGACACAGGCAAAACGTCATACAAGGCATCCAATGCCGCCAATGCCGCACTGGCATTCATCAATTGATAATCGCCGCGCATTGCAGGCATCGCCAAGCTGTTTCGGCGTGTATGTTCGCCCACAAAACGCCATTGCTTGCGTTGCTCATCCTGTACAACGGTAAACTCAAAATCTTTACCCAACAACTTTAAATCAGCACCAATGGCTTGTGCATGCGCCACTAAAGCGGTCGGTGGTGAAGTATCCGCACAAATGGCGGGGCGGCCCGCACGAAAAATGCCTGCTTTTTCAAAGCCAATCGCTTCACGTGTATCGCCCAAATAGCCAACATGGTCAATATCCACATTGGTCACCACACTGCAACTGGCGTCAAATACATTACTCGCATCCAAACGCCCACCTAAACCCACCTCGAGCACCACCACATCAGGTTTTTGCGCATCAAACCAGCACATAATCGCCAACAAAGTAAATTCAAAATACGACAACGAAATGACATCAAGCTGACAACGCGCCGCTTCAACTCGTTCAAAAAAAGGCAAAAGCTGCGAGTCGGTCGCATCTACCCCTCCCCATCGAGCACGCTCATTGAAGTGCAAGATGTGAGGAGACGTATGACAGCCGACCTTGTACCCAGCCGCCAACAAGATATTCTCGAGAAAAGCACAGGTAGAACCCTTGCCATTCGTCCCGCCCACCGTGATGACGGGATAATTCAAACGCAAATCGCCACTCGCCTGCAAACGCTCTTTGACCGTACGCACGCGCTCCAAACCTAAATCGATTGCGCTTGAATGTGCCGTTTCGAGGTGGGTGAGCCACTTTTGAAGACTATTCACAATATCCTTCCCTCAACCTCTAAAAACCAAAATTTCTTTACTTGTTTCCAGTCTATTGAATACTGTTTTTTTAATTCAAACTGAATCTCTTTTCCTCCGATAGGTGTTGTTAATTTTTTAGGAGTTATTTTAGAATCGTTTGAAATATCGTAGTCCCAGCATTTAGCATCTTTATTCGAAGGATTTACAAAATTTTCAAGCTCATTCATAACCAATGCGACCCCTTGGTTAACCTTACCTTGCTCAATATAGCTTTCTAATAGATGCCAATCAAAATAAACATCTTTCATAAAAATATCTGATGCGCCGCGTCTATTTCCAGAGGTTGTAAATTCTCTATAACACTTCATTTCAATCGCAATTTTAAAAACATCGCACTTACATTGAACTGCGTTGTTACGTTGAACTGAGCAATTACATTTTTTGCCTACAAAGAGAACATCAATTTCTCTGTGAGTATCAAGCAATTGAACACTGTGCTCCAGTTCTACTTCATACGATTCTTGATTACTGAATTGAATAAGAGGTATTAATTGATTTAGTAATACAGCATACTGCAACTGCAAAGAGGCTTCTTTATTAATTTTAACAAACTCGTGACCTATTTTTTTTGATAATGTTTGCCATGCAAACGATACGGCTGAGCGCATTCGAATTTTAAAATCGTCTGATTGAAGATCTGACTGAAGCAACATAAAGCTCCTAAAAATATAAAAATTGCCGTGAAGTCTCACGGCAATTCATGAACAGTTTAGTTGAAACTTGCGTCTGACTGTCGTCGCAACAAGGCAATCACTCGGGCAATTTCTTCACGCATCTGCAAGCGGTTGACAATCATGTCAATCGCGCCTTTTTCAAGTAAAAACTCTGAGCGTTGAAACCCTTCGGGTAAAGTTTCGCGTACCGTTTGTTCAATCACTCGCGGGCCTGCAAAACCAATTAAAGCCTTGGGTTCTGCCATGACGATGTCACCAAGGAAAGCAAAACTTGCCGAGACACCACCCATAGTTGGGTCTGTTAAAACGCTAATAAAAGGCAGGCGTTTATCTGCGAGTAGCGTCAATGCTGCCGTGGTTTTCGCCATTTGCATGAGCGACATCAAGGCCTCTTGCATGCGCGCGCCGCCTGAGGCGGTGAAGCAAATAAACGTTGATTTGGTTTCAATCGCGTGACGGACACCACGGACAAAACGTTCACCAACCACTGAACCCATCGAGCCGCCCATAAACTCAAATTCGAAAGCAGCGACCACGACATCTTGCCCCATAATTGAACCTGCTTGGACAATCAGCGCGTCGGTTTCTTTTGTTTGTTTGGTCGCTTCGGACAGGCGATCCGTGTATTTACGGCTGTCTTTAAATTTTAAAGTGTCTAGCGGTTTGACCTCTTGCCCAATCTCAACTCGTCCTTCGGCATCAAGCAATTTATCCAAACGTTCACGCGCGCTGATGCGTAAGTGATGGTCGCATTTAGGGCATACATGCTGATTGTTTTCTAAATCCGCGCTATACAACACTTCATCGCATGACGGGCATTTCACCCACAAACCTTCAGGCACAACTTTTTTTGCCTCTGAAGTTTGAATTCGTGGAGGTAAAATCTTTTCTAACCAGCTCATCTATTACTCCTTGTTTCGCTTGTAAGATGATTCAAGCGAGTGTTTTTTTATCTTACTCAAGTGTGAGATATTGCTTTAACTTTTAACGCTATCTTTATGCTTAAAATGGCATTTTGAAGCCAGCAGGCATATTTAACCCCGCCGTCAAGCCGCTCATGCGCTCGTTTGTTGTGGCTTCGGCACGGCGCACGGCATCGTTCATTGCTGCGGCAACAAGGTCTTCCAGCATGTCTTTGTCGTCCGCTAACAATGAGGGGTCAATAACCACGCGTTTGACGTCGTGCTTGCAAGTCATGGTGATTTTGACCAAACCTGCACCAGATTGCCCTTCGACTTCGATGTTTGCCAGTTCATCTTGCGCTTTTTTCATGTCGTCTTGCATTTTTTGCGCTTGTTTCATCAAGCCTGCGAGTTGATTTTTCATCATGATGAGTCGTTCCTTCGTTTAGTAAGCCATCCAAGATGGCGGATGGTGACATAAAAATTTAATTTGTTCAACTGGCTTGTACCGAGCTGGGCACAAGCATTCCATCTAATTCTTGAATCAGTGCACGAATGGTCGGGCTTTCCGCCACTAACTTTTGCGCACCTGCCAATTCTTGGGCTTTCACCTGTGCTTTTTCTATTGCAGGTGTCGCCTGCACACTGCCTTGCTGCACCTTCAAACGACGCGTTTGGTCTTTAAAGTGTGCATTTAAACGTTTTTCTAAGCCCGTAATCGCTATCGGGTTACTACTTAAAACTCGACTTTCGCAGCGTAATTCTATTGTGCTGTCAGTAAATGCAACCAATTCACTTTGCCGTGCCAGTTGCGCTTCTAAACCTCGCACATGCAGCTTTTCAACCAAATTAACCCAATCCGCGGGACGGGGTAAGGCATTATCCGATTCAGCCGCTGTCGTTTCAGTGTGCACAACTGCCTGGGCTGAAGTGTCAAACTCGGGCTGTTGAGCCGTGTGCTTAGGAGGAGTTGGCGCAGCTACAGAAGGTGCAACAGCTGCGCTGATTACTTTTTTGCGCGTTCCCCTTCGTTTTTAGCGGGTGCAAAAGCCAGTAAACGCAGCAACATCATAGTAAAGCCCGCTTGTGCATCAGGCGCAAGGTGCAACTGGTCTCGGCTGGTCGTTACTATGCTGTAATACAATTGAACTTCATCCGCACCCATTAGTGGGGCAATATGTTGAATCAAGTCATTGAGCTGCATATCATCTGTTTGGGCATTGGGTACCACTTGCGCCAGACTAATGCGATATAAGATTTGCGCCAGTTCGACCGTGGCGTCATAAAAAGAGGTTGAGCGCGCAGCCATTTGTTCCGCAATGCTCACCAACGCCGCCCCATCTTTGGCAATCAAGGCATTAAAGATGGCTTCGATTTGAGTCGTATCGGTGCTACCGAGCATGTCTCTTACAGCATCTACTGAGACATTAGAACGGCTAAAAGCAATCGCCTGATCCGTTAAAGACAGTGCATCGCGCATACTGCCTTGAGCCCCCTTGGCCAACATATGCAAGGCTGCGGGTTCAAAATTAACCTGCTCTTCGGTCAAAATATGGGTCAAATGCCCAACAATATCAGCGGGTGGCATTTGTTTAAGATTGAATTGCAAACAACGCGAGAGGACGGTGGGAAGAATTTTCTGCGGGTCGGTCGTTGCCAAAATAAATAAAACATGCGCGGGCGGTTCTTCAAGCGTTTTAAGCAAGGCATTGAACGCCGATTTTGACAGCATGTGTACCTCATCAATTAAGTACACTTTGTAACGGCCTGCGGTCGGCATGTAGACGGCATTTTCAATAAGCTGGCGCATGTCATCAACGCCTGTGTTACTCGCAGCATCAATTTCGAGCAAATCAACGAATCGTCCCGCGTCAATGTCCACACATGCTTCACATTCACCGCAAGGCGAGGCACTCACACCATTTTTTTGACAATTGAGCGATTTTGCTAAAATTCGTGCAATCGTGGTTTTACCAACGCCTCGCGTGCCCGTGAACAAATATGCATGGTGCAAACGTTGCTCTGTGAGCGCGTGCGTCAGGGCTTTAACCACATGCGCTTGCCCGACTAACGAAGCAAAATCCCTTGGTCGCCATTTGCGTGCCAAAACTTGAGAACTCATGTCGCCTCTATTTAAGAAAAGTACGAAAAACGCTACTTTTTCGAATAAAACAAAGGGCGACGACTCGCGTCGTCGCCCTTTTAGGAATATGAAGGCGAGCCTGAACTTCGGCACTCATGGATAACAGCTGTGGCTGCTTCCTTCCGGACCTGACCCGATTCACCGCCCCACAATGCGAAGGGACCCGCCAACGCGAATTATAACACTAAAATCAGAAAATACGGGAAGCGAAGTGTGATTCAAATAAAAAAATGAACAAACATTATTCATTTTCACATGAAATCGTGATTACAACTGCGCTCCACCAACAGTTAAACCATCAATGCGTAAAGTCGGTTGGCCTACACCAACAGGCACGCTTTGCCCTTCTTTACCGCACACGCCTACGCCTGAATCCAGACTCATGTCGTTGCCCATCATTTTAATTTTGGTCAACGCATCTGGGCCGTTGCCAATCAATGTGGCGCCTTTAATTGGGGCAGTGATTTTACCGTTTTCGATAAGATAAGCTTCTGTGGTCGAAAAAACAAACTTGCCGTTCGTGATGTCCACTTGCCCCCCGCCAAAGTTCGGCGCATAAATGCCATATTTGACCGAAGCAATAATCTCTTGCGGCTCATGTGAACCGCCAAGCATATACGTATTGGTCATGCGCGGCATGGGTAAATGTGCATATGACTCACGTCTCGCGTTGCCTGTTCTACTCGCATTCATCAGCCGTGCATTCATCGCGTCTTGCATATATCCCTGCAAAATACCATCTTCGATGAGTACATTGCGCTGGGTGGTGTGCCCTTCATCATCAATATTCAACGAGCCGCGACGACCTTTTAACGTGCCGTCGTCAACAACGGTGACACCTTTGGCCGCGACACGTTGACCAATTTTTCCAGCAAAAGCAGATGAGCCTTTGCGATTAAAGTCCCCTTCTAAACCGTGACCAATCGCTTCATGCAAAAGCACCCCAGGCCAGCCCGCACCCAAAACAACAGGTAAAACACCAGCTGGCGCAGCAATGGCCTCTAAATTAACCAAAGCTTGACGCACTGCTTCTTTGGCATAACTTTCAAGCATCTCATCGGTAAAATAACCATAATCGCTTCGTCCACCACCGCCTGCAAAACCTTGTTCACGTCGTCCATTGCTTTCGACAACAACCGAGCAATTCACCCGCACCAACGGACGCACATCGGCCGCTAAACAACCGTCTGCCCGCGCAATGAGCACGACATCGTATTCCGCAGATACACTCGCCATCACTTGAGTGACACGAGAATCCAGGGCGCGTGCTTTTTTCTCCAGTCGTTCCAACAAGCTGACTTTTTCAGCCGAGGTCAAACTGGCTATTGGGTCATGCGCCGCATATAAATTCGCTGCATAGGGTGAAATTGACTGCATGGGCACAGGTTGAATTGATTGAGACGGCACTTTTATTCCACGAGCGTTAACGGCTGGCGCAATGTCACGCGTCACACGCGCTGCATCCAATAAAGCATCTAAGTGAATGTTGTCTGAGTATGCAAAAGCGGTTTTATCTCCAACCACTGTACGCACGCCAACACCTTGGTCAATACTGAAACTGCCTCCTTTAACGATACCCTCTTCTAAACTCCAGCCTTCGCTTCGCGTATATTGAAAGTACAAATCAGCATCATCGGCACGATGCGCAAATATTTCTGAAAACACGCGTTCAAGATTTTGTGTACTCAAACCATAGGGCGTGAGCAGCAATGATTCGGCTATTTTGAAGTTGTTTTGATGTAAGGTCATGAGTTTATTTTCACATTATAAATATTGTCTAAAACACCAAGACTGGTTGGTCAGCAGCTCATCACGCGATGTTTCAGTGCAGGTAAACTGGTGCGTACCCGATGGATACGAGAGTGTAACAGATTGCCAAATACCACGCCGCAACCCTCAGGCTGGACAGATTGAACCGCACCCCACGGATCTATCCACATGCTGTGACCAAAGGTACGACGACCATTTTCATGCAGCCCGCCTTGCCCGCTGGCGGCCAAGTAGCATTGATTCTCGATGGCTCGCGCGCGCAACAGCACCTCCCAATGAGCCTGTCCTGTGGTATGTGTAAACGCTGCCATCACGATCCAAGCGACCACATCCCCAGCTTGACGAAACAACTCGGGAAAGCGGATGTCGTAGCATATCGCAATGCCAATCTGTCCCCAAGGACTGTCCCACACGCAAGGCTGCGTCGCGTCACCCGCCATAATCGCATCGCCTTCGTTGTATGATTCGTCGGCATTTTTGAAGCCAAACAGGTGGATTTTGTCATAACGGGCTTCAACTCTTCCTTCGGGGGAATAGACTAAGCATGAATTGTAAACTTTGCGTGGGTCTGGACTTTTAAGGGGAATTGTTCCGCCAATCAAATAAATTTGGTGCTGCATGGCTTGCGCCCGTAAAAAAGCTTGTAGCGGCGTATTATCACTCACCTGCTCCCCTACAAAATCTTCCGCCACCGCTAACTTATCGGTTTCAAGCCGCCCCATCAAACAAAAATACTCTGGCAAAACAATAAGTTGTGCACCATCGCTCGCGGCCTGCGCAATTAACTCTGCGGCAGCGTGTATATTTTTCTGAATATCGGTGCAAGAAATCATTTGCACACAGGCAACGCGCACGGCGGTCGCCTCTTGGCTGTCTTGAGGTTGAGTCATTGTCGCTCTCCAGTGCTGCTTTTAAAAACAATTAGCTGCCCTTATCGTGTCATCGTGCTGTCCAATTTTTATTGGCAAACATTAAAAACATGGGCCACATATGAATGCTTAAGACGTAACTATAACAACAAACGCGGGACAATGCCCGCGCTTGTTATGTGCACACATTCAATGTATTGCGTATTGTTTTACATATTTAGCGTGCGTTTATCAACAGCCAATGCAGCTTCGCGCATCACTTCTGACATGCTCGGATGAGGATGGCAAATGCGAGCGATATCTTCTGAAGCCGCCTTGAACTCCATCGCCACAACCGCTTCAGCAATCAGGTCTGATGCTCCAGCGCCAATGATGTGCACGCCTAAAATTTCATCGGTTTTGGCATCCGCAATCATTTTCACAAAACCTTCAGCCGCGCCCATGCCCAATGCACGACCGTTCGCCATGAACGGGAACTGCCCCGTTTTAATCTCACGACCTGCGGCTTTGAGTGCTTCTTCAGTTTGCCCCACCCAAGCAATTTCAGGAGAGGTGTAAATCACCCAAGGAATACAGTTGTAATCAATGTGCGGTTTTTGACCAACAATGCGCTCAGCCACAGCCACACCCTCATCCTCGGCTTTGTGCGCGAGCATCGGACCTGGAATCACGTCACCAATCGCCCAAATACCTGCTACCGCAGTGGCGCAATCGTGATTGACTTCGATGAAGCCACGCTCATTGGTTTTCACACCGACAGCCTCAAGATTCAAACCATCTGTATTTGGCGTGCGCCCAACTGAGACGATGAGTTTATCAAACTCACCCTTAGCCGCTTCGCCTGCTGCAGTCGTGTAATTAACCGTCACGCCCTTTTTGGTCGCTTTAACATCACCAATTGAGACGCCCAGTTCAAATTTAAGCCCTTGTTTCTCAAACAATTTTTTTGCTTCTTTGGCAATCGCAGCATCCGCGGCACCAAGGAAAGCGGGCATGGCTTCAAGCACGGTCACTTCAGCACCCAAACGACGCCACACCGAACCGAGCTCCAAACCAATCACACCCGCGCCAATCACACCGAGCTTTTTCGGCACGGTATTAAAATTCAATGCACCTTCGTTGTCGCACACCACAACGTTATCGACAGTGATGCTGGGTAAGTGACGGGCTTTAGAACCTGTAGCGATAATAACGTTCTTTGCACTCACCACCGTCTCAACGCCAGCCTTATCGGTCACTTTGACTTGCGTCAAACCGCCCTCTTGCTTCACGAATGCGCCGTAACCTTTGAGCAAGGTCACTTTGTTTTTCTTGAACAGGTATTGAATACCGCCCGTCATTTTGTCAACGATGGCATTTTTACGCGCCACCATTTTGGCCGGGTCAACACTTACGTCTTTGACCGAAATACCATTTTCAGCGAAATGATGGTTCGCATCTTCGTATAGATGCGAGCTGTGTAATAAAGCTTTGGATGGGATGCAGCCCACGTTCAAGCACGTACCGCCTAAACGTGGCTCACCTTTTGGGTCATCATAAGGATTACCCTCAATACAAGCTGTTGATAAGCCCAATTGCGCCGCACGAATGGCAGCAATATAACCGCCAGGGCCTGCACCGATGACTACTACGTCGAATGTTTGTGACATAATTTTTTCCGTTCTACTGTTTGATTAATGAATTTAGTTTGCTTTACTTTGGTGTGTCGCTCTCTGCTCCATCTGTTAAGTCTTTATCTACGATATCCTCACTATTAACCTGATTTTTATCTTTACCGACAGAATCGGTACATTTTTCATACTCAGCGACACAAACCTTATATTCAGCTTTGACCGCTTCTTTACCGATTTCTCGTATTTTTTCTTTGGAATGAATTTTACATGCATCTAATTTTATACGACACTGACCAATAGGCGTCGCGGCGATAAGAGGTTTAACCAAATCTACATTACATTGTTTGTAGTCAGACTTACACATGGCAAAAGCCATTTTTTCTGTATCGTTATGTGTTTGTCCAATGCGCAACAAAGTTTCAAGTTTCGTCTCATCATCTTCATCTTTCGCAATACTAATACACTGTCTATACATGTTCTTGCACAACAGTGTGGCACTGCGAATCCTTTTTTCAGGTGTAGTCTTTTTTAAATCTTCGTCTTCTTGTAAAAGTTCAGAAAAAGAATCATTAAAACTACTGATGCACTTATCAATAATTTTAGGTCGAAGTGCGGCCACTTCTGCATAATCATCTTTTCGCCACTGTTCTAAGCTTTTACTATCAGATTCAAACATACATACGGCATCTTTTTGTTGAGCCCGATGAAAAAAACCTCTGGCATCACCTTCAACTGTTTTTGAGAGGCTTGCCTTAAATTTTAAAATGTAATTGTTTTTAGATGTTCCAGCAGCGACATCATCAAATACCAAGCTCCATTGCCAAGGCCGAACAAATAACGACTCATAATATTGTCGGGCTTTAATAGAAGGATTTTGATTAACGTATTGAATAATATCTTGATCCAATCGCTGTGGAATATCATTTAAAGCTGGATTTTCAAGTTTTGATCTGTCAGCAATGTCTTCAATCTTATAACCTACAATAGCATCTCTAGTTTGAAAACCATAAGGGTTATTACCAACCGAAAATTGACCTGTCATTGCCCCAGCGGCAACTCCAAAAGCAGCCAAGCCATTTACCACAGTTAAGCGTTCTTGAGTGACCACCGTCAATTGATTGAGTTTAGAGTTGTATTTACCTTTTTCTGTTTCGTAAGAAAAATAAATGCGAATTGGCCCTTTTGAGCGATATTTATTAAAAAAAGACACTTTGGGGTTTACCCGAGGGTCATGTGGCAACTGAACCTGCTCTGTAAGGGCTTGATTTTGCACTTCCATATCCTGAGCATACCCAACATGAGCTACGCCATAAAGAATGGCGCATAGCCCCCCCAACCACTTAACACAATAGCCCATAACTCTCCATTCAAGCGACCAATTAATTTATCTCAGCTTATTGAACCATGCTACAAGCTGAACAGCAAGGCTTTGTGCCTGTCGAGTTAAAATGCTACAGGAATTACTCAAACTACCACTTTGCAGGCTACTGGTAACCTTACGGGTCTTTACTTTTACGCCATCTACATAAACATCTAACTTTACAGCCAAAACTTTCTCGTGACTCAAAAAAGAATTACCCGCGCTAATTACATCGACAATTTTAGCATCTAACAATTTGCTTTCAGGTTTGCCCGCCAACTTATTTGTCTCATGCACTGAATATTGAGCATCTTCCAATAATTTAACAAAAGCCTGTCTCAAATCCATATCTAATGACGTGCATTCCGCAAATACTTTCGCTTGGTCACTTGTAGTCACCTCATGCCCCACCGAAAGTGCCACCTCGCGCGGTGCTGCAGTTATGTTTTGCGCACGCGAGTCCACTAGTAAAACGTTAAGCAATACAAAAGACAAACAAGATCTTAAAAACATTAGCCCCTCAAAACCACGATTCTAAGTTGTTCATTTAAATCAATTACTTTGATTCAACCAAAGGGCAATGTCTTTGCCAAACACGGTTGTGATTCGTTCTAAAATGCTGCAATTGCCTTTATACACGCCAAACACACCGCCACCTGACGTTCGATTAAACACCTTCGTTTTAACTACGGTGCCATCTTTAAATAATGTGGCTTTGGCTGTTCCACCTGTCTGCTTACCAAACACAAAGCTTCCACCTGCCGTCATTGAGGTAATCTTAACCTCCAAAACTAAATCTTTACTGGTATCGAGTTTATCAACTTTATCAACAAAGTAACCAACGTTAGACAACTCTGTGCTCAGCGAATTCGATAAGCTCGCCCCTAAGCTCGCACACTCTTTAACAATATTTTCTTGAACCAAGGACTCATCCAAATAAGGGATTGAACTTGCAATTGAAATATGCTCACCAGCAGCCCAAACTTGAGAGGCCATAGTCATACCAAAAAACATAACTGCTGTTTTCTTATTCATTTTCCATCCTTTGTACCACATGCTTTTATAAATAATGCTCAAAATGTGTTGGGGTTCAAACGTCCCCCAACACATCAAATACCAACTAATTACACATCCAACAACAAACGCGCTGGATCTTCCAAAGCCTCTTTCATAGTCACTAAGCCCAAAACAGCTTCACGCCCGTCAATGATGCGGTGATCGTATGACATGGCCAAGTAGTTGATGGGACGAATGACGATTTGACCATTTTCCACCACGGCACGGTCTTTAGTCGCATGTACACCAAGAATCGCTGATTGTGGCGGGTTAATAATCGGGGTTGAAAGCATAGAGCCGAATACACCACCGTTAGAAATTGAGAACGTACCGCCTGTCATTTCTTCAATGGTGAGCTTGCCGTCCTTGGCTTTTGCACCAAACTCAGCAATCTGCTTTTCGATATCGGCCAAACTGAGTTGGTCGGCATTACGAATCACAGGAACAACCAAACCACGAGGCGAGCCAACAGCGATACCAATATCAAAATAACCATGATAAACAATATCATTGCCGTCAACCGAAGCGTTCAGCACTGGATACTTTTTGAGGGCGGCAACGGCTGCTTTAACAAAGAAGCTCATGAATCCGAGTTTAACGCCATGCTCTTTTTCGAATTTATCTTTATATTTATTGCGCATTTCAATGACGGGAGCCATATTGACTTCATTGAATGTCGTCAAGATGGCGTTGGTCGATTGAGATTGCAATAAACGTTCTGCGACACGAGCGCGCAAACGACTCATTGGTACGCGTTGCTCTGGGCGATCGGCCAAAATGCCATTGACATTGATTGGTGCTTTAACCACTGGCAATGCTGAGCCTGCGCTTGGAGCTGGGATGGCTGATTTGGCAACAGCAGTACTTGCAGTAGCTGCATTTAAAGCGTCTGCTTTGGTGATGCGACCATCTTTGCCTGTACCCGTCACATTGTTGACACCACTTTCTGCCATGATTTTAGCTGCTGCAGGCGAAGGGGTGCTTGTGTGCGCCGCTGGCGTGACTGCTATGGCAGAGCTTTGAATGGCGGTAACGGGTTGTGGCGACGGCGCGTCAACGGCTGGCACGTCACCTGCGATTGCTGTGGTGTCTATTTTGGCAATTAATTGACCGCTGGCGACCGTTGCTCCGTCTGCGGCAATGATTTCAACCAAAACACCTGACGCAGGCGCTGGCAATTCAAGAACGACTTTGTCGGTTTCAACGTCGATTAAATTTTCATCACGGGTGACACTTTGACCCGCTTTTTTGTTCCATGTGAGCAATGTCGCTTCGGCAATAGATTCTGACAATTGGGGAACAACAACTTCAATGATGGCCATAATATGTTTTCTTTCATTCGTGGGGTGGGCTATACCCACCGCTTCGGTTTATTCAATTATCTTTTTAAAAACAATTGGTTGAAATTACTTTCTCAAAAAGTTTTTTAACTTGCCAAAAGCAGCAACCATCATGGCTTTTTGTTGCTCATAATGTTTGGCGTAGTAACCTACTGCGGGTGAAGCAGATGCTGGGCGACCCGCATAGGCAAGTTTTTGACCTTCGTTTAAGTTTTCAAACAAATTGTGTTGAATTTGGAACCATGGACCTTGGTTTTGAGGTTCATCTTGCACCCATACAATCTCTTCAAGTGAAGGATATTTTTTGAGTTCCGCAGCAAAAGCTTTATGCGGGAATGGGTACATTTGCTCGAGACGAATCACAGGCACGTTTTGGTCTTTTTCTTCTCGGCGAGCGGCCAAAATGTCGTAATACACTTTGCCCGAGCAAACCAATAGACGTTTGACTTTTTTCGCATCCACTTTCACAGTGGCGTCCGTCTCACCAATAATCGTTTGGAATGAGCCTTGAGCCAATTCGCTCAAATCAGAAATAGCTTCTTTGTGACGCAAAAGCGATTTAGGCGTAAAGATAATCAATGGTTTGCGGAAAGAGCCGACCATTTGGCGACGCAAGATATGGAAAATTTGCGCTGGAGTCGTCGGTTGAACCACTTGCATGTTGTGATCTGCACATAATTGCAAATAACGCTCAATCCGTGCAGAAGAGTGTTCTGGCCCTTGGCCTTCGTAACCATGAGGCAACATTAATGTCAGACCTGATGCACGGCCCCATTTGACTTCACCACTAGAAATAAACTGGTCAATGACCACTTGTGCGCCATTGGCAAAGTCACCGAATTGCGCTTCCCAAATCACCAATGTATTGGGTGCAGTGGTTGAGTAACCGTACTCAAAGCCCAATACCGCTTCTTCCGATAACACAGAGTCAATCACAGTAAAACTGGCTTCGCTTGTCACATTTTGCAATGGAATGTAGCTACCTGAATCCCAACGTTCACGGTTCTGATCATGAACAACCGCATGACGATGAGTAAACGTGCCTCGGCCAGAGTCTTGACCCGTGATACGAATATCATAGCCGTTGGTCAATAAAGATGCAAAACCTAAGTGCTCGGCCATACCCCAATCTAAAGGTTGTTTACCCTCCGACATGGCGCGACGATTTTTCATCAAAGTGGCAACCAACGGATGAGGTGTTAAACCCTCAGGCAAAGTGGTGATTTTTTCACCCAAACGTTTGAGTTCTGACTCAGGTACGCCAGTATTGGTTTCATCCACCCATTTTTTATGCAAAAACGAGCCCCAGTCTGCGGCGAATTGGTGTTTATAATTGCTCAAAACACTGGTGTGATAATGGCGACCTTCATCCATCGCATTACGGAAGTCCGTGGCCATCTGCTCAGCTTCACCCGCTTGCAAAACACCTTGAGTGGTCAATTTTTCAGCATACAGCGCACGCGTTCCTGGGTGTTTACCAATGGTTTTATACATCAAAGGTTGAGTTAAAGCTGGTGTATCTTGTTCGTTATGACCAAGTTTGCGGAAGCACACGATGTCAATCACAACATCTTTTTTGAAGGCTTGGCGATAATCCAATGCCAGTTGTGTGGCCCACACAACCGCTTCAGGGTCATCACCGTTGACGTGCAATACAGGTGCTTCGATAAGTTTGGCCACGTCCGTGCAGTAAGTTGTAGAACCTTTATCGCGCGGGTCTGATGTGGTAAAACCAATTTGATTGTTAATAACAATGTGAATCGTGCCGTGTGTGCCGTAACCTCGAGTTTGCGCGAGATTGAGGGTTTCCATAACAACGCCCTGCCCTGCAAAAGCGGCATCGCCATGCACTTGAACGGGCAGCACTTCTGAGCCTGTTTCATCGTTGCGACGGTCTTGTCGAGCGCGCGCCGAACCTTCGACCACTGGATTAACGATTTCGAGGTGAGACGGGTTAAATGCCAAAGATAGGTGAACGGGGCCACCTTCTGTGCTGACGTCACTTGAAAAGCCT
The DNA here is from genome assembly GCF_004363775.1 of Hydromonas duriensis. Lineage (GTDB taxonomy): Bacteria > Pseudomonadota > Gammaproteobacteria > Burkholderiales > Burkholderiaceae > Hydromonas > Hydromonas duriensis. The sequence continues at coordinate 49,026 of NZ_SNZE01000013.1, forward strand.
TGGTGGTACTTCACGTCACCCGCGGGCAAGTCGTCGCCATGTTTACCTTCAAACTCAGCAAACAAATCGGCTGGATTTTTACCCAGTGTGTTCACCAATACATTCAAGCGACCACGGTGTGCCATACCAATCACGATTTCTTTCACACCCTGTGCGCCACCGTGTTGGATTAACGCATCCATTGAGGCGATAAAGCTCTCACCGCCTTCAAGTGAAAAGCGTTTTTGTCCTACATAGCGCGTATGCAAATAGCGTTCGATGCCTTCTGCTTCAGTCAATTCGAGCATGATGCGTTTTTTTTGCTCGCCATTGAACTGTGGTGTCGCTTTGCATGACTCCAAACGCTCTTGCCACCAGCGTTTTTCTGCTGGATCAGAAATGTACATGTATTCAGCACCGAGCGTGCCACAGTATGTCGCACGCAAGGCTTGTACCAAGTCTCGCAAGCTCATGGTGTCTTGGCCAAAATACGTATTAGCGGTACTGTAGGTTTCGTCTAAATCAGCTTCAGTAAAACCGTAAAAAGAGGGTTCTAATTCTTGAATTTCGGGACGCTCTCTGCGTTTGAGAGGGTCCAACTCAGCCCAGCGCGCACCTAAAAATCGGTAGGCAGCGACTAAAGACTGTACGTCTACTTGTTTTTTTGCTTGACCAAGGTCAGCATTCGCTGCTTGAGCCGCGAGGAATTTGTTTTGTTTTGCACGTTGGGCAAAAGACTCAACGACAGGCGCATGAGCCACATCACGTACGTCGATTTCACCATTGCTCGCTGGAACGTGCTGCATATTGTCAAAATACGAACGCCATTGTTCTGGTACGGCGGATGGATTGTCGAGGTAAAGTTCATACAGCTCTTCAACGTAGGGCGCATTGCCGCCAAAGAGGTATGAATTTGACAAAAAGTCATTCATCATGATGGGCTTGTCCTTTCTGTGTGTAACACACAATGGGATTAGGGAGAAACACTCCCATTGACGTTGCGGCCATACCGCTTGGTCAATAGCCAATGTACCACTGTCTAGGTACATCGGGGGCGAGTGGAATAAACACGTTGGACACACAGAAAGAATAAATAAACAATCTGGTACCCAGTAAAAAGTGATTAAACGCGAAAAAATATTAAAAATCTACATGCAGCGCAGCATTCTATCATTTTCAAAGATTTAAATGAAAGCGACTTTTTCTACTTTATGAGAAAAACTTGATTTAATTGGGGGTGTAATCAATTTGTCAGCGTATAGAGTGATTAAACAGGTGTTCAACAGATGCTAACGATGCCCATGTCGATAGATACAACCTTCCATGTGGTCATTCACCAAACCCATTGCCTGCATAAACGCATAACACGTTGTCGGCCCTACAAACTTCCAACCTCTTTTTTTCAAATCTTTGCTCAAACGAGTGGATGTCGGTGTGGCGCTGGGAATCGTTTCACGCATCACTACTGCGGGACGCTCACTTTCTGGCGGTACAAACTGCCCAAAATAGTCATTGAGCGAACCAAATTCTTGTATCAATTCAATCGCCCGTTGCGCATTGTGTATGGTCGCTTCGATTTTACCGCGATGACGAATGATGCCGTCGTCTTGCAATAATCGCTCAACATCGGAGGCCGTAAATTGAGACACGGTTGAGATATCAAACTGTTTAAACGCTTTGCGAAAACCTTCACGCCGCTTTAAAATCGTGTACCACGACAAGCCCGATTGAAAACCTTCAAGGCAAATTTTTTCAAATAAGCGCGTGTCGTCGTATACGGGCTTGCCCCACTCTACATCATGATAATGGACGTATAGTTCATCATCTCCGCACCAAAAACAGCGTCCATTATGTAAACTGGGTTTATTTGTATTCACAATCAAAAGTCCAAAAATATAGGTAAAAACAATAAGTAAAAAACGGCGTGCTCATAGCACTGGCCCCATGGTCGCGACGGTGTTGTACCACAGCAATTTAGGCTTAGTCCATTCTTCAACTTCTGACAAAGTTACTCGCACCGAGGCATCGATGTATCCTTGCTGTCGCTCTATGATGGTTTGAGTCAATGTTTTATCGTACAACACAATATTGTTTTCGTAATTCAAGTCAAAACTTCGACGGTCTAAATTGGCCGAACCCAGCATGGTGACTTCGCCGTCAATGGTCAATAATTTGGCATGCAATAAGCCACCCGTATATTCATAAATTTTTACGCCCGCTTTAAGTAAAGCTTGATAATAGCTGCGACTGGCGGCCGCGACAATCCACGAGTCATTGCGACGCGGCACATTCAACGTCACACTGGCACCGCTTCGAGCGGCGATGCATAATGCATTAAAAATCGACTCATTGGGCACGAAGTACGGGGTCGTGATAATGAGTTCGTCTCTTGCACAAGCAATCAGGGTCAAAAACACATCGGGCATAGCGGAGTGACGCTCAGTTGGGCCCGTGCCAATAACCAATGCGGGGCAATTTTGAGCTTTTGTCGTTTCTTCAAGCAGCCATAAGGTTTCAAGGTTTTCATGCGTTGCAAGCTGCCAATCACTGGCAAATAAACGTTGATTTTGCAACACAATCGGCCCAGTGAAGCGCACCACCGTGTCGACCCAAGGCGCGTACTTCGGCTTCGGAGAAAACGCCGCATCAGCGCAATTTTGACTCCCACAATAAGTAATGCGATTATCAATCACCATAATTTTTCGATGATTGCGTAAATCAATTCGCCCAAACAGCATGCGCATGATGGGATTGCCAATTGGCAGAGCGTAGGCAACCCGTACACCCGCCTCTTCCATTTGTTCCCAATATGTTGAATCAATCAAGCTACGCGAACCGAGGGCATCCGCCAGCACACGGCATACCACACCACGCCCCGCCGCACGACAAAGCGCGTCAATCACTTTCAAACCACTGGTGTCAGCGAGCCAGATATAAAACAAAAGATGCACATGATGCTGCGCCTCGTCAATGTCCTTGACCAAGGCGTCAATTGTTTTTTCAGAATTGGCCATAATTTCGCCGTGATTACCGCCTACAGGCATAAAACCATTCACCGACTGAGCAATACGGAACAACTGCTGATAGCGTTCTGGAATGTCCACATCAAAAGGCTCATGTAAACTGGCTTTTGATTGCTGAAACAATGAGCTTTGTATTTTTCGCATGCGTTCGGCACGTTCAAACCCAATATTGGTTTCACCAAACATAAAATAAAACAAAATACCGAAAACAGGCACACCTGCAATGACAAGCATCCACGCGACTCGGGATGCAGGCTCACGATACGGACGCAACATTACTCGACCTAAAACATACAATGCAATGGCGTAGTTTAAGACAACTAAGCATGTCGTCCAAGTCATGCAACCTCCAATGATGGTGTGTTATATAAGCTTAAATACAACAAGCCAATAAATAACAAAACAAAAAATCGCTTTTTATATTTTTATCGCAAAAAAAGCAGCCAGACAGCCGCTTTCTTTACACCAGTAGATTATGTTACCTATCTATCACGAAAAAAGTAGGCCATCGCGTTTCGTCAACACGCTTACATATACATGCCGCCGTTTACTGCCAAGACTTGCCCTGTAATGTAAGCCGCCTCTGGTGAGGCGAGAAATGCCACTGCATGGGCAATGTCTTGTGCTTGCCCCAATCGCGCCAACGGAATTTGGCTTGCAAGCGCATTAATCGCCTCTTCACCCAAAGCCGCCGTCATATCAGTTTGAATAAAGCCTGGTGCCACGCAGTTGACAGTGATATTGCGCGAGCCTAATTCTTTGGCCAACGCTCGAGACATTCCCTCAACGCCCGCCTTCGCCGCTGCGTAGTTTGCTTGACCAGGGTTACCCATTTGTGCAATCACCGAAGTCACACTGATGATTCGCCCTGCTCGGGCTTTCATCATGCCTCGCATGACGCCGCGAGAAAGGCGAAATACGCCTCTTAAATTGGTGGCGATAACGGCATCAAAATCTTCATCTTTCATGCGCATCGTTAAGTTATCACGCGTGATGCCTGCATTATTGACGAGGATATTTATCGTACCTAAATCTTTTTCGATTTGTGCCAATACCGCGTCACTTTGTTCAGCATCCGCAACATTCAACACCAACCCCATATTTTTAGGGTTAATCGCTTGTAAACCTTTGGCGATGTCAGCCGCGCCTGCTTCCGAGGTGGCTGTACCAACCACAATCGCACCGCGCTCTGCCAAAGTGTGTGCAATCGCACGGCCAATACCGCGAGATGCACCTGTAACCAAAGCGATTTGATTGTTTAATGAACTCATTTTTTAACTCCAATTCTTGATACGAATATCCAATACCATATCTAACAACTCAAGATATTTTTAATACAACACGGGGCAACCTAGCCCCCGCATATGAATTAACTTAGTGCCTCACGAATAGCGGACAAACTCGCCTGATCAACCAAGGCGTGCCCTGCAACACGGCTGTCGATGCGCTTGGCCAAACCAGCCAAAACTTTACCAGGACCGCATTCAACCACATCGGAAATATTTTTATTTGCCATGGCCTGCACACACTCAACCCAGCGCACAGGATGCCATGCTTGGCGCACAAGCGCGTCTTTGATGCGAGCCACGTCATGCTCGACCATTACATCAACATTATTCACCACGGGTACGCTCGGCGCGTTCATTGTCACGTTTGCCAATGCATTTTGCAACACATCCGCAGCGGGCTTAAGTAAACTCGAATGAAACGGTGCTGAAACGGGTAATAGCAATGCGCGCTTCGCACCTGCCGCTTTTGCCAATTCGCACGCTTTCTCAACCGCCTCTTTGTGACCCGCAATCACTACTTGACCTGGAGAGTTAAAATTAACCGCTTGAACGACTTCGCCCGCCACCTCTGTTTGAGCCGTTTCACATACGAACTTCACGGTGTCGTCATCAAGCCCTAAAATAGCAGCCATGCCACCCACGCCGACAGGCACGGACGTTTGCATCGCTTCGGCGCGTGTGCGCACGAGCTTAACAGCATCGCTCAAACTAAACACGCCTGCCGCAGTCAAAGCGGAATATTCACCTAAGCTGTGCCCCGCCATCATTGTGGGTACAGCACCGCCAACTGAAAGCCAAGCGCGATAAAAAGCCACACTGGCCGTGAGCATGACAGGCTGAGTATGAATCGTCAGATTTAAATCTTCAATAGGCCCATTTTTCATCATATTGAGCAAATCCAAGCCCAAAGCATCCGATGCTTCGGCAATGGTGTCTTGCACCACAGGCAAATCAGCGAGGTCGTTGAGCATGCCAACGCTTTGCGAGCCTTGACCTGGAAAAACAAATGCAAACATATCATCTCCAAAAAAATACAGAAAAAGCAAATTCATGCTTTTTCTGTGTTCCTTAAATTAAACGAATTGAGTAAGAAATTTAGAATGCGCCAAGGCTCTAGAACTTGAGAAGGCTCGCGCCCCAAGTAAAGCCACCACCAACCCCTTGCAACAACAAGGTTTGACCTTTTTGGATGCGACCATCACGCACCGCTTTATCTAAAGCTAAAGGAACTGAGGCGGCTGAAGTATTGCCGTGCAAATTCACAGATACAATCACTTTTTCATCGGGTACATTTAATCGTTTAGCCGCTGCTTGCATAATGCGGATATTGGCCTGATGAGGAATAAACCAATCTAAATCCGCCACATCCATGCGTGCATCCTCAAGCACCTCAATCGCGACATCTCCAAGTGCTTTGACGGCATTTTTAAATACTGCCTGACCATCCATGGTAATAAAAGGATGCCCCACAATTTGACCGTTTTTTATAACGCCATTGCTGTATAAAATGGTCGACAAGTCACCATCTGCATGAACCTTGCATGACAACACACCTGGTTCATCTGAAGCCTGCAATACCACTGCACCTGCACCATCACCAAACAAAACACAGGTTGTGCGGTCGCTCCAATCCAATAAACGCGAAATCACTTCGGCACCAACAACCAGCGCTGTTTTAATTTGTCCCGACCGAATCATCGCATTCGCGGTTGTCAATGCGTAAATAAAGCCAGTACAAGCCGCTTGTACATCAAAAGCCGCTGCTTTTTTAGCGCCAATGCGTGATTGCAATAAACACGCTGAACTGGGGAACATCATGTCGCCTGTAGACGTGCCAACGATGATTAAATCCAACTCTTCTGCATGAACACCTGCCATTTCAAGGGCATTTTTTGCCGCCACTTCGGCCAAAGAACTCGTGGTTTGGTCTGGATTCGCCCAATAACGCTGGGTAATGCCCGTGCGCTCACGTATCCACTCATCCGACGTTTCAATACCTTGTTTTGCCAAACGTTCAACCAACATCGCGTTGCTAACAGGCTCATTAGGTACAAAACTACCCGTACCAATGATTCGTGCATATGTCATGTTTGCCCTCTATTCTCTGCATTTATCAAGTGCAGGCATTGTACGCCAAAAGAGGTTTGGTGTAAAAGTCAAAAACTCTCGATGCTATTTCTCGCTCACCACATGGTTCAGCCAATTGTATTAAAATGCCGCATGCCTACCATTCGCGTGATTACCTCCGTCAAACAAGCGCCTCCTGAAATTTTTGCACAAAGCAAAACGCCTTTTATGTCTCAAGCATTTTGGCAAGCTTTGGAAGATTCTGACGCCATCTCGCCTGAGCGTGGATGGTGGGCTCAACATTTATTGCTACATAACGAGGCTCAACAGCCCATCGCCCTACTTCCACTTTTTGCCAAAAACCATCACCGAGGCGAGTATGTATTCGACCAAAATTGGGCCCAAGCATACAAGGAAAACGGGTTGAACTACTATCCCCGATTGGTTAGCTGCATACCGTTCACGCCTGTAACGGATGAACGGATTTGGTTGGCAAACGGCATTGATTTAGAAGATGTCTTGCCGATGTTTGTACAAGGCATAAAACAATTAGCCACTCAGCAGTCGGCTTCCTCATGGCATACTTTATTCCTCACCCAAGCCGATGCCGCAACATTTGCCAAAAACCAACCTAAGCTGGCATTTCGGCAAGGTTGTCAATTTTTATGGACTGATCATAAATTTGACAATTTTGATGGCTTTTTAAGTCAAATGACTGCAAAACGTCGCAAGACCATTAAAGCTGAACGCAATAAAATCCATCAAATGGGCATTTCTTGCCATTTTATTGAAGGTAAAGACATCCAAGCTGATGATTGGATATTTTTTTATCAGTGTTACCAACGCACCTACCACGTTCGCGGGCAATCCCCCTATTTGAGCTTGGCTTTTTTTGAGCAGATTGGTTTGACCATGCCCAATAATGTGGTTTTAGAAATTGCTCAAGACTCATTGGGTAAAAAAATTGCCGCAGCCTTATTTTTTAAGGATGCGGACACTTTATACGGTCGCTATTGGGGGTCATTGTCAGATGTGGCCTGCCTGCATTTCGAGGTCTGTTATTACCAAGGAATTACTTATGCCTTGGCTCAAGGCTTAACTCACTTTGACCCTGGTACACAAGGCGAGCATAAGCTTTTACGCGGTTTTTCACCTGTACTCACTCATTCTGCACACTGGCTCGCGCACCCCCAATTCATGCAGGCAATCCACGAATACACTGAACTTGAGCGTCAGCATATTGGTGAATACCACCGTGATGCAATGGTTGCTTTACCCTTTAAACATAACATAAACAGTGGCTCTGGCTAAAAAGAGAAGAAATTTATAATTCAAAAATTAAGACATTTTGACACACTGTTTTAATGCCTAAATTCCACTCATAGGTAAGTAGTCTGACAACTTAGCTGTTGTATCTATCCAATCGTCTGCAATGTATTCATAACCTCCACTTGGAACAACGATTTCACCACATTGACAGCTTTTTGTTCTGGTCTCAAGACAGCAGCTTGTATTTGTTTTTATTAAACCATAAACAACTTCTAAAACAATGTGTAACTCGGAATTGCACTTACACACATGCCTGCGTTTAATAATAACAAGAGGAACCTCTGGCAAAGCCTTGCCCACAAAATCAGAATATGACAACATTGCTACATGTTTCGTTTTTTTCACCATCGTTTTAAACTTTAAAAAGTATTTAAAAACAAAATGTTATTACTTATACTGAAAATCAAATCAATCTATAAATAAAACCGTCAAGTACAGAAGTTACAGTTAGTTACGCATTTTTTTTAGTTATAGATTGGTGGCGTATGTTGTTTTTTGATATCCACTCCATCGCTTGAGCTCTAGACCACCCTTGTTTTGGGGCATCCCCTTTTTTTAAAGTGCTCTTTAACCTTTTATCTCGTTTTTGAATTAAGTGCTCATCCACATGAGCATCCATTAGCTCCTTGCTTTCATTTGCAGCCATTATTACTCCTTCTTTATTGAGGACAAGGCTTAAAATTAAGTTGAAACAGTATTTGGATTATTCTCAACAAACTTGTACAACATCACAAAAATCAGCTTTAAAAAAGCTCGGCACGAGCAGAGCTTTTTTAAGTATATTGTCCTCTAAAAATCAATAAATTTACTTCAACGACACCTCAAACCGACGATTCGGGGCCAAGCACGCGATGGTTGCCGCTGACTTACTGCCTGGGCAATTCACCAACGGTTTAGCCGCACCCAAGCCCTCAATCGTAATCAAGTTCTCTGCAATGCCTTGGCTCACTAAAAACGCTTTAATCGTTTCAGCACGTTTAAACGAGAGCTTCTGGTTATACGCATCTGAACCCAAGCGGTCGGTATACGCCGAGACTTTCAAACCTTTCTGAGTGTTAGAGTCCTCTTGCAACTGTTTAGCCAAAGCCGCCAACTTAGTGCGTCCCGCCTC
>NZ_SNZE01000014.1 GCF_004363775.1 Hydromonas duriensis
TAAACTTATCCACAGGTGCAACCCAATTTGCGCCTTTAACTGCCTGGTCAAATTTCAACGCGCACTCATGGTCAGTTTTACTCGAGCAACAACACAACAGCAGCACCATCAACAACCAAAGTGGCGCATTGATAGCCACTGACACCCTCACCGCCAACGCACACACCATCAACAACCAAGCAGGCGTGATGGCTTCTGACGCCGCGCTCAACATCCAAGCCACCGATGTATTCAATGACGCAGGCTTATTACAAGCGCAAACCCTCAGCTTAAGCACCGCCAACCTCAGCAACGTCAACAGCAACACCAACACCACAGGCATCGTCGCCTCTAAAACCCTCAACATCAACGCCACACACTCAATCAACAACCAAAGCGGCGTCATCGCAGGCAACGCTTCTGTGGTGCAAGCGGGCAGTATCAATAACAGCAAAGGCAGCATCCAAGCCGCACAGAATCTAACGGTCAACGCCAACAGCGTCAACAACAACCTCGGCAACATCAGTTCAGCAGGCACACTCAAGGTTCAAAGTACGACGCTGAACAACAATACAGGCAATATCGCCAGTACGGGCGACCTCACCGTCACCGCCGACACACTGGTCAACAGCAGCGGCAATCTCATCGCCGACGGCCGCAACACCATCAACGCCAGCACGCTCACCAATGACGCTGAAGGTTTGGTTCAAGGTAAAGACTTAAACATCACCGCCGACACCCTGACCAACACCGAATCAGGTGCAACGGGTGGGCTTATCGCCACGAACGCGCTGACGATAAACGCCACCACCCATCTCAACAACGCCACAGGCTTTATCGGCAGCAAAGACCTCACCCTCAACGCCAACGCCATCGACAACCAGTCGGGACAAATCAATGTGTCGGGCAACGCCAGCGTGGCGGCCAGCAGTCTAAACAATCAAGCGGGCTTGGTATACGCGGCCCAATCCGCCACGTTAAACATCAACAGCATAGACAACAGCAACACCGCACAAGACCTCAGCGTCAAACAAACCAAAGCGACGGGCATCCAAGCCAACACCTTGAGCATCACAGGCGATGCCCTCAACAACGCTAAAGGACAAATCGTCGGTGGCAACATCAGCACCGCTTTAAGCAGCCTAGACAACCAAAGCGGTCAAGTCCTCGGCAACAACCTCAACCTCAGCGCAACCCGCTTAAGCAATAACAATGGGCAACTGCTAGCGAATGACACCCTTAAACTCGCCACCGACAACTACACCCATCAAGGCACAGTTCAAGGCAATCAGCTCACCGAACTCAACCTCACGGGCGACTTCACCAATCAAGGCACGCTCAGCTCAGGTGGCAGTTTAACCATCCACACCACGGGTAACGTCACCAACCAAACAGGCGCTACACTGAGCGCGGCCGACACCCTAGACGTGTCAGGACAAAACATCCACAACGAGACCAACGCCACCATCGTTGCCAATCACACCCAACTCACCGCCGTCGACACCCTCACCAACGACGGCACGATTGATGGCGGTCTGACTGAACTGCGTGCAGGCAAGCAAATCATCAACAACAGCAAGATTTATGGGGGCGACTTTAATGGCAACGGCGGCATCTTAATTGGCACCGACACCCTGACCAACAATGCCAACGCCGTGATTGCCAGCCGAGCGGGCATGAACATCGGCGCACGACAAATCACCAACAATGTCGGTGGATTGATTCAAAGCCAAGGTGATTTAAGCGTCGGCCGCACCTTGGGCACTGCGGCAGAAGGCTATGCCACCACGGGCACAGCTGACCGCATTGACAACAACTCCGCCACCATTGAAGTCGGTGGCAACGTGACGCAATGGAATGTCGCCGAGACTCACAATAACAACACGCAGTTTAAAACCGAAGCGGGTACGCCCGTATCAACCAATGGTAGCTATTACTACATTAACGGTCAGGAATTTGGCTTAAATGAAGCACGCTTGGTGTATAGCATGCGCGATACACCAGGGGTTCATGAGGTTGTACCTTCCAGTGACGACCCCCTACAAGTCTTAATCGTGCGAGACGGCGAGTCCTTCAACTATGTTGTTACACCGTCTTCAACTTACCCCACTAGTAACTTTGGTGTATTGGGTGAACCTCTTTACAAAGCCAATCCACAAACAATTGAGATTTTAAACAATTCCAAGCTAAGAATGGGTACTGGTTTTTTTGGTGGTGCTGGACTAACTCTAAATGACCGTGCGGATTTAGAAGCTTTAGGCATAGACTCAAGCAACTCTTATAATTTCGAACGCTATGCAGATTTTCAACTAAAGCCCGCCAACCGAAGTTATGAATACCTGCATCAAGCTTATTTACCAGAACGTACTTACACATACTCGACTGGGAAAGACAACCCAGCGCAAACGGTCAAATACTCAGAATCATTCACCTACTCAACCACCGACCCCATTTGGGCGGCATTTGGCGTGAGCGCACCGAAGTCAAGCACACCCGCACCCACAAGACCGACGGCCCCAGTGTCGCCCAAAGGCTACAACTGTGACTCACCAAATATGGCGGGTAGTACCATTTGCACTCAATACCATACAGACTTGGTCCAATACAACCAAGACAAGCCAATCTATGACAGTTGGATGAAAGACAATCTGCCTGCCTATTTAGAACTCAATGCTAAAATCAACGCCTTTAATCATGACATCAAGGCTCGCACTTACTATGACTGGCAAATGTTTACAGGCGTGAACCAAACCACCACGCCTGTTGTCACCAGCAACGCACCCGCTAAAATCATCGTCGCAGGCAACATGACATTGTCAGGGCATATTACCAACGACAAGAGCCAAATTGTGATTGGTGGCAATTTAACAGGCTCAGTCAACGGCATTGACAATGTGGGCGCAGAAGTACAACAAACCCATCATAAAATCGGCGACTACACGGACACTTCGACATACCGTCCCAACTCCACCAACTACTTCCGTCATATAAATACCGTTCACATTGATGAGGAGCAACCAAATACCACCGTCAACCTCGCCGTCGCCGAGACCAAGCTCAACGCAGGCGCGCAAGCGCTCAACAGCGCGACCAGCAGTACGAGCAACGGTTCAGGTGCGGTCAATGTCGCAGGACAAAGCAGCGCAGTAGGCAACGCTGCGGGCACGGCGAACGCCGATGGCAGCCCTGTCAGCACCGTCCCCACCAGCGACGGCAAAGGCATCCGCACGGTGGCATTTAACGGCATCCTGCCCTCGAACGTCATGTTCAGCCAAACCACAGACCCTGCTCTGGACTACCTCATCGTCACCGACCCGCAGTTCACCAACAAACAACGCTTCCTCTCCTCGGACTACATGCTCAACCAGTTTGATGCCGACAAGAAGTGGCAGCGCATTGGCGACGGCTACTATGAACAAAAGCTCATCAACGACCAAATCATCACCGCCACGGGCAAACGCTTCATTGGTGACTACAGCTCCAACGAAGCACAATACAAAGCCCTGATGAATGGCGGCGTGGCGTTTGGCAAACAGTTTGGCTTAACCGTCGGTTCTGCACTCACGCCCGAGCAAATGAGCAAACTCACCACCGACATCGTCTGGATGGTCGAACAAACCGTCACCCTCGCTGATGGCAGCACGCGCAAGGTGCTCGTGCCTAAAGTCTACCTCGCCGTCAACACGCTCGACCTTAAAGGCGACGGCACGCTCATCGCCTCTAAAAACAACTTCCTCACCGTCAAGGGCGACGTCAACAACAGCGGCGGCACCATCGCCGCGTTCAACACCATGAACCTGAGCGCGGACAACATCAACAACCGTGGCGGCACCATCGGTGGCAACAAGGGCAGCGACATCACCCTACGCGCCACCAACGACATCAACAACATCGGTGGCACCTTACGCGGCGGCAACATTGCACTGGATGCGGGACGCACCATCAACAGCGTCACCACCACACAAAGCAGCCACACAGGCGACATGAGCAACCCGTACCAGCGCGGCTACGCCAGCAGCCGCACCGCGATAGATCAAGTCGCTCGCATTCAAGGCCTCGATGGCGACCGCACGCAAGTGTACATCGACGACCAAGGGCAAGCACATGGCTACACCCAAGCCGCCGTGGCCATGAATGCAGGCCATGAAGTCAACCTCAAAGCCACCGATGTGAGCAGCGCGGGCTCAACCCAAATCACCGCTAAGGACATCAACCTGACCACGGTCGATACAGGCTTCGCAGAGAACATTACTTACAGCTGGACGAGCAAGAACAAACGCCGCTCCGACCGAGCGGATACCGCCGAGGTCGGCACTCAAATCAGTAGCGTGGGCGACACCACGCTGGTGGCGGACAATGCCATTAAAGCCCGCGCCGCCACCATCGCCGCAGATGGTGCCACCACATTGATGGGCGACACCGTCACTTTAGAAGATGGTCGAGCCACGCACAGCAGCTATGAAGAAACGTATAAGAAGTCCAAAGGCTTCCTCTCGTCGAGCAGTAAACACACCATCGACAGCAAGTCGAGTGATGAAACGGTGGGCACCTCCGTCATCGGTGACAGCACAACCATCATCGGCACGCACGATGTGAACATCAAAGGCTCGACGGTGTTTGGTAACAATGGTGTGGACATCGCCAGCGAACAAGGCAACATCAACATCAGCGCGAGCGAAGACCGCTTCAAGGAGTATCACTACAGTAAAGAAACCAAATCAGGTCTCGGTGCTCTCGGTGGCGTCTCTTACGGCAAGATGAGCGACGAAAAAGGTCGCACGGTTGACAAAGTCGGGCACACGGGTGCCACCATCGCCAGCTTGAACGGTGACGTGAACCTGCAAGCGAAGAGCGGCAAGATAGGCATCGAAGGTTCGACCGTGAATGCGGTCACGGGCGATGTCAACGCCTTGGCGCAGAACATCGCCATCACCGATGTGCACAACACGGCGACTGAAGACAGCTACACCAAGTTCAAATCGGTCGGGGTCAGCGTCTCGGTCAGTTCGCCCATACTCGATGCGGCGAAGAGTGCCGACACCATCAGCAGCCAAGCCGACAAAGCCCAAGGCGGCACACAAATTGGCGCACTGGCGGTATCGGGTGGGTTGGCGGCTTATAATGCCTACAGAGGCATTGCTGAAGTCGGCAAGGACTTGGGTAAACTCGCCAGCGGTGCTTCGACAGGTCAAGTACTCGGTGCGCTCGGTTCCGTCTCCATCACGCTGGGGATGCAGAAGTCTGAATCCAAATCGCATGGTGAAGAGTCAACCAGTCAAGGCTCTAACGTCACGGCGGGCGGCAAGGTCAATCTGACCGCTACGGGCTTGGGCAAGACGGATGATTCTAAGCTCAACGCTGAACGTGGCTCGGACATCTTGATTCAAGGCTCTACCGTTGCGGGTCAAGGCGGGACGCACCTTAAAGCCGATGATGACATCATCGTCAAGGCGGGTGAGTCCACCAGCATGATGAAGTCGACCAACAAGAGTTCGGGCGCGTCGATTGGGGTGTCGGTCGGTGCACAAACGTCGTTGAACATCGGTGTGAACATGGGACGCGGTCATGCCAATGGGGACTCCACCACGTACACCAGCAGCACGGTCGGCAGTGCGAACAGCCAAACCACGTTTGACAGCGGCGATGACACGACCATTACGGGCGGTCAAGTCATTGGCAAAGGGGTTAAAGGGACGGTGGGCGGTGACTTAACCGTCACGACCTTACAAGATGTGAACCATTACGATGCGAAGCAAACCAGTGCGAGCATCGGCGTGTCGATTCCTTTGGGCCCTGGGGCGGTTGGGGTGTCGGCGAGTTTCTCGAATGAGAAGACGCATGCCAATACACAATCGGCGAACCAAACCAGTGGCGTGTTTGCAGGAGTGGATGGGTTTGATGTGAATGTTAAAGGTCAAACGGAACTGAATGGCGGGGTCATCGCCAGCAGTGCCGATGCGACGAAGAACAGTTTGAGCACGGGCAGCTTGGTCACGCATGATGTGGTGAATACGTCGGATTACGACGCGAAGAGCATGTCGGCAAGTGCGTCCTACAGCGGCACGGATTCGAGGACGGGTAAACAAAGCGGTTATAACGGCTGGAATGCGGGTTTGCCTTCGGCGATGAATGCCAAAGACGCCGAAACCAGCACGACCCGTGCGGGGGTGTCGGCGGGAACAGTGACGATTACCGATTCTGCGGCGCAACAGGCTGCGACGGGACAAACAGCTGAACAGACGGTGGCGGGTTTGAACCGTGATGTGAGTGCGGATGCGCAACAGAAAACAGGCGTGACGAACTTGTATGAGCGGGATAAGGAGAAGATTGAAACAGGGTTTGCGATTGTCAAAACCCTAGGTGAGAACTTCAATACGTTTATGTCGCACATGGCGAAGGATTTGGATGATAAGGGCAAGCAACCTGCGGTGGATGCTCAGGGTAATCCGATTATGATTGCCGATAAAGGTGCGAATGGTGAATCGTTCATGCGCCCAGCGACGATTGCGGAGGCGGTCTCGAATCACCTTAATCCTGTGGGGGATGTGGCGAGCAGTTATATCAGCCAGAATAATGCGTTTGGTAATGGCGGTTATGGCAACATCATCTTGACGGCGATTGTGGGGGCGGCGAGTGGTAATGTGACGGGCAGTGGTTCGGCTTTAATACAAAACGCTGCGATTAATGTGGTGCGGCAGTATGGGGCAACTCAGATTAAGCATATGGCGGATTCGTTTATGACGGATGGTCAAGCCAATGGCACGAGTGAGACGATTCGGGCTGCGTTGCATGCAATTGCAGGTTGTGCTGGGGCTGCGGCGACAGGCGGGGATTGTTCGTCTGCAGCGGCGGCCAGTGCGGCGACGGTGGCGTTGAATAACTTGATTGCGGCGGATACGAGTAAGATGACTGCGGAGCAGAAGCAGGCGTATTCGAATCTGATCGGTACATTGGTGGCGGGGGTGACGACTGCCGTCGGTGGGGATGCGGCGGCGGCAACGTTGGCGTCTAAGGTGGAGTATGAAAACAATGGTGCTCTCGCAGGATTATATAAACATAATAAGGCCTTACATGAAAGACAGGCAATCGATGAGTTGAACCAAAAGCTTCTACAATATCCTGTATGTAATCGGGCGCCTGATCCATCGGCTTGTGTGAGTGCAGAACAAAACAAAGTCAACAACGCAGCCCAACGCACAGAAGAGTTTAGACGAGAACAAGCTCGTAACTCCAACATCAAAAAAGCATCATTGGTAAATCAAGCGATTGCCAATGTGGCCAATCAGAAAGCGATTGATGAGACAGGTACATCACCTGGCCATACAGCCGAGGCGGTTGGGGTAGGCGTTGATGCCACGGCGCAAACTGGTACCGAGTTCGAGAATTGCGGCTTGTTGAGAAACTGCACAACGGGTGGGGGTGCGAGTGTAATAGGTTTGCTAACTGATGTGCTAGCTGTAAGCACGGCTGTTAAAGCAATAGGAACAGAGGCTCGAATAGCCAATGCTGAGGCTGCTGCGGCTAGGGCTGAAGCCTCCCTGGCTAAGGTGGAGAATGGGGTGTATGCGGATGCGGGTGCTAATGCTTACGCGGATGATTCGTTTAATTTGGGTAAAACTGAATACAATAGTCCTGTGTCAAATGCGCACTTTGATGCACGACACGGCGCATCAACAACTTTGGAGCAACAGTATCAGAGGGCTTCAAGTGGGATACAGCCTGATGGGACTATTGGTCCGAAAGCAGTTTCTTCTCGTGCTTTCAACGATGGGGATATGCTTACTGCAATTCGAGATGCAGAAGCACGATATTCAGCAAATCCAGCGGCTTACAATAAAAGCGAAGGTATACCCATCACTTTTGAACGTCCTATTGGCGAGGGTTTTACAAAAGGAGGTGGTGATTACAAAATAACCAATGTTATTACGGTTAAAATTGATAGCGCGACAGGCAAAGCAGTTACCGCCTTTCCAAACATTACCGACAAATATGGCATTGTAAAACCCAATCCCCTTGCTGGAGGACGCCCATAATGAATGAATATATTGACATCAGTTGGGGTGCAGCTTATTCATTTTTTGGTGAGTTGGATAGCAACTTGATGGATTCGAGTCATGAGGTAGAGTTTACTACCTTGAACATGGCAAACCGAGAGGAAGCGAAATACGCTATCAAAAAATGGATTGTTAAACCGTTTTTTGAGTTTCCCAGAGCGAATGATAAGCAGAAAATAGCTAAGCACTCATTGCACTTTTTTATGACTCGAGATGGATGTGTGCCGGGTTTTGATATATGGTTAAATGGAATAGAGCCTAGTTTTTTTTTAGAAAAAGACTCAAATGGTTTAAGACATTCAAATTCATTTACGCCATTACCCCAAGAAGAAAGAATCCGCCTCACCAAACAATTTTTTGTTTGGGTATGGGAGGAGTTGTTTCAAGAGCCGTTTGTGCCTTTAACAGATGAAGAAATGAAACGTTATCGAATCCGTACAGACGGGAACTTTTTTAATCAAACAGTTTATGTTGGCGTTGACCGCCGCCACGAAGTGACGTATGCCGAAGACCCCATGACATGGAACAAACATGTTTGGTGATTTAGCTTCCCCAGTGACTTATGTTTCACCTGTTCTCACCTACATTAGCTCGCATCAACTACATTGATACATGACATATAAAAGGAAATATGAATGAAACCCTTGAAAAATACTACAAGATCTCTTCAATTAGGATTATTAATACTCTTGTTAAACGGCTGCGCTTCAAAAAGCTTTAAAAATATCAACATGGAGAATAACGCTGCAATTAGGTTTTATCATGAAGGAGGTTCAAGAGTCCTAGCAACAAAACCGATAGTTGTCGAACAAGATGGGAAGCAGTGCGTTCGTCTTGATAAAAACGCTGAAATAGTGGAAGCAAGTGCAGGTGGTTTTTCAGTCTTGGGTAAAAGCCATGATTTGGGCGTTCCGCCAGTCAAGAAAAACTATCCTGGCATTCGGATCCCTTACTACCCATATGATGATTACTACATTCCAGCAGATGAATTGGTAATGGTATCTGGATACATGGCTTGGGTTTCTGGCAATTGGCAAAAATTTTGCAAACCAAATCCAGTTTTGTTCAAACCAGAAAAAGGGAAATATTACGTCAGCGATATTGTCTTAGATAAGGATGAACGCTGTCGTTTTAATGTGGACAATGATACGATGGGAGTCGATGGATTTGGAGTCTTAACACCTGTAGCTGATTTGAAAACAATTCCAGCTTGTCCTGCTGAACAAAATGCTCAATAAGTAGTCGCTTATGACATAAAAATTCATTAGGGCGTGTTAACACTCAGTCTCATTTGCATCTTAACTTCGTGCTCTTATAGTCGATTGTCCAAATAGTGTTAACACGCCCTTGTTGTTTGTGGTTTTATTGCGCACTCAACCAAGATACCTGTAAAAACAGGACATTTCTTATTAAAACACCCGAGTCCTTTTAAGCCTTATACGCATAAAAAAACTCTTTTTCTAGAGCTTTTTTACGCTTCGCCCTTCCAAACCTCACTTTACACATCGTATCGCGCTGGATACTTTGTATGTCCCATAGCGCAGCAGTGTGTTTAAAAAAGTATCTAGGTCGCCCTTTTCATTCGAGATGAATTCAAATTGATAACAGCCCTCGCCTGTGATTTTATAGGCTTGCTCAATGCGAGGCTCTGCGATTAAAAAGGCTTCAAATCCGTCAAAGTCTAGACGCTCCATAAACATGGTGACGAAATGACGTTCCACATGCTTTTGTCGGATGGTGTAGCCATTGATAAGCCCTTGCTCTTCCAACTGTTGCACGCGAGCTGCGACGGCTTGCCCCGTCAAGTGGACGGCTTTGCCTATTTGTTGCCAACTCATGCGTCCATTGGCTTTTAATTGCTGCAAAATGGCTTTATTGGTGCGATTCAGATTCATGACTTTTTGTTTTAGGCTCGTCGTTGTTTATTCATTACAACAAATTTGTTGTGAGGTGCGCGAGCGGTAGTCTTCGATGAACGCATCAAAGTCTCCTGTTTGCGCGGCTTCCATATTGGCTTGCTCGGCGAGCGATGTGCGCGCCATGTCTTCAAACTGATCTTGTTCAATGGCACTGAGCGGTTGTTGTCTAAACTGCTCGGCAATCCACTGGCTTTGATGGGTGGTGAATTGCGTGAATGAGTTGTTGTGCTCACGGATGCCACGTAGCACGCGTGCCGACGGTGTGTGCTCTGGATTGAGCAGCTTGTCTTTTTGCAGGTTTAAGCTTTCCATAAATTCATTGCCGCCGTGTTGCGCGTCCAAAGCTTGCGCGATGGTGGCGATGTGCTCGATGAGCTCTAAGCCCCAGTCTTGCAAGCGAACGTCGCGCCCATTGTGTTTGAGCATGAGGTTGGGCTGACGGCCTTGCTTAACGGTGCGGGCAAAATTGTCGACGTTGATATGCCCTTCTTCCACATCGGTGAGCGGGCTGTCGTTGAGGGCGCAAAACCACAAAAACGCATCAAGAAAGCGAGTGGTTTGTAGGCTTAAGCCAATGGGTTCAAAGGGGTCTATGTCCATACAGCGCACTTCGATGTATTGCACGCCTCGGTCACAAAGGGCTTCGACAGGTCGCTCGCCTGAACGAATCACGCGTTTGGGGCGGATGGTGGCGTAAAACTCATTTTCAATTTGCAGAATATTGGTGTTGATTTGCACCCATTCGCCATCGCGCTTTGTGCCCAAAGCTTCATATGGCGGATGCGGGATGCGCACGGCTTTGGATAAGCTGCGCATGTATTCCATGAGGGTATTGTAAGGCGGTACGAGTCCGTCTTGGGCGTTATTTTGGTAACCCAAGTCACTCATGCGCAAGCTGGTGGCGTAGGGTAAGTACAAGGTGTCGTCGGACAGTTGCTCGAGCTGGTGCGCCTTGCCGCGCAAGAAATTTTTTGACAAGGCGGGCGATGCGCCAAACAAGTACATGAGCAACCAGCTATAACGCAAGAAGTTGCGAATCAAGGCCACGTAGCCTTCTGATTGAAAGTCTTTGTCGCTTTGCTTGGTTTCGCCTTGTTCCGTTTTCAGTAAACGCCACAAGCCTTCGGGCAATGAAAAGTTGTAATGAATGCCCGCAATGCACTGCATGCTTTTACCGTAACGCAGCGCCAAGCCGCGACGATAGACGTGCTTGAGCATGCCAATGTGTGATGTGCCGTACCATGCAATTGGAATTTCGGCTTCGCTTGGCAATTCGCAAGGCATGGATTGGCTCCATAGCATTTGCTCGCCTAAGTTTGCGTATACAAAGCGGTGAATGGCACTTAATTTTTCTAATGCCAATTGCGCATTCGGTTCAGCGGGGGTGATGAATTCAAGCAGGGATTCTGAATAATCCGTGGTGATTTGCGCATGGTTTAAGGTTGAACCCAGCACTTTTGGATGTGGCGTTGTATTTAAATGCCCATCTGGATTAACACGCAAGGTTTCGCGCTCAATGCCGCGCAGTCCTTCAGCAAATAGGTGACTGTTTTCTGCTTTCAGCAAAAGATTTAGACGTTGCTCGAGAGTGTTGCTTTTCAATGTGATGCCCCATGAAATGTGTTTGATATAGGAACAATCCATGTTGTTTCTATATCCATATTAATAATTTTATTTCTTCGTTCAGTGCCGTTATTCTACACCCCATTCGCAATATGGGTATGACTGCACCTTTTTGGTAAGCAGCTCAATAAAAACGTGTTTTTAGCTTTTACTCGTGCCAAGCAATAGACTGGTAAAATAGCGACCTTTATCAGACAGAACATACTCACACGAATGACTCCCAATTCTCAAAACCGCTCGGACTGGCAAACCATTAAAAGCCTTTGGCCATACATTTGGCGTAGCAAATACCGCGTCATGATAGCCTTTGCCGCCTTGACGTTGGCCAAATTGGCGAACCTTGGCATTCCCGTCACTTTGAAAAAAATCATTGATGGCATGACGCCCAATCCAAACCTGCAAACCGCCTTAATTGTGCCTATTGCGCTATTGGTGGCGTATGGTGGATTGCGCATCTCGATGACCTTATTTAATGAATTGCGCGAAATGGTGTTTTTTCGCGTCTCGGAAAATGCTGCGCGTACCGTGTCTTTGCAAGTATTTAACACGCTGCACAATTTATCTTTAAAGTTCCACCTGAGTCGCCAAACAGGGGGACTGACCCGAGACATTGAACGCGGTACGCGAGGCGTGCGCACCTTGATTGGTTTCTCTTTTATGACCATTGTGCCGACTTTAATCGAGATGTGCATGGTGCTCGGTTTCCTGTGGGCCAAATATGATGTGATTTTCGTCAGCATCACCGCCTTGGCCTTGGTGTGCTACATCGCGTTCACCGTGGGCATCACCGAGTGGCGGACGCAGTACCGCAAGCGCATGAACGAAATGGATTCTAATGCCAATCAAAAAGCCATCGACTCTTTGCTCAATTTTGAAACGGTTAAATATTTCAACAACGAAGCCTTTGAAGCGCAACGTTACGACCAAGGTTTAAAACAATTCCGCAGCGCAGCGATTCAGTCACAAAACTCACTGTCGCTATTGAACTTCGGTCAACAGATGATTATTTCTATCGCGTTGATTGCGATTCTTTGGTACACCACACGCGGCGTGGTCGCAGGCAAGCTCACTTTAGGCGACTTGGTGCTGGTCAATACGTTGATGTTGCAGCTTTATGTGCCGTTAAACTTCCTTGGCGTGATGTACCGCGAGTTGAAACAATCGCTGGTGGACGTGGATAAAATGTTTAACTTGCTGCACAGCGCGCCTGACGTATTGGACGCACCTGATGCGAACGAATTACACGTTGCTCACGGCCGAATTGAATTTAAACACGTTCATTTCAGTTACAACCCCAACCGCCAAATCTTACACGACGTGAGTTTTGTCGTTGAACCGAACACCAC
Source organism: Hydromonas duriensis (assembly GCF_004363775.1). Classification (GTDB taxonomy): domain Bacteria; phylum Pseudomonadota; class Gammaproteobacteria; order Burkholderiales; family Burkholderiaceae; genus Hydromonas; species Hydromonas duriensis. The sequence goes on from NZ_SNZE01000014.1 coordinate 12,922, forward strand.
CACGGCCATCGTCGGCAAAAGCGGCGCGGGCAAATCGACGCTCTCGCGCCTGCTGTTTCGCTTCTATGACATCGACGCGGGCGACGTTTTAATTGACGGTCAGTCGATTGCTAAAGTCACTCAAACCAGCCTGCGTCGCGCCATCGGCATTGTGCCGCAGGACACGGTGCTGTTCAACGACTCGCTGGGCTACAACATTCAATACGGTCGCCCCGATGCCAATGCGACCGAAGTGCGTGCGGCTGCGAGTGCGGCGCACTTGGATGATTTTTTAAGCCGCTTACCCGAAGGCTTAGACACTGCGGTGGGTGAACGTGGATTGAAAATTTCTGGCGGCGAGAAACAACGCGTTGCAATCGCGCGCACTTTGTTAAAAAACACGCCGATTTTAATCTTTGATGAAGCCACATCCGCCTTGGACTCTCATGCCGAAAAGGCAATTCAGTCTGCTTTTGACGATGCGGCACGCAACCGCACCACTTTGATTGTGGCGCATCGCCTGTCTACCATCATTCACGCGGACCAAATTTTAGTGATGGAAGCTGGGCGCATCATTGAGCGCGGTACGCATGCGCAACTGTTGGCACAAAATGGCAGCTACGCCGCCATGTGGGCGGCGCAGCAAGAAGAGCGAACGATAGAAGCGGTGGCTTAGTTCATTTGGCGAAGGGCATGGGCATGGAATGCCATGTGCTCGCCAATAAACGTGCTGATAAAGTAATAACTGTGATCATATTCAGGCTGCAAACGCAGGTTCAAAGCAACGCCCGCAGCTTGACATGCCGTCACAAATAAAGACGGTTTGAGTTGTGAATCCAAAAATTCATCAGCCGTTCCTTGGTCAATTAAAATGGCGCGAGGAAAGCCCTTAATTTTCACCAACTCACACGCGTCCCATTCACGCCAAGCACTCGTATCGTCACCCAAATACGCTTGAAATGCTTTTTGCCCCCACGGCACTTGTGTCGGCGCAACAATCGGTGCAAAAGCCGAGACGCTAAAATACCGCTCGGGGTGTTTCAACGCACATATCAAAGCACCATGCCCCCCCATCGAATGCCCACTGATGGATTGTCGTCCGTTGGTCGGAAAGTGCGAATGAATCAAGGCGGGCAGCTCATGTACGATGTACTCGTACATATTAAAATGCGTCCGCCATGGGGATTGTGTCGCGTTCACATAAAACCCTGCACCTTGACCCAAATTATATGCGGCATCATCTGCAACCCCATCTCCACGCGGGCTTGTATCGGGCATTACAAGAATCAAACCATGCTCATCCGCATAACGCTGCGCCCCTGCTTTCAGCATAAAGTTTTGTTCGTTACAGGTTAGGCCTGAAAGCCAAAACAAAACGGGACAACGCTCATGTTGCGCCCGTTCGGGGATGAAAACGCCAAACCGCATGGTGCAATTCAACACTTCTGAAGCATGTTGCCACACGTCTTGACGACCGTTGAAGCATTTTTTTCGTTCAAGCTGTTGCATCGTATTTACCTTTTATCCTTCTGTCGTTTTAAGAAAAAACTGTGTGCGTACTCTTAAAAGTGTACGACAGTGCGAATGGATTGACCCGTGTGCATTAAATCAAAGGCCTCATTGATGCGCTCGAGCGGCATGGTATGGGTGATAAACGGATCCAACTGAATGTCGCCACGCATCGCGTCTTCTACCATGCTCGGCAATTGTGTGCGCCCTTTGACCCCACCAAACGCGCTGCCGCGCCACACACGCCCCGTCACCAGCTGGAATGGTCGTGTTGAAATTTCCTGTCCCGCGCCCGCGACGCCAATAATCACACTTTCGCCCCAGCCTTTGTGACAACACTCAAGGGCGGCGCGCATGACATTGACGTTGCCGATGCACTCAAAACTAAAATCAACACCGCCATCGGTCAGCTCAACAATCACGTCTTGGATGGGTTTGTCTTCATCTTTCGGGTTGATGCAATCGGTCGCCCCCATGCTGCGCGCCAAATCAAATTTAGATGGGTTGGTATCAATCGCAATGATGCGCCCTGCTTTCGCTTGTTTCGCACCTTGCAGCACCGCCAGCCCAATGCCGCCTAAGCCAAACACCGCGACAGTGTCGCCTTCTTTGACCTTGGCGGTATTGTGTACCGCACCGATGCCCGTCGTCACACCACACCCGAGCAAACAAACCTTTTCCAATGGTGCTTCTGGGTTAATTTTAGCCAATGAAATTTCAGCCACAACGGTGTATTCACTGAATGTGCTCGTACCCATGTAATGATAAATCGGTTGGCCTTGATATGAAAAACGTGTGGTGCCATCGGGCATCAAGCCTTTGCCTTGTGTGGCACGAATTTTTTGACACAAATTGGTTTTACCTGACAAGCAAAAATTGCAGGTTTTGCACTCCGCTGTGTACAAAGGGATGACGTGGTCTCCAGGCTGCACCGAGGTTACACCCTCACCCACTTGAACCACGATACCGCCACCTTCGTGACCCAAAACAGCAGGGAAAACACCTTCTGGGTCGTCGCCACTCAGGGTGTAGGCGTCTGTGTGGCACACGCCCGTGTGCGTGATTTTTACTAAGACCTCACCCGCTCGTGGCGGTTCAACATCAATCTCAACAATTTGTAATGGTTGACCTGGACCAAAAGCCACCGCAGCACGTGATTTCATGTAATTTTCCTATAACAATGTTAAGCAGAGATAGTTGAGCATATCCTTAGACTGGGTATATGTCAACGAACGTTCGTTTAAATTTCTTAATAAACAAAAAATGAACTTTGGTTAGAGGTTTCTTACACCGTCGTCTCTATGTGTGCCGCTCCAATGTTCATGAATGACCCGTTTCATCAAGGCTCCAAATCGATGCGCGTATGACTGCGCATTGAACACATCGAACTGATATCGGTTATTGTCCAAATGTTGGCGCATGGCTTTTAATTTGGAAACATTTCGAGCCAGCTCATCAATTTTTTTGAAATACTCGTCTTCATGCCACGTCACACACTCATCTAAACCCACGGCATGTAGCAAACTGGCGGCAACTCGCGAGGCAAATGTAGTACCCGCCCATGTCACCACGGGCGTACCCGCCCACAAAGCATCACTGGTCAAGGTGTGACCGTTATAAGGATGGGTGTCCACAATCACATCCGCACAACGTAAGCGGGCAAAATGAGCACCAATGCCTAAAGGTGGTGAAAAATATAAACGGCTGGGATGAATTCCTCGCCGCGAGGCTTCGACTCTCAGATTATGACAAACCTCTTCATTGTCAGACAGCAACCACAACACCCGTGATGCATCTAACCGCAAAAGATGGCACCACACATCGAATATTTGCGGTGTAATCTTGTAATTTTGGCTCATGTTTGCCAGCACAAAAGCGTCTTCAGGTAAACCCCAGTGCGAGCGCGGCAATTGTTCTGGTAGGCCTCGCAGCTCATCATTGGGCTGGTAACAACCTTCAATGCGCAAGACTTTTTCTGCATACGCGTAATCAAGCTCGGGCGGCGTAACAATGGCATCGCCAATGATGTAATCAAAAAAAGGCATGCCCGATGTCCCGGGAAAATATAGGTAATGAATTTGAATGGGCGCAGGTCGTCTTGCAAAGATACCTAATCGTGCGCTCGCTGGATTTTTAATGCTCAATAAGATGTCAATGCCATCTTCATACATACGTTGCGCGGCCTGCTCATCCGTCAGCTCTTGAATCGGAATAATGGCATCATAAGCATTTTCGACTCGCCGCCGATAACCATCATTTTGCGAGGGTGTATCGCCAAAATCATAGGCGCACACTTCAAATTGTGTGCGGTCTATTTTGGCCACCGCGCCCGTCAGCAAATACGCCGTTGCTTGGGCAAAAAAATCCGCCCCGACAAAACCCAATTTAATTTTTTTGCTCGATGATGGTGGGACATGCTTAAATGCAGTCAGTATTTGGTCTTGAAGCGATTGTTGAATGTATTCAGCATGCTTTTGTGTGAAATAAAGCAGGGCAAGGTTGCTCAAGGCTGGCGCGGCCAAAGTCGCTTCGCCGACAAACCATACGTCTTGCGCCACACCCATGACCGTGAGTCGCTGCAAATGCTCGTAGTGCTGCCATTCACTTTGGTCTTGCGCATGTTTAAAACCAGCCCATGCCGATGAAAAACGCCGCTCGCTGATGACTTTAAAATACTCAGGGGCTTTTTCTATCGCGGCATCAAAATATTGCACCGCTTCAGTATGTCGCCCCTGCTTTTGCAACTCATTGGCTCGCTCGAGCAACGCTTGCGCGGATAGAGAAGTAGACAGAATGGTCATGATGGGTCACACGGGATTATATTCATCAAAAAAGCGATGCATTAAACCGAATCGCTGCACCAAGTATTCGCCCAAAGCTTGAACACCGTAACGCTCCGTAGCATGATGCCCGCAAGCCAGATAGTTCACGCCCAGTTCGGTCGCCTCATGGAACGTGCGTTCAGAAATTTCGCCTGAAATAAAAGTTTGCGCCCCTGCCGCGGCCGCAGAACCGATGTAATCTTGTGCCGCGCCCGTACACCACGCGATTTTACCCACCAACGCGCTTGAATCTCCGATGAGTTGTGGCGCACGACCAAGACGTTGCTCGACTCGTGCCGCCAACTCGCCAAGCGTGACACAATCTGATGCGCCATGCCAAACCAAGGGTTCATCTGATAAAACGCCTGTTGCAGTCAAGCCCAACTTCATTCCAAGCTGGGCGTTATTTCCTAAAGTCGGATGCGCATCTAGTGGCAAGTGGTAGGCGATTAAGCTCATGTCGTTCTTAATCAAGGCCGCTATGCGACCATGTTTCATGCCCACGATGGGCGCGTCCTCGCCTTTCCAAAAATAACCGTGGTGAACCAGCAACGCATCCGCCCCCCATTCGGCCGCTTGCTCAATTACTGCGCGGCTTGCTGTGACAGCTGTCGCTATTTTAGTTATACTTGGACGTCCCTGAATCTGCAAACCGTTCGGGCAATAGTCTTTAAATGATGCCACATCTAAAACGGCATCCATTTCACTCAATAATGCTTTCAATAAAATAGTACATTCCATATGTTAAAACGCTTCTGGTTGGTGTTAACGCAAATTGTTACGATATTGCTACTCATGTCTTTTGTGGTACTTACTCTTAAACCACAATGGTTCCCTGAGTCGGTCACACGGTGGTTCAGTGGCTACAAATCCCCCAACCCTGTGCTTAAATCGGGAGAAACGCTGGCACCGCGCGAAGCCCCTCGAAATTTATCGGGTCTATCCTATCACGCCGCTGTCTCAAGCGCATTGCCTTCTGTGGTGAAAATTTTTACTTCGCGCAGTGTAACTAAAAATCCGTATAACGACCCCGCTTTAAATCAATTGTTTAACCAAGGTCAACCTCAAACGCCCGAAAACAGTTTGGGTTCTGGCGTCATCATTGATAAACAAGGCTTTGTGGTCACCAATCATCACGTCATTGAAAATGCCGATCAAATTGAAGTGGCTCTGAGCGACGGACGACGCGCCAACGCGACCGTAATTGGCTCAGATGCCGACACCGATGTCGCTGTACTTAAAATCAATCTCGACAAGCTACCCAGCATCACATTAGGGCATGACGACCAACTTCAGGTTGGTGATGTTGTACTCGCTATTGGCAACCCTTTTGGCGTTGGGCAGAGCGTTACAATGGGCATTGTATCGGCCTTGCATCGCAGTCAATTGGGCATTAACACCTTTGAAAACTTCATCCAAACCGATGCGGCAATCAACCCAGGCAATTCAGGCGGTGCTTTGGTTGACTCGAACGGGAACTTGGTCGGCATCAATACCGCCATTGTCACGGGCAATACCAGCAGCGAAGCAAATGCTGGCATCGGATTCGCCATCCCTGTCAGCGTCATGAAGCAAATTGCCGATGAATTAATTGCCACGGGTACGGTCACTCGAGGGTTTATTGGCATCTCGTCCCAAAATGTCACCCCTGAAATGGCGAAAGCGTTTAATCTATCAAGCCAAGAAGGAGTTATTATTGCCAGCGTTCGTGCGGATGGCCCAGCGGGAAAAGCAGGCATCACCGTGGGTGATATTTTATTCAGCATCAACGACACCCCCATTAAAGACACCGCTGACATGCTAAACGAGGTGGCTCACCTTAAACCCGGTGCGAAGGCACAAATAAAACTGTTGCGCAACGGGCAAATTTTAGACGTGACGGTTATTATCGGCACGCGTCCTTCTAACAAATAATCGGAGAGGTTCAATGAAAAATACGAAAGCCTTATTTAACGACCATTTGTCAGCCTTGGACAACCTGCTCACTCAAGCTCACTTGCAAGATGACCCTGCGCTTTGGCTCTATCAAAACAACGCCCGCACCGTTCTATTTTATTTAGAAGGCATGTGCCGAGCACTGGCTCAGTTTCACGACTCCAAACGATTTAACAAACTCACTGAACGATTCAAAACTCTTGAAGATGCACTCGGACAGATTGATTATTTTGATGCTTTTGTCAAAGAGTTCAGCGCCAACCCAACCATCCCTGCTGATGTGGTTGAGCACTTAACACAAGAGCGTCAAATGGCTTTGCTCGCCTTAAATGGCGCCTTACAAAAGGAAGGCTGGATAGGCGAATCCGCACGGCGAATCAAAAAAATTCGCAAAGGCAAAAAGACGAAGTCGATTAACTGGCTATCGGATGAGGAGTTAGTACTCGCTTTGCGTCACTTGTACGAACAAAAAATCGCCGACATCACTCTCGCATTAACACAATCGTTTAAAAGCATCGAAAATGACTTACATGAGCTGCGCAGACAGGTGCGCTGGTTGAGCATCTATCCGCAAGCCTTTAAGGGCTACATTACTTTGGCTCAACCTCGTCGAATAGTTGCCAAAAAATTCGATAAATACTTAACCGATGACATCGTCCACTCACCTTTTAATCAGCTGCCCCAATCGGACAACATCACCTCGCCATTGCAACTGAATCAAAACAATTTTTATGCCATGAGTTGGTTTATCGCTGCCACAGGGCTGTTGAAAGACCAAGGTTTGCGCTTAGATGCACTGACACACTCGATTCACATCACGCAAAAAGTCGCTCCAGAAACAGCACAATCGCAAGCGATGCTGATGCTCGGTTCCCAGCAAGCCTCAACAGATGAAGTGCTTTCGGCCGCTCAAATCATCGCAAAACAGCTCAAAATGGATGCTATTTTCACAGGTTTGGTCGTGGGATAAACAACACAAACGTATTAAGAAAATCCCTCCCACTCTATGACGTGGGGCATGTAAAAACCCCCACCTTTCGGCGGGGGTTTATTAATCGACATCTCTAAGTGGATGAATGTGTTATTTAGACTTCAAATAGCTAATCAAAGCAGGTACGCCGCCTTTAGCAACGATGGGGCGAAATTGACCCGCATAGCTTTGTACCAACCATACACCCGCAACGCTTAAATCATTGACTTTCCAGCCGCCATTATTTTCAAGACGATATGTCACCATTTTTGCGCCACTTGACGTGTTGATGCGTGTGCGCACTTCATTGCCATTGGCAGGATAAACGTCAATGCTATTGATAGAAGCGCCTTTGAAACCACCCGCATAGGTGCGCACCAAGTAACGACGCGATTCCACCATCAATTCATTTTGTTCAGCCGCACTGGCTTTATTCCAAGCAGGACCAACAACACGAGAGACCATGCTGCGAAAATTCACATGTGGCATGATGTTGCCATCGACATATGTGCTAATGGCGGATGGGCTGCCATTTTTTAAGCCTGGGTTTGAACGTATGGCCGCTAACACCTGATCGGACATGGTTTTAATAAACTGATCCGCTGTTTCTGCATGTGCAGCACCGACCACAGTCAATAGGCTCAAGCCTAACATCATTTTTTTTAAAAACTTCAACATCGCTATTCTCTTCTCTTAAAAGTTAACCAATATAACAGGAATCGTCATAATGCACGCCTGCGGACTCAGGTTGACGCTTACTTCATTTTTTCTGCATCAGGCGCATTTATTTTTTGCGCCATTAATTCTGCTTGCGCTAAAGCATCATTAGCAGGTGCGGGTGCAACTGCTTCTGCAACGTTTAGCCTCTGCTCAGCCACGACCTCAGGCATCTCAGCTGAATTTGATGCAGTTGCTGACAACGGCACATCATCAGGCGCATAATCTTCATCACGCACTTGAGCTTCGCGTTGCTGCAACCAAGCATCTCGCAAGAAAGTGTAGCGGTCTATCGCTGTATCATCAACCAAATCCAGCGCCTGCTGCAATGATGCGCGTGTATCAAGAACTTGAAAACCTGTCAGTGAATTACTCAGTTTTACCGAGCGGATATAACCAATAGGCCCTGCAAAAAAATCAACAAATTTTGCGCTGGCATCACGTACCGTTGAAGGACCTAACAGTGGCAAGTTAATAAAAGGACCTGATGGCACGCCCCAAACGCCAAGCGTTTGACCAAAATCTTCTTCATGCTTTGGAATATTCCATTTACTTGCCACATCGATGCAGCCTCCAACACCCACCGTGGTGTTCACAACGAATCGACAAATATCCTGCCCAGCGGCTTTGAGCTTACCTTGCAAAAGGTTGTTCACCGCGGTATAAGGCACTTTTAAATTTTCGAAAAAACCATGAATACAGCGACGGGGGCCTGATGGCACCACTTTTGTATAACCATTTATCACGGGTCGAAATAAGACTTGATCCCAACCATCATTGAATTTGTACGAACCACGGTTAAAGCCCTCAAGCGTATCCTTGGTGAGGACAACATCATCTTCGACTGGCGTGACCACACTTTGTTGTGCATAGGTTGTCGTGACCAGCAAAGCGAGGCTCAGTCCAATAAATATTTTTTTTAATATGCTATGCATGACATTCTCTTAAAGTTAGGTGCGTCATTGTAAGCTCATTTGCTTTGTTCTGCAGAATCCGAACTTTCCGACTTTGCAGAGGACTCGGCTTTGTTGATGCCAAACTGGGTAATCAAATCTTCTAAGACCATTGCCGATTGGCTGTTGTCCAAAGTGCCGCCTGCAGCAACGGGGTGTTCAATGTCCGCCCCTTGCGTCAAACTGATAAATTGAGCACCTAGCAAGCCCGCCGTATTGATGGACGCACCGCTGTCTTGCGGGATTTTTAAGCCATCATCAATAATTAAGGTGACTTGCGCTTTATATTCGCCACCCAAATTTTTTAGTTCAATGCCGCCGACACGCCCAATCACGACACCCGACATTTTGACGGGAGCACGCTCTTTTAAAGTACCAATATTTTGAAAATTAACCATTACTGGATAACCACTTTTTGTACTGAGGCCACCACGTCCACCAACGACCAACGCCAAGGCGACCAATCCAACTATGCCGAGCAAAACGAAAAAGCCGACCCAAATATCAATTTTTTTCTGTTGCATTTTAATCCTCATCACTTTCTTTAAAGCATTGGCCATGTTTTAACTAAACATCAGCGCCGTCAAAATAAAATCCAATCCCAAAACCAATAACGCAGACTTAACCACGGTTCGGGTCGTGGCCTGAGCCACACCCTCTGGTGTTGGATGGGCTTGCGCCCCCTCGTATACTGCCAAAAAGCTCACGGCCAAGCCAAAGACCACGCTCTTGATTAAGCCATTAACAATGTCTTCCCGCACGCTGACGCCGTCATTCATCATCGACCAAAATGCCCCGTCATCGACTCCAAGCCACCACACTGCGACCACATAGCCCCCGTAGACACCGACTAAAGCAAACAAGCCTGTAAGCATTGGCACAACAAAGCCCGCCGCCCAAAACCTTGGGGCAAACACACGATTGATAGGGTCTACACCCATCATCTCCATTGCTGAGAGCTGTTCACCCGCCTTCATTAAACCGATTTCAGCCGTCATGGATGTGCCCGCCCGTCCCGCAAATAAAATAGCCACCACCACTGGAGCAAGCTCTCGTACCAGCGACAAGGCCACCAGCAAACCCACCATGCTTTCAGAACCAACTCGGCTCAAAGTGTAAAAGGCTTGCAAGCCAAGCACCGCACCAATAAAAGCAGCCGAGACAATCATAATCACTAAGGAATAGTTACCCAAAAAATGAATCTGCTGAAACACCAGCCGCGTGCGTGAAAACCAAACCTTAGCATTGGCAAACAATCCCGCCAGCATGCGCATCGCAAATCCTAGAGTGCTTACGCTTCCTCGTACTCGTGCGCCTATTTTTTCCAAACGATTTAATATGAGATTCATACCACAACCTTTCCAGCATCAAGCGCATGACGACCATGAATAAAACGCTTTATGAAGGGCTCTTCGCTCGCCCATAATTCTGCTGGCGTACCTTCAGCAATCATTTTTGATTGATGCATCACATAAACATAATCGGCAATCGCAAACGTTTCCTGTACATCATGCGAGACCACGATGGAGGCCGCATTCAGCTCGTTAGTCTGTTGGCGAATCAGTTGCGCAATGGTATCCATAGCAATCGGGTCAAGCCCAGTAAAGGGTTCGTCAAACAACATTATCTGCGGATTCTGTGCAATCGCTCGCGCCAACGCAACCCGTCGCGCCATACCCCCCGAAATTTCGCTCGGCATTTTGCCTTCGGCATCCGCCAAATCAACAGCGGTCAATTTAGACATGACTTGGGCACGTATTTCCTCAAAACCCATCTTGGTGTTTTCGCGCAAAGGAAAGGCCACATTTTCAAACACAGACATGTCGGTGAATAAAGCACCAAACTGGAACAGCATCCCCATTTTTTTACGCACTTCACGCAAAGCCTGTGCATTGTCATACGGCAACGGAGCACCAAGTAGCGTCGCCTGCCCTTCACTCGGCCGCAACAGCCCCGCGACCAAACGCAACAAGGTCGTTTTGCCACACCCAGAAGGCCCCATAACTGCAACCACTTGGCCTCGAGTCACTGAAAGGCTTACACCTTGCACAATTGGCTTGGCCTGCCCATACGCAAAATGAACATCATCAAGTTTAATCATAAAAAAATACCGTCACTTTAATAGGTCAGATGTTATTTTTATGTAATGACTCATTTAAAGAACATAACAAAGCATCACATATCAACAAAAGCATAATAATACCTAAAAAAAAGCCCACTTGAAGATTCAAATGGGTTTTTACAGCATAAGCTGGTTTTTATATCAAAACCAACCACGATGTGGTTTATCCGTTATTTTATTTTTTACGTCGTAATTTAGCCAATGTCGCCAACTCAGCCATAGCGATAGCAAGCTCAGATTGAGCGTGTGCCAAGTCCATTTCGCCTTTGTTATTACTCAGCACTTCTTCTGCACGCGCTTTAGCTTCCAAGGCGCGCGCCTCATCCAAATCCTCACCGCGAATCGCAGTATCGGCCAGAACGGTGACCGATTTCGGCTGGACTTCTAAAATACCGCCCGCAACAAAAACCAACTCCTCGCTGTCATCACTCATTTGAATGCGCACAGCACCTGGTTTAATCCGCGTAATCAATGGCGTATGACCAGGCATGATGCCCAGCTCGCCAGATTCGCCTGGCAACACCACAAATGCCGCTTCACCCGAGAACACTTCGCGTTCCGCGCTGACCACGTCAACGTGTATCGTACTCATAATCTTTCCTTCAATAATGAACCAAACCTTTATACATCGCCCAGTACTTAGGCAATCTCTCAAATGAGATGAGCCGCATTGCTACGGCTCACATCACCAGTCGGCCTTAGTTCATTTTAGCTGCTTTTTCCACAGCTTCGTCGATGCCGCCAACCATGTAGAATGCTTGTTCTGGCAAATGGTCATACTCACCAGCGATAATGCCTTTAAAGCCACGAATGGTTTCTTTTAATGTCACATATTTTCCTGGAGAACCAGTAAACACTTCTGCTACGTGGAAAGGTTGAGACAGGAAACGTTGAATTTTACGCGCACGACCAACAATTTGTTTATCTTCTGGGCTCAACTCGTCCATACCCAAAATCGCGATAATGTCACGCAACTCTTTGTAGCGTTGCAATGTTTGCTGAACACCACGCGTCACAGAATAGTGCTCTTCACCAATCACATTTGGATCGATTTGACGGCTGGTTGAATCCAAAGGATCAACCGCTGGATAAATACCCAAAGACGCAATGTCACGACTCAAGACCACGGTTGCATCCAAGTGACCAAAGGTGGTCGCTGGTGACGGGTCGGTCAAGTCATCCGCAGGGACATATACGGCTTGAATTGAGGTAATTGAGCCCGTTTTGGTTGAAGTAATGCGCTCTTGTAAGCGACCCATTTCTTCCGCCAATGTCGGCTGGTAACCCACCGCTGATGGCATACGACCCAACAATGCAGACACTTCAGTACCTGCCAACGTAAAGCGGTAAATATTATCCACGAAGAACAAAATATCACGACCTTCGTCACGGAAATGTTCAGCCATGGTCAAACCAGTCAAGGCAACGCGCAAACGGTTTCCTGGAGGTTCATTCATCTGACCATAAACCAACGCCACTTTATCCAAGACGTTAGAGTCTTTCATTTCATGGTAGAAGTCATTACCTTCACGAGTACGCTCACCCACACCCGCAAAAACAGAGTAACCACCGTGTTGTTTAGCGATGTTGTTAATCAATTCCATCATATTAACGGTTTTACCCACACCCGCACCACCGAACAGACCGACTTTACCACCCTTTGCGAATGGACAAATCAAGTCAATCACTTTAATGCCTGTTTCAAGCAATTCTGTTGAAGGCGACAAATCGTCAAACGCAGGTGCCAATTGGTGAATTGAGCGTTTGTGCTCAGATGACACTGGACCCGCTTCATCGATTGGGTTACCCAAAACGTCCATGATACGACCCAGAGTGGCCGCACCCACAGGAACGGTGATAGGCGCACCTGTGTTTTTTACAGTCAAACCACGACGCAAACCATCTGATGAACCCAAGCAAATGGTACGCACAATGCCGTCGCCCAATTGCTGCTGAACTTCCAAAGTCAACTCAGAGCCATCCATTACGAGGGCGTCATAAATTTTAGGGATGCTGTCACGCGGAAATTCAACGTCGATGACCGCACCGATACACTGAACAATTTTACCTTCTACCATATTGCACTCTCAATCTGAACTTAAATGACTCTTTATGACCACACTACTTAGCCACACCACATGCTTGTTGCCAAAATGCCGAGGCATCTTGACAGGTTTTAGACTGCTCCACTGTGGGCATTGAACCCAACCGCTCAAGCAAGACCGCTGACATTTTCTGGGTATCTTCTTTATTAGAAACCCCTCTGCCAGAACAGTATTCAAGCTGATGTTTCAGGTCTTGACACTCGCTGGGCAGATGCTCCCACTTTACTTCTGCTACTGTGCTTGATTTTGGCTTTTGCTGATTTTTTTGAAAACAACCTGCAAGCAAAACGGCTAAAACAGCCAAAACCAGATAACTATTCTTTTTAAACATGCCTTCGCTTAAGAAGCGATGGCAGCAGCACCACCAACAATCTCCGACAATTCTTTGGTAATCGCTGCTTGACGTGATTTATTGTAAATCAACTGCAATTCACCGATTACTGTCTTCGCATTATCTGATGCTGCCTTCATTGCAACCATTCGAGCCGATTGCTCCGATGCAATGTTTTCAGCAACCGCTTGGTACACCAGTGCCTCAACATAGCGCGTCAACAATTCGTCAACGACAACTTCTGCGCCAGGCTCATACACATAATCCCAAGAATATGCTTTCTTTTCAGCATCTGTTTGCGCCATCAGATCGCTGGGTAAAGGAAGCAACTGTAACAAAACAGGCTCTTGTTTCATGGTGTTAATGAACTTTGTGTAAGCCAAATAAAGCACATCGATTTCACCATTAATATACGCATCAATCTGAACTTTGATAGAACCGATTAAATCATCAATACGCGGCGTATCGCCTAAAGCCGTATTGTGTGAAACCACTTGTGCTTTAATGCGATTCAAAAAGCCCAAACCCTTGCCGCCTATTGCAGTCGTTTGAATTTTCACACCCGCATCTTGCCATGATTTGAACTGATTACTCGCAGCACGAATGATATTGGTATTCATCCCGCCGCACAAACCCTTGTCTGTTGACACCAAAATCATACCAGCGCCTTTAACCTCTGGACGTACAACCAAAAATGGATGACGATACTCTGGATTGGCGGTGCTCAATTGTGCAGCAATGTTGCGGGCTTTCTCAGCGTACGGGCGAGCAGCGCGCATACGATCTTGTGCCTTGCGCATTTTAGAAGCCGCCACCATTTCCATGGCTTTGGTGATTTTACTGGTGTTTTGTACGCTTTTAATCTTACCGCGAATTTCTTTAGTGCTTGCCACTGTGTATCCTTTGCTTTTATTGAAGGCTTGAAAATTTCAAACCTTCAACTCAAACTCAAATTTAGAATGCCGCGTTTTGTTTGTACGCCTTCAAGGCTTCTGCCAATAACGCTTCGTCTTCTTTGGTGACTTCTTTTTTGCTCTCAATGCTGTCCACTAAACCAGCATGGCTCAAGCGCAAATAATCGTGCAAGCCTTTTTCAAACGGCAATACATCTTTCACTTCCAAATCATCCAAATAGCCATTATTTGCAGCATATAAAGAAGCTGACATTTCCCAAACCTGTAAAGGCTTGTACTGTTGTTGCTTAAGCAACTCAGTCACACGACGACCACGCTCAAGCTGCTTACGTGTGGCTTCGTCCAAGTCAGAAGCGAACTGCGCAAAAGCAGCCAACTCACGATACTGTGCCAAGTCAGTACGAATACCACCTGACAACTTCTTCACTGCTTTAGTTTGTGCAGCACCACCCACACGAGAAACGGAAATACCCGCGTTAATCGCTGGACGCACGCCCGCGTTAAACAAGTCAGTTTCTAAGAAAATCTGGCCATCCGTAATCGAAATTACGTTAGTTGGAACGAATGCAGTCACGTCCCCCGCTTGTGTTTCAATCACTGGCAACGCTGTTAATGAACCTGTTTTACCCTTAACCGCACCTTTGGTGAATTTCTCAACATATTCTTCAGAAACGCGCGCCGCACGTTCAAGCAAACGGCTGTGCAAATAAAACACGTCACCTGGATAAGCTTCACGTCCTGGTGGGCGGCGTAACAGAAGAGAAATTTGACGATATGCCCAAGCCTGTTTAGTCAAGTCATCATAAATAATCAACGCATCTTGACCGCGGTCACGGAAGTACTCACCCATAGAACAACCAGCATATGGTGCGAGATATTGCATTGCGGCAGAATCAGAAGCCGTTGCAGAAACGATGATGGTGTAATCCATAGCACCGTGCTCTTCAAGCTTACGAACCACGTTTACAATTGACGACGCCTTTTGGCCAATCGCAACATAAACGCAAATCATATTTTTGCCTTTTTGATTGATGATGGCATCAATCGCAACAGCAGTTTTACCTGTTTGACGGTCACCAATAATCAATTCACGCTGACCACGACCAACAGGCACCATCGCATCAATCGCCTTCAAGCCCGTTTGTACAGGTTGATCAACCGACTTACGCCAAATCACGCCAGGTGCAACTTTTTCAATCACGTCTGTCTCTTTTGCATTAATCGCACCTTTACCATCGATAGGCGCTCCCAATGCATTGACCACGCGACCGAGCAATTCTGGACCAACAGGAACTTCCAAAATACGACCCGTGCATTTAACGATGTCGCCTTCAGAAATGCTTTCGTATTCACCCAAAATCACCGCACCCACAGAGTCACGTTCCAAGTTCAATGCCAAACCAAACACATTGCCTGGAAACTCCAACATTTCACCTTGCATCACGTCTGACAATCCGTGAACACGGCAAATACCATCGGTGACAGATACAACTGTACCTTGCGTGCGCAAGTTAGCAGAGTCATCCACACCTTGAATGCGATTTTTAATCAGTTCGCTGATTTCTGAAGGGTTCAATTGCATGCTATTGCTCCAAAATTTTCACCACCAAATCGCCGACGGCGATTGGCATCTCAAGCCGTTAAGGCTGATTGCATGCGTGCCAATTTAGCACGCACAGACATATCCAACACCTCATCACCCACCGTGACACAGAAGCCGCCAATTAGCGACGCATCCACGCTCAGAGTGGGATTGAGTTTTTTACTTAATTTTTTTTCAAGCGCAGACACCAGCTCTTTGGCCTGTGAGGCCTCCAAAGGAAAGGCAGACACTATGTACGCATCAGCAGAACCTTCAAACGCATGTTTATGCGCTGAAAAAGCATGGGCAATCGCAGGGAAAGCATCCACTCGATTTGCGCTCACGACAGCACCTAGAAAATTACGCATGCTTGCCGTTGAAGGTGCAACAACCTTCTCAAAAATGTCTATTAGCTGAAAGCTAGTGACACTTGGATTTTTGGCCAACTGGCGAATTTCGTCTTGTGAAGCGGCTGTCGCTGCTGCACTCAAAAAATCATTCCAAGCAGACAAGGCGCTCTCCGCCTTAGCCACGTCAAATGCAGCTTGCGCATACGGGCGGGCGATGGTACTCAATTCAGCCATAATGACTCCGTTTGCTTAATTACAATTGCGCTTTAATTTGCGTCAACAATTCAGCATGGTTTTGCGAATTAATCTCACGACGCAAAATCTGCTCCGCCCCTGACACCACGAGCATTGACACTTGGTCGCGCAAAGACTCTTTAGCACGAACAATCTCTTGCTCAGCATCCGCTTTAGCAGCAGCAATAATACGAGCAGCCTCAACCGAAGCAGCCTCTTTCGCTTGCGCTTCTACTGCCTGCGCACGTTTCTCAGCATCCAAAAGAATTTGATGAGCGTGTTCGCGCGCTTCTTTTTCAAAACCAGCCGATTTAACTTTTGCTTCTTCTAGGCTTTTATTGCCTTTATCAGCAGCCGCCAAACCTTCAGCGATTTTCTGGCGACGTTCATCAATCGCCTTAATCATCGGAGGCCAGATAAATTGCATCGTTACCCAAGCCAAAACAAAGAAAACAATGGTCTGGATAAATAAAGTGGCATTAATATTCACGGCTTTATTCCTTTAATAAACGTAAAACAACGATTCACGCCAAGACAACACCGCTCAAACGTTCTTTGAGCGGACGACAGCGTATTTACGCTATTAGCCTTTGAAAGGATTAGAAGTAGCGAACCACAAAGCAACCGCTGTACCAATAATGAACGCAGCGTCAATCAAACCTGCCAACAAGAACATTTTGGTTTGGAGTTTATCCATCAATTCAGGTTGGCGCGCAGAAGCTTCAACAACTTTACCACCCATCAAACCGATACCGATACATGCACCCAACGCGCCCAAACCGATAATCAAACCACATGCAATCGCTACGAAACCTTCCATGACCAACTCCTTTTATGAAAAAACAAAACAACCATCTAAAAAATAAAACTCAAAACTTTTTTAACAACTCATTAATGCGCTTCATGTGCTTGACCGACATACACCAAGGTCAACATCATAAAAATAAAGGCTTGCAATAATACAACCAGAATATGGAAGATAGCCCAGATCGAACCTGCAATCACTTGACCAAGCGCCAAGCCAAGGCCAGTTCCGAGACCCACTGTCCCCCAAGCTGCACCCATGGTTGCAATCAGCGCAAAAATCAATTCGCCCGCAAACATGTTACCAAACAATCGAATCCCCAAAGATACGGTTTTCGAGAAGTATTCAACGATATTCAAACCCAAGTTGGCTGGCGCCAAATACCACTTGGCTCCAAAAGGAGCTGAAACCAGCTCATGCGCAAAACCACCAAAACCCTTAATTTTAAAGCTGTAGTACATCATTAACAAGAATACAGCAAAGGCCATCCCCATCGTCGCATTAATATCTGCAGTAGCAACTATGCGTGTGTAAGGCAAGCCCAAACCGAGCTGGTGATTTAACCAGCCTGGCAAATCAATAGGCACCCAATCCATGGCATTCATAAAGACAACCCAAAAGAACACAGTAAGCGCCAATGGCGCAACAAATGTGCGATCGCCATGAACAATGGACTTCGACTGCTCTTCAACCATCTCAACCAACGCTTCGACAGCGGCCTGCGTTCGGCTTGGCACGCCCGACGTAACTTTGCGAGCAATCATCCACAACAAAAGCAGCCCTAGGACGCCCAAAAATACCGAAAAGAAAACGGTATCAACATTGACAACTGAGAAATCAATCAGCTTGGTTTGCTTTTCACCAGAGTTCGTCAAATTGATCAAATGGTGACCAATATACTCCGATGAGTTGGCGGGTGCTTGGTGTCCTACTTCAGCCGACATAAAAACCTCAGAAAAAAATAATTCAAACTATTTACGTTACCGCACGCAGCAAGCCAAAGCTGTGCGCCTTGATAACAACAACCAACGAAACCCAATACGGCAAAGGATGCACTACAAATTCAATGCGTCGCCAAACAAAGTAGCTTAGCGCGAAAACCAGCAGCAGCTTAATGGACTCACCCAACATCAACCTTACAACGGAAGGTCGGGCATTCACTTTGAGATAAAGTGCAAACAACATGTTGGGCAGCAACGCCACCACCGCGCCGAGCGCGGCAGATAACGCAGCATCCAAACCAAACAGCCCTGCAATCAAGACCACCAATGCTGCACACACCGCCTGTATGCCAATGACATAAGCCATGCGCATCACCCTCGTTTCTTTAACTTTGCAATTGTAGCGGTCTTACAACACACTGTCAACGCCAAATACATGCAGAAATACGTGCAGCAGCCGATTTGCTACACCTTTGTATCATCAAATCATCCGCAGTGCATTCAAAAACTATAATTATAGGTCAGTCCATTTCAAGCCATTTTGTTAGGCTAGACTTTGCAGGGCGCGGCGGTACTGTATGGCTTGAGCAATGTGTGCAGCACTCAAAATTTCCACACCATCCATATCCGCAATGGTGCGTGCAACTCGTAACACCCGATGATAAATACGCGCCGACCAGTTCAATTGGGTCATGGCTCGACTGAGCAACACTCGCGCCGAGTCTTCCATCACGCAATATTTATCCACTTCAGCCACTGACAGACGTGCATTTACACAACCCTGTCGCGCCAATTGTCGCTCGTAGGCGGAGCGGACCCGTCGCGCAACGATTGTGCTACTTTCCGCTTCCGACGCATTTGCAAGCGACTCTATTTCAACGGCAGGCACTTCAATTTGCATGTCAATTCGATTTAAAAACGGCCCTGACAAGCGCGATTGATACCTGCTCACTTGGTCTGGTGAACAACGACAAGCGCGGGTCGGATGCCCCAAGTAGCCACATGGACAGGGATTCATTGCTGCGACGAGTTGAAATCGTGCTGGAAAGGTCGCCTGTCGCGCCGCTCGTGAGATATGAATCTCACCCGACTCCAGCGGCTCGCGCAACACCTCCAAAACTTTTTTATCGTATTCAGGCAATTCGTCTAAAAACAACAGTCCGTTATGCGCCAAGGATATTTCACCTGGCCTTGGGATGGAGCCACCCCCAACCAAGGCCACAGCTGATGCTGTGTGATGAGGGTTTCTAAACGGCCGCTTTTTCCATTGTTTAAAATCAAACTGCGCGGCACTTGACGCAATCGTTGCACTTTCCATCGCCTGTTGCTCTGTCATTGGTGGCAAAATGGTAGGCAACCGTGAAGCCAACATTGACTTGCCTGTACCTGGCGGGCCTACCATAAGCACACTATGCCCGCCCGCTGCAGCCACCTCTAAAGCCCTTTTAACTGCCGCCTGTCCACGTACATCGGCCCAATCGACATAAACCTCACTTAAAGCGGTTTGTGCTTGCGCCACCACCTCCTCTTGTGCATCGGGCGAGCGCAACTTTGCGCATACATTTAACAATGAGCGCGCCGACCAAACCCGTGCAGCACTCACAAGAGCAGCTTCTGCGCAACTTGCCTCTGGCAAAACCACGATGGGTGGCTCGCGCCCTGCCGTCATCGCTTCTTGCGTCAAACCATAAGTCATCGCCAGCGCACCCTGAACAGGACGCAACTCACCCGACAGCGACAATTCACCCGCAAACTCATATCGCTCGAGGTGCTTCACTTGAAGCTGACCACTGGCAATTAAAATGCCTAAAGCAATAGGTAGATCAAAACGTCCCGATGCTTTTGGCAAATCCGCTGGAGCCAGATTGACCGTGATGCGCTTGGCGGGAAATTCAAGCTGCGCATTTAGGATGGCGGCGCGCACACGGTCTTTTGATTCGCGCACTTCCGCTTCGGGCAATCCAACAATATTGAACGAAGGCAGTCCGTTTGCCAGATGCACTTCAACAGTCACCAGCGGCGCGGCCATGCCGAGCAAGGCCCTTGACTTCAAAACCGCGAGACTCATTCAAGCATCCCAAAAAACAGCGGCCTCATGGTATACAAGGTCATCGCCATATAAACCAATAAGCACATCACACCCATTAGACGATCAAACCGAATGGCTTGCTTCATGCCCTGCGGGTCAGACTCTCCATCATGAATGTGCGCAAGCTTGGTTGACATCGTTAATGCCGCGACCACGCATATACAATAAAAATATCCGATGACGTATAAATTATCGAGCAAAGTCATGTACTCAATTGTTGGCAAATCCTGACTGGAGGTCATTTGTAACGCCACAATTGACAGCAAAGACACCACCGCAATTTGAAATCGCGAATCCACCAAGCTTGGGTGCAACAAAAAAGCCAAGGAACAACACACCACCGCCAGCAGGATGGGCAAGATGTTTTTCATGAACGCGTTGACATGCGGTCGCTCTATCGGCAACTCTAGACTGATTCGAGAATATGTCGATGCGGCTGTGCGCGGGTCACCAAAGTCTGTTTGGTGGGTATAGTCTTGCGCAACCAATGAGGGCTGTTTATACAAAAACCCTGGTAATTTCAGCTCAGAATTAACACTGACCTTTTCAACCACATAACGCATTTTATTGGACTCGTTAGCAGCATCCTCAATCACCACTTGGATAATCTGCTTATCAAATGGGTAGTTGTGCAAATCCATTTTTCGACTGAGTTTACCTTGGATATGCTTGACCTGATAAAGAGAACCATCTGGCAACAGTTCTGGTTTCTCAAAGCTATTGGACATGACCGTACTCCAAGACTCGGAGTGATTGACAAACTCCATGGTGTCTGCTGGATTAATTTCTGGGTTTTTCCACTTGAACCAAATGTAAAAATCGACCATGTAATTGTGCAGCTTAAGGTCAATGGACTGCACATCATTTAGGTAAACGCCAATTTTAACCTCCTCCATGTGAACTGGCGCGGCTTGTTGCACCTCTCGCTTAACCTCATCTGGCATCGTTAAGGTCAACGCATTCGCACACGCGACACCAACAAACCAGTACAAACCCAGCACAAGCCATATCAATTTATTTTTATAATGTGTTTTGTATTGTCTCAAGATACAAACTCCTAGATATTTTGGTTTAGGAGTCGACATAGTAAACAGTGCTGAGGAGCGATGCAAGTACCTTTTGAAATAGAAAATTCAATCGTCATCTAACGTGATTTCAAAGCCCCCCAAGTATTTTGCCAAAAAGTTATACAAGGTTGATACGCCCAAAGCCACCAAAAACACCAACACAACATTGAGCAATATGGCAGCGAGGATGTTTTCAAAATCAGCCTGACTGAGACTTGCCAAAAAACCACTGCTGCTTTCACGAAAAGCGGTCACTACGAGCGCACTGATTGCAACAACGAGCGCAACCAAACAATAAATAACAGTGAGCAAAATACTGGTGTGCAAAGGTGAAATACGAACAATATGGCGTGTAGACATTCTAAATACCGTTTTAAAAAAAATGTGAATAATAAAAAATTTGAACGGTCATCATTGTGGCGCAAAATTTATTGGTAGTGCACAAATAAATTGGGAATTTTATTGTTTAACAGTGCTGAGTAGTGCTTTTGCACGGCTGCGGTTATAATGGCGGACATTATTGAAAAAGCATTGCGTACTTACATGGCTGTGTAAGGCGTGCACGCGTTACCTGCGAATAGTTAAAACAAAATCAATTATTTAAAACAAAACTCACCTAGGCACATGAGGCGAGGGAGTCAGCGACTCAAACAGCGACTCTTTTTTTAAGCTGCTCTATTTTTTTATTGTATTTTTACAACAGTTCATTCAAAATTTTTTCACTTAAGTCTTTTCATGCTCAGTTCAATTAAATCATCCATCACCAATAGCTTTGCCCAAGCCCTCGCAAACATTGCCCCTGACATTCAGCCCCATATTTTGCTTGAGCGTCCACGCGACGCCTCTCATGGCGACGTGGCTTGTAATATGGCAATGCAGTTGGCAAAAGAACTAAAGACCAATCCTCGGGCACTTGCACAATCGCTCATTGATGCTTTGCCCTCCAATCCTTATATCTCGTCAGTCGAAATCGCAGGCCCTGGTTTTATGAATATTCGACTGACTAATGAAGCCAAGCAAGCCGTGGTTCAGGTGATTTTAGACAACCCAGACACGTATGGTGAATCGCAAGCGCATGCGGGCGAACACGTCATGCTTGAATTTGTCAGCGCCAATCCAACAGGGCCTTTGCATGTTGGGCATGCTCGCCAAGCTGCGTTGGGAGACATTTTAGGCAACGTCTTAAGCACACAAGGTTTTGATGTACATCGTGAGTTTTACTACAACGATGCAGGCGTGCAAATCGCCAATCTCGCATTGTCGGTACAAGCGCGGGCTAAAGGTTTGGGCGTGGATGACCCGTCTTTTCCCGAAGGCGGCTACCGCGGCGACTATATTGCCGACATTGCCACTGCTTTTTTGGCGAAAGAAACCATCAACGCAGTCACCGCAACTGGCGATATTGACAACTTAGACGCAATACGTGAGTTTGCCGTCGCTTATTTGCGCAACGAGCAAGACTTGGACTTAAAAGCCTTTGGCGTCGAATTTAACCACTACTTTTTAGAATCGTCTTTGTACAGCAATCAAGATGTGAATAAAACCGTGAATCGCCTGATTGAACAAGGTCATACTTTTGAAGAAGGCGGTGCACTGTGGTTGCGCACAACGGATTATGGTGACGACAAAGACCGCGTGATGCGCAAATCGGATGGTGGCTACACGTACTTTGTCCCCGACGTTGCATACCACCTGAATAAATGGAATCGTGGTTTCACGAAAGTCATTAACATCCAAGGTACAGACCACCACGGCACCATTGCTCGCGTGCGGGCGGGCGTGCAAGCGGTCAATTTAGGCGTCGCACAAAATTACCCAGATTATATTTTGCACAAAATGGTCATGGTCATGAAAGACGGCGCAGAAGTCAAACTGTCCAAACGCGCTGGCTCATACGTGACCTTGCGTGACTTAGTGGACTGGACCAGCCGTGATGCCGCTCGATTCTTGCTGATTTCACGCAAAGCTGACACCGAATTTGTGTTCGACGTCGACTTGGCGGTGTCTAAGTCGGATGAAAATCCAGTGTATTACGTTCAGTATGCACACGCGCGGATTTGTTCTATTCTTGAAAAAGCTGAACTGTCTCTCCAAAAAGCCGATGCAACCTTGCTCGCCCCCCTGACCGCGGACAGCGAAATGCACCTGATGAAAATCATGTCGGAATATCCAGACACACTCGCCGCGGCCACCAACGAACTCGCACCGCACCACATCGTGTATTACCTAAAAGATTTGGCGGGCGCAGTCCATACGTTCTGCGGCTCCAAAACAGAGCGTGTACTCACTGACGACATCGCATTGAAAACTGCACGCGTGCACCTTCTTGCGGCTGCCCGCCAATTGCTGTTGAACGGGCTAAAATTATTGGGTGTGAGTGCACCTAATCGCATGTAATGCGTTATTCTTTTTAAAAACGATAGTTTCTCCGCTATTTATTCGAGAGATTCACATTAAATTCTGACCATCGGATTGTTTTATGACGACAAGCAAACACAAATCAAACTCAACCACCTTGCCCCACGGACGTCAAGCGGGTGGATTAATCCTTAATATCGGCATCGGCATTGTATTGGGTTTATTGGCCGCCCTGCTTGCGGTTTTTCTTGTCAACAAAGGTGGGCCATTCAGAGACCACGCCAATACCAATACGCTCACGCCTGCCGCAGGTCAAACCAACGATCCGAACGCACCATTGTATGGCGCACCGCCACCCGTCCTGCCCCCATCTGACGCAAAGACTGCGGACACATCAAACTCGGATAAAAACGCTTTAACGGGCGATGACGCAGCAACCGCTGAAGCCAAAAAGCAAAGTGCAACCAAAGACACCGCAAAATCTGTTGAAACACCACCCACAGATCCTGTTGCAGCCATTATCTCAAGTACAGACAAAAAAGCAGCCTCGGCTAAACCCAAAACAGACGCTACCAACAAAGCGTCAACACCGACCAAATCAACAGATACAAAACCCGCTTCTGAAAACAAAGCAGACGACGGTGGCGTGCCCAAGGAGGTCAAACCTGCCAGCCTCCCTAAAGCGGTTTCGCCTGCAACAGCCCCCTAACCCGTCGGTGGAGAAAAATCATGCAAATCCTCAAGCACGTCTTTTTCACAACCGCATTTGCATTAAGCCTTCAGTCAGCACCCATCGTGGCTGCTGATTATTTCACTAACGGACAAGAGGCTGACCAAGTGACGACACCTGGTCGCGTTCAATCGGAAGGGCAAGTCGAAGCCGTTGAGTTTTTTTGGTACGGCTGCCCTCATTGCGCGGCCTTTGAGCCATCTCTTGAGGACTGGGTTGCGCAACTTCCAAAAAATGTGGCCTTTATCCGCCTTCCTGCCAGCTGGAACGACAGCATGACGGCACAGCAGCGTTTATATTTCACATTGGCAAAACTGAATCGACTGGATTTGCACACTGCTGTTTTTGATGCCATACACAAGCAGCGCATCAGCTTAAACACGCCCGCCGCTATCGAAAAATGGGCCGTTTCACAAAAAATCAACCTGACCAAATGGCGCAAAGCGTATAACAGCGAACAGGTCACTGAACAAACCCAAGGGGCGCAAGCTGCTTTTATGCGTTTCGAACTAAATGCCGTTCCCATGATGGTCATTAATGGCAAGTATGTTATCAATTTCACGCCTAACGTGCTGATTCGAGCAGACCAAATGGTGCGACAAGAACTCGAAACTTTACAAACACCGCCATCTTCACCGAGCAAATAACTGATATTTTGTTTGACTTTAGCTATTTGCACCTTATCATTTTGTAATGCAACACCCTTATTTATGGAACGCTTGACATGATAAATTTTTTCAAAAAAACCCTTTGCTTTTCAGTCCTCACCGCTGCTTTGTTGCTCACCGCTTGTAATAAAGCCGAAACAAAACCCACAGCACCGACACCCGCCACACCAGCAGCACAAGTTGCACCCACTGGCCCGCAATATACTGCCGCTGATTTTAAAGCGGATGGCGTGGTGCTAATCCCTGGCAAAAACTACAAACAAGTAGCGAGCCCACAACCCGTCCAAGTTCCTGGAAAAATCGAAGTCATCGAGTTTTTTTGGTACGGCTGTCCTCACTGCTACCGCATGGAGTCGATGACTCAAGCATGGGAAAAAACCTTAGGCCCAGACGTGAACTTCATCCGTGTGCCCGCTTTTTGGGGTAAACCGATGGATGAACATCAAAAGATTTTTTACACATTGGCCGCGCTGAAAAAAAATGCTGAATTGGACAACAAAGTTTTCCACGCCATTCACGAAGAAGGTGCTGGATTGGCCAAACCTGATTTAATCAGCGAGTTCATGGCAAAAAATGGCATCGATAAAGCCACATGGGAAGCCGCATACAACTCCTTTGGTGTGAATACCGATATCATTAAAGCCAACGCCTTGTTTAAAGCTTACGGTTTAGATGGTGTTCCTAATTTCGTCATCAATGGCAAATATGTCGCAGGCCCTTCTATGACGGGCGAGTCACCTGAAACCTTAAAAGTCATTAACAAGTTGATTGAAAAAGAACGCGGCACAAAAAAATAACCGACGTTAACCAAACAACACCGCAGATAACCTTAAAAAAGCGTGCATTGCACGCTTTTTTATTGTATAACTCACCACATCACCTTACAAAAATCAGCCTCGAAAGAACAGTTTATGGGACAAAAAGTATTCATCACAGGCGCATCCAGCGGCTTAGGTTTAGCGATGGCTCAACAATTCGCACAAAACGGCGCGACTCTTGCCCTCATTGGCCGCCGACAAGATGCACTGGAAACCCTGCGCGACAGCTTGGTCGGTTCGCATGAGATTTACGCATTAGATGTCAACGACGAAAAAGCATTGCACGCGGCCGCTCATGACTTTATGCTCAAACACGGGCTTCCCGATGTGGTTGTAGCCGCAGCAGGAATTTCTGTCGGCACATTATCCGAAGTTTACGAAGACCTTGAACAAATTCGCCGCGTGATTCAAACCAATGTGTTTGCCCTCACTAGTACATTTCACCCCTTCATCTCGCCGATGAAAGCAGCGGGCAAAGGTACTCTGGTTGGCATTGCCAGTGTCGCAGCCATCCGCGGCCTACCTGGAGCGGGCGCGTACTGCGCATCTAAAGCCGCTGTGGTGCAATATTGCGAAAGCCTTCGCGTTGAACTGCACGGCACGGGAGTCAAGGTGACCACTATCCTTCCTGGCTACATTGACACACCGATGACTCGCGAGAACCCATACACCATGCCTTTTTTGATGAAAGCGACCGACTTTGCCTCCCGCGCGGTTGCCGCCATCGACGCACAAAAGTCTTACACTGTGATTCCATGGCAAATGGGCGTCGTGGCAAAGTTATTGCGCGTGTTACCGAATTGGCTATATGACAAAGCATTTTCTGGACGAAAGAGAAAACCTAGGGCCAATGAATAAACCCACAAGTTGATAGTAGCCTCTCCTAATTTGTCTGAACAATATAAAAACTCATTCACGGAATGAGTTTTTATCCATTCACTCTCTTGATATTTTGTTGTATACACACAACTTTCGCCTCTAAACTGAATTTTGCATGTCCTATGGGCATTATTAAAACTCACCCTCAAAATAGCCCTTAAATCTTAGGGTTTCCGAATCTTCCATCACCAGTTAAGCATCACTCTTTTGAATGAATACCTCAAGGCGCTCAGGTTCAGCCTACGCCATACGGGCAAAACGATTTGCTTTTGCCATGTCGGTTGCTATAAGATACCAAAAGATTACATTTCTTATAATTTTATCAATTATGATGCATTTCCAGTTTCAAACAATCATTAAAAATAAGGTTTAACTATGTCTTATACTAAAAATGGGAAGATTATGGATTACAAAATCCGCTTAAGTAAGTTGGCATTGCCACTGATTCTGCTGCTCGCCAGCAACAGCCTACATGCTGCTGGCGGCGGGGCTATTATTGTTGATCCAGGCGCAAAAGAAGGTAAGCATTTTGACCCTAAAGGCAAAATGCCCTCAAAGTTTACAATCGAGTTGCAAAATGGTTTACGCAAATCACTGCCTTTTGATGACAAAACGGATTTTGAAGAAGCTAAAAAAGGCTTTATTGCAGCGCCAGCTTATAAACAAATCATGGCTGAAGCGGGCAACGTTGCTTGGGACATGGGCAGCTACGATTACCTGCTAAAAGAAGGTGAAAACTTCGACAGCATTCACCCTTCTCTTCAGCGTCAAGCTATTTTGAATATGGCTTATGGGCTATATGAGGTGGTCCCAGGTAAAATTTATCAAGTTCGCGGCTTTGACTTGGCGAACATCAGTTTCGTGAAAACAAACACGGGTTGGATTGTATTCGACCCACTGACCGCTAAAGAAACAGCTAAAGCCGCCTTGGATTTCATTAACGAAAAATTAGGCAAACGACCTGTAGTGGGCGTTGTGTTTTCACATTCTCATGCGGACCATTTTGGTGGTGTGCGCGGTGTCGTGGATGAGGCAGACGTGAGAAGCGGCAAAGTACCTGTTATTGCCCCAGCGGGCTTTATGGAGCATGCCGTTGCTGAAAACGTGTATGCGGGTAATGCCATGAATCGACGCATGTTCTTCCAATATGGCGTATTGCTGCCACGCAGCCCATTTGGTCACGTTGACCAGTCCATTGGTAAAAATACGGCTTCGGGCAATTTGGGCTTAATCGAACCGTCTCGGTATGTTGCAAAAGATTTTGAAAGCATTACCATTGATGGCGTGACCATGGAGTTTCAAAACACACCTGGCACAGAAGCCCCTTCAGAAATGAACACGTGGTTTCCTCAATTCAAAGCGTTCTGGGCCGCTGAAAACATCACAGGCACAATCCACAATATTTATACACTCCGTGGTGCTTTAGTGCGTGACCCATTGGCTTGGTCTAAACACATCAACAACGCGTTGTATCGCTATGGCACACAAGCTGAGTACATGTTTGCCTCTCACTCGTGGCCGCGTTTTGGCAACCAACGCATCCAAGATGTCATGCGCACCCAGCGCGATGCTTATGCTCATTTGAACAATCAAGTCTTGCATTTGGCGAATCAAGGCGTCACCATCAATGAAATTCACAATGAGTATCAAGTACCTGACTCTTTAAAAGACAAGTGGCACGCGCATAGCTATCACGGCTCGGAAGAGCATAACAGCCGCGCAGTTATCAATCGCTACTTAGGCTATTGGGATGCCAATCCTGCAACATTGATTCCTCTCTCCCCCAAAGATTCGGCGCCTCTGTATGTCGAAATGATGGGCGGGGCGAAGAAAATCATGAACAAAGCCAAAGAGCTGAACGACAAAGGTCAATACAGGGCCGCAATGGAAATTTTGAACAAGCTGGTCTATGCCGAACCTCAGAATCAAGAGGCCAAGGATTTATTGGCTGACACGTTCGAGCAAATTGGTTACCAAAAAGAAAGTCCAAGTGTACGTAACAGCTTCTTGGCTGCCGCCTATGAGTTGCGTCACGGCATGCCGTCTGGTGTGCCTCCAAAATCAAGTGGTCCAGATATGATTAAGGCAATGTCAACCGAACTGTGGTTAAACTCTTTGGGTATTGCCATGGACACCAAAAAAGTGGCTGGTATTAATTTTGTCATGAATCTTGTACTGCCCGATAATGGTGAAAAATTTGTTGTCGAATTAAGCAATAGCGCACTCACCAATATCAAAGGTGAACAAGCTGCGAAACCTGATTTGACGCTGACCATTAACCGCTCTGAACTCGAAAAAATCATGGGCGGAGCCACAACGTTTGATAAGCTCGTCGCTGATGGAAAGGCGAAACTTGATGGTGACCGCAAATACTTTGACATTTTACGGTCATCTATTGTTCGCTTTGTACCTGACTTCGAGTTGTTGCCAGGCACTAAATCATCGGCTCCAGACCATCATAAAGCCTCGGCAGATCCATTTGAGGCCAATGACTTGGCGGATACCAGCGGTGGTTAATGTTGTTTGATGGCGACCATGTTTTAGCAAGTTGTCATTAACTAAGCGGGGAAACACATATTCTGTGTTTCCCCTTTTTTATTCGTTTATATTTATTTAATCAGACCCGCTCAATCGGTAAAAAGTAAGCTAAACTTGCCCTATCTTGATTCAACAATGCGCCCCCTCTTAACCTCAGAACGCCATGACACAACATCGCCCGCAAACACTTGCCAATCAGATCCTTAAAGGTTTTGACCGCCATTACGCTCGTTTTCGCGAATGCGCACGGGCGGCAAAAATTGCGTTTGAACAAGCCGACTGGCCGCAAATTCAAAAACTCGCGGCAGAGCGTATCGCTTTTTATGATGAGCGCGTGCACGACACCGCCACTGCGATTAAACAAAGCGGGGACTTTTCAAAGGTCGATGAAGCGTTTTGGCATTCAGTCAAAACCGAATACGTTGAATTGCTTATGAACCACCACCAGCCCGAGTGTGCTGAAACTTTTTTCAACTCGGTGTCGACCAAAGTCCTAGACCGCGAATATTTCAACAATGACATGTTATTCGTGCGCCCCATGATTTCAACCGAATACATTGACTCCGAATCAGCCACCTACAGCAGCTACTACCCCAACCGCGATGGCTGGCAAGCCGCCTTAACAGCGATGTTCAATGATTTGGGCATGCACCGCCCCTTCACGGATTTGGCTCGCGATGTACAAGCCATCATTGCGCGCTTAAGCAAGTCATCAAACAAAATTTTCGAGGCACGACCAAATCTTCAAATTCAAGCCGTGCGCTCATTGTTTTACCGCAACAAGGGCGGTTACCTGTTGGGTAAAATCATCAATGGCCATGACAATTATCCTTTCGCCATTCCAATTTTGCATGATGCTGAAGGTGGCTTATGTGCGGACACCATTTTGTTGGATGGTCGGCACTTGGGTTCTTTATTTTCTTTCAACCGCGCATATTTCATGATTGACTGCGAAGTGCCCAGCGCACTGGTTCAGTTTTTGCAAACAGTCCTGCCCCAAAAACCAAGGGCTGAGTTGTATAGCATGATTGGGTTACAAAAACACGGTAAAGCTCTTTTTTATCGAGACTTTAAACATCACCAAAAACATTCCACGGATGATTTCATCCTTGCGCCTGGCATTAAGGGTTTAGTCATGCTGGTGTTCACCCTACCCTCATATCCTTATGTTTTTAAACTCATTAAAGACGTCATTTCTCCGCCCAAAGAGGTGGACAAGGAGCTGGTGGAAAAAAAATATCAATTGGTGAAAAAGCATGACCGCGTTGGCCGCATGGCTGACACCCTTGAGTTTTCTAATGTGGCGTTTCCACACGCACGCTTCACCCAAGAATTGATTGACGAAATCACCAAACTGGCGCCAACCGAAATCGCGTATGAGGGTGACAACGTCATCATCAAACACGTGTACATTGAGCGTCGCATGATGCCGTTAAATATGTACTTACAAGACGCCAGCCAACGCGGCGACAAGAGCCGTAAAGACAATGCGGTCATCGAATATGGCAATGCCATCAAAGACATGGTCGCCGCCAATATTTTCCCAGG
This sequence comes from Hydromonas duriensis, assembly GCF_004363775.1. GTDB lineage: Bacteria > Pseudomonadota > Gammaproteobacteria > Burkholderiales > Burkholderiaceae > Hydromonas > Hydromonas duriensis. The sequence goes on from NZ_SNZE01000014.1 coordinate 43,886, forward strand.
CGACATGCTGTTTAAAAATTTTGGCGTGACGCGTGGCGGCCGTGTGGTGTTTTATGATTACGATGAAATTGAATACCTAACCGACTGTAAATTCCGCCCGATTCCAAAACGCTACGACGACGAAGATGACATGGGCGAGGTGTGGTATTCAGTCGATAAATACGATGTATTCCCAGAAGAGTTTGAAAAATTTTTATTAACCGACCCCGAGGTGAAACAAGTCTTTATGCGTTATCATGCTGAATTACTCGACTGGAAATATTGGCAAAGTCACCAAGAGCGCATCCGCGCAGGGCATATTGAGGACTTTTACCCATATCCACATCACCTGCGATTTGTCGAAAGCGGCTACACCAGTTGATGCGAAACAACAGATTTTATTGTCAACATTGAACTTATAAAAACTTTTTATACACTTGTTTTTTTCAGTACTTTTACCCGTTCAGGAGAATGCGTTCATGAACCCTATTTTAAAAAAAATATCAGCGGCACTCGCTGCCACCATGTTATTTGCAGGTTGCGCAACAGCACAAAACACAAACAACACTTCATCGGCGACCTCACCTCAAGTGCAAGTACCCAATTTAAATAACTATGCCGAACGCAGCGATGTCAAAGAGTTTGTCAAAATGATGAGCGATAAGTACGGTTACTCACAAGAAAAATTGCTCATCACGTTTTCAAATGCTGAAAAAATGGACACCGTACTGAGCCAACTGGAAAAAGACAAACCGAATCCCAACTTCAAAAAAAACTGGGAAACTTATCGCAAACGCTACATTGAACCGATTCGCATTAAAGCGGGCGTCGATTTTTGGAATAAAAACGAGGCCACTTTAGCGCGCGCCGCCAAGCAATACGGCGTACCCGAATATATTTTAGTCGGCATCATTGGGGTCGAGACCATTTATGGTCGATACATGGGCGACACCAATGTATTTGATGTGTTGACTACCGTTTCGTTCGATTACCCACGCCGCAGCGACGAGTACAAAAAATTCCTCGAAGAATACATCGTACTCGCCATCACCAACAAAATGCCGTTGCGCTCAGTGAAAGGCTCATACGCTGGCGCGATAGGCATCCCACAGTTTATGCCAGACTCTTGGCGCGACTACGGCGTTGACTTTGACGGCGACGGCAAAGTTGATTTACGCAACAGCACAGCCGATGCAATCGGTTCTGTCGCCAACTTTTTGAAACAAAAAGGCGGCTGGATTCCAGGGCAAGATGTGGTGTATGCCGTTAAGTTCGATGGCGACAGTCCAAAAATCAAAGACCTGCTCGCGCAGCCCATTGAGCCGAGCTTGACCATCAAACAAATTAAAGAGTTTGGCGTCAGCTCACCAGAAAACATTCGTTCAGACATCAAACTATCTTTGATAGACCTGCCCAACGGCGACAAGCCGACGTCATACCTACTCGGCTCACGTAATTTTTACGCCATTACGCGCTACAACAAAAGCTACATGTACGCGATGTCCGTATATGACTTAGGCTCCGAAGTCGCCAAAGCACGGTTGAAATAAAGACTCCACGCAAAAGACGCCTCAAGGCGTCTTTTTTGTTTGAATGCCACACTTTAAAATCCAAAGTTAGAAATAACAATGCTCGAATGTTGTTTTGAAACATTCACCCCATGAAAATTCTATACAACATGTTAAAATCATCTAATGATTTTTAAAAAAATCGAAAAAGCTAAATATTAAGAAACATTCCAAGATTTTTTATACGCGTATCCAAAATGACAAAAAAACTCAACATCGGCATCTCTATTTTTGCCGTCAAAGACATCAACATTTGGGCCAATGGTTTAAATATGAACTTGGCTTTTTTAGTGCAACTCTTGCGCCAAAGCCCAGACATTGGCAAAGTGTACTTGCTCAACGGCGGCGATTTAGATGCCATTCCAGAGGGCTTGGAGTTTGGTGGACTGGACGCACAACTGGTACGCCCCCATGACGTGACCCACGATGTCGATGTGGTCATCGAAATGGGCGCGCAACTGCCCGTGGAATGGCTGCACCGAGTTCACGCCCTCGGTGTGAAATTAGTCAGCTTTTTGGTTGGGCACACCTACTGTTCAAATATTGAAGCGGCGATTTTCGAACGCCCTTCGGGTCAAATGTTTAACGATGTCCCTTGGGCAGAAACTTGGACGCTCCCTCAATACGCCAAAACCTGTATCCCCATGCTGCAAACCATCACGCGTGCACCCGTTGTAACCATGCCGCATATTTGGTCGCCGATGTTCATCGAGCAGCGCATTAAAACTTTGGGTGAAAAAGGACAGGCATTCGGCTTTAAGCCTCATGAACATCAAGCTCAGCCTCGCGCTTGGCGAGCAGCCGTGTTTGAACCCAATATTTCGGTAGCTAAAAATTGTGTGATTGCCATGCTCGCTTGTGAAGCGGCATACCGCCTCGAAAAACAATCCATTGGTTTAATGATGGCCATGAACACTTTTCACATGAAAGAACACCAAACCTTTAACCGCTTGGCCTCCCACTTGGACTTAACTCGGGACTCCAAAGCCAGTTATGAGCCGCGCGTCGCCTTTGTCGAAGGGATGATTGATCATCAATTTGACGTCGTTGTATCCCACCAATGGGAAAATGCTCAAAACTATTTGTATTACGATACCCTGTACGGCGGCTATCCATTGGTTCACAACTCGCCGTTTATGCAAGAAGCGGGTATGGGGTTCTACTATCCAGAATTTGAAGCACAAATCGGCGGCGAGGTTTTGGTTCAAGCATGGCGCAAAGACGCCGAGTTTTGGGCCGACTACAGCAAACGTTCAAACGAGTTTTTAAAAACGCTTGCGCCAGACCACCCAGAGAACATTGGTGTGTTTGTACAACGTCTAAAACATTTAGCAGGAGCGCGTGTATGAGTAAATCCACCAAACCCAACCGTAAACTAAAAGTTGGCGTCACCATCCATGTCCGCGATGGTTTTCAGTCTGTTTGGGAAAATGGCATTTTTCAAAACTGCGCGTTCTTGGTGCAGTTGTTACAACAGTCACCCGAGGTCGAGCAGGCTTATTTGGTCAACCCCGCTGGGGTTAAGCCCAACGATGCCATGATGTTAAGTGATATGAACTTGCCCATCATCAGCCTTGACCAGTCAATGGAAATGCTTGATGTCATCATTGAAATGAGCGCGATGCTCGATGACAACTGGGTGCGTGCTTTCAAGGAAAAAGGCGGGCGTTACGCATGGATGCGCGTGGGTAATGACTACGTCATTGACATTGAACGCGCGATGTTTAACAAGCCATCGGCCGCGTTGGTGAACGATAAACCGTACGATGCGATATGGACCATTCCTGAGTATGAAGTCAGTTGTAAAGATTACTTCAGCATCACCACGCGCGCGCCCGTGAAGTTTTTACCTCATTTGTGGACGCCTTTGTTTTTTGAAAAAGGCATCGCCACCTTGCCAAAAGACAAGCACTTTGGCTATATACCCAACCAAAAACGCTGGCGTGTATGTGCCTTTGAACCGAATGTCTGCATGGTTAAAACGTCTTACATCCCGATGTTGAGTATTGAAGAGGCGTATCGAGAAAAGCCCGAATTCCTTGAGCATGTGCGCTTGTTAAACACCTTGCACATTAAGGATAATGGCAAATTTGTCGCTTTAGCACGCCGTTTGGATATTGTGAACCACGGTCTAACCAGCTTTGAAAGTCGCTTTGCAGTATACGAGTATATGGCTCATTATGGCGATTGCATCTTTTCGCACCACTGGGAAAATGGGCAAAACTACCTGTATTACGAAGCACTGTATGGCGGTTACCCATTGATTCACAACTCAACTTTTATCAAAGACTACGGCTATTACTATCCTGATTTCGACACGCAAGCGGGTGGCAAAGCCTTGCTTAAAGCCTTTGAGACCCATGATTTACGTTTAGATGACTATAAGCGCGAGGCGAAAAAGCTGCTGCATGCGCTGGACGTCAATAACCCTGAAAACATCGAGATTTATACCACCGAGTTGCTGAACTTGTATGCCAACTAAAGGGTGCACAATCAAAACAAGCAAGACCACTTTGAATAGTCAATAATAGCAAGCATCTTCTTTGTTATTGATTTAAACATCATTTAAAAAGCGTGGATGATTCTGCGCTCAGTTATTTATTGGAACTTTCTAACATGACTAAAGTCATCAGTTTTTTCACTTTCAAAGACGATGAAGTTTTGCGCAACCATCGCTACTATTGCCAAATGATGGGCTACGAGCACATGTGGGTGGAAAGCAAGTTTTTAGGGCATCATTACATGCGCATTGCTTACAAATACAATGTGTTGTTAGAGCAACTAAAGGCTCAGCCCGAAGGCGGGTTGCTCATGCTGCTTGACCAGCACTCGACTGTGATGCATCCTCTGTCCCTAGACGACATGATGAACGGCATGGACAGCATGATTATCACAGGGCCAACAGAGGTGAACAAGCCTGAAATGGTTTTCACCAACATGATTATTCTGCGCAACACGCCCGCCATTCGTCAAACCTTGTTCGATATTTTAATGGCATTGCATGGTCGCTTGGCAGGACAAGACCTGCCCGAAGAAGAGTTTTTGCTGCAAAAACTCAACGTTATGCCTTCCAATACGGTGTTTGGTGACACCTTCTTAAACATCACTTGGCGCATCACATCGTGGACGCAAACAAAAAATTTCATCATGAATTTTGGTGCGCCACCTGCGTTTGACGAACACGGTCGAATTGACCATAACGCTGTTCATGCGCTTGGGCACGATGCCAACTTAGAGCGTTTGCTTATCAAAAACATCAATGAGCACGTCATCAACGGCGCCCCCTTGTTACAACGTCCAGATTACCCTGCTATTTCAGAAGACGCAGTCAGTCACTTTAACCCTGACAGCAAAATTGCTTTAGTCACGCTGTACACCCATCACATCAACACTTACGCGCGCGTGTCCGAGCACAATGTCAAACGCTATTGTGACCGTCATCATTACGCCTATCATGTGTATCGTGGCATTCCAGCCGAGCTGGATCCTGCTATTAATGGCACATGGGTTAAAAGCTGGCTGCTGAAAAACCTCATCGCCAATCATGAGTGGATTATTTGGGTCGATGCGGATGTCATTTTCCGCAATCCAAGCATTAAACTCGAACCCTTGCTTGAGGGGCGCGATTTGTTATTTGCCAAAGATTTATGCGCATGGCCCATCAATGCGGGCATCATGGGCTTTAGAAACACACCTGAAAATATTGAATTATTGGCGCGCATTTGGGAGCGCATGGTCAATGTTAAAGACAAATCGACGGTGTACAGCGACCAAGGCGACCAGCACCACACGATTGTCGAGCTGTACGAGTCTAATCTGATTAACGAGCAAAACATCCTCAGCAGTTTGACCATCAACACACCGCCGCAATTTTCATTGGGCGACAATCTATTGACCCATTATGTCGGCTGGGGTGAGCCCTATCGTTCAATCTATATGGCCGCCCACGATGAAGACTCTTTGAAGTACTAATCAGACATTAATAAGGATACACATGGACATTCCGCGCAAACTACAAATCGGCTCTGGTAACAAATACAACGAAGAATTTTTCAATGTAGACATCAACAAGTCTCGCAAAGTCGATATGATTTTAGACATTGCGGCTCCGCTACCAACAGAGCCCGTTGTCACAGAACGCTTTGGCGAAGTCACCTTAAAGCATGGTATGTTCGACTACGTATTGTGCGAGCATGTTTTAGAACACATTCCTAATCTCGTGGCCGCCATGACCAATATGCTGAATTTGCTCAGTGACGGCGGCATTATTGAAATCGAAGTGCCATACGATTTGTCGTATGGCGCATGGATGGATCCCACACACGTCCGAGCTTTTAATGAGCTGTCTTGGGACTATTATTGTGACAGCGCATGGTACTTAAACTGGCGCACCCATCGTTTTGACATCGTTGACTTGGCCTATTTTATTGACTCAGCATACGGCAAAAGCATGTTTGAGCATCACGGTCAAAACTGGGATGCCGTGCGCCCCATGCCTCGAGTCATCGAGCGCATTCGCGTCAAAATGAAAAAACGCCCATATACAGAAGAAGAGCTCAAAGCCAACCAAGAACGTGCCGTTGACTGACCATGTACACTCAAACATCAAACCCTCAAAATCTTCGCATCGGTGTCACCATTGGCTTACGTGAGCCGAATGAGTCGTTGTGGAATAACGGCATCAAACAAAATGCCGTTTTTTTAACTGAGGCGCTTAAACATTGCCCCAGCGTCCAATCCGTATGTTTGGTTAATGCCACCGATGTGCTCATTAGCGAACAACTGCCTTGGGACTTAGACCGCTGGCCTACGAAGAGCTTTGATGATGCCAAAGACGATTTGGATATTTTAATTGAGCTGGGTGGGCAAATCAGTTCTGAGCAAACCGAATACATCAAATCCCGCGGTACGCGTTTGATTTCTTACTGCTGTACCGTCGAGTACGTTTTAGCGATGGAATCTGTATTGTTTGGTCGCCCGCTGTGGGGCAGTAATTTATTCATCAACCAGCGTTACGATGCAGTTTGGATGATTCCACAAGTCGCCAATATCAGCCAATCGTACTTTTCGACCTTGCGTCGTCGTGAGGCCTGCGTCATCCCCTTTGTGTGGGACCCCGTTTTTATCGAAGCCCGCAGTGCATCACTCACGCATCACGGCGAATATCGACCGCGCCCAAACCGCGGCAAACGGTTGAGCGTCATGGAGCCTAATCACGACGTGGTGAAGTTTTGTTTTTACCCCACGTTAATTGCGGAAGAAGCGTATCGTTTGCGCCCCGATGCCATTGAAATTTTGCAGGTGACCAATGCTGAATACTTGGCTCATAACAGCAAGGAATTCGTAGCACTGATGCTGAAACTCGACATTGTGCAACAACACAAAGCCGTTTTTCTAGGACGTTACGAAACACCGCTTTTTTTGTCCGAAGCCACCGATGTTGTGATTTCACATCAATGGGACAACCCTCTTAATTATTTTTATTTTGATGTGTGCTGGCAAGGCTATCCGCTGGTGCACAATGCACACATGTGCCCCGATTTGGGCTACTACTACGAAGGCAACAATGCTGCTGTGGGCGCACAAGCCCTGCTCCGCGCCTTTGATGAGCATGACAACAATTGGCAAGACTACATCCAAAAGCAGCGCAGTATCATCAGCCGTTACCTGCCGGGTCACCCTGACATCACTAGACAATATAATGATTTGCTTAAACAAGTCATGTCTCAACCCATTATTTAACCCATGAACACACCCAAGTTTCACGTCACCGCCACTTTCAATGGCGTATATAGCTTTTATGAATGTTTATTATTCATTGTGAACGGCATCCGCGACCTCGGCTATGAGGTGACGTATGCCGACAATCAGCTCAATCCCGATGCCATCAATATTGTGCTGGGTTCGTACTCAACCATCAGTCACCTCAACAGCTGGACTCGCTTGAGTCAACAGGCGGATAACATCATCATTTACAACTGGGAACAAGTGGCACACGATGTGCCTTATTTCACCCAACGTTATTTTCGACAAATGATTAACGCACACGTTTGGGATTACAACCTGCGTAACATTGAGTCGCTCAAAAAAGCAGGGATACACGACATTCACCATGTGCCCATGTCGTTTGTACCTGAGATGTGCCGCGCTCCCAAGGTGGAACAGCAAGACATTGACGTCTTGTTTTATGGCATCATCAATGAACGACGTGCCGCTATTTTGCAAGCCATGCGCAACAAAGGGCTAAAGCTCGTCACCACTGAAGACAGCGGTTGGATGGCGGGAGAAAAACGAGATGAGTTGATAGCGCGCTCAAAAATTGTTCTGAACATGCATTTTTTTGACGTTGCACGTGTATTTGAAATTGCTCGAGTGTCCTACCTGCTCGCCAACAGCAAAGCCGTGGTATCTGAAATTGCCCCCAATACCGACATCGACGATGATATTCGCGCCGCCGTCGTCGGCGGACAAGCTCAAGATTTACCTCAATTGTGCTGGGACTTGATTCATGACGATGCGCGCCGCCACGACCTTGGGCGCAAGGCTTTTGAACTGTTTTCACAACGGCATGCCGCTCACGCACTCAAGCCCGCGATTGAGCGTTACTTGGCTCAACTAAACGCCAAACCTGCGCAGCTGGGCAATCCTCCCGAACACAGCGTTGCCTTGCCCAAAATTTTACAAATTGGGGCTGCGGAAAAGTGGAACTTCATGTATTGCAATATTGACGCCAATGCCAATTTTGCGCCAGATTTGCCTATTGACATCAGCCAGCCCGTGCCTTTTGAGCAGCCTTTGCATTCATGGCGTTTTGGTCATACCACGCTCACGCAGGGCTATTTCGATAAAATTATCGCCAAAAACGTGTTTCAACGTGTCAGCAACTTACAACAAGCCCTCACCAACTGCCTCGAACTGTTAAGCGAAGGCGGCATTGTCGAACTGAGCGTGCCCTTGGATTTGTCGCTCGACAGCTGGTCCTCACTCGAAGACTGTCGAACTTTTAACAGCTCAACATGGGAAAAATTACTTGACGAATGGTGGACGTATGGCTGGACTCACCATCGTCTTGAGATTGCCTCAATCGAATTTGGCTTGCACAATCCCTATGGCATGGGCGTACTCAAAGACAACGCCAATGATTGGGACTCTGCATTGCGCATGCCTCGTGCGATTGACACGATGAATGTTGTTTTGCGTAAACGCGCCCTTACAAACGAAGAAACAGAACTTTTACCCCAAGCACGCTTTTTAGACTGAAACCACACCCCAAATGAACAAACCGAAAATTCACCTCACAACCATCACTGCGCACGATGCCTTCACAGATTGCATCTTGACCTGCCAAGAAGGGTTACGCGCACTGGGCTATGATGTGCATTATCAGCCTGAAATGCTGTTTCGGGACGAGCTCAATATTTTATTTTGCTCACAAATGCTGACGTGGAAAACCATCAAGCACTGCACCAATAACCGTGCCATCATTTACAACTGGGAGCCCGCCGACCCCAATATCGGCCGCTTCGTTCCAGGCTACCTGCGCCAAATGATTAACACCCACGTTTGGGACTACAATGCGGGCAATGTGCAGCGACTTAAAGCCGCAGGCGTGCAAGACATACACCACGTACCGATGGGCTATGTTAAAGAAATGCAACGCGTACAAGCTGTCGAAGTTCAAGACATTGACGTGCTGTTCTACGGTGAAATCAACCATCGTCGCTCGGTTGTTATTGATGCCCTTCGCGCAAAAGGCTTGCGCGTAGTCACCTCCGATGACACAGGTCGCATGACAGGCGAGCAGCGAGACCAGTACATCGCGCGCGCCAAAGTGGTGCTCAATATTCATTTATTGGAGAGCATCCAAGCCTTTGAAATCGCTCGCGTGGGCTATTTATTAGCGAATAAAAAAGCGGTTGTATCCGAGCTATCTGAGCTGGTCGATATCGAAGGCGACATTCGACATGCAGCAGCTTATGGTCACACCGATGACTTGCCTCAACTGTGCTGGGAGTTGGTGCATGACCATGCACGACGACATGAGCTGGAACAAAAAGGCTTTGACATTTTTTCCAAACGCCAAGCACGCGACATTTTAAAACCCGCCATTGAAAATTATTTTGAACAACTCAATCAAAATCCTCCCCTCATTGGCAACCAAGTCACGGTCAACACGCCCCTACCCAGCACCATGCAAATCAGCCCAGGTGTGTTTTGGCGTTATCACATGTGCAATGTTGATGCCAATGCGGACTTTGCCCCAGATTTACCACTGAATTTATCTAAGCCTTTACCTTTTGGCGAAACCCTGTCCTCATGGCGTTTTGGTCAAGTTAAACTTGAGCCTGAATTATTTGATAAAATCATCGCAAACAAGGTTTTTCAGCGCGTTGACGACCCCATTCGTGTATTGACCAATTGCCTGCTGTTGCTCAAAGACGGCGGCACTCTTGAAATCACCGTTCCATTGAACATGTCTTTAGGAGCGTGGTCTAACATCGATGACAAACGCTGTTTCAACGAAGAATCATGGAAACACATCATCAACGACGACTGGTGGCGTTACGGCTGGGATACCCATCGTTTTGACATCACTCGAACATCAGTCAGCTGCTATCATGGTTCTGGAACACAATTCTTGCAAGAGAACAATAACGATTGGGACTTGGCTTTACGCACCCCTCGCATCATTGACACACAAACCATCATTTTGCGCAAACGCGCTTTAAATGATGAGGATAAAACAATGTTGCCACAAATACAATTTTTAGACTGACACGTTGTAAACAGGAACTCAAATGACCGAAAAATTCTCGCTACTCAATGCCGATGTCATCATGTCGTATCGTGGCAACACGCCCGAACGCGAAGACAATTTATACGCGGTATTGCGTCACTTTGACTTAACTTATACCGACTACACCATTTGGCTCATGGAAGCCGATGCCGCACCAAAATTTGACTGGCGACGTTTGTCTGACAACAAAGTGCGCCATGTTTTTTTCCCAAATTCAGGGCCTTTTCCCAAAGCCATGCTGTACAACATGGGCGCCAAATTAAGTCAAAGCCAAATTTTAATTTTTAATGACGTTGACTGCATCGCTGAGCCCAAAAACGTGCGAGACTCGGTAAGCGAATTGATTCACTTTAGACAACACGACGTTTTATGCCCCTTCTGGGAAATGATTAATGTTGAAGGCGCGCTCAAGAAACGCTTTCTTGAAGACCCTCGTTACGAGCTGTTTAATGGCATCCATAAAAATGCACTGGTTCCAGAAACCAGTATTTTGTACGAACGCAATGCGGGCGGGATATTTATTTTTCGCCGCACAGACTTCATCAAAGTTGGCGGACTGAACATGCAATTTAAAGGTTGGGGCGGCGAAGACAGTGAACTGCTCCATCGCGCCACCCGCCTCGGTTTACGTTGGTCATCTCTAGGCACGCCGCTGTTCCACCTCAATCACGATAGCCCAAACCGTGATGGCTGGCGAGAGCAAGCGATGCCCAATGTCGAACTGGGCAACCAAAGCGAACACATGCCCATTGAGCAACTGCAAGCCTTGGCGGACGAATTGCGTCAATTTTTTGTGGCATAAACCTCAACCTTAAACTTCAAAGTCATTGATTGATTATGAACACCACTTCACTGCACAATATTGATGTCATCATGTCTTTTCGTGGCAATACAGCCGAGCGTGAAGAGAATCTATACGCAGTACTGCGCCACTTCAGCCAAACGTACACAGACTATACGATTTGGCTGATGGAATCAGATACCGCCCCAAAATTTAACTGGCATCGTGTGGCCGACCCACGCGTACAACATGTCTTCACTTACAGCGCGGGACCATTTCCAAAAGCTTTTTTGTACAATTTAGGTGCAAAATTGAGCCGCTGCGAAGCCTTGCTTTTTTTAGATGTGGACTGCATACCCAATCCAAGCGTACTGAGCAGCTGCGTTTACAACATCATGTTCACCAAAAACAATGATGTACTCGTGCCCTATTTTGGCGCCATTAATATTGCGGGCGAAACCAAACAACGTTTTGTCGACAACCCATCTTATGATGTTTTTACAGGCATTGACAAAAATCACCTCAACGAAGACTCCGTCTTGCTGTACGAAAGCAGCATGGGCGGCGCTTTTATTTTTAGACGTGAGGCCTACATTCGTGTCGGCGGGATGGACACAACATTCATCGGCTGGGGCGGTGAAGACAACGAATTTTTTTACCGTTCCAAAAGACTGGGCATCCCGTGGTCGTCTATGGACGTGCCCTTGTTCCACCTACATCACGACAGCACCCACCGCGAAGATTTCAATGCCAAAGCCATCGCCAACTCACAGCGAGCCTACCAAAGCAACATCATGCCAATGGATGAGTTGCAACACATTGTGGAAAGGCTTAAGCCTTTCTTTAATTAAAATAGTAATCTAGTTTTTATTATATTAAACATCAACTCGATCAGATGATCTTCCCTCGAATTGACGGACACCTTTTAACGTAAAAAGAGAGGTGTTAAATGCAACGCAATCGTTACGATGACTCATTCAAAGCTGAGGCAGTGAGTTTAGCATTATCAGGAGAGCTGAGTTACGCGGAAGTGGCTCGAGATTTTTAAACCGACCACTAGCCCTAAGTGCAACGGCATGTTGCAATAACGTACCCTCAGACTCATAAAACCAAGCAAGTCCTTTTCTCTCGCCATACTTTCTGACATCTTCATCATCAAACCCGAAGTTGTCCCAAAGCTCAAACTTAAACTTCATTTTGCAATGCCCGCTTTCATCAGGTGGCGCGTATTCGGTTAAATGCACTTCAGCCCAAGCCACCGTGTCAATGCAAATCAATAAGCCATTAAAAATGTTATACGGTTTTTCAGCAAAAGCGGGATTACTTAGTTTTATTGGGGTTCCATTATTATCTTTTTTATTCTGGTTTTTACTCTTAAAAACATTCCCCTTTTTAAACTCATTAATTTTCCAATGAATATTTTGTTTAAAAACTTTAATCACCCCCCAAATCACTCGATTTCGATACGAAGTGAAGTTTTTATCCGTAGCCATGGTTTTATTTAATACCCCATTTACAAAGGGTGCGGACTCATAATTTTTATTGGTTAAAAACCTATCGCGTAACGCATCAATCACCCCGCGCATATCATAGTGAGCGGGTAAAAGCGCCAATTTAACCCGTTCAAACATCTGCTTGAATGATTCAATACACTGTTGCTCTGACATGTCGTTTACACTTGGATCGTGCCAAGGCGCATCAAACCGCATGCCTTTATGAGAGGTTCGGTCTTGTCCATCCATGAGGTAATTAGGAGCTGTCGCCACCAACAGCGGCAGTACAGGGGCGACATGGATGACATTGTTAATCTTACCATTGTCGCGCGGGCTGGCTACCAGCCCTTCGCGGTATTTCCATTGAGTCACAGACGGATAGAAACCCAGTTGAATTTTAGTCAAATCTCTTGGCGTTGCTTGGCTGTACAAAGTGGCGATGATGTTTTTACCGTTTAAGGCTTGGTTCGGCAAGGACTTTTTGTACACACCAAAATGAATTTCAAAATGCGTAAATGCGGGATACGCCGAGCGGTCGATGGAATATTGCTCAGAAAAGCCATTTTTAAATGTTTGGTTTTTGACTGTGTTTTTAATCTTTCCATTCACAAAAAACGTCATGTTGTACGTGAAGTCTGAATCTTTTGAGAGTGATCTGCCCTCGAATTGACGGACACCTTTTAACGTAAAAAGAGAGGTGTCAAATGCAACGCAATCGTTACGATGACTCATTCAAAGCTGAGGCAGTGAGTTTAGCATTATCAGGAGAGCTGAGTTACGCGGAAGTGGCTCGAGATTTGGGTATAAACTACGGTACATTAACGAACTGGATTTATGAAACCATGAAGAATCCTAAAGCTGCCTCAACCAAAGGCCAAAGCCCAAGTCGCCAAGACTATCAAACATTAGAGCGTCAACTCAAAGCCGCTCATAAAGAGCTTGATTTGCGCAAGCGGGAGATTGAATTCCTAAAAAAGGCAAGCGCGTACTTTGCGAGCCTGAAACCGTAAAGTACGCAATGATTGGTCAGGACG
>NZ_SNZE01000015.1 GCF_004363775.1 Hydromonas duriensis
ACTCAACACTGCACAACCTTCGCATCCTGCTGCGACCTCGGCCACAACAGAAGCGAGATTATGAACACATCAAACATTTCTGTCAAGAAGTTTTTACACCTTCGACCATTTTATTTTAGTTGTTAATGGCGGAAATGACGGACACCTGTTGTGACCATCACGATGCCGCGCTCATTGGCTGCTGCAATCACTTCGTCGTCGCGCATTGAACCACCTGGTTGAATCACGCAGCTTGCGCCCGCATCAACCACCACGTCCAAACCGTCGCGGAAGGGGAAGAATGCATCTGAGGCAACTGCCGAGCCTTGTAAACTTAAGCCAGCATGTTCGGCTTTAATTGAAGCGATGCGCGCCGAGTCAATGCGACTCATTTGTCCTGCGCCAACCCCTAAGGTCATTCCACCTGCGCAAAACACAATGGCATTTGACTTAACGAACTTTGCCACTTTCCATGCGAACAACAAATCATCCAGTTGCTGCTCTGTTGGTTGTTTTACAGTAACAACCTGCAAATCAGCCCTACTCATGCTAAGGCAATCCGCTGTTTGTATCAACAAGCCAGAACCGACGCGTTTAACATCCATCTGGTTTTGAGTATGTCCAATCCCATCGCCTTTGGGCAAAGCGATTTTGAGCACACGCACATTACTCTTTGTTTTAAATACTTCCAATGCTTCTGGCGTGTAGTCTGTGGCAATCAATACCTCAACAAATTGTTTGGACACCACGTGCGCGGCCACGCCGTCGAGCACACCATTGAAAGCAATAATGCCACCAAAAGCTGAGGTTGAATCTGTTTTAAATGCTTTTTCATAAGCCTCGAGCGCATTGACACCCATGGCGACACCACAAGGGTTTGAGTGTTTGACAATGACACATGCAGGCACATCAAAGGATTTAACACATTCCCATGCCGCGTCGGCATCGGCAATATTGTTATAACTGAGTTCTTTGCCTTGCAATTGAACCGCAGTGACCAAAGAACCTGGTGCGGGATTTACATCGCGATAAAACGCCGCACTTTGATGCGGGTTTTCACCGTAACGCAGGTCTTGTAATTTTACAAATTGCCCATTGGTTTGTTGAGGAAATAAAGCGCGAGTACCATCTTCTTGAATGCTTGATAAGTAATCGGATATGGCGCCATCATATTGACTGATGCGATTGAATGCCGCAACTGACAACTTGAATTTTGAGGCCTCAGACACATCACCTCTGGCATTCAACTCTTCCAGCACCGATGCGTATTGCGAAGCGTCTGTCAACACAACAACATCTCGCCAGTTTTTTGCTGCACTGCGCACCATCGCAGGACCGCCAATGTCGATGTTTTCAATCGCATCTTCCAACGTGCAACCCGCTTTCGCGACTGTCGCTTCAAACGGGTACAGGTTGACGACCAACATATCAATGGTTTCAATTCCATGTGCAGCCAGCGCGTCCATGTGTTCACTCAACTCTCGACGCGCGAGCAGTCCACCATGAATTGTAGGATGTAAGGTTTTCACGCGGCCATCGAGCATTTCTGGAAAACCTGTATGGTTCGCCACCTCAACAACGGGCAAACCGTTGTCTGCCAACAATTTTGCCGTCCCACCTGTCGACAAAAGTTTGACACCTCGTGCGTGCAAAGACTGTGCTAATTCAAGAACGCCTGTTTTATCAGACACTGAAAGTAGAGCGGTTTTAATCATGATAGCCTTAAGAATTTAAATAAAAGAAGAAATTATTTTTTGGCTTCTAAGTCATACGCCAATAATTTTTTACGCAATGTGGCACGGTTGATGCCCAGCCATTCGCTGGCTAAACTTTGGTTACCTTTGGTTTTTTCCATAACCAATTCAAGCAAAGGCTTTTCACAGGCCGTCAATAACATTTGGTGTAAATCATGAGGTTGCGCGCCTTCAGCACCTTCAAGTGCATTCAGATACACCTTAAAATGGTGCTGGATGCACTCACTGATGTCGACCATTTCGTCGTGTGAAAGTTCTGCGTTAACCAATTCAAAACTACTTGTACTCATCTTATTAATTCTTAATTTATGTGTGAAATAAAAGTTTAAAAAATACCACTACATTAAACATCCAGATAAGGCAGGCGCTCGTGATGCACCGCCAATTCATCAAAAAAATCCGCCACCGACTGATATTGCGCGTCCAAGGTGTTTAAATCATTCATTCGGCGACGAAAATCCAAGCCGCCCATGATATTTTGAACATACCAGCCAATATGCTTGCGTGCCGTCAGCATGCCTGTTCGTTCACCATAAAAATCATAGTGCTCCTGCAGGTGCGCTAGAAGCAAGTGTTTCGCCTCAATAACGGTCGGTGCAGGCAACAATTCACCATCTTGCAAAAAAGCCGCAATTTCCCTAAAAATCCAAGGGCGACCTTGCGCCGCACGTCCAATCATAATGGCATCCGCGCCTGTATAATTAAGTACGTCTTTGGCTTTTGCTGGCGATGTGATGTCGCCATTGGCGACCACGGGAATAGAAACCGCCGCTTTCACCGCACGAATGGTGTCATATTCAGCCTCGCCTTTGTAGCCATCTGCTCGCGTGCGTCCATGCAAAGTTAACATTTGTACGCCCGCAGCTTCCGCGATGCGTGCGATGGTCATTGCATTTTTATGATTCGCATTCCAGCCCGTGCGAAATTTCAAGGTCACGGGCACGGATACCGCTTTCACCACCGCCTCAATGATTTCAGCTACCAAGCGTTCATTGCGCAACAAGGATGAACCCGCCGCGACATTGCATACTTTTTTGGCGGGGCATCCCATATTAATGTCAATGATTTGCGCGCCTTTGTCCACATTAAATTGCGCAGCATGTGCCAACATGGCCGCATCTGAACCCGCGATTTGCACGGCAATCGGCGATGTTTCACCATCATGATTTAAGCGACGGGTACTTTTATCGGTTTTCCACAACAACGGGTTGCTCGCTGCCATTTCAGATACGGCGTAACCCGCCCCTAGTGTTTTACACAGCTGACGAAACGGCCTATCGGTTACCCCTGCCATTGGAGCGACAAATAAATTATTGGGAAGTTGATGAGAACCAATGCGCATAAAACTTTTCAACTCGTGGAGAAATCGCCTTGGTATGGTATTGCAGAGCGAAGGTTTTTGATGGTGACATTGTATCAAAAAGCATGAACGCTTCGCAGACAATCTGCGTAAAAAATAAGCAATATTTTGCTTGACAAATGAGCTATCGAAATATAGAAAGCGCGTCGAATGACACGCTTTCTATATCAAAAACAACAGCTCATGTGTGACTCACCACTTCACTTACCATTTTGGTTGGTACTGCAGTGAGAGCAAGACATTGCGCGGCATGGCATTGTAGCCATACAGTGGCTGATAGGTGCGATTAAACACATTGCCCACACTGAGACCGAACTTGAGCGTCTTCGTCAAGTTGTAATACGCAGCGGCATTGAGCACACCATAGCCTGCGACCGTACTGCCTTCGACGTCTTTCATATGGCCTTGCAGCTGCCAGTTGAGTTGAGCCGACCATTTTCCCCACGTTTTGCCTACACCGATGCTGCCAAACACGCGCGGTTGTCGCAACAAACGTTCTCCTGTATCTGTATTTTCAACATTTTGATAGGTCAAGCCAATATCTGCTGTCCAACCATTTTGATTGTACGTGCCATGCCACTCAATGCCTTTTGCTGTCGCGCGATTGAGGTTGTACGGAATGTAGTTTGAGTCCAAAGCTATTTTGTCGCGATAGCGTGTTTCAAAAGCGGTGATGCGGCTGGTCAAATGTTCACCCACGTATTGCGCTCCAATTTGCGTGTATACGGCGTGCTCTGACTTTAAGTTTGGATTGGAGGACGGATAGTATGTGCCAAACGCATAATAGCCAGGATAGTACAGCTCATCAAATGTGGGGGCTGAAAAACCATTGCTATAACCACCAAACACTCGCCAACGCTCACTGACATCAAAGCCGTAATTAATCGAGCCTGTGTTTTCACGCGCAAGACCTGACATCTTGTCGGTGCGTGCGTTTAGCTGCAAATGATGGCGGTTTTTATCCAGAACATAACCAAGCCACATACTATCGGTCTTTCGGCTTGTGTTGTCATAAGCGGTGGTACTGCTTAGTTTTTGTTGGTTGTGCGAAAATCCGATGATGTAATCGCCCATCTCGCTGTGAATGTCGTTTTGCCAAACCATTTCCCGCGTGCGGGTTTTGTTTTCATCGTTGCCGTAATAGGCATAATTATTGGCTTTGTCCGTGTATTGTGACAAGCGCAGGCTGCTTTTCCAATAATCCGTGATGCGATTATTGGAGTACAAACTGATGTTTTGCAGCCGCACGGTGTTGTGCAAATTCGCATCTGGGTCATCGTACTGATTATCGTAATCACCCTTGCCACGGCTTTCAAAAAAACGCAAACCAAACTCGTTATTGTCATTCGGTCGATAACGCACCGCACCATTGGCACTGTCATTTTTGTATTTATCTTTATCCGCATTGGCAAACGGGCGCACGGTTTGGTTCATGGCACTGATTGCGTTCTCTTCTTCATGCGCAATACCAAAAGTCGCCTGCACCTTATCTGTACCGCCACTCACTTGTGCCGAGGCTTGACGCTGCCCATGCGACCCCGCCGCCACTCGCACCGTCAAATTTTGTTCCGCGCTCATTTTTCGGGTGAACACTTGCACCACCCCGCCTGTTGCTTGTGAGCCGTATAACGCGGACACATTCCCTCGAACAATTTCGATGCGCTCAATCACTGATAGTGGTATTTGCTCCAAAGCCCCCGTCCCAGCGGACAAACTACTCATGGGAACACCATCCAACAATATCAAGGTATGGCGCGGCTCGGCCCCTCGCATAGTCACTCCTGTAGGACGGCTACCTTGCACACCCGATTGTCGAATCACTACGCCTGTCTGCATTCTTAACAAGCTGCTCACATCGGACACAGATGCATTTTCAATATCTGCCCTTGAAATCACCGTGGTACTGGGTAAAGCATCTGCAACCATTTGCTCACTTCGCGCAGCGGTAATCACCACCTCAGGAAGTGCTTTGTCATCAGCTTGGTTTTTAGCGGCAGGTGTTTGCGCATAAGCGGCACTTGCCCCCAGCATCACACACCCACCCCAAACCATTTGTATGCGCACGTACGCGCGCGTGAATTTCGGACACACCAAACGTGCATCAGTTTTAAATACTGTCATGTTTACTCCTCAACTTTGCGACCCGCAAAGCATGGGTTAAAAGAAACACGCGCGTTATTTTCATCTGCGCACGCGCTCCATTGGTCGGTCTCCGGGCTAACCCATAACGCCAAACACCTTCCCATCAGAGCAGCACGCCCGCGAGGTGCGGGGTACACAATCAGACAGTGGTTTATTGTTGGCGCGGACTCAATTCAGTCAGGGCATACCGTTGCGGGTGCAGCATGGTCAGCGCATTGTGGTCAACGCTGCCGATTTCCCGTTTCACTCTGTGCCTGTAAAAATCAGGCAAGAGCACCAATAGGTGGTGTCACTGTACTGGATAGCCTATAAAAAGGCAATGGAAAAACCCCACCATTCCCACATGCACTTTCATCATTTTCGAGTAAAATAGACGCGATATGACGCAGTGTTATTCGTTTATCTGCGCACTTGTTCCGATGTAAAACCAATTTGTGCTTGACTCACATCACCCTGTCAACCCATAACAATATTTAAACATGCTCACACCCCTTAAAGACCTCGAACAAAAATTGGCGCAACTCATCGCCCATATTTCACAAATTCGTGCCACGAACCTCAGCTTGCGTGAGACCAATGCTGCATTGCGCACCGAAAATCAGCAGCTGCTTGAGCACATGGCGCAAGCTCAAAATCGAATCGACTTACTCTTGCACTCTTTGGAACAACATGACGAAGCTTCCGATACAGAAGGGAGCAAATAATGAATCATGCCGTCAAAAAAGATGCGCTTAATGTCACGATTTTAGGTCGCAACTACACCTTACTGTGCGCACCCGATGAAAAAGCCTCTTTACTCGCTTCGGTCGCTCTGGTTGACCAAAAAATGCAAATGATTAACCAACAAATGGATTTATCGGGACATGATAAAATCGCCGTGTTTGCCGCATTACAAATTGCTCATGAACTGCTTCAACTTAACCTTCAAAACAGCACAAGCATCGAGGCAACCCAGCGCATTAACCGAATGAATGACAGCATTGACGAGGTGCTCAACGAGTCTCACCCTTCATTACTTTAAATCTTTAAATGTAAATGATTTAGACTCTGCGCCCATCAAGCTTTCATCTATCCATTCTTGCGGTTGGTCGTTATGACCAGCCGTTTTTTATGTCTATTTTTTAATCATTGCCTATTTTAATGACCATGCCCAAATCGCCTCATCCTCGCACAGTTCAAATCGCTCTATTCGGCATCTTTGCCTCTTTCGGCGTGTTAGTCGGATTGTGGGCCGCGGCCATTCCGCTGTTACAAAAACGTTTAGCCCTGAGCAACGACATGATTGGGCTCAATATTTTTTGTTTTGGCATGGGCGCGGTGGGCGCGACCATTGTCATACCCAAATTGATTGCACGACATAACACACGTGCAGTCATGCGGGTTGCGGGTTGCGGCATGTGGCTGCTTTTTCCTTTAATGATAGCAGCCCCCTCTTTTGTTGCACTCATGATGGCATCGGTTTGCGTGGGGTTTTGCTGCGGCGCGTTGGATGCGTCGATGAACAGTCATGCCTTTAACGTTGAACACCACTTACAAAAACCTTCATTGTCTTTATTTCATGGTGGCTACAGTTTAGGCAATATCTTGGGCAGTGCCGCTGCCGCTTTGGTGCTGTATTTGACTTTATCTTATACAACCAGCGTATGGTTTTTTTCAGCACTGGCACTTGGGGCGATGTGGTGGTGGGTGTCGCTATGCTATCCTGAAGATGTGGTGGCGCAAAAGCAGGACAGCACAACAGTTCACCAGCGCGCACCACGCGCACTGATTATCGTTGCGGCATTGACTGCGATTAGTTTTTTTGCGGAAGGTGCTGTCGGCGATTGGTCTGGTTTATTTTTGCGTGACATTAAATCCGCCAGCGCCACTCAAACCGCTCTGTCCATGGCTGCATTTGCATCAGGCATGACAGTGGCTCGCTTTTTAGGTGACAATTTACGTGCGCGCTACGCCACATTGCCATTACTTTTTTTCAGCAGTGCTTTAGCCAGTCTAATGTTGGTTGGATTTTTAATGGCTCCAAATGCACCCTTGGCTTTACTTGCACTTGTGTTCGCGGGCTTGGGTTACGCCAACTTGGTGCCTTTATTGTTTGTAAGGGCTGCAAACATTGCGGGCGTTCCTCCCGCTCGCGGCGTTGCCTTCGCCGCTGGCATGGGTTACGCCAGTTTATTGGGCGGCCCCGCATTGCTCGGCTATTTAGCAGAACATTTGGGACTGGCAACGGCATTGACATTAGTGGTATTTGGCACGTTGCTTATTTGTTTTGAAAGTCGCTGGAAAATATCACGGTCAAAAAGCTAATCAAAAAAATCCCACTGCCTCGGCCGTGGGATTTTTTTATGGTTTATTATGCTTTGCTTATACTTGCGCGCCAAAATTTGGATCGCGTCGGTCAACACCATCTCGACCCAGCTCATTCTCAGGCACCGCCAAATCTTTGGCCGTCACCCCCAGCCACATGGCAATCGCAGCGGCCACAAACACCGATGAGTAAATACCAAAACAAATACCAATCGTCAACGCCAATGAGAAGTAATGCAATGTTGGACCGCCAAAAAAGAACATCGCCAAAACCATCAGTTGTGTTGAACCGTGGGTGATGATTGTACGGCTCGTGGTCGAGGTAATCGCATGATTCATCACCGCAGGGACAGTCAAGCCACGACCTTTGGGGTCACGGAACACTTCTCGAATACGGTCAAAAATCACCACAGACTCATTGACGGAATAACCCAAAATCGCCAAAATCGCAGCTAATACCGAGAGTGAAAACTCCCACTGAAAAAACGCGAAAAAGCCCAAAATAATGACCACGTCGTGTAAGTTGGCAATAATACCTGCGACCGCAAACTTAAACTCAAAGCGAAATGCCAAATACAACACAATCCCAATCACGACAAACAACAAAGCCTTACCACCATCGCTGGCAAGCTCTTTACCAATTTGCGGACCGACAAACTCAGTTCGTTGCAATTTAACGGTTGAATCCTCAGCTTGCAAAGCAGTTAACACTTGCTCACTTTGAACTTTACTTTCAACGCCCTCTTTAATCGGTAAGCGAATCAAAACATCACGCGGACTACCAAAATTTTGAACTTGCGCGTCGGTATACCCTATTTTTTTCAAACTGTCGCGGATGCTGTCTAGGTTCGCCGCTTGCGTGTACTGCACCTCTGTCAGCGTACCGCCCGTAAACTCAATTGAAAAATGCAGTCCACGTGAAAACAAGAAAAACACCGCTAAAAAGAATGTCACCAACGAAATCACGTTAAACGTAACCGCGTATTTCATGAAATTGATGTCTTTTTTAAATCGGAAAAATTCCATTTTATAACCCCTTTATCCGATATCTATTATTTTTTAGAAGCCGATGAGGCTTCATCCATGACTTGCGTAATTGCAGTATCAGTATTCGCTTCAGCACGCCAAACCTGACCGATTGAAATGCTGGCCAAACGCGCACGACGACCGTACCACAGATTTACCAAACCACGCGAGAAGAACACGGCTGAGAACATTGACGTCAAAATACCCAAACAATGCACCACCGCAAAACCTTTAATCGGACCTGAGCCAAACAAGAGCAAGGCCAAACCTGCAATTAAAGTGGTGAAGTTCGAATCCAGAATCGTTGCAAAAGCACGGTCATAACCCAGCATAATTGCATTTTTAGGCGTAGCCCCATTCCGCAACTCCTCGCGTACCCGTTCATTAATCAAAACGTTGGAGTCAATCGCCATACCAAGCGTTAAAGCAATCGCGGCGATACCAGGCAAGGTCATGGTTGCACCGATCCACGACAATAAAGCAATCAATAACAATAAGTTCATGCCCAATGAAATGACCGAAAATACGCCAAACATGCGGTAATAAATGAGCATGAATAGGGCAACCGCTAAGAAACCATATTTCAAAGAGTTAAACCCCTTGTCAATATTATCCGCCCCCAAAGACGGGCCCACCGTGCGCTCGTTGATAATTTCCATGGGCGCGGCCAATGCCCCTGCGCGCAAGAGTACCGCCAAATCATTGGCCTCCTCGGCTGAACCCGAACCCGTAATTTGGAAACTATCGCCAAACTCGCCTTGGATGGTTGAAACCGAAATGGCTTCGCCTTTGCCTTTTTCAAACAAGAGAATCGCCATTGGCTTTTTCAAGTTATCGTGCGTGGTTTGACGCATCACCTTACCCGCCGCACTGTCCAGCGTCACGCTGACTGCGGGTTGATTTTCTTGTGTGAAGGTAACCGTTGCGTTGGTCACTGAGTCGCCTGAAACAATCACTTGTTTTTTGACCACCACTTCACCGTCACCATTTTTAAATTTTTCGTTATTAAAGCCGTTACCCGTTTCAACCAAGCGCATTTGCAACGTTGCCGTGCGGCCGATTAAGTCTTTGGCTTTTGCCGTGTCTTGCACACCAGGCAACTCGACCACAATGCGGTCTGCACCCTGCTGTTGCACCACAGGTTCAGCAACACCCAATTCATTCACGCGGTTATGCAAAGTGCTGATGTTTTGTTTCAAGGCATTTGTTTTGACTTCTTGAGTCGCCACTTCGGTCAAAGCAATATCAAGATTATTGCCATTGGGCGTGATATTCAAATCAGTATGCGTTTTCAGAATTTCGCCACGCGCATTATTGGCTGTATCAGGGCTGTCAAACATCAACGTCAAAACGCCGTTTTTGTTGTCACTGTTCGCGACAATGATTCTTTTGTCTTTTAAGGATAAGGTCAATTCGTTTTGTAAACTGTCCAAACGCTTTTGAATCGCGCCATCCATTTTGACTTCAAGCAAGAAATGCACGCCGCCACGCAAATCCAAGCCCAAGGCCATCGGGCGGGCGCCCAACGCACTCAACCAATTGGGCGAGTTAGACATTAGGTTCAACGCAACAATATACTGCGGGTCGTCTGAATTGGGATTGAGAGCCGCATTCAACACTTCTTTGGCTTTAAGCTGCGTGTCCGTATCTTTGAAACGAATGCGAAATGAGCCCACACTGCCATTTTGGCTAAAATACACGCCTGTGTTGCTGATGTTTTGAGCGGCCAAAGTCTGCTCAATCATACTCTGCATCTGCGACGTGACTTTAACAGTCGACTTGCTCGCCGACACTTGAACAGCGGGCACCTCACCAAAAAAATTGGGGGCGGTATAAATCAGGCCAAATAACAGCACCACTAAAATTACTATATATTTCCACAACGGATAACGGTTCATACCATCACTCACACAGTACTTACGAAAAAACACAATCAAATTTTTTCGTGATTAGATTTAAAATCTTTGTCGAGAAAACACCGAAAAGACCAAAGAGATGACAACAAAATCATAAGGCACAATCAGCACGCTGAAACTTGCTTATCATGCCTTATTGATATTCCAATAAACCACAAACCGCCATGACCACAAATGCGGCATGGCGGCTTTACATCTTTTTCAAGTGAACACTCAGATTACTTGATTGAACCCATCGGCAAAATTGACTGCACCGCGCCGCGTTGGAATTGCATCTCCACCGCTTGTCCTGCTGCGCGTGCCACTTCCAATGTGACGAAATTGTCGTCGGTTTTGGTGATTTTACCCACCACACCACCAATGGTCGCCACTTCATCGCCTTTTTTCAAGGCGGCCAACATGGCTTTTTGCTCTTTTTGGCGTTTCATTTGAGGACGAATCATCAGGAAATACAACAATACGAACATCAAAATGAACGGCAAAAATTGGGCTAACGCGCCGCCTGACATTTCACCTGCAGCTTGAGCATGTGCATCGGTAATAAAAAACATATCCACTCCAAAAATAAAAATAATACAGGCGCGATTATAGCACCAGATGTTTAATCGGCGACATCTTGCCGCAACTTATCTTATGCAATGCCCCGCGCACGATTGGCATGAAATTGCGCCACCACTTCGTCAAAGCGGTCGTTGTCCAAACCATCGCGCAACTCTTGCATCAATTGCAGATAGTAGTGCAAATTATGAATCGTATTGAGCTGCGCCCCTAGCATTTCATTCATTTTGTGCAAATGATGCAAATACGAACGGCTAAAGTGACGGCAAGCATAGCATGTGCACGTGTCGTCAATCGGTGCAGTGTCGTGCTTATACCGCGCATTTTTGATTTTTAAATCACCAAAGCGCGTAAACAACCAGCCATTGCGTGCATTGCGCGTTGGCATGACACAATCAAACATGTCCACCCCCTGTTGCACGCCATAGACTAAATCTTCAGGCGTACCCACCCCCATCAAATAACGCGGCTTGTGTGCAGGTAAACGATGCCCGACATATTCCAGCACCCGATAAAAATCTTCTTTCGGCTCGCCCACCGACAAACCACCAATGGCCGTGCCATGAAAATCCAATTCATTCAAACCCGCCAACGACTCATCGCGTAAATGCGTATACATGCCGCCTTGAACAATGCCAAATAAAGCATTGGGGTTGTTCTGTGCATTAAATTCATTCAATGACCGTTTTGCCCAGCGCAAACTCATTTCCATTGAGTCTCGCGCCTCTTTTTCTGAAGCGGGGTACGGCGTGCATTCGTCAAACTGCATGACAATATCGCTGTTGAGCACGGTTTGAATCTGCATCGACACTTCGGGGGTTAAAAACAATTTATCACCATTCACGGGCGAGCTGAACATCACGCCTTCTTCTGAAATTTTGCGCATCTCGCCGAGCGAAAACACCTGAAACCCGCCTGAATCCGTCAGAATCGGCTTATTCCAATTCATAAATTGATGCAACCCGCCATGGGTTTTCATCACATCCAAACCTGGGCGCAACCATAAATGAAAGGTATTGCCCAAAATAATTTGGGCATTGATATCACCCAACATGTCTGGGTTCATGCCCTTGACCGCGCCGTAAGTCCCAACAGGCATAAAAATCGGCGTTTCGACCACGCCATGATTCAGCGTCATCGTGCCACGACGCGCCTTACCGCTGGTTTTATGTAATTTAAAATTTAAGCTCATGAGTTCAAAAAATATTTTTTAATTGATTCTGTTTAAAATTCTGTCTAAATGCGTCAAAAAGCCCCCTGCAAAGCACCGTTCATTTTTGACAACACGTTAATATCATCGCATCGCCATAACTAAAAAAGCGATACCCTTGCGAAATGGCATGATTATACGCACCTCGCATGGTTTCCACCCCGCTAAACGCCGAAACCAGCATCAATAAAGTCGATTGAGGCAGGTGAAAATTGGTCACCAATACGTCCACCAAACGAAAACGATACGGCGGTCGAATGAACAATTTGGTATCTGCACTGTGCGGCTGCAATTGCCAATCACGGGCATACTCAGGATTTTGTAGCGCAGCAGCCGATTCCAGTGCGCGCAAACTTGTCGTTCCAACTGCGACCACACGCCCACCTTTAAGCCGCGCTGCATTGATGACATCTGCTGTGTGCGCTGGTATTTCGAACCACTCTTGGTGCATCACATGCGCGTCTAAATTTTCACTCGACACGGGCAAAAATGTACCCGCCCCCACATGCAACGTCACGTACGCCAGCTGTACACCTTTATCTGTTAAGGCTTTTAAAATATGTTCATCAAAATGCAAGCCCGCCGTAGGAGCAGCCACTGCACCCGCATGCTCGGCAAATACGGTCTGATAACGATTGGCATCAAAATCATCGGCGGCATGGTCAATATAAGGCGGCAGTGGCAAATGGCCGTGTTGCTCTAGCATCTCCAATATCGGCGCATCGCTTTCCAACTCATAAAAGCGATCGTTTTTTGCCAACACCGTGAGGTGAAAAGCATCGTTGATGCGCAATGTAGAGCCTATCGCAGGCGTTTTTGAAGCGCGGATTTGTGCAATGCCTCGATGCGTCCCCGTCACGCGGTCAAACATCACCTCAACTTTTCCACCGCTGGCCTTATGTCCAAACAGGCGGGCCTTGATGACCTTGGTGTTGTTCATAACCAACACATCACCCGCTTTCAGGTGCTTCACAATATCGGTAAACCGTTCATCCACCACATCGTTTTCACCATGCACCACCAACAATCGACTTGCACTGCGCTCTGCCGCAGGCATCTGCGCGATGAGCTGTTCAGGCAAGTCATAATTAAAATGCGCCAACGTCAGCGGCGTGGCATCCGTCGGCAAGGGCGTTGGAAATCGGTTCTCAATCATATTCATTCACTTCAAGCAAGGCATCATTCGGTACATCTTTCAATAACAAGCGGACATCATTGCTCGCCAATAGCTTCGCGTCCGACAAATGTCGGCGCCACGTCCGAGCGCCCGCCACACCATGATACAAGTTCAACCAGTGTCGCGTCATGTTACGCAACGGGACCCCTTGTAAAATTTGACGTTCAGCATAAGTGAGCAGTTGCTCTAAAATGTCACGGCGGCTAGGAGCAGGCGACTCGTCGCCAAAGAACAGCCCATCCACCCGCGCCAGCCAATACGGTTCATGGTACGCCTGTCGCCCGACCATCACGCCATCCACATGCTGCAACTGCTGCTGAATAACATCAAAATCTGCCAAGCCACCATTAATTATAATATTCAACTGTGGAAAATCGCGTTTCAACTGATGCACCACCTCATAGCGCAGCGGCGGAATGTCGCGATTTTCTTTCGGCGACAAACCCTTTAGCCAAGCATTACGCGCATGCACGACAAAAGTAGCGCACCCCGCCTCACTGACCGCACCGATGAAATCGCGTACAAAACCATAATCTTCATTTTTATCCAAACCAATCCGATGCTTGACCGTGACATCAATGGAACACGCATCACGCATCGCTTTCACGGCATCGGCGACCAAAAATGGCTCCGCCATTAAACACGCGCCAAAAGCACCGCTTTGCACCCGTTCAGATGGGCAACCGCAATTGATATTGATTTCATCGTAGCCCCACTGTTCAGCAATTTTGGCACACTGCGCCAACGCCCGCACATCACTGCCACCGACCTGCAATGCGAGCGGGTGCTCACTGGCATCAAAATCCAAATGACGGGCGGTATCACCATGAATAATCGCATTGACATTCACCATCTCGGTATAGAGCAAAACATTCTTACTCAGCAAGCGATGAAAATAACGGCAATGCCTGTCCGTCCAATCGAGCATGGGGGCAATTGAAAATCGACGCGCCTGCTCAAGCGAGGCGACAGACGATGCATGAGAAACGAGAGAAGTCATATCAACCATTCAGTTACAGCCAGCAGCTCACTCACGCCAGCGCGATGCTTTTGCGCTGCCACTTGCGGTCGCGCGGTCGCTTTGTAACACTCAAGAGCGATTACATCAATGAACAAAGCCCCGACCATGCGGGGCTTTGTATAAAATTTGGTAGGCGATATTGGGTTCGAACCAACGACCTCCACGATGTCAACGTGGCGCTCTAACCAACTGAGCTAACCGCCTATTTTTAAGAACGGCGATTGTAACACACAAAAATAAATTTCAGCAACCATTCTGCGCACACTTAAGTGCAGTTTTTCAATTAGCCCAGCCATAAACCCTTAAGTCGAGTAAAATGCTTAGTCTTTGTTACCTGTTTCATTTTTTATAAAAAATCATCATTATGAATGTTCTTATCATTGGTTCAGGCGGGCGCGAACATGCACTTGCTTGGAAAATTGCCCAATCTCCACAAGTCACGAAAGTATTCGTCGCACCTGGCAACGCAGGTACAGCACGCTTGCAAAAAACCCAAAACATCACACAGGTTGATAATGCAGCATTGGTTAAATTTGCCCAAGATAACGATGTTGTCTTGACTGTGGTCGGCCCCGAAGCCCCCTTAGCCAAAGGCGTGGTCAACGCCTTCCGTACTGCGGATTTAGCCATCTTTGGCCCCACGCAAGAGGCCGCGCAACTTGAATCTTCTAAAGCGTTTTCTAAAGCCTTCATGCTTCGGCACGCCATTCCAACAGCAGCCTACGACACCTTCACCGACGCTGCCCTCGCACACGCTTACGTCAATACCCACGGCGCACCCATCGTGATTAAAGCCGATGGTTTAGCCGCAGGCAAGGGCGTGGTTGTCGCCATGACTTTGGACGAGGCGCACGCCGCGATTGACAACATGCTCGCCAGCAACCGCTTGGGCGACACACAAGCACGCGTCGTCATCGAAGAATTCCTCGATGGCGAAGAAGCCAGCTTCATCGTTCTATGTGATGGTGAAAATGCCGTGCCACTCGCCACCAGCCAAGACCATAAACGTTTATTGGATGGCGACCAAGGGCCGAACACGGGCGGCATGGGCGCGTATTCGCCCGCACCCGTGGTCACACCCGACGTTCACGAACGCGCCATGCGCGAAGTCATCCTCCCCACCTTAAATGGGATGAAAAAAGACGGCATCGTCTTTACAGGATTTCTCTACGCAGGCTTAATGATTCAACCTGACGGCTCCATCAAGGTGCTCGAATTCAACTGCCGCATGGGCGACCCCGAAACACAACCGATTATGCGCCGCCTCGACTCTGACTTATTTGAAGTGCTGCGTCACGGTGCGAACGGCACGCTCAACCAAGTTCAACTTGAATGGAATAAACAAGTGGCTCTGGGCGTTGTCTTAGCGGCGGCCAATTACCCCAACACGCCTCGCGCGGGTGATGCCATCACTTTGCCTGACGATACTTTAGATTGCGTTACTTTCCACGCAGGCACGGCGGACAAATTCGACCAAGTGGTGACTTCGGGCGGACGGGTGCTGTGTGTCACCGCCCTCGGTCACACCCTACGTGAAGCGCAAGCCACGGCATACGAACACGTCAAACGCATCCAATTTGATGGCATGCAATTGCGTCATGACATCGGTTATCGTGCACTTGATTTAGTCTAAATCAACTCCGTCTCATCCAAGCCAAAAAAAGACCGCTCAGCGGTCTTTTTTAACGATTTTTCTTCTTGCTGATTACTCACCCAACGCTTTGTGATATTTTTTCTTAGAATCATTGACCTTAGCCAAAGCCGCTTTGGCTTTATCTAAATCATTGTCGGCGATGGCTTGGTTGACAGCGGCCATGTGCTCATCCAACTCGTGCATGCCCGCACGGTAAATTTCTTGATTGGGTTTAGAACCGTCGTATTCGAGCGTGCTGGCGTTTTGAATCGTCGTTTGCAACGTGGTCACGTTATTTTTAAAGTCCGCCATATTGTTGCTATCCATCGCCGCTTTGTAAGTCATTTGCATGCGTTTCATCGGTGCTTCAATGTTTGGCCCTGTGACGGATTTAAAACCCCAAACCGCTGCGCCAGCCACGGCGACCAATGCCACTAAAATCAGACTTAATTTTTTCATGTGTTTCCTCAATAAAATGTTTTGATATAAGAAGTTAAAATTCGTACTGCGGATTTGAGCGGTGCGTTGAAGCCACGCGTTAGCTCCAAGCCAACCAACCTGCGGCCCAAGAGATAAGAATCAGTCCACCAAAGATGATGCGATACCAAGCGAATCCGACAAAATTATGGTTGCTGACAAATCGCAATAGCCACCGCACGCACACAAAGGCACTGATAAAGGAGAATATAAAGCCAATACCAAACAATGCAAGGGTCTGCTGATTCAAAAGATGACGGATGTCCAACAATTCTTTCGCTGAGGCGCCAAATAGAATCGGAATGGCGAGGAAAAAAGAAAAATGCGTCGCCACTTGACGGCTGATGCCAAAAAACATGCCGCCAATAATCGTTGCGCCCGAACGCGAAGTGCCGGGGAAAAGCACGGCGGCTGTTTGTGCGAGCCCCACTTTTAGCGCGTCGACGGCTGTTAAATCATCAAGCGATTGGATGCGAGGTTGATGATTGACTTGACGGCGTTCGGCCCACAAAATAACCAAACCGCCGACCACCAAGGCGGTGGCGACCGCGATGGGATTGAATAAGTGGGCTTTAATGGTTTTGCCAAATAGCAACGCCAGCACAATCGCGGGTATGGTCGCAATCACAACATTTATCGCAAAACGCCATGCCAACGATTCGCCTTTAAACATGCCGCCAACGACATCAACGATGCGCTCACGAAACTCCCAAATCACGGCAATAATCGCACCGAATTGGATAGCGACTTCAAACGCATCCCAAAATTCACCGTGCAGTCCCAAGAGCGATTGGGTCAAAATTAAATGCCCCGTGCTCGAAATGGGTAAAAATTCAGTCAAGCCTTCCACGATACCGAGGAGGGCGGCTTTAATCGCCAGTGTGAAATCCATAGTTGCCTTAAAAAGTATTTAAAAATCATGCCGTGCAATCCCGACATTATGCCAAAAAAAAGCCCGGTAAACGGGCTTTACGTGTATCTATATGTATGTGGTTAATTGGCTCCCACATCAACCCCTTTGGTTTCTTTTAAGAAAAACATGCCGATTACAAACGTCATCAAAGCCACGCCTATCGGATACCACAGGCCTTGATAAATATCGCCATGCGCCGCCACCATGGCAAAAGCAATCGCGGGCAAAAAGCCGCCGAACCAACCGTTGCCAATGTGATACGGCAGTGACATTGAGGTGTAACGAATAGGGGTCGGGAACATTTCCACCAACATGGCGGCAATCGGACCATACACCATGGTCACCAGCAACACCAAAATAAATAAAATGACGACCACCATCAACTTATTGATTTCAAAAGGATTGGCTCGATTTGGATAGCCCGCCGCTTGCAATGACTCGTCGACCACGCGCACAAAAGCAAGGGCGCGCTCTTTCTGAACCTTCAAATCATTGGCATCATAAGCGGGGATAATGCGCTCACCAATTTTAATACTCGCCACCATGCCCGCAGGAATGGCCTCGTTGGTGTAATTAATCCCTTTACGCGACAGGTAATTTTTCGCAATGTCGCATGACGTTGTTAAAGGCTTTGTGTCTACAAGATTAAATTGAAAGCTGCACTCGTCTGGATTCGCCATCACAACCACAGGTGAGCTGCTCTGCGCCCGCTCTAAGGTTGGATTGGCATAATGCGTGAGCAACTTGAATAACGGGAAATACAATATGACCGCCAATAAACAGCCCACCATGATGATGGGTTTTCGGCCAATGCGGTCGGACAATGCACCGAAAAATAAAAAGAAAGGCATGGCGAGCACCAAGCTGACCCCAACCAAGAGATTGGCCGTGCCATTATCCACCTTGAGATTTTGTGTCAAAAAAAACAACGCATAAAATTGCCCCGTGTACCAAATAACCCCTTGCCCCGCAGTCAAACCAAATAGCGCGATCAAAACCAGTTTTAAATTTTTCCATTGTCCAAAAGATTCTTTAATCGGCGCTTTAGAGGTTCGACCTTCAGCTTTCATCGCCAAATAAGTCGGCGATTCGCTCAATTGCATGCGAATCCAGACCGAAATGCCCAAAAGCGCAATCGACATTAAAAAAGGAATGCGCCAACCCCACTCATCAAACGCCTCCGCACCCACCAGCATGCGCACCAATAAAATCACCACCAATGACAACAGCAACCCCATGGTGGCGGTGGTTTGAATCCATGACGTGTATAAACCGCGCCGCCGAGTGGGCGCGTATTCAGCAACATAGGTCACAGCGCCACCATATTCCCCGCCTAAAGCCAAACCCTGCAAGAAGCGCAAACCAATGAGCACAATGGGCGCGGCAATGCCAATCGAAGCATACGGCGGCAGCAGCCCGACGATAAATGTCGACAAGCCCATGATAAGAATGGTGATGAGAAAGGTGTGTTTACGCCCGACCATATCACCCAAACGCCCGAAAATAATCGCACCCAATGGTCGAACGGCAAACCCCACCGAAAAAGCCAATAGCGCAATGATGAACGCGGCGGCATCATTGACCCCCGAAAAAAACTGCTTTGAAATAATGCTCGCCAAAGAGCCATACAAATAAAAGTCGTACCACTCAAACACCGTCCCGAGCGATGAGGCAAACACCACTTTTTTTTGCTCACTCGTCAACTGACGTTGACTGGCTTTATCCTTCATGGAGGTCTCCTGCGCACTGACTCGTCTTTTAATTTTAATTTTCATATTGCGCCCATCTTCTTACCCTTAACTGACGACCACTTCCCGCCCCGCCGCAGCATCATTCGCACAAATTGGATGCCACACGAGGCATACACACATGAAACACACAGCCATGTCGTTCACCCTCTGTCAACTCGCTGTTGTAAGCAATATCAATTGTCGCATCGTGCATATCGGCAATTTGTTGCACAATCGCCAAGCCCAGTCCACTGCCCGTACTGGCTTTTTCTCCCAGCACGCTATAAAACGGCTCAAATACCTGCTCACGCTCTTCAGGTGCAATGCCAGGGCCATCGTCAAGCACATAAAAATGCGCATGGGTGGCATCCGATGTGATTCGCACCGTCACGCTGGTATGTGTATAAAAAATCGCATTATCTATAAGGTTTTTCATCAACTCACCCAACATAATCGCGTGCGCATTGACCAAAATGACGGCATCAGGCACGTCCAATTCGATATGCAAACCTTTTTGCAAAGCGCGGTCGGCAGCAAAAATGGTCTGGTCTCGCGCAATCGCAACGATGTCAACGTGCGCTAACTCCAAACGCTCCTCCGCCAAATGCTCCGTGCGCGACAACGCAATCAACTGATTCACCAAGCGCGCTGTGCGCTCTGACGCCGCCGCAATATGGGTGAGGCTGTTGCGCTGCTCAACGGGGTCGTCGGTTTGCAAGGCCAACTCCGCCTGCATACGCAACCCCGCCAAAGGTGTTTTGATTTGATGAGCCGTATCGGTTAAAAAGCGTTTTTGTAATGCGATGTGTCGCCGCAGCCGATGCAAAATACCATTAAAACTGCGCACCAACGGTTGCAACTCTTCAGGCGCATCGGTCGATGGGACATCGCTTAAATCATGCGTGTCTCGCTCTAAAATACTGTCTTGTAAACGATTCAAAGGCATGATGCCACGCGATAAACCAAACCAAATGAGCAACACCGCAATCGGCAAAAAAGTCAGTTGCGGCAAGGTCACACCTTGAAGAATCTCACGAGCCAAAGCCTTGCGCTTATTTAACGTTTCTGCCACCTGAATCAGCACCACGCTATTGGACTGAAAGTGAGAGCCAATGACCGACTGATTGCCCAAATCCAACCACACATACGCCACTCGAACAGGCTCGTTGTACAACGTCGCGCTGTACACTTGAGGTTGATTCATCACAATGGCATCCGCGGCTGGCGGCTGCGGCATTTTGGTCGTGCCTAAAATTGTTTCACCATTGCTACTGACGATTTGATAGTACATCTGGTCTTGGCTATCAAACACGGGAATGCTTAAACCCCAAGTGGACAACGCATGCTCGGTGTATGAGCTGCGCATTTGCTGGGCGAGATTGGAGACGTTGTTTTTAAGACTTTGGTCGAACGGCGTATCGGCAATACTGCGACCAATTGGATAGCTAATCAGCAAAGACAGCGGCCATAGAAACATGAGTGGAATCAACATCCACAACATGATTTGACCAAAAAGAGATTTTTGTTTGACCTTTGCCTGCGACATGGCTGGCTTGATTAAGAACTGACTTGCGGTTTATCAAGAGAATAGCCCAAGCCGCGTATGGTTGAAATCGTAATGCCCAATGGTTCTAATTTTTTACGCAAGCGATGCACATACACCTCAATCGCATTGTGGCTCACTTCCTCGCCCCACTCGCACAGGTGATCCAAAATCTGCTCCTTACTGACCAACCGACCCGCACGCGAGAATAGAACTTCAAGCACACCGACCTCACGCGCCGACAAATCCAATAACTGGTCGTTCACATGGGCACTACGCGACACTTGGTCAAAGGTCAACGGCCCTAACGTTAAGCGGCTTTGGTCAAACCCTGCTTGGCGACGAGTCAAGGCACGTACACGCGCCTGCAACTCGGATAATGAAAACGGTTTCGCCATGTAATCATCCGCGCCTAAATCCAAACCTTGCACGCGCTGCTCAACCGAGTCCGCAGCCGTTAAAATCAAAATCGGCGTGTGATTATTGCGCGCACGGGTGCGGCGCAAGACTTCTAAGCCTGATAATTTTGGCAAGCCCAAATCTAAAATCAACAGGTCACATTCCTGTGTTGACATCGCAGCATCGGCCTGATGCCCATCGTACACCACATCCACCGCATATCCGACTTCGCGCAGTGCACGCGACAAACCATTCGCCAAGACACTGTCATCTTCTGCCAACAAAATTCGCATGTCTACCTCCTGAATCGATTTAAATTTGATGTCGATACGATAGCGGGAAAGGTGAGGCAATGCAAGGAAATATCAACATGTCTTATACAAGAGTAAAAACCATCACTTGCCAAGCGAACCTGTTGTTG
Source organism: Hydromonas duriensis (assembly GCF_004363775.1). Taxonomy (GTDB): domain Bacteria; phylum Pseudomonadota; class Gammaproteobacteria; order Burkholderiales; family Burkholderiaceae; genus Hydromonas; species Hydromonas duriensis. Next base: position 21,564 of record NZ_SNZE01000015.1, read on the forward strand.
CCGCGCAATTTTGCTTTTGTATCGGCTCAAAGTGAGCTTCCATACTAAAAATGATTGAATTTTTCGCCATCGCATCTAAACAATAAAGCCAAAGAATATTAATCATTCTTTGGCTTATCCTTTGGCTTCACAGAAAAACAACCGCCCACACATCATACACAGCATACACATCACATGACTACGAGATATTGTATGGGCAGGGAATAGTCGCTGTTGTGCGCTTAATCCATTTTTTTCTTACTGCTCACCGTGGTTTTTTTCGCGCGCTTAACCAATCCGCCCGAGGTCACACGTTCATTGCCTTTAATGGTCATCTGTTTACTGCGGGGACGATGTGCAGGATTAGCAGGCGCTTTCATGACCGTGACGCGGCGAGGGGCCGCACCTTTAAAACCGTCTTGCTCTTGCAGCGTTTGGGCGAATGTTTTTTTCTTTGGCGCGGCTGATTCTGGACGGTAAATCACCAACAACTTACCAATCATTTGTACAGGAGACGCGCCCAATTGCTCGCAAATTCGGTTCATGAACTCGGTGCGCACTTCTTTTTCATCCGCAAATACGCGAATTTTAATCAGTTGGTGCGCGGCCAAGGCGTGTTCAGTTTCTTTCATCACGGCGTCAGTCAAACCCGCGTCACCAATCATCACCACAGGCGATAAATCATGGGCTTGGGCACGTAAACTTGAACGTTGCGCGGAAGATAAGGGTAAAATGGGCATGGTTTTTCGCTTTTCTTTATATATAGGGGCGAGGATAACAATACATCGCAAAGAGCCGTATTATCTCTTAAAGTGCCTGATTTTGCTGGTATTTTAGATTAGGCTCGGTTTAGGTTACATGAAAAAAAACAAATTCAATCAAGCATGGATGCATGCCCACATCAACGACCCTTATGTCAAACTGGCTCAACGCGAGGGTTATCGCGCTCGTGCGGCTTATAAACTCAAAGAGATTGACGAAGAAGACAAGCTGATTAAATCAGGCATGGTCATCGTTGATTTGGGTTCAACACCAGGGAGCTGGTCACAGGTCGCACGAGAAAAATTAGTCAAAAGTGGGGATTTAAATGGCCGCATCGTCGCCTTGGACTTGCTGCCGATGGAGCCAATTGCGGGCGTGGAATTCATTCAGGGCGACTTTCGCGAAGATGATGTGCTCGAAAAGCTGGCGCAAACCATCGGTCACGCACCCGTAGACCTTGTTTTATCCGACATGGCCCCCAACTTAAGTGGCATCGCCTCGGTGGATGCAGCACGCATCATTCATGTGTGTGAATTGGCGCTTGAATTTGCCCAAAGCCATTTGCAGCCACAAGGTGCGTTATTAGTAAAATGCTTTCATGGCGCAGGTTTTGATGAGATGATGAAGCAGTTTCGCGCGACATTCAAAGAAGTTAAAACCCGTAAACCGAAAGCCTCACGCGACAAGTCGTCTGAAATCTTTATTTTAGGTCGTGGACTGAAATAAGAGCGGGCGTTTACGTGTTTTTAAACTTTGATTTACAATGCGTTTTTGACGTTATTCGCAAACTGCTCAAAACGCAAATTGAACATACAGGCACCTCACTGTTCACAGTTGCGTTTGATATCAAATGAATTTTAAATTTAAGCACGAAAAAGTAAGCAGATACTTTTTTCGTATTTCATAGGAGTCTCCATTTTGAAAAAAAACAACCTAACCCGCATGATGTTTTGGGTATTGGGCTTGATGCTGGTATACAGCATCTATCAAGGTGTTGACACCAACCATCGCTCAAAAGCACCTGACGTGAGCTACAGTGAGTTTATTAGTGCAGCACAATCGGGCAAAATTAAACAAGTTGAAATTCGCGGCTCCGAATTAACGGTGTCACCCGTTGAAGGTGTCAATTACACCTTAACCGCACCGCGCGACAATGACATGGTCAAATCGTTGATTGCCGCCAACGTTAAAGTGATTGCCAAGCCTGAAGAAGGCCCAAGCTTTTTATCACAACTGTTTTTATCCATACTGCCGCTATTGCTCATTGGCGGCGTGCTTTTCTTTATGATGCGCCAAATGCAAGGCGGCAAAAATGGCGTGATGTCGGTTGGCAAATCACGCGCCCGCTTACAAGATGACACCGCAAAAAGCGTTACATTTACGGATGTAGCTGGCTGCGATGAGGCCAAAGAAGAAGTCAAAGAAATTGTCGACTTTTTAAAAGACCCGCAAAAATTTCAAAAACTCGGTGGCTCAATCCCGCACGGTGTTTTGCTGGTAGGCCCCCCAGGAACAGGTAAAACCTTGCTCGCCAAAGCCATTGCAGGTGAGGCGCGCGTGCCTTTCTTCAGCGTATCGGGTTCGGACTTTGTGGAAATGTTTGTCGGCGTAGGCGCATCGCGTGTCCGCGACATGTTCGAGCAAGCCAAAAAACAATCGCCATGTATCATTTTCGTTGACGAAATTGACGCGGTGGGTCGCCACCGTGGTTCAGGTACAGGGGGGGGCAATGACGAGCGTGAACAAACATTGAATCAATTGCTGGTGGAAATGGATGGCTTTGAGGGCAACTCAGGCGTCATCGTCATTGCCGCCACCAACCGCGCCGACGTGCTTGATAAAGCCTTACTGCGTCCAGGGCGTTTTGACCGCCAAGTGTATGTCGGACTGCCTGACATCCGCGGGCGCGAGCAGATTTTACAGGTTCACATGCGCAAAGTACCCGTCGCCAAAGATGTAGACGCGGCGGTTTTGGCTCGCGGCACGCCTGGTTTTTCGGGTGCGGACTTGGCAAACTTGGTCAATGAATCGGCTTTATTCGCCGCGCGTCGCAACAAACGCTTGGTCGATATGAAAGATTTTGAAGATGCAAAAGACAAGTTGTACATGGGACCAGAACGCCGTTCAACGGTCATGCGCGAAGAAGAGCGCCGCGCGACCGCATACCACGAGTCTGGGCATGCCGTTGTCGCGGCCCTGCTACCAAACGCCGACCCCGTCCACAAAGTCACCATCATGCCTCGCGGCTGGGCTTTGGGCGTGACATGGCAATTGCCTGAGCATGACCGCTATTCAAAATACGCGAGCAATCTATTGGATGAAATCACCATTTTGTTTGGCGGACGTGCTGCGGAAGAAGTGTTTTTGAATGCACGCAGTACAGGCGCGTCCAACGACTTTGAGCGCGCCACTGCACTTGCACGCGACATGGTTGCAAAATACGGCATGACCGACGCACTCGGCCCTATGGTTTACCTTGACGGCGAGAGCACAAGCGGCATGAATTTCAACCGCGCCGTCTCTGAAGCGACACAACAACGCGTCGATGCGGAAATTCGCCGCATTTTGGATGAGCAATATGCGTTAGCCACTTCACTGTTGCGTGAGCATGCGGATAAAGTTGAAACCATGACCTCTGCTTTGATGGAGTGGGAAACGCTTGATGCCGAGCAAATCAAAGACATTATGAATGGCTTAAAACCTCGTGAACCCAAGCATGTGAGCGACACGCCGACGGACACAACTGACGAAACCCCGATGGCAACTCCCGAAGCTGTAGAAGAATCGCCCACAGCGGTGGCTCCTGCGCCCGCTTTTGCTGAAATTCAAGAACCAGAAACATCTGTCGTGCCCCCCAAGGACACGCCACACGAGGGCAACAACAAACCACCGTTGTTTTAATCGTTCTGTTATTAAAAAAATAAAACAATAAAACAAACCCCCATCAACGGATGGGGGTTTTTAATTTATGACGAGCTGATGCGATGCACATCATGGGTGGTGAAGCCCTCGTCACTGTCGGGCAACTCAAAGAAAGACGGACAAGCCAAGGTTTTCTCAATATCAACCAGACCGCTATTCCAATGTTCCTGCATGGTTTCGGGGCTAAATTCATAATCTTTATAATGCCCTTCATACTGCTTGTCTTGATAAATTAAATGAATGATGTTCACCCGCGCATCATCTGCCAGCAAAGCGGCCGCTTCTTTACACACATCATCGCGGGCTTTCGCAGGGATTCTATCAAGCAAGGCGCGTATCATTTGGCGATTTTGATGACGTTGGCGCATGACATCGGTCACCATACGGGTGCGGCTGGAGTATTGAATTTCTTTGGTGCGCTCGCTGATGTCTAAAAAATTATTGGGCAAAGCACCTTGCGCTTTCCATAAGTCCACTTGAAAAATTAATGTATCTTTACTCGACAGGTCATCGACGATGTGGCTAAGCGGCGTATTTGACACCAAACCACCATCCCAATAATATTCTCCGTCAATTTTGACTGCGGGAAACCCTGGCGGCAATGCGCCGCTGGCCATGAAATGCTCTGGCGTGAGCGTCGTATCTTGGTTATCAAAATACACAAAATTACCTGTGCGCACATTAACCGCACCCACTGACACCCGAATGTTGCCTGTATTAATCAAATCAAAATCTGCGTATTTAAGCAGTGTCTCGCGCAAAGCGGCTGTTGTGTAGTAGCTCACTTCATCGGGTGCGCGCGCGCCCATAAACGGCAGCGGCACGCGTGGGCTGAAAAAACCTTTTTGCCCTTCAAATAAAGTACGTGTGGCTTCAAACGCGCTAAACACACCTCGCGTCAGCTGATTGGCGTTGTGCAACCATTGGGTAAAAGGAGCGGTCAATCCCGCACTAAAGTTTGCGGTGCAAATGGTGTTCCAAAAGCCTTTAAGTGCCGCCACACGTTGTTCAGGTGGATTGCCCGCGATGATGGCGGTGTTGAGCGCACCAATAGAAATGCCCGCTATCCAATCCAACTGTACGCCTGCGCTCAACAGCCCCTCAACTGCACCCGCCTGATAAGAACCTAAAGCACCCCCGCCCTGCAGCACGAGGGCAACTCGCTCGTATTGTGACAATGTGTGTTTATACGTCATGGCAACCTTAATATTATGTGTGGGCGCATGCCCACCTCTCCGCCCACTTTACACCATCTCGACTGACACCACCGACTTGAGCTCGCGTAAATTGTGTAACAAGCTGTCGCTTGGCACAACGCGCCAATCCATGCCCAATTTAACATCGGCACTCGCGCCCTGAATCTGCACATGAATGGTGACCCCCAAACCATCCTCATCGACTTGGCTGCGCAACGCCGTTTTCAAAGCCTGCACATCCAGCTCGGCTTCACGCGTATCGACATCAATCACCAACTGGCTCGCTTGCAACGCCCGCGCCCGCGCCATATCAAGCACGCGTTCGGCAACAATGCGCACCCCGCCGCTGTAGTCATCTTTACTGATTTTGGCTTGAATAATGACCAGATGGTCTTCTTTAAGAATGCTGGCAAACCGCTCGTATACTTCATTAAATACCGACACTTCGACCCGCTCGGTTTTGTCGTCAAGCGTGACAAACATCATTTTGCCGCGTTTGGTGAACATCGTGCGAACAGCGACAATCACGCCCGCGATAAGCACCGCGTCTCGCTGCGGTGAAATGTCTTTCAAGCGGGTTTTGACCACCTGATTCACTTCAGCAGCAGACTCATCGTACAAATGCCCGCTGACATAAAAACCTAAAGCCAGTTTTTCATTCGCTAATTTTTCGCGCAAAGTCCACGGCGACACTTGCGCCAACTGCGCTTTCCATTCGGTATCAAAAGTTTGTGCATCATCAAACAAGCTGTTTTGGTGTTTGTTTTGTTCAGCATGAAAAGCCGCTTCAAGTGCGTGCTCAAGGCTGGCGAGTACGCTCGCGCGATTGTCATGCAACGCGTCAAAAGCACCTGCTTTGATTAAGGCTTCCAGCGTGCGTCGATTGACGTGCTGCTTATCAACACGCAAGCAAAAATCAAAAAAGCTGGTAAACGCTCCATTCGCTTCGCGCTCGGCAACAATGGCCTCAATCGCGGCCTGCCCCGCCCCTTTCACCGCTCCTAAGCCATAGCGAATATGGCGTGCATCCGTTGGCACATAAGCATAATACGAGTGGTTGATGTCGGGCGGCAAAATCGTCAGCCCGTTGGCGAGGCTGTCTTCATAAAAAATTTGCATTTTATCGGTGTCGTCCATATCGGAGGACATCGTCGCCGCCATAAATTCGGCGGGATAATATGCCTTAAACCAAGCCGTTTGATAAGCGATGAGGGCATAGGCCGCGGAGTGTGATTTGTTAAAACCATAATCCGCAAATTTTTCCATCAAGTTAAATAATTCAGTGGCTAAGGCAACCGATACACCATGTGCTTGCGCACCTTGTGCGAAGACTTCGCGCTGACGCGCCATCTCTGCGGCATCTTTTTTACCCATTGCACGGCGCAACAAATCAGCGCCACCGAGTGAGTACCCACCTAAAATTTGCGCAACCAACATCACCTGCTCTTGGTACACCATCACGCCATAAGTCGGTTCTAAAGTGGTTTTCAAGTCGGGATGAAAATACCACTCATCCTTACCACGCCCCGTTTTCACTTGTTCTTTTTTACGCTGAATAAAGTCATCCACCATCCCTGAACCCAGCGGGCCAGGTCGGTTCAACGCCATGAGCGCAATGATGTCCTCAAAGCTATCGGGTTTGAGCTTTTTCTCAAGGTCTTTGGCTGAACGCGACTCGGATTGGAACACGGCGGTGGTGTTGCCGTCCGTAAACACTTGAAACACTTTTGGGTCATCCAGTGGCAAATCTTCCAACACAAAATCCGCCTTATCGGGATTCAGCATTTTTAGATATTTCACCGCCAGTTTAAGAATCGTTAAGTTGCGTAAGCCCAAAAAGTCAAACTTGACCAAGCCAATGGCTTCCACATCATTTTTATCATATTGGCTGACCACCGAATGCGTACCTGCCGCACAATAAATCGGACAAAAATCAGTTAATTTACCAGGCGCAATCAACACGCCACCCGCGTGCATGCCAATGTTTCGAGTCAAGCCTTCAAGCGGTTGCGACAACGCAATGATTTCTTGAGCCTCTTCTTCGTTCTCAAAACGTTCTTTGAAAGCAGGCTCATCTTTTAAAGTCCGCTCCAACGTCCACGGGTCGGTCGGATCGTGTGGAATTAATTTTGACAAGCTGTCACAGTAGTTATACGGCATATCGAGCACACGCCCGACGTCGCGCACCACGGCTTTAGCCCCCAATGTACCAAAGGTAGCGATTTGTGACACGGCGGCATGGCCATATTTATCCTTCACATATTGAATCACCGAGTCACGACCATCTTGGCAAAAGTCAATATCAAAGTCGGGCATCGAGACGCGCTCTGGATTTAAAAACCGCTCAAACAGCAAATCGTATGCCAACGGGTCAAGGTCGGTAATTTTCAAGGCATACGCCACCAACGAACCCGCACCCGAACCACGCCCTGGGCCGACGGGCACATCATTTTCTTTCGCCCAAGTGATGAAGTCGGCAACAATCAAAAAGTAACCTGGAAACCCCATCTGAATAATGGTGTCCAACTCGCGATTCAAGCGTTGAACATACACAGCTCGTTTTTCTTCGCGAACCGCTTCATCTGGATACAAACGCAGTAAACGCTCTTCCAAACCCTCATGCGACAAAATCCGTGTGTACTCCTCGATGGTCTCGCCATTCGGTGTCGGAAAATCAGGCAACTGCGGCTTGCCCAAATCGAGCAGTAAATTACATTGCTGGGCAATCGCTACGCTATTGGCCAAAGCACTGGGTAAATCAGCGAATCGCTCGTGCATCTCCGCCTGCGTAAGCAAGTACTGACTTTTAGAAAAAGCCGCATCACGCCTTGGATTGGATAAAATTTCACCTTGAGCAATACACACACGCGCCTCATGCGCTCGGTGGTCTTCTGGATTCAAAAATTGAATCGCATGGGTCGCCACCAGCGGGGTCTGCGTGCGCATGGCCAAATCCGCCGCCAATAAAGTTTGTTGGCTGGATTCAGGTGTATCGAGGCGTTGCGCCTCTAAATAATATTGATTGTTAAACGCCGCACGCCACTTGTGTAAACGCTCTTCTGCTTGCTGCAAATTGCCTTTGAGCAAAGATTGACCGACATCACCCAAATGCGCGCCCGACAGCGCAATCAGACCATGGTTCAATTCCGCGGCCTCTAGCCACGACGGATGTATCTGACCATGTGTGGCGCGGTCGCTTTGCAAATACGCCTGACTGAGCAACTCGCACAAGCGCAAATACCCCTCACGATTTTTCACCAGCAGCAACATGCGATACGGCTGCGTCACATCGTCGTCATTGCTCACCCACACATCTGCGCCCATAATCGGCTTGACGCCTGCGCCTTGTGCCGCTTTATAAAACTTAACCAAGCCAAATGTATTGCCCAAGTCCGTTAATGCCAATGCCGCTTGGGCATCCGCTTTTGCGCGCTTAACCGCATCACCAATGCGCGTAATGCCGTCTTGTACGGAAAATTCAGAATGTAAACGCAGGTGGACAAATGTAGGCTGGGGCATGAGAAAATTCTAAAAGTCGCTGGAGGCGTTTGGTTTGATTAAGGTTTGCTTTAAAATAGCCATCATTGTACTAAAACAACACCCCATCCATGCGCAAATCCACCAACAACACGCCGATTGAATGTGCACCCAACCTGCTCACCCCCGACAGCTGGCTCGCACGCGCATGGCACAGCGCACAACGGCATCGACAACATCCAAACACATCGCCGTATATCGGTCGTTTTGCGCCCTCACCATCGGGCTTGTTACACCAAGGCTCTTTAATTGCCGCATTGGCATCGTACCTGCACGCACGCTGGCATGCGGGCACATGGTTGGTGCGCATGGAGGATGTGGATGTTTCTCGTTGCACGCGGGCGTATGGACTCGCACAATTGCAACTACTCATGGACTTGGGTTTTGAGTTCGATAACAATGTGATGTGGCAAAGCGAGCGCAATGCAGCTTATCAAGCGGCTTTTGCGCAACTGCAAGCGCAAGGGCGCATCTACCCTTGTGGTTGCAGCCGCAAAGAAATTGCAGATTCACGCATCGCCCTCAACACCACCGCCACCTATTCAGGTGCGTGTCGACACGGCATGACCGACGGCAAAGCAATCCGCTCTTGGCGTTTTCGCGTGGATGATGAGGTGATTCGCTGGAACGATGAAAATGGCGACAGTCACATGGAAGCCATTGCCCAAAGCGTGGGGGATTTTGTGCTCAAGCGCGAGACACCGCAAGGTGGCGAGTGGGCGTATCAGCTCGCCGTGGTGGTTGATGATGCAGCACAAGGCGTGACCCACGTTGTGCGAGGCGCAGATTTATTGGATTCAACCGCACGGCAAATCGCTTTGCAACAAGCCCTTAACTTACCCACGCCGCAATACAATCATTTCCCACTGTTGCTTAACCCTCAAGGTGAAAAAATCAGCAAGCGTGAGCAAGCACCCGCATTACACGCGTTAGATGGCTTATCGGCTTTACAGCACGCGTGGCAATTTTTAGGTGGCACGTATTTTGAGTGCCACGATGTGCCATCGTTTTGGTCTAGCGTGCTACCGAATGCTACCTTTTAGCAGAACACCCCGTTGTTGAGAAATCAACATTATTATGAGTATCGGTTTTTGACCTGATAAGGCTTGTGGTACATTAGAGGTCTTGTCTTTTGCATACAAAAAAACCATGAAACTGCCCATTGGCTGCTTCGGCGGCACGTTCAATCCACCCCACACTGCGCATTTCGCCTTGCTCCACAGCGCACGCGAGCAACTTGGCTTGGCGCAGGTGTTGCTGATTCCAGCGGGGCAACCTTGGCAAAAACCTCATGTATTGGCCACCGAGCATCGCCTGCACATGCTGCAATTGGCAATGGCGTATGATGAGAACGTATGGCAAGCCAAAAATGCGCAAGCGTATCCATTACAACTGGATACGCTTGAGGTGAACTTGCCGCAAGCCAGTTATACGGTTGATACGTTGCGTACTTTGCGCGAACGTTATCCCGATACCCCGTTGGTATGGATAATGGGTTCTGACCAATTAAGTAATCTACACACATGGCACAACTGGCAAGAGCTACTGGACTATGCTCACATCGCCGTGGCGCAACGCGCAGGTCATGAAGTACTCAGTACAGAGCTGCCTGAACCGTTACAATCGTTTTATGCGGCGCGCGTCACCCGTGATGCGCATGTTTGGCACTCTCAACTGCAGGGCTGCTTTGTGCCTTTTACTTTAGCCGCCATGCACATTTCATCTTCAGCGATTCGCCAAGCGATTGCACAAGGTCAAGCACCACAAGACATTGCCGCACTGCGCCCAGCAGTCGCCGATTATATTCAACAACAACATTTATACGGAAACTCGCCATGACTGCACTTATATGGAGCATTGCCGCCTATCTACTCGGTTCAATTTCGTTTGCCATCGTCTTATCAAAGCTTTTCGGGATGGATGATCCACGCTCGTATGGCTCAAATAATCCTGGCGCAACCAATATGTTGCGCTCTGGACGAAAAACAGTGGCTTTATTGACCTTGCTGGGTGACGCGGCCAAAGGTTTATTGCCCGTCGTTTTGGCTCGTCAAATGACCGATTTGCCTTTTGCTTTGTCTATGATTGCATGCGCTGCATTTTTAGGTCACTTGTATCCTATTTTCTTTAAATTTCAGGGCGGTAAAGGTGTCGCTACATTTTTGGGAGCGATGCTTGGGTTAATACCAGCAGTGGGCGGTTTGACACTTGTGGTTTGGCTCATCGTTGCAGTCACTACCCGTTACTCATCCTTGTCGTCATTGATTTCTAGCGTGTTTGCCTTTGGTTTATTGGTGCTTTACTGGGGTAAGGGCGCATGGATATTATGGGTTGCATTGATGGTTGCCTTATTGTTTTGGCGTCATCGTAGCAATATTGCTAAATTACTGAACGGCACTGAAAGTCAATTATTTGCAAAAAAAGGCATCTAACTCTTATTTCGCGTTTGATTTTCGAATATTTTTTTAAAAAACACATCTTTTATTGATGCGGCGCATCATGTATTTTTTATGAACTGCACCTCAAAAAAATCACGCCAGAGTAAATTGTAAGCATTGTTTTGACAAGCCCAAGACAAATACGAATCGATTGGTGTCGTGATGACGAAGACAATGCGTCATTCGATATAGCCATTTTCATATTGCAATGCAGCACAAAAACTTCTATTTTCCTCCATGATTTTCCTTGCACTCCACCCCAAGGCTTGTTATAGTTTCGACACATTGTTTGAGGTCATATATAAGACATCTAACACTGTTCGCTGGTTTCAAAAAGGTGTCAGACCCAGACTGTACAGAATTTTTGGAAGGAGCATGGTAGGAGACAATCGACGCACTTCGGTGATGTCCATAAAAAATGAGCAAACCAAAATAACAGCTCAATAACTAAATAAAAAACGCGACCATTTCATCATGGTCGCGTTTTTTAATTGTGATGCCAATTACACCAAAGCAACGGCCTCTACCTCAAACAAACCGCCTTTAGGTAAACTTGCAACGCCAATTGTTGAGCGTGCTGGGAATGGCTCGGGCACGTATTGCGCCATAATCGCATTGACTGCGGCAAAGTCCGCTAAATCCGTTAAAAACAGGGTGAATTTAACGACATTCGCCAATGAGCTGCCCGCTTCTTGCAAAATGGCATCCAAATTTTTGAATGCTTGATGTGCTTGCGCCTCAACACCGCTGACCAAGTCACCTGTAGCGGGGTCTAAGCCCAATTGCCCCGAGGTGAATACCATCTGACCTGTTTTAACCGCTTGTGAATATGGACCAATCGCTGCGGGTGCTTTGGTGGTGCTAATGATTTGTTTTGACATAAAAATCTCCTGTTAAATGTTAATGTCGTAATTTAATTTCACTTCATCGCCATGCATCCCCCGAAAACCCCAATTTTCAGCGGGACTTTCAATGATACATATTTCTAAATCATACTGGCGAATGCCGACACGTGCCTCGATTTCATCAAATAATCGACGAATCAACGCTTTACGTGTCTCCTGACTTCGTCCTGATATCATCAAAATTTCGATGATGGTGTAAGCCTCGCTCCGACCTTCTGGATAGAAAAAGTCTTTTTTGTCTAAACCAATGAAACGATGCGCCCGTTTATCGTTTGGCAACCGCAAAACGTCAACAACGCAGCCATGAATCACATCCGACAACTGCTGACGCAGGGGTGTCAAACGCTCTGTCAGGCCATAAATTTTAATTTGAGACATGCCCGTTACACCTCCATGACGCGCTTGGCTAACAAGCTAGGTTTTATTGCTCCGCAAAATTATTACGCTTAAGTTCACGGCGGGCCTTAACAGCATCAGATAACTGCTTCAAAACAGCTTCAGACGATTCCCAATCAATGCAGCCGTCCGTAATACTTTGCCCATAAGTCAACTCGACGCCCGCCACCAAATCTTGACGTCCTCCCACTAAGTTGGACTCAATCATGACACCAAAAATTTTGTCATCGCCACTGGCGATTTGCGCTGCGATATTGGCGCACACAGGCACTTGATTCTCGGGTTTTTTCTCGCTGTTACCATGAGAAGCATCCACCATGACTTTTTTAGCCAAACCCGCTTTACTGATTTGCTCACATGCTTCAGCAACGCTATCGGCGTCATAATTGGGCTTTTTGCCTCCGCGCAAGATGACGTGCCCATCCTCATTGCCGTGGGTCGAAACAATCGCCGCATGCCCTGACTTGGTCACTGACAAAAAGTGATGCGGGCGTTGTGCAGCTAAAGTCGCATCCACTGCAATTTTAACATTGCCATCTGTACCATTTTTAAAACCCACGGGGCATGATAAGCCCGAAGCCAATTCGCGATGCACTTGAGACTCGGTCGTGCGCGCACCAATCGCGCCCCAGCTGACTAAATCACCAATGTATTGGGGCGTAATCATGTCAAGAAACTCAACCGCAACAGGCATGCCCATCGTATTGATTTTCAACAATAAATCACGGGCAATGCGCAAGCCTGTGTTGATGTCAAACGTCTCGTCCAAATGCGGGTCATTAATCAAGCCTTTCCAGCCAACGGTCGTGCGCGGCTTTTCAAAATACACCCGCATGACAATTTCCAAGGCGTCTTTGTACAACTGCCTTTGAGTCAATAAACGTTGGCAATATTCCAAAGCCGCCTTGGTGTCGTGAATCGAGCAAGGGCCAATCACCACCACGAGGCGGTCATCGGCTCCGTGCAATACGCGGTGAATCGCCGAACGTGCTTGAAAAGGTACGTTTGCAACCTCTTCAGGTAAAGGATACTCCTCCATCATTACCACTGGCGGTGCGAGTTCTTTCAATTCTTTGATGCGGGTATCGTCGGTTAGAATCATGATGTCTCTTTTCAAAAATGATGGATTAAATAAAAAAACCGCTAATTAAAAAATTAGCGGTTTGTAGAAGTTTCGGTCGCACGCAGCTCACCGAACAGACAGACCGCCAGTTCGAGTAAAGTACCAAAAGTAAAAAGCGTGTAAAGTGCGCATGACCAATTATTCTTCGAAAGTGTTACCAATGAAAAGCTTTGCACAACCCGAACACAGTTTCAAAATAAAACAGCGTCGCTTCGTGTAAACTTGTAACTTTATAACGTGTTTTAAAAAAATTTGCAAGTTGTTTAGCTGAATAAGTCGGTTTGAATTCTTTTTTTATAGTTTTTTCTTACTTTTTAGAAATTTTTCTCTTGTTTTTAACGTCGCCATCATGTTTTTTAACCCAACCCTTGCCGAAGTGCGTCAATTTTTTTATCACGCATGGCACAAATTTTTAAACAACCAAAGCCTCGCGCCCATGGAACAAATGGCCGTGCATTGGATGCGTCAGCATGACGAATACCATGCCATTTTGAACGGCCCGATTGAAGCACTTGAGGCGGCGCAGTTCATGCCTGAAGACGGGCAGAGCAATCCTTTTTTACATTTGTCGATGCACTTATCCATCAGTGAGCAGTTGTCTATCAATCAACCCATCGGTATACGTGAGGCGTACCAGAAACTCGCACAAAAACTGGATGATGAACATGCGGCGCAACATGTGGTCATGGAATGTTTGGGCCAAGTGCTTTGGCAAGCACAACGCGAACAGCGCGAACCCGACAGTGCGGCTTATATTGACAGCATTCTCAAAGCCGCGACATCCCCAACTTCTAACATTCATTAAAACAAAGGAATCACTATGCTTTTCAAAACCAGTAGCATCTTTAAAGAAAATTTAGAACAATTCCCGAGCATTGAGGGCATTGAAAAAATAGAACTGTATCAAGATGATGTGTTGCAAGGCACCATCGAAAATATTGATGGGCAAAAAGGCTCGCTGGCTTTGTACCACTATTTATTTAAAACCATGGGGACTTTGGACTTAGCAGCCGCGCGTCGCGGTTTGGAGTTGTTTGCAGAACACACGTCCGCCGCACGCGCCACACCTGGCGCACATCCGAACATTGACCGTCTGATTTTGATTGAGGCCACACACAAGCCCATGACAATGACAATTATTTACAACGCCGATGCCGCTCCCACAACAACGTGGGATGACGACCGCGAGGAACAATAAAACGATGCCACTAAAAAGCCGCTGAATTCCTTCAGCGGCTTTTTAGTGGACTGCGGGTGATTTGTGGGCGATTGACACTCCAACCTTATACTTAAATCATGCTCCAGCCATGGCTGACATTAATCGATTGACCTGTTAATGCACCCGTATCATTGGCCAAGTAAGTGACTAAATTCGCCACATCGACCGTGGTGGTAAATTCGCCATCAACGGTTTCTTTGAGCATGACATTTTTCACAACTTCTTCTTCAGTGATGTGTAACGCTGCGGCTTGTTCTGGAATTTGTTTTTGCACCAGCGGCGTCAAAACATAGCCGGGACAAACCACGTAGCTATGGATTTTGAACGGTCCGCCCTCTTTGGCAATCACGCGCGCCAAGCCCAATAGCCCATGTTTGGCGAACACATATGCCGATTTCAATTTTGATGCTTCGTGCGAATGCACTGAGCCCATATAAATGATTTTGCCACCACGGCCCGCATCTTTCATGTATTTGTATGCGGCTTTGGTGGTTAAAAATGCGCCGTCCCCATGAATCGCCATCATTTTTTTCCAGTCTTCAAACGGATACTCTTCGATGGGATGTACGATTTGTATGCCCGCATTCGACACCAATATGTCAATGCTGCCGAAAGTATCAACCGCTTGTTTGATGCCTGCGTTGACTTCGTCTTCGCTGGTCACATTCATACTGACCGCCATCGCTTTACCACCCGCATCAATGATGCTTTGTGCCACGACTTTCGCGCCGTCTAAATTCAAATCGGCAATGACGACGGCTGCGCCGTCTTTCGCTAACATTTTTGCGCACTCTTCACCAATGCCACTGGCTGCACCCGTCACAAGGGCGACTTTTCCGACTAAACTCATATTCAATCCTTTTCAAAAGTAGAAAAAAATAATTCACTCGCTTCAGTGAGTCACAATCAACTTGATTAATGCACCTATTCTTTTGCCAAATTATCATACGCGACTTCGCTCACCCCCAAAAGGAAATCGACAATATTGTGGAACGCTTTGGGCATTCAATAATACATGGCCTTAAATTTCGGCTGGATCCACATCAATCAACCACATCAAGCGGGATTTTTGCTCGACAAGCGCAGCCTGCCATTGCGTTAAAAACTGTTGCAAGCGTGGGCGCGATGGACACTCAATTAAAACCTGCGCACGCTCTTGGCGATTCAAACGCATCATATTCATGGGCACGGCCGCATTGACGGTGACCTGCGTAAACGCTATTTGCGTGTCGATAAGCGCCAAAGCCAACTCACGCGCCTTTTGGGCAAACAGCATCGCGTTTTTCAACTCAGGCGCGGCCACATGCAGTAAAGCATGCGCAGCAAACGGCGGCAATCCCAGTTGTTGACGCACCGCCAACTCATCATTGGCAAAGGTTTCAAAGTCATGCGAGCGCAGTTGTGTCCACATCGGGTGCTCTGGGAAGGCCGTTTGAATCAACACGCGCCCTGCTGTTTGACCTCGCCCAGCACGACCAATCACTTGCTGCAACAAGGCAAATAACCGTTCTGGCGCGCGATAATCCTGTGCGAATAAACCACTGTCGACATCCAGCACGCCGACGGTATTCAAATTCGGCCAATCATGCCCTTTAGCCAGCATTTGCGTGCCAATGACTACATCTGCAACACCCGCAGCAATGTCCGCCAGCGCATGCTCCAATTCGCCTTTATTGCGCGTTGAATCGGCATCAATGCGTCGCACGATGGCATTTGGCCATATTCGCGCCACGGTTTCTTCGATGCGCTGCGTCCCTTGACCAATCGGGCGCATATCGGCATTCCCGCATTTGACACACACTTTCGGCACACGCGCCTGTACACCACAATGGTGGCAATGCAGGTGCCGAGTGGTGTGGTGATACACCAAATGCGCCGCGCAGTTGGAACAGTCATGCATATGCCCGCAGTGCCCGCAGTATAAAACAGGCGCGTAACCTCGACGATTCTGAAACAACAACGTTGTGTTGTGTTGCGCCATCGACTCGCTCATCAGCCGTCGCAGCGGCTCACTTAGCCCATCCTGTGCCGCGGTTTTTTGCACATCGACTAAAATCACTTCAGGCAATGATGCACCCGTGACCGCGCGCTCAGACAGGCGGTGTAAGCCGTAGCGACCAGTTTGGGCGTTGTGCCACGTCTCCAGCGAGGGCGTGGCCGAGCCGAGCACAATCGGAATATTCAACTGGTGGGCGCGGTAAATCGCCACATCTCGCGCCGAATAACGCACGCCTTCTTGCTGTCGATAAGAACTGTCATGCTCTTCATCGACCACAATCGCACGTAAATGCGGCAATGTCGTCAAAACAGACAAGCGCGTGCCCAACACCACCCGAGCTTGCCCGTTGCTCGCTCGCCACCAATTCATCAAGCGAGTGGACTCGGTCAAGCCGCTGTGTAAAGTGACGACGGCCTCCGCTCCAAAACGCGCATTCAAGCGCGCAGCCAACTGTGGCGTGAGGTTGATTTCAGGCACTAAAATCAGCACTTGCGCCTGTGGGTCTATTTGCAAAATCTGTGCAAGATATTGCAAATAGATTTCAGTCTTGCCACTGCCCGTGACACCAAACAATAACTGTGGCCGCAAGTCACGCGAATCATCCTCCAATTGATTTAACAGGCTGCTTAACACAAGCTCTTGAGCGGCGGTCAAAGTCAATTCGCGCCCCATGACCACGGGAGCGGGCGTGCGGGGCATTTTCTGCCACTTTTGCCATGTGCGCATGCCCTTACTCAAACGGGCAACAGGCGAAGCCTCTTCAACCGTTAAAGTCTTGCCATTGCGAACCACCATTGGCAACGCAGGCAACGCCACCTCGCCCAAACCGCGCTGATAGTAGCGCGACATGAAACGAATCAGCTCTAAACCGTTGTCATCCAAAGGCGGTACAAAAGGTAAAACAGCCCGTATCTGCTTCAGTTTACCCTCGGGCACATCTGTGCTCTCCGCCACGCCCACCACAATTCCGACGACAGATTGCTTGCCAAAAGGCACAAGCACAGCCCGCCCAATCCACAGACTCGGCTGACTCAAGCTCAACACACAGTCTTGTGTCTCGCATTCAATGGGCGCGTAATCAAATACGCCCGTGGCGGATACCGTCACAGGCACATCACACGCGACTTGCAAAACCCATGTTGTCATTTGAAATATCTCTTCAATTGTTGCCTGAGCTTTTGATTTCATTGGGCTTTTTCAGTTGCCCACAAAATCTGTGGATAACTATGTGGGCAACTCTTGGACAATTGCGAAAAAGTCAACAAAATCAAGGTCTAAACACAAAATGATTGTTTTTTGCCCAGCACAAAAAATCATTTATTATCAATAGGTTAAACAAAAAACACTTGAGAAAACCTTGCCGCTAAATAATCTTTGTTTTAAATTGTTCATCTTTGAAAAATGTGGGTAAGTCAAGTCTTTTTCAACATTTTTTTGCTTGTTCAACACTTGCTCACCCGCCAGTTGAAAGTCCTAGAAAAAACCATCCGTATTTTCCGTCTTGTGATCATTTGGCATTAAAATTTGATGTCAATTTTAAGTTTAAACGCTAACACCTATGATTTTATTGGCTTTTTTCAGTTACCCACAAAATCTGTGGATAACTTTGTGTACAACTCAGTCAAAAAAGCAAGAACCCCCCGCCAAATCAAGGCTTAACTTAAAATGCGTATTTTTTACACAATAATTAATATTCTTTATTTTCAAACACTTAAGCTTAAAAATAAGTGGAAAAACCACCCCATTCTCGTCAAAGCCCATCACTAAGGCAGTTTCAAAAAAATGTGGGTAAGTCAAGTTGTTTTACTGTTTTTTTAATACGTAGAAACAAAAAATTAAAGATGTAAGTCTTTTCCAATTCGAAGCGAAGTGGAGATAAATAACTCGACTTATAAATCAGATGACTTGCGTATTTGCCGACTATAAGAATGTACTTCATCGACTAACACTTTGACCGCCTCAGGAGAGGTAAATTGTGAAATACCATGACCTAAATTAAACACATGTCCTGCATTCGGTCCAAAAGCATCCAATACACGGCGTACTTCTTTACGTATCGCTTCATCAGAACCAAACAAAATCATCGGGTCAATATTGCCTTGCAGCGCCACCCGATGACCCACTTGCGCTCGCGCCACGCCGACATCCACCGTCCAGTCTAAACCCAAGGCATCGGCACCCGATTCAGCCATGCTATCAAGCCAGATGCCCCCGCCTTTAGTGAACATGATGACGGGAATTTTTTCGCCATTCACTTCACGGGTCAAACCTTGTATCACTTGGCGCATATAGGCCAATGAAAACTCTTGATAGGCATGATGTGCCAACGAGCCGCCCCACGTGTCAAACAACATGACCGCTTGCGCCCCTGCTGCAATTTGCGCATTTAAGTATTCAACCGTGGCTCGTGCATTGACCATTAAGATATGGTGCAGCAAATCTGGACGACGATACATCATTGATTTAATGGTTTTAAACTCACGCGATGAACCGCCTTCAACCATATAACATGCAATCGTATAAGGACTGCCCGCGAAGCCAATTAAGGGCACACGCCCATCCAACGCCGAACGAATTTTGGCCACGGCATCAAATACATACTGTAAACGCCCCATATCGGGCACTTCCAAACGCTGCACGGCCACTTCGTCTTGCAATGGGCGATCAAACACGGGGCCTTCGCCTTCAACGAAACGCAGGCCCAGTCCCATCGCGTCAGGCACGGTTAAAATGTCGCTGAATAAAATGGCCGCATCAAGGTTGTAACGGTCGATTGGCTGTAACGTCACTTCTGTCGCCAACATTGGATTTTGAGCCAGCTGCATGAAACTGCCGGCTTGCGCACGCGTGGCGCGGTATTCAGGCAAGTAACGCCCAGCTTGTCGCATGAGCCACACGGGCGTATAGGGGGTCGTTTCGCGACGCAATGCGCGTAAAAAAACATCGTTTTTCAAAGGTGTCAATGAGGTCATGTGGACTCGATTCAGTTTACAATGCACAAAACAGCATTGTAACAAAAGCCGCTGCCAAAATTGGTACGGTTTCTTATATACGAGGAGGACTCATATGAGCCAAACATTCATCATTGCAGGCATGACCTGCCAACATTGCGTTGCACGCGTACAATCGTCTCTCGCCGCCGTTGAGGGCGTTTCGAATGTAGAGGTTAGCCTCACCCCTCCGCGAGCAACCATCCACGCACATAATAATCAAGAAATTGATTGTTCAGCACTCAGTGAAGCGTTGTCAGGCACTCAATTTTCAATCACAGAAATGCCCTCTGCTGCGACCCAACCTTTGAGGCGTTAGTCATGCCTTACACTGCTGAAGATTTGCACACGCAATGTGAACACGCCGCACAGATTGTCCTGCGGACGCCGTTTGACAACAGTCAACCTGCGCAAATCCTTGCAGTTGGCCTGTTTGTGCGAGCGGTTGAAACCGTTGGGGCTGCCTTGGTGATTTATCCGACACATTTTCATTCGGCAATTATGACATTGGCACGGACTTTACTTGAAGCGACCGCGCAACTGGGGTTTTTATCAAAAAACCCTAAGCTGCATTATGATGCTTTACATTTAATGGATTTAGAAGAAAAATACCTGCGCTTAGATGCTTCATCACAGCCGCATGATGATTTAAGTGAGCTGCGACAAGCGATTGAACAGTACAAGCACAAGGGCATCAAACGCCCCAGTTTAAAAAAAATGTTGACTGTTTGGGGCTATGCCGATGTGTACGAGAGTTATCGCTTTCTCAGTCAACATTCACACACTTCATTGACGAGCATTGCTGACCTTTCAATACAGCATGCCCATATTAAACTGGGCAGCCGCATGTCTGAAGACACTGAAAACGCCATTTTTGGACTGATGGTCGAACTGCTGAAAGAAGGCGAAAAAGCCTTTTTGTACATATTGACTCCAAACGCGCCAGCCCCTTAAAAATCATGGTATGGCGTGCCACAGGATATTTTCATTCTAAAAGCCGCTCTAAAACTAGCTCTAAAAAACCATACATAAAAAAAGCCCACATCAATTGATGTGGGCTTTTGAGTACTACAGATAAAATCACGATTGATTCATGATTGATTTCATCAAACAGCCATTACTCCGACACAGGCTTTTGCGTGAAATCCATCACATCCGTCATTTCAGCAGCGGGTGCATCCTCAAAAATAGAGTTGTCTTGCTGAGCGCGTTGCTGCTCATAGACTTTCTTATTTGCACGCGCACGGTGGAAAGCCAAGCCCGTACCTGCTGGAATCAAGCGACCCACGATGACGTTTTCTTTCAGGCCACGCAACTCATCGCGTTTACCCATAATAGCGGCTTCAGTCAAGACACGCGTGGTTTCTTGGAATGATGCGGCTGAAATGAATGAGTCCGTTGACAATGAGGCTTTGGTGATACCAAGCAACACATTGCTGTACGTGGCAGGTTGCAAATCTTCTGCGACCATGCGTTCATTTTCAATCAACATATCCGAGCGTTCCACTTGCTCACCAGGAATAAACTTGGTATCGCCCGCATCAACAATTTGCACGCGGCGGAGCATTTGACGCACAATCACTTCAATGTGCTTGTCATTGATTTTCACGCCTTGCAAACGGTAAACGTCTTGCACTTCATCAACGATGTAAGTCGCCAACGCTTCGATACCGAGTAAGCGCAAGATGTCTTGTGGGTCAGCGGGGCCTTCAATGATGACCTCACCTTTATTAACCACTTGACCGTCATGCACCGACAAATGCTTGTCTTTGGCAATCAAGAACTCATGGCTACCACCGTCCAAATCAGTGATGACCAAACGTTGTTTACCACGGGTTTCTTTACCAAAAGTCACTGTACCTGTCACTTCTGCCAACATCCCTGCGTCTTTGGGTGAACGGGCTTCAAACAACTCCGCCACTCGTGGGAGACCACCCGTAATATCGCGGGTTTTTTGCGATTCCATTGGAATACGCGCCAACACCTCGCCTTTACCGACTTCTTGACCATCACGCACCATAATCAATGCGCCGACTTGGAAACCAATCGTCACAGGATGTTCCGTGCCTGGGATTTTGACCTCTTCCCCTGCTTCGTTCAACAATTTAACTTGTGGACGCACCGTTTTAGAAGTCGAGCTGCCGCGACGTTTAGGGTCAATTGCAACTAAAGTGGTCAAACCCGTCACCTCGTCAATTTGACGCGCAACTGTCACGCCCTCTTCGACGTTTTCAAACTTCAACTGACCTGCATACTCAGTAATCACTGGACGGGTCAACGGATCCCAAGTCGCCAATTGTGTGCCCGCTTTAATTTGCGCACCATCAACGAACAACAAAATCGCACCATAAGGCACTTTATGACGCTCACGCTCACGACCGTAGTCGTCGGCAATGATGATTTCACCTGAACGAGAAATGACAATTTGCTCGCCTTTGGTGTTGGTCACGTAACGCATGGTGTTGGTGAAACGCAAAATACCATTCGATTTGGCTTCAATGCTAGACACAACGGCTTGACGCGATGCCGCACCACCGATGTGGAAGGTACGCATCGTCAACTGTGTACCTGGTTCACCAATTGATTGTGCGGCGATGACACCAACGGCTTCACCTTTGTTGACCATACCGCCACGACCCAAGTCACGACCATAACATTTTGCGCATAAACCGTAACGCGTGTCGCATGACAATGGCGTGCGCACTTTGACTTCGTCAATGCCGAGTTTATCAATCAATTCAACGTGGTCTTCTTCGAGCAATGTACCCGCTTCAAACACCGTTTCTTGAGTTTCAGGATTAATCACGTCGGCAGCCGCCACACGACCTAAAATGCGCTCGCGCAAGGCTTCGATGACTTCACCACCCTCAACTAAGGCTTTCATGCCCACGCCGTTGGGTGTGCCGCAATCATCTTCGACCACGACCAAATCTTGGGTCACGTCAACCAAACGACGGGTCAAGTAACCAGAGTTCGCTGTTTTCAACGCCGTATCCGCCAAACCTTTACGCGCACCGTGGGTGGAAATAAAGTATTGCGATACGTTCAAGCCTTCACGGAAGTTCGCTGTAATTGGCGTTTCGATAATCGAACCATCAGGCTTGGCCATCAAACCACGCATACCCGCAAGCTGGCGAATCTGTGCTGCTGAACCACGCGCACCTGAGTCGGCCATCATGTAAATCGCATTGAACGATTCCTCACGGGTTTCGTTGCCATGACGGTCAATCACTGGGTCGGTCGAGAGGTGCTCCATCATCGCTTTACCGACTTGGTCACCCGCACGACCCCAGATGTCAATCACTTTATTGTAACGCTCGCCCGAAGTCACGAGACCCGATGAGTATTGCTGCTCAATCTCTTTCACTTCTTTTGAAGCGGCGTTAATCAAGCCTTCTTTTGCGGCAGGAATTAACATGTCATCCACGGCAATCGAAATACCCGCGCGTGTCGCCAAGCTGAAACCATTTTCTTTCAAACGGTCGGCAAACAAGACCGTTTCGTTCAAACCGCACTTACGGAACACCAACGTAATCAACTTAGAAATTTCTTTTTTCTTCAGCGTTTTGTTCATGATTTCGAACGACAAGCCCGCTGGCAAAATTTCTGACAAGAACGCACGGCCCACTGTAGTTTCGTAACGCTTCATGCGTTTAGTGCGCTCGCCTGTGTCTTTGTTGATGTCGATTTCAGCAATACGCACGGTGATGCGTGTGGTCAAAGCCAATTGACCCGCTTCGTATGCACGGCGCACTTCGTTGACATCCGCGCAGAACATGCCTTCGCCGATGCCGTTGGTTTTCGCACGTGTCGCGTAGTACAGACCCAAGACGATGTCTTGAGACGGCACAATCGAAGGCTCACCCGAGGCTGGGAACATGATGTTATTTGAGGCAAGCATCAAGGTGCGCGCTTCGGTTTGGGCTTCAATCGACAACGGCACGTGAACGGCCATTTGGTCACCGTCAAAGTCGGCATTAAAGGCCGCACAAACCAATGGGTGCAATTGAATCGCTTTACCTTCAATCAAGACCGGTTCAAAGGCTTGAATCCCCAAACGGTGCAAGGTTGGCGCACGGTTGAGCATCACGGGATGTTCGCGGATGACTTCTTCCAAGATGTCCCAAACCACTGGCTCTTGCATTTCGACCATGCGCTTGGCTGACTTGATGGTGTTCGCCAAACCTTGCACTTCCAACTTGTTGTAAATGAATGGTTTGAACAATTCCAAAGCCATCAACTTCGGCAAGCCGCATTGGTGCAATTTCAATTGTGGACCAACCACAATCACTGAACGACCTGAGTAGTCGACACGCTTACCGAGCAAGTTTTGACGGAAACGACCGCCTTTACCTTTAATCATGTCCGCCAACGATTTCAAGGCACGTTTGTTCGCGCCCGCCATGGCTTTACCACGACGACCGTTGTCGAGCAATGAGTCGACCGCTTCTTGCAACATACGTTTTTCGTTGCGCGTGATGATTTCAGGTGCGCGCAATTCCAACAAGCGTTTCAAACGGTTGTTACGGTTAATCACGCGACGATACAAATCGTTCAAATCCGATGTGGCAAAACGCCCACCGTCCAACGGTACCAACGGACGCAAGTCAGGCGGCAACACGGGTAAGACCTCCATCACCATCCAATCAGGCTTGATGCCTGAACGTTGGAACGCTTCTAAAATTTTCAAGCGTTTGGCGATTTTCTTGATTTTCGCGTCTGATGAAGTCGCTTGCAATTCACCGCGCAAGCGTTCGATGTCGGCTGGAATGTCCAAGTTTTGCAACAACTCACGAATGCCCTCTGCGCCCATCAAGGCACGGAACTCATCGCCGTACTCTTCAGTTTTAGCGTAGAAGTCATCTTCTGTCATGATTTGGCAACGCTTGAGCGGCGTCATGCCTGGCTCAATCACCACGTAGGCTTCGAAGTACAACACACGTTCGATGTCACGCAAAGTCATGTCCAACACCATACCCAAACGTGACGGCAATGATTTTAAGAACCAAATGTGCGACACAGGCGCGGCCAATTCGATGTGACCCATGCGCTCACGGCGCACTTTGGTCAACGTCACTTCAACGCCGCAACGTTCACAAATCACACCACGGTGCTTCAAACGTTTGTACTTGCCGCACAAGCATTCGTAGTCTTTGATGGGGCCAAAAATTTTCGCGCAGAACAAACCGTCACGTTCAGGTTTGAACGTGCGGTAGTTGATGGTTTCTGGTTTTTTAACTTCACCAAACGACCATGAACGGATTTTTTCGGGCGATGCCAAACCGACTTTAATCGCTTCAAAGTTTTCATCGGGCTGGACTTGTTTAAATAAGTCGAGTAATGCTTTCATGTTTCAAGCTCCTCAAATACGTTCTAAATCGATGTCGACGCCAAGAGAACGAATCTCTTTGACCAAGACGTTGAATGACTCAGGCATGCCCGCGTCGATTTCGTGCTCACCTTTGACCAAGCTGTCGTACATCTTCGTACGGCCGTTGATGTCATCGGACTTGACCGTCAACATCTCTTGCAAGATGTATGACGCGCCGTACGCTTCCAGTGCCCAAACCTCCATCTCACCGAAACGCTGACCACCAAACTGCGCTTTACCACCGAGCGGTTGTTGCGTCACCAAGCTGTATGGCCCTGTTGAGCGGGCGTGCATCTTGTCGTCAACCAAATGGTGCAGTTTCAAAATGTGCATGTAACCGACCGTGACATGACGTTCAAACGCGTCACCCGTGCGACCATCATACAAACGCACTTGGGTTTTGCTTGGGGTGAATCCGCGCAGTTGCGTCGCTGGGTCTTCATCAGGGAACGCCAAGTTCAACATGCGGTGAATGTCTTTCTCCGATGCGCCGTCGAAGACGGGCGTTGCGAAAGGCACACCATTTTTCAAGTTTTGAGCCAAAGCCAGAATCTCGTCGTCCGAGAACGATTTCAAATCTTCTTTTTGACCTGAGCTGTTGTAAATTTCTTCTAAAAATTCACGTAGCTTTTGCACTTTAACTTGTTCAGCTAACATCTTGTCAATGCGCCAGCCCAAGCCTTTTGCTGCCCAGCCCAAATGCACTTCCAACACCTGCCCCACGTTCATACGTGATGGAACGCCCAATGGGTTCAATACGATGTCAACGGGCGTGCCATCGGCCATGTGCGGCATGTCTTCCACAGGTACGATGCGTGAAACCACACCTTTGTTACCGTGACGACCCGCCATTTTGTCACCGGGTTGCAAACGGCGTTTGACGGCCAAATGCACTTTGACCATTTTGATAACGCCTGCTTGCAAGTCATCGCCTTGGGTCAATTTTTTACGTTTTTCTTCAAACGCATTGTTAAATTGTGCACGTTTTTGCTCAAGCGACTCGCGCACGGCTTCCATCGCTTTAGCTGCATCTTCATCGGCTAAACGAATGTCAAACCACTTGTATTTATCCGCCAAGTCGTTGAGGTAGTCCGCCGTGATTTTCGCGCCTTTGGCCAATTTATTTGGGCCGCCGTTGGCGATTTTATTCGTCAACATTTTTTCCAAACGCATGAACGCGTCACCTTCAACAATACGCATTTGGTCGTTCAGGTCATGACGATAGCTGTTCAGTTCTGATTGGATAATTGATTCAGCGCGTGCATCACGTGGTGTGCCTTCACGCGTGAACACTTGCACGTCAATCACTGTACCTGTTGTGCCGCCTGGTACGCGTAATGAGGTGTCTTTCACATCAGAGGCTTTTTCACCGAAAATCGCACGCAAGAGTTTTTCTTCTGGCGTGAGTTGGGTTTCACCTTTTGGCGTGACTTTACCGACCAATACGTCACCCGCCGACACTTCCGCACCGATGTAGATGATGCCCGAGTCGTCCAAACGGTTCAATTGCGCTTCTGCGAGATTTGAAATATCGCGCGTGATGTCTTCCGCACCCAATTTCGTGTCACGAGCGACCACCGTCAATTCTTCAATGTGAATTGACGTGTAGCGGTCGTCAGCCACAACTTTCTCAGAAATCAAAATCGAGTCCTCGAAGTTGTAACCATTCCACGGCATGAACGCGACCATCATGTTTTGACCCAAGGCCAATTCGCCCAAGTCTGTTGACGCACCGTCGGCAATCACGTCACCGCGTTGCACCACATCGCCTTTTTTAACGATGGGGCGTTGGTTGATGTTGGTATTTTGGTTCGAACGTGTGTATTTAATCATGTTGTAGATGTCAACACCCACTTCACCCGCAACGGTTTCGTTGTCATTGACACGCACCACGATGCGGTTGGCATCGATATGGTCAACCACACCGCCGCGCAAGGCTTGTACCGCTGTACCCGAGTCAACTGCGACGGTACGTTCAATACCTGTACCGACCACGGCTTTTTCAGCGCGTAAGCAAGGTACGGCTTGACGTTGCATGTTTGAACCCATCAAAGCGCGGTTCGCATCATCGTGTTCCAAGAATGGAATCAACGACGCAGCAGCCGAAACGATTTGCGAGGTCGCGACGTCCATGTACTGAACGCGTTCAGGCGAGACCATCAGCGTTTCGCCTGCTTCACGGGCAGAGACCAATTCATCCGACAAGGTACCATCGGCATCAACGGTTGCATTCGCTTGAGCGATGACGTATTTGCCTTCTTCGATGGCCGACAAGTAATCAATGTCATTCGATACTTTGCCATTGGCCACGCGACGGTACGGCGTTTCGAGGAAGCCGTATTCATTCAAACGCGCATAAATCGCCATTGAGTTAATCAAACCAATGTTTGGACCCTCTGGCGTTTCAATTGGGCACACACGACCGTAATGCGTTGGATGCACGTCACGTACCTCAAAGCCAGCACGTTCGCGCGTCAAACCACCTGGGCCGAGCGCAGACACACGGCGTTTATGGGTAATTTCCGACAGCGGATTGGTTTGGTCCATGAACTGAGACAGCTGTGATGAGCCAAAAAATTCTTTAATCGCTGATGAAATTGGTTTTGAATTAATCAAATCATGCGGCAACAAGCCTTCTGATTCAGCTTGCGCCAAACGCTCTTTAACTGCACGCTCAACACGCGCCAAGCCAGAACGGAATTGGTTTTCAGTCAACTCACCCACGCAACGGACGCGACGGTTACCCAAATGGTCGATGTCATCCACTTCGCCCTTGCCATTGCGCAAATCAACTAAAGTTTCGATGACATTGAGGATGTCTGCGTTGTCCAATACCATTGAACCTTCATCGGTATCGCGACCCAAGCGACGATTAAACTTCATGCGACCCACGCGTGACAAATCATAGGCGTCTTGGTTGTAGAACAAGCGATTAAACAAGGCTTCAACTGCATCTTCGGTCGGAGGTTCACCAGGACGCATCATGCGATAAATTGCGATGCGTGCAGCATTTTGGTCTGCGGTTTCGTCCAAGCGCAGTGCGCTTGAAATGTACGCGCCATGATCCAACTCGTTGGTGTATAAGGTTTCTACCGACTTCACACCCGCTGCACGCAACTTTTTCAGCAAATCTTCTGTCAATTCAGCATTGGCATTCGCCAACACTTCACCTGTGTCACCATCAACAATATTTTTCGCCAAAATCAGACCAATGAGATAATCTTCTGGTACGGCGAGTTCTTTTAAGCCTGCTTTTTCGATGTCACGAATGTGCTTACCTGTGATGCGTTTATCACGCGCCACCAGTACGTTGCCCGACTTATCAACAATATCAAAACGTGCCACTTCACCACGCAAACGCTCGGCCACCACGTCAATGTATCCACCTTCAGCCGCGAGCTTAACAGGGACAAATTCAAAGAAGTTTTCAAGAATTTGTTCAGGCGTCATGCCAATGGCTTTGAGCAAAATCGTTACAGGCATTTTGCGGCGACGGTCGACACGGAAATACAACACGTCTTTTGCATCAAACTCAAAATCCAACCATGAACCACGGTAAGGGATGATGCGAGCAGAGAACAACAACTTGCCCGAACTGTGTGTTTTACCTTTGTCGTGCTCAAAAAACACGCCTGGAGAGCGGTGTAACTGCGACACAATAACGCGTTCTGTACCGTTGATGACAAACGAGCCTGTATTGGTCATCAAAGGCATTTCGCCCATGTAGACTTCTTGTTCTTTAATTTCTTTGATGGTCGGCTTAGACGCTTCTTTGTCCATCAGAACCAAACGCACCTTCGCGCGTAACGACGAACAAAAAGTCAAACCACGCTGTTGACACTCTTTAACATCGAATACGGGTTCAGCCAATTGATAACCCACAAACTCTAAACGCGCCATGCCGTTATGGGATTCAATTGGGAAAATAGATGTAAATGCTGCTTGCAAGCCTGTGTTGGTACGCTTGTCAGTCGCAACATTGGCTTGTAAAAAATCGTAGTATGAGCGTAACTGCGTTTCGAGCAAGTAAGGGACTTCTTGCACCACTTCGCGCTTAGCAAAGTTTTTACGAATACGCATTTTCTCGGTGAATGAATAAGTTTGGGCCTTCGCCATCACACACTCCAAAAGACGACATGAGATGCACACACAAAAACACATGCATCACACGACTAAAACGACACGGACGACCATAGGGGGATTTGGTGGTTGGCCACTACCAACCGCTGGCGGACAATATGCATGCGCATTGAATTTGAGAACGTTTTATGTCAAAACGCTTGGCAAGTTCATCACTCACCCACAATGGACTACAGGCATATCCGACCAAACTCGTTTTCTCGTCGTCGAGAAGAAAACAAATAAAAATGCACTCACTTCTTTACAGCAAATGCACTTTTATTTGGAATCAAAAAACGGTTGTCGATTATAGCAGACTATAAAGCACCAAGCCAATGTTTTTAAAACAAAAAAACTGGCAAATTGCTTTGCCAGTTTTTCGAACTTAAGCTCAAAATTACTTGAGTTCTGCTTTCGCGCCAGCTTCTTCCAATTTTGCTTTTGCAGCTTCTGCATCAGCTTTTGGAGCCGCTTCTTTAACTGTTTTTGGTGCGCCATCAACGAGGTCTTTTGCTTCTTTCAAGCCCAAGCCAGTGATTTCACGAACAGCTTTAATCACGCCAACTTTGTTTGCGCCAACATCAGTCAACACAACGTCAAAGTCAGTTTTTTCTTCAGCAGCAGCTGAAGCGCCACCGCCTGCAGGACCTGCAACAGCAACAGCCGCTGCAGAAACGCCGAATTTTTCTTCAAACGCTGATACCAAATCGTTCAAGTCCATAACAGACATTGCACTTACTGCTTCTAAGATGTCGTCTTTAGAGATTGCCATTTAAAACTCCTAATGATTTAACCTTTTATAAGGTCAAAAATATATGATGAAATGAATCACGCCACGCGCAACTCAAATCGTGAAATTAAGCTGCTTCTGATTTTTGCGCTGCTACGGCCGCCAATGCGCGAGCCATAGAAGATACAGGTGCTTTCATTACGTAAGCCAACTTCGCCAACAACTCTTCGCGCGAAGGAATGCTTGCCAAAGCTTTAATACCTGCTTGGTCAAGCAATTTACCGTTGTAAACGCCTGCTTTCAAAACCAATTTATCATTGGTTTTAGCAAAGTCATTCAAAACTTTAGCTGCCGCTACCGCATCTTCAGAGATGCCATAAATCAATGGACCTGTCAATTCAGGCGACAAAGCCTCAAATGACGTACCTTCGATTGCACGGCGTGCCAATGTGTTTTTCAACACTTGGATGTGTACGCCTTGCTCGCGAGCATTTTTACGCAATGTAGTCAGAGCGCCTACGCCAACCCCACGATATTCAGCCACGGCCATTGTTTGCGCGTTTGCAACGATTTGCGCAACTTCTGACACGACGGCTTTTTTACCTTCAAGATTTAATGCCACGTTAAGCTCCTACTTCATTTATAAAGTCATGTGTTACCACACAACACCCTACGACTGCCGTCATGGTTTTGCTTTATAAACATAAAACGAAATCATTTTCGGGGTCGCTATTCTGCGTTGGCTTTTTTTGAGGACGGTTAACTGAAATTAACCTCACCAAAAATCATTAAGCGAAACACACCAACGGTCTTTGAAAGCTCGCCGCTTATTTGCATAAAAACAAAAAAGCGACGACCCAAAGCTCTCTATTGTGTAGCCACAAAAGCGCAGCATACACTCACAAATTAATTACCTTAGCCAGCAATGGTTGTGCTATCAACGCGCACACCAACACCCATTGTTGACGAAAGGGCAACTTTACGCACATAAACACCTTTGCTTGAAGCTGGTTTTAATTTAACCAAAGCGTCTAGCAATGCGGCCAAGTTAGATTTCAATGCAGCGACTTCAAAGTCAGCACGACCTAAAGTAGCGTGGATGATACCGCCTTTGTCTACGCGGAACTGAACTTGTCCAGCTTTTGCGTTCTTAACAGCAGTTTCTACATCTGGCGTGACAGTACCTACTTTTGGATTTGGCATCAAGCCACGAGGACCCAACACTTGACCCAAAGTACCCACTACGCGCATGGCGTCTGGCGTAGCGATGACAATATCAAAATCCATTACACCCGCTTTAACTTGCTCTGCCAAATCATCCATACCAACGATGTCAGCACCTGCGGCTTTAGCCAATTCAGCTTTTTCACCTTGAGCAAAGACAGCTACGCGCACAGTTTTACCCGTACCTGCTGGCAATACAACTGAACCACGAACAGTTTGGTCAGATTTTTTAGGGTCGACGCCGAGTTGAATCGCCACGTCAACAGACTCGTTGAATTTTGCAGTGGCTGTTTCTTTGACCAATGCCAAAGCTTCGTCTGCAGCATACAATTTTGCGCTGTCTACTTTAGCCGCCAAAGCTTTTTGTTTTTTAGATAATTTCGCCATGATTACACACCCTCCACCGTAATGCCCATACTGCGTGCGCTACCAGCGATGGTGCGTACAGCAGCGTCTAAGTCAGCTGCCGTCAGGTCAGGCTGTTTGGTTTTTGCGATTTCCTCTGCTTGTTCGCGAGTAATCTTCGCAACTTTATCAGAATGTGGACGCGCAGAACCCTTGGTGATTTTTGCTGCTTTTTTCAGCAAAACAGTTGCAGGGGTTGTCTTCATGACAAATGTAAAGCTCTTATCCGCAAATGCAGTGATGACCACTGGCACTGGCAAACCAGGCTCAATGCCTTGAGTCGCCGCGTTAAACGCCTTACAAAATTCCATGATATTCAAACCACGTTGACCCAATGCTGGACCAACTGGAGGAGACGGGTTTGCTTTACCCGCTGGGATTTGCAGCTTAATAAAGCCGATAATCTTCTTTGCCATAATTAACCTCTAATTGAGTATTAGCGCCATTTTAAATATTGATTCAATATTTGACTTTGGCTCCTCGTGCCGTTCATTTATCATCCGAATGCTTAGAAAATGCATTCAGCAGGCTGAACGACTTGGCCTGTATTTTTTTACTCGACTTTTTCGACTTGGTCAAAAGCCAACTCGACAGGCGTAGCACGACCAAAAATAGTCACTGTGACACGCAGCTTATTGCGCTCGTAATTAACCTCTTCGACTACGCCGTTGAAATCAGCAAAAGGACCTTCAGTGACGCGCAATGTTTCGCCAACCTCAAACTCAATTTTGGGACGCGGACGCTCTCCACTCATGTGAACAAGAATCTTATCCACATCGGCTTGCGGCAACGCGTGAGGTTTATTGCCCACACCACCAACAAAGCCAGACACTTTAGGCGTACTTTTAACCAAGTGCCAAGATTCGTCGGTCATGCTCATTTCAATCAAAACATAACCAGAATACAAACGGCGTTCGACAACAACTCGCTTACCATTTCGCATTTCCACCACTTCTTCAGTGGGCACCAAAACGCGACCGAACTGCTCTTGCAAATCTGAGCGCGCAATGCGTTCATTCAACGCACGTTCTACGCTTTTCTCCATGCTGGAGTAAACCTGAACAAAATACCAACGCTTTTCCATATTATTTCCAACGCAAAATCAAGTCGTACAGTACGAATTCAAGAACCTTGTCCACACCCCACATAAACAAGGACATTACACCCACGAAGGCAAACACCACGCCTGTCATTTGCAACACTTCTTTGCGCGTTGGCCATACCACTTTGCGCGCCTCGCGATACGACTCACTGGAAAAACCTATAAAAGACTTACCTGTCGGCGAGACAAAAAACACCGCAACAGCAGCAACAAAACCCGCACCTAAAATTGCGGGCTTTAAATATTCAGAAGCTGTTCTTGGCACAAAAAAATAGGCCAAAAATGCGGCCACCAAAATCAATGTTGGCAACCAAATGCCCCATTTGGCACTGGTTGCATCTTTAATTTGTTGAGATTGAGACATGTACTCACTCTACCGATGCAATCAAAAAATTTGATTTAAATTTAAACACGGAGTTTTTCGATATGGCAGGGGCGGAGGGTCTCGAACCCCCAACCTACGGTTTTGGAGACCGTCACTCTACCAATTGAGCTACGCCCCTACACCGAAAAACTTAAAAACGGGATTCTATCACACATACAGAACCCCGTCTATCTTTTATCTCACACAAACGTCACATGAGATAATTTTTTACAACAAGATCAAATCCAAATTACGCAGTAATTTTAGCGACGACACCTGCGCCGACGGTACGACCACCTTCACGAATCGCAAAGCGCAAACCTTCTTCCATCGCGATTGGAGCGA
>NZ_SNZE01000016.1 GCF_004363775.1 Hydromonas duriensis
CCTGCTTATAAAATAAGCAGAATACTTGGATTACCTGGTCAATTTTGAACGCAAATTTATGCCTTTAAATGGTCAGTTTTGAACGAGCAGCAACAGCTGCTGTTGTTCAGCGTGAGGTTTTTAGCGGTGATGCTGCCTTGTTGGTTGTTAAATTCGGCTTGGCTAAAGCTCAAATCGCCACCGCTGATGATGCTGCCTTTGGTGTTGTCGATGCTGGGCGTGTTTAATGTCAGGGCTTTGCTTGCAATGCTGCCTTGTTGGTTGATGATTTGACCTCTGGCGTTAAGTGTCAAGCTGGTTTCGCCCGTGATTTGACCTTTGGTGTTGTCGATGGTCGGTGCGGTGACGGTGAGGGTTTGTGCTTGTAATTTGCCTTGGTTATGCAACTGATTGGCACTGATGTCTGCGCTGGTTTGTGATTTAATGGTGCTGTTTGTGCTGTTGGTTAGGGCGTTGGTGTTGAGGCTTAATGCGCCTGCCGTGCGAATCGCACCGTTGTTGGTCAACGTGTCGCTGTTGCTGATGGTCAATGCACCGCTGGTGCTGATGGTGCCGCTGTTGGTCAGGGCGTTATCGACTTGGATGTGCCCTGCTTTGAGTACCACAGGATTGGTGGTGACGGGTGCGCTGCTGCCATTGTTGGCGGTCGTGTTGCCCGTATCGGTGTTGGGCGCTTGCGTGTTGCTGCTGGTGCTATTGCCTGTCGCGGGGTCGGTGGCGATGGGTTTACTGGTGTCTTCTGCGATGCCAATGGTGCCACTGTTACTCAAAGCGGTGCTGCTGAGGGTGAGGGATTGTCCGCCTGTTTGGCTGATGGTGCCTGTGTTGTTAAGCTCGCTCGCTTTGAGCTGCACGCTGCCCGCCAAGACCTTGCTTGTGTTGGTGACACTTTGGCTGCTGCTGATGTCCAAATTGTTGATGGCACCGATTTGGCCTGAGTTGTTCAGGGCGTTGGCTTGAATGTGAGTGTCGTTCGCGCCTTGTATTTTGCCGCTGTTGATGAGTTGACCTTGTGCGTTTAAGGTCAAGTCGTTGGCATCGGCGATGATTTGCCCTTGGTTGTTGACGCCCAGCCCTGCTTCTGTGCCGACAATGGTCATTTGACCTGCATACATACTGCCCAGTTGCGAGACATCGAGCGCGAAGCTGGGGGCTGCGCCTGTGCCTGCTTGTGCAGTGGCGGTGCCTGAACTGCCACTGTTGTCGGCGGTGACTTGGTTGGCGCCGAGGGTGACTTTGACTTGATTGCCCCACAGCTGCGCGTTGACTTGAGCGGCGCGGCTAATCAGTTCGAGCTTGTCGACATTCGAGGCGTTTAAACCACTGCCGTTGATGTTGATGGTGCCTTGATTGACGTTGTAGCCCGTTAGCGCGCCATTGTTAAACTGTGGTGTGCCTGTGGTGAGGGTGACGTTGGCGGCGTTGATGAAGCCTGCGCCGTTAATGGAAATGCCATTCGGGTTGGCGATGACGAGGTTGGCGCGATGGCCTGCGATTTCATGAAAGCCGTTGATGTTGGAGCCGTTGGGCCCCGTGACTTGATTGACAATGGTGCTGGCGGAGGCGTTGCCTAAATAAGGGTTGCCTTGTACGTAGCCCGCCAGTTGCGTTTGATTCATGCCGCCGCTGTTGTTGAGAATAACCCCTTTGTTGTCGACATTGTATTGATTGAATTGGTTAAGCGAGACGCCGTTGCTGTTGGGTGCGACGATGTTGATGACAGGCACGCCATTGCCTGCAACGCCGATCATCGGTTTGCTGCCTGCTTGGTTGGGGTCGTTGCTGATTTGTGCTTGTGAGACCAATGGGGTTAAGGCTTGAAACGCCATGAGCAAGGCGGCAAAGCCTTGTTTGACTTGAATGCTCAAGCCTGAGTGCGAACTTGAACCCGCGCGTGACTCACCCAGTGCGCCGTCGTTGTGGCTGTTGGCGGTTTCGGCGACGGCAACTAACATGCCACGGATTTTACTGAAGATGAGTTTGTATTGACGTTGGTTCATGATGATGGTGTTCCTGTGAAGGGATATGAATCTGGTTTATCTGTGATGGGTCTGTGTGTCGTGGCTTAAAACTGGTAGCTGATGCTGCCGTAAAATGAGGGGTCGTGCCGATGGCTGATGTACTTGGGGCTCTTAATGGGTAGGCCAAGAGCTAAATCGTAGTTCAGCCCTTTGTAATATCCTCGGACTCCCAGTGCTGAGCCCATTAAACTTGTGGCCAGCGAATCTTCAGTCGCAGGGCCTTTGACCTTGCCCCAATCAATGCCAAGGTAGACTTGTTGTCGTTTGTCGGGGCCATAAAGATACGCCCATTCGTTGCGTATCAACACGCCGTCTTCGCCGCTGATGGAGAAGCTCTCGTCAAATCCACGCACGGTGTAGCGGCTGCCGAGGCTGAACAGCTCAGAGCCTGGTGTGGGGCGTTTGGCGCGTTGCGCTTTTAATGTGCCGTTGTATCTAAATGTGGCGGTACCGAGTTTGAATGGGATGGTTGCACTGGCATTGAGCGTATACACGCGCCATTTGCCATTCCAATCGGGTTCGCCATACACGTAGCCGACCGATTTAGAGAGTGAGGGCAGGTTTTGGCGGACATTAAAGCCAATCGTGTATTGCTGGTCTTTGTGGTATTGCGTGTGATTGAGCCCCATGTCGGTGTAGACATAGTCCCGCATTTGAATCGGAATCTCTGTATCGTCAATGAGGTTGTGGCTGATTTTACGCCCCAGCTTGATGGCCGCTTGAGTTTTACTGTTGCTGCTTCGATGCAGCATAAAACCTGCGCTGGCGTAGAAGTCTTGACTGTTACCCGTGTAGGCTAAATTGCTTTGATAACCCGCTACAGTTTGTAAATAGCTGCTTTTGTTATAGCCCAAATCAAATGTACCGTAACCCGTGGCGATGCCCCAATAGGCACCATAGGTTTCGGTGTTGTGGTCGCTGTTGGACGCATCTGCATTGTGGTTGTAGTTGAGCGTCAGTTGGTCATTCAGATGCAGTGGTGAGTCAATCGACAGGCTGCCATTGGCTTGATATTGGCCTGAGGTTTTTGAACCTGCATTGTCGAAGCCTATTGTGCCGTTAATGCGCTGCAAGAATGTTTTAGGTTCAAGTTTGTATACGATGTTGGAGGTGCCCGTGGCTTCACCTGGTTGCAACTCAATCGTGGCATTGCCTTGGCTGGATAGTCGCTTGAGGTTTTCTAATGCTTGGTCGGCTTGTCGTTGGTTGTATAGCTGACCTTCTCGATTTGGGAACAACACGTCTAAGCTGCCAATGGGTTGACCCGTCTTGGTATCATGCGTGATTTTAGCCACGGTACCAGGGTACCAATCAATGGTGAGTTGACCCGAGGCGATGTTTTGAGCGGGGAAGTTGATTTTGCTGGTGATGTGTCCGTGCTCTATCAGTGCGTTGGAGAGGTCTTTTTGTAGTTGAATAATTTGTGCTTGATTGAGGCATTCATGTGCGTGTATCCCTCGATAGGCCTTGTATTTAAGATACAGTGGCGGTGGAATGAGGCCTTGAGTCTGTTGCCAAATAATATGTTTCAGTGCAAAGCAAGGCCCTTCATTGGCAACGGGCTTGTCAGGTGTCGTGGCAGTGGCTTGAGCATTGGGCGTTTGCACGCGTGAGCGTTGCTCTTGCTCTTGTTGTTGCTGTAAGCGCAGTTGTTCGGTTTGTTCGCGTTGACGCTGTTCTATGCTTTGTGCGTTTTGAATCACAGGAGGTATAGTCGGTGATGCACTGGTTTGTGCCCACGCAAAAGCAGGCATCGTTAAGATGCCTGCACTGAGTAAACAGCGGGTGATTTGGTTCTTGCGCATGGGTCAATTTCCACAAAACAAAATATTAAGATATATTTTTATTTAATGCTTATATCTTAGTCTGAATTAAATTAAGCGGGAATTGTACGTGCCTATGCGTTTTGCGACAATATTTTTGTAAGCTTTATGTAAATTTGTGTTTTATTTGAGTAACTTTAGGATGTCAGTGGGCGTGTTTAGAATGGCGTCTGCGTGCCATGTTGCCACCTCGCTGGGTTGACAGTAGCCATAGGCGGCGGCGAATGCACTCATGTAATGTGCTGCGCGAGCCGCTTCGATGTCGCGCGCATCGTCACCCACGTAGATGAGTTGTTCTACGGGGCGTTTTAATATGTTGGCGGCGTGTTGTAGGGGTAGAGGGTGGGGTTTGGCGTGAGCGGTGGTGTCGCCACTGATGATGACGGCGGCTCGTGCGTCTAGTCCCAAAGCTTGAACCAATGGGGTTGTGAAGCGTGTATGTTTATTGGTGATGATGCCCCACGGTAGGTGGTGCGATTCGAGCCATTGCAGCACCTCTTCAACACCGTCGAAGAGGTGGCTGTGTACGCAGCAGTGGGTTTCGTAATAGTCTAAAAATTCATCGCGTAGCATTTCAAAATCGTTGTGTTCGGGCGTGATGCCCATGCCTGCGCCAAGCAGTCCGCGCGCGCCTTGAGAGGCAAAAGGGCGGAGTTGGGCAAGGGGCAGTTCGGTTAGGCCACGTCGTACGCGTAATGCGTTGACTGCGCCTGCGAGGTCAGGGGCGGAGTCAACTAAGGTGCCGTCTAAATCAAATAGGACTGCGCTGGGGGCGGGTTGTAAATGTGGATTCATGCGTGAGTGACGTCAGTGATTCGTATGTGTTGCTGTTTTTTATAGAGTGGGCGAGACATGGGGTTAATTTTTGCGACAGGCCATCATGTAATTGACATCGGTATCGTGGGTCGTGACAAAGGGGGCCTGTTTGTCGCGCCAAGGATGGTAGGCGATGCCACGAACGTCAATGACTTCTAACCCAGCCAATCGCGCATATTGCGCCAGCTCACTGGGCTTGATGAATGTTTTGTATTGATGTGTGCCTTTGGGAATCCAGTTGAGTAGGTATTCAGCGGCGACAATGCCGAGGGCGAGTGCCTTTGGATGACGGTTCAGCGTGGAGAAAAATACCGTACCGCCTGTTTTAACCATTTTGGCGCAGGCTTGAATCACTGATGCAGGGTCGGGTACGTGTTCTAACATTTCCATGCAGGTGACGGCATCAAAAGTATGTGCGGCTTCTTCGGCCATCTGTTCGGCGGTGTTGACATGGTAAGTAATGGGCAGGTGATGCGCCAGTGCGTGTAGTTTCGCGATTTCAATGGAGTCTGCAGCCATGTCTAAACCTGTGGCGTGTGCGCCTGCGCGTGCCAAGGCTTCGGTTAAAATGCCGCCGCCGCAACCCACATCAATGACGCGGGCTTGTTGTAAATTGATGTGCTCACTTATCCATGCTAAACGCACGGGGTTGACTTGATGCAATGTTTTTAATGGGCCGTTTTCATCCCACCATTGTTGGGCATGTTGTGAGAATTTTTCGATTTCGGCTGGGGTGATGTTTTGATTGAGGGGCATGTGCGTATTCATCCATGTCAATTGGGTTGTTCGGTTTCATAGCCATTTGGGTTTTGACGCTGCCAGTTCCACGCATCGCGGCACATGTCGTCAATATTGAATTCCGTGTGGAAGTTCAAAATGTGTTGAGATAGGCTGGGGT
Source organism: Hydromonas duriensis (assembly GCF_004363775.1). GTDB lineage: Bacteria > Pseudomonadota > Gammaproteobacteria > Burkholderiales > Burkholderiaceae > Hydromonas > Hydromonas duriensis. The sequence continues at coordinate 5,559 of NZ_SNZE01000016.1, forward strand.
CGGCATAGAAGCATGCAATGTCACCTGCACGGCGTGGTGCAAATTGGTACGGAATTGCTTTGCCGCTTACCGCTTCAAATGCCTTGACCATGTGCAATACGGATACAGGCTGCCCTGTGCCGAGATTGGTCGTGATGGAGTCTTTACCGCTTAATAAATGTTGCACGGCGAGCACATGACCACGCGCCAAGTCCATGACATGGATGTAGTCGCGTTCGCCCGTGCCGTCGGTTGTGTCGTAGTCATTGCCAAAAACAGATAACTTGTCACGTAAGCCAACAGCGACTTGCTGAATGTAAGGCATGAGGTTGTTTGGAATGCCACGAGGGTGCTCGCCAATTAACCCCGATGGATGCGCGCCGACAGGGTTGAAATAACGGAGCATGGCGTAGCGTAAAGTCAAGTCGGCTTTGGCGACATCGCGGATGATGTGCTCCATCATGACTTTAGATTCGCCGTAAGGACTGGTCGCGGATAAAGTGCTGTTTTCTTTATAAGGCGAGACATTGTGCTCGCCGTAGACAGTTGCTGACGAGCTGAGGACGATGTGTTTCACATCGGCCGCGCGCATGGCTTGCAACACATTAATCAGACCAACCACGTTGTTATGGTAGTACTCCAGTGGCATGGTGACTGATTCGCCGACCGCTTTCAGCGCGGCAAAATGAACGACCGCTTGAATATGATGGTCTCGCAATACTTGAGTCACGCCTGCGGTATTGAGGACATCCATTTCAATTAATATGGGTCGAACGCCCGTGAGTCGCTCCAGTCGGTCAAGAACTTTAGGTGAGCTGTTGATGAAGTTGTCGAGCAAAATCGGTTGCAAGCCCGCTTCAATTAAACTGACGGCGGTGTGTGACGCTATGTAGCCTGCACCGCCCGTGAGAAGAATGTTTGTCATTGTTGATTCGCTTTCGAGTACACGAGAGTTTGAGCGAGTATAAATGTGTGCTCAATTGAGTGTGTTTACATGGAGAAGTTTTCACCTAAATACACTTGGCGGACGGCCTCATTGTCCACAATCGATTGAGCATCACCCTCGGCCAGTACTTTACCTTCACTGATGATATAGGCTCGGTCACAAATGCCCAATGTTTCACGCACATTGTGATCGGTAATGAGGACGCCGATGTTGCGCTCTATTAAGAATTGAATGATTTTTTGAATATCGATGACCGCAATCGGGTCAACCCCTGCAAAAGGCTCATCCAGCAAAACAAAGCGCGGGCGAGTGGCTAAGGTGCGCGCAATTTCAACTCGGCGACGCTCGCCGCCAGATAACGCAGGCGCAGGGCTGTGGATGATGTGGCCAATTTGTAAATCGGCGACCAAGTGGTGCAGCTCATCAGAAATTTGGGCGTTGGTTAATTTTCGACCATCGGCATCGCGTTGTAGCTCTAACACCGCGCGGATGTTTTCTTCGACGGTGAGTTTACGAAAAATAGACGCTTCTTGTGGCAGGTAAGACAAACCCAAACGAGCGCGCTTGTGCATCGGTAAGCGGTTAATGACGGCGTTATCAAGCGTAATTTGACCGCCATCCGTGCCGACCAAACCGACCACCATATAAAAACATGTTGTTTTGCCCGCACCATTCGGCCCAAGTAAGCCGACGACCTCGCCACTTTTAACTTCAAAAGACACGTCTTTGACTACGGTACGAGCGCCGTAGCGTTTTTTGAGCTGCTGTACGCACAGAATGTGCTGTTCGGATGTTGTGTGTGTTGGCATGGTCTGTGGGTGCTAATGCACTTCTTGTTGAAATACGAAGAAATAAAAAATTAACGTTATTTGTTCGAGGTTGACGGGTATATAAAACATGGGCAAGTGTTTAAGGGCTTGCCCAAGAGAGCAGTGGCTAGTTTGTTTTGGAAGCAGGTGTAATCACCACCCGTGTGCGACCAGGCACGCCTGCGAGTGTATGTGATTCAAAAACCTCAGTGAGTTGATTGTAGACCAATTCGTCGCCATTGATTTGGTCGATGAGTTTGCCGTTAGGGGAGAAGCGTTGCATTTGCGCACGGTCAGATAACACAATAATATTTTGCTTGCCGTCATAAATGAGTTTATTGGCTTGTGCTTTGATGATTTCGTTGCTGCCTTCTCGTTTTTGACTGAATTTAACCATGCCTGATTTATTGGTCATGCTGGCAGTGGCGAACTGATAGCCCTCAGGGTCGGTGACCGTTTCCATTTGGTCAGCTTGAATCATCATAGAACCTTGGGTCAAGATAACTTTACCCGTGAATAGGCTGGTTTGTGTGATGTCTTTATACGTAACGCCGTCGGCTTCAACCGTAATGGGTTTTTGACGGTCGCTGTTTTGGTTTTGAGCGTGCAAGCTGGCGGCAGGAATAATTAAGGCCACGAGCGGCAGTAAGAGTGAGCGTCCCAATGTCATGGGTTTATCCTTATTTGGTAGGGTCATTTTTTATGTTTTGCAAAACAGCAGAGATGCGTTCACCTGTGTTGCCGCCCATCATGAGGTCGCGCGAGGCGTAATCATAGCTAAAGCGACGGCCTTTGACGCTGTCATGTTGTCCGCGTGTCAAGACGAATGCGTCGTCACTGCTGGCAATGTTGCTGTATAAACCGATGGTCATGGCTTCTGTGGTGAGTTCCAATGGCGCAGTTTCTGGCGTTGCGAGTCTATTCATGACAACATGACCTTTTAAATCAATGACATGTGTTTCATCCGACCAAGTGGCGGTGTCTGCTCGAGCCGTCGATGTGGGTTGCCCAATGGGGGTGGCCGCCACTGTGACTTCTTTTAACTCGGCATTTTTGTCACCGAAATGCACAACTTCTTTGGCGGTCACAACGTATTCAACCGCGCCATTTTTACCCGTACGGTTGATTTGCATGCCAGAAGTGAAAGCGTCGGCTAACTCAGGGTGATGTTCTTTAGCGGGCTTTTCGGTTTCACTGTCTTTTTTTATCCACCAATAACTACCCGCAGCGACCACGATTAAAATCAGTAAATAGATGAGGTTGGGCAGGTGAAATCGTGTCCAATAACGCCAGCGAGAAAATGTGGTTTTAAGGGGTTGCTTGTCCATTACATGATGTCCAGTTTCGGGGTGTGCTCATCGTTTAGATAGGCATCATAGGCTAAACTTAATTTGTCTTGGGCAAATAATATCAGCTCGGCTATTTCGCGAACGGCACCCATGCCGCCGCTATTGTTACTGACCCAATGAGCGGCTCGCTGGGCGAGTACATGTCCATTGGGTACGCTGGCAGCAAAGCCAACCGCTCGCAAAATTGGCAAATCAATCACATCATCGCCTATGTAGGCACATTGTTGTGGGGTGACGTGTGCTTCCTGCATCAGCTGAGACAGTGCCAAGCCTTTATCTTGTGCGCCTTGGTAAAGAAAATCGATTTTTAAATCTTTGGCGCGTGCTGCGGTTACTTTAGAGTTGCGTCCACTGATGATGGCGATGGGGATGCCGACTTGACGCAGCAATTGAATGCCCAAACCATCGTGCACATAAAAGGATTTGACAACTTCGCCGTTGGCATCGTAGTCCAAGTAGCCCGTGGTCATGACGCCATCAACATCTAAAATCAATAAGCGCACTTCACGCGCCAAGGCGAGAACCTCTTCCGAGGGCATGACGGCGGGGAAATATAAATTTTCTGCCATCACATGACCCCTGCGGCCAATAAATCATGAATATTGAGTGCGCCGATGAGCGTGTTGTTTTCGTTGGTGACCAACAGTTGATTGATGCGATGGCTGTCCATCATCTCAACGGCAGACACGGCGAGCACATCCGCAGCAATCGTGCGGGGGTTGATGTGCATGACTTCGTCAATGCTAAGCGTGCGCACGTCCACACCTTTTTCAAAGAGTCGGCGCACGTCGCCATCAGTCAATACGCCGAGAACTTTATTCGATGTGTCAACCACAGCGGTCATGCCCATGCGTTTATTGGATATTTCTAGTAATGCCGCCGTTAAACTCGTACCGCTTGTGACGGACGGGATTTGCTCGCCTACGCGCATGACGTCTGAGACGTAGGTCAATAAACGTCGCCCAAGAGCCCCGCCTGGGTGTGAGCGGGCAAAGTCTTTTTCGTTGAAGCCGCGCAACTCAAGCAAGGCAATCGCCAGTGCGTCGCCAAGAGCAAGGCTGGCGGTGGTGCTGGCGGTGGGCGCGAGATTGAGCGGGCAGGCTTCTTTCTCGACTTTAATCATGAGATGCACATCGGAGAGCTTTGCCATCGGAGAATCAGCGTGCCCTGTCATGGTGATGAGTTGAGTGTGATGGCGTTTAACTGCGGGTAAAATGGCTAGTAATTCCTCACTTTTACCCGAATAGGATAATGCAAGCACCACGTCGTCTTGGGTAATCATGCCTAAATCGCCGTGAGCCGCTTCACCTGGGTGCATAAAAAAAGCAGGTGTTCCTGTCGAAGCCAATGTTGCGGCAATTTTGCGAGCAATGTGCCCCGATTTCCCCATTCCTGAGACCACCACGCGCCCCTTGCATGCGAATAGCATCCGCACCGCCCTCACAAATTGTGTGTCTAGGGTGTGAGTGAGGTTCATTAATGCTTGCGCTTCAATGTTCAAAACTTTGTGCGCGGCATTTAATATGTCGTCGTCGTTTAAAAGGCTGGGTTTGTTTGTTATCATCATGGCTGCCAGTATAGCGTTTTTAAATCATCAGTACAATGATGGTGCGGTTTTCGGCGAAGTGAAGGTGTTGTTCAGCGACAGCTTTGCACTGTTTTTGCAACTCCACTGAAGGTGCTTTTTCTTATGCATGGTCTCACATTTCTTATTTTATTGCTTGCGGTCACAGTTTTGGGCGTGGTGCTCTTTCGTCTGATGCATCTGCCACCTGTGCTCGGGTATTTGTTTGTGGGCGTGTTGGTTGGACCGCATTCGTTTGGATTGTTGCCTGATACTGAGGATACCAGCCATTTAGCTGAATTTGGCATCGTCTTTTTGATGTTTACCATTGGTTTGGAGTTTTCCTTGCCTAAGCTGAAGTCGATGCGTCGCGTCGTATTCGGTCTTGGTGGCTCTCAGTTGCTGGGGACGATGCTTGTGAGCGTGCTGCTGGGCTTTGCTGTGAACTGGTTTTTGCCTGAAGATTACAAAATGGGCAACAAGGGCTGGTTTGCCCTTGGTGGCGTGTTGGCGATGTCTTCAACTGCGATTCTCATGAAAGTTTTGACCGAAAGGATGGAGCTTGACTCGCAGCACGGGCGCAATATTTTTGGGGTGCTGTTGTTTCAAGATTTGGCTGTTGTGCCGTTGTTGATTTTAATTCCAGCCTTGGCGAATAGCGAATCAAATTTAATGGTGCTTATGGGGGTAGGTCTTTTAAAAGCGGCTTTGGTTCTGGCGTTGCTTTTGAGTTTTGGGCAAAAACCGATGCATGCATGGTTGACCCTTGTGGCAAAACGTCGCTCGCAAGAGCTGTTTATGCTCAATTTGTTTTTGATGACGCTGGGCTTTTCATGGTTGACAGAGATGGCGGGGTTGTCATTGGCACTGGGGGCTTTTGTTGCAGGCATGTTGATTTCGGAAACCGAATTTAAATTACAGGTGGAAGAGGATATCCAGCCATTCAAAGATATTTTGCTAGGCTTTTTCTTTATCACCATGGGCATGCAGTTGAATTTGCCACAGATTTATACGCAGCTGCCCTTGGTGCTCATCACGTTGGCGGTGCTGTTGTTAGCAAAATTTGTTGTGATTGCGGGGTTGACGCGTGTATTTGGTCATTCGCCAGGCAATGCGGTGCGTACCGCGCTGGCGCTGGCGCCCGCGGGTGAGTTTGGATTGGTGCTGTTGACGTTGACTTTACAGTATCAGTTGGTGCATCCAATGGTGGGGCAGTGGGTGTTGGCGGCCATGTTAATTTCAATGTTTTTGACGCCGTTCATTTTGCAACATGCCGATAAAATTGTATTTCGTATCACCCGAAGCGAGTGGATGCTACAGTCGTTGCAATTGACTAACATAGTCAGCAGCACCATTGAGGCAGAACAACATGTCGTCATAGCGGGGTTCGGTCGTAGCGGCACCAGTTTGGGTCGCTTGTTGCGCGAACAGAATATGCCCTATATTGGTTTGGATAATGACCCTGAGTGTGTGCAAAAATCGGTGCTGCAAGGGCATGATGTCGTTTATGGTGACTTTACGCGCAAGGATGCGTTGTTGGCGGCAGGGGTTGCGCGTGCGCGTGCGTTGGTTATTACTTATATTGAGCCGAAAGTGGCTTTGCAAGTTTTGCATCATGTTAAAGCGATTAATCCTGAGTTGCCCGTTATCGTTCGCACTTTAGATGACGAGATGCTGGAGCAATTGCAAAAAGCGGGTGCGGTTGCTGTCGTGCCCGAGATTTTAGAAGGTAGTCTTGTGCTTGCCAGTCAAACGCTACTCACTGCGGGCATCGCGCCGCAAGACGTGCTCGCCTTTATCGCAGCGCAACGACGCGAACGTTACGACTTGTTGCGCCAGCATTTCAGTATGGATGAGCCTTTTGGTGTCACAAGTAGTACGCCAGACGCGGTGGAACAGCCTGAGTTTGAACGTCAACCAGCTAAAGTTGAGCAAATTCAAGAGCTAATGGTTGGCGTTAAAGATGAGAGTTTGTGGCTGAATCAGCCTCTTGATAGTCTGCCACTGAAGGCATGGCGGGTGGAGGTGAGCCACTTGGTGCGTGAAGGTGAAAAGTTAGATGTGTATGACAATCCAGTTTTGCTTGAACATGATGTTGTTGTATTTTTAGGTGGGGCTTATGATGTGAAGCACGCAGCGCAGGCGTTAAATGGTGAAGTGTAAAATCTAATGTCGAGCGAAGGGTTTTCGGTGGGTAGCGATAGGTATATGCGACCGCCGAATGCTCGGTATGAGTGTGTCGAGGCAGGCTTGTTTTTAGACCCAACCGCTTGAGGCGGCTTTTTTGTGGTAACTTCATTTGTCCCGATTTTACAGTGTTCTGAACATAAAAAATACCGCTCTAATGAGCGGTATTTTTAAGTGCTTGATAAGTACAATATTACTTAACAACATTCACGTTAACGCCTGGAACGCTTTTCAAGAAATTGTTCCAGCGGTCAACTTGGTTTGCTGGAATGACAACACCGCGAACGTCAACAGATACGCGACGGTTTGGTTGTTCAGCAGCGATACGTGCAGCGCGAGTGCCTTTAGTCAAAGGTTGAACTAACAATTGACGTTCACCCATGCCTGAAGTGCTGATAGACGCAGCATTGATGCCTTGGCTAACCAAGTATGCTTTAACGGCTTCAGCGCGGCGCAATGACAAGCGGTCATTGTAAGCGTCAGAACCGAAAGAGTCAGTGTGACCAACAACGATGGTTTGGTCAAAAGAAACTGATTTCAATGCGGTCGCCAAAGCAGCTAAAGCTTGTTGACCCATTGGGCGCAATGTTGATTTGTTAAAGTCAAACAATGCGTTTGCATCGAAGTTAATTGTTGTGCTTTTTTGCTTCACAATGGTTTCAGTTACAACTTTAGTTGCTGTTGCATCGCAACCGACAACAGCGTTACCATCAGGGTAGTAGCCAGTTTGCCAGCACAAATCATCTGTACCGTTTTTCCATACTTGATGTTCAGTATTAGCAACGTGACGGCTGTTTACAGCATCTTCTTTAGGCATTACGTTGGTGTTTGGATTGGTTTGACATGCCGCGAGGGCTAATGTTGCGGCCAAAGAAGCTACTTTTACGAAGTTTTTCATGTTTCTCCTCTTTTTTGGAAAATGCGCAAGTTACCCTGCGGAATACGTTAACCTTGCTTTTAAAACAGGGCAAATTATAACGGCTTGGTGCCTGCCGTGCAATAAAAATCGCGCACAGCACACTAAAGCACGCACCGTACGCCGACCATTGTGCCACAAAATACTTGGCCTAGTGCAAAGAAAGAACTTTAATTGTGGAGGCCGTGTTCGCGAGCTCTATAAAATTGTTTCAATTTTGCAACAGCTGTTGCTTTACACCCACACAAGTGGTTGTGTAAAAAAGACAGTTTTGTTCGTTTAAGTGTTTAATATTTAATCGACATTAACGTAATGTTATCAACGCTGGCGTGATAAAATGCTCGACTAATTTATAGTATCGCTTTTTGTGTCTGATGTGAGGGTTGGTGGTCGCTCGCATAAAAAGATAATGATATAAAGAAAGATTTTATTTATAGGATGTCTAATGCAATCTTTTGCTAAAGAAATACTACCCATTTCTCTTGAAGATGAGATGCGTAACTCTTACCTTGATTACGCGATGAGTGTGATTGTGGGGCGGGCGTTGCCAGATGTGCGTGATGGCTTAAAACCTGTGCACCGCCGAGTGCTGTATGCCATGCACGAGTTGAATAACGATTGGAACCGTGCGTATAAAAAATCGGCTCGTATTGTGGGTGATGTGATTGGTAAGTACCATCCGCATGGCGATACGGCAGTCTATGATACGGTTGTTCGTATGGCGCAGGATTTTTCATTGCGTTATATGTTGGTAGACGGGCAGGGTAACTTCGGTTCTGTAGATGGTGACTTTGCCGCTGCGATGCGTTATACCGAAATTCGTATGGCAAAGATAGGCCATCAGCTGCTTGAGGATATTGATAAAGAAACGGTGGATTTCGGTGCGAACTACGATGGTTCAGAAAAAGAACCGCTGGTTTTGCCTGCACGTATTCCTAATTTGTTAATCAATGGCTCAACGGGCATTGCTGTTGGTATGGCGACCAACATCCCGCCGCATAATTTGTCTGAGGTCATTAAGGGTTGCTTACATGTGTTGCATAATCCTGAGGCGACGGTTGATGATTTGTTAGAGTTTATTCCTGCGCCTGATTTTCCAACGGCGGGTTTGATTTATGGCATTTCAGGTGTGCGTCAGGGCTATCGCACGGGTCGTGGTCGAGTGGTCATGCGCGCTAAAGTGCATGTTGAGGACATGGATAAGGGCAATCGCCAAGCGATTGTTGTCGATGAGTTGCCGTATCAAGTGAATAAGCGTCGCTTGCTCGAATCAATTGCTGAGCAGGTGAATGATAAGCGTCTTGAGGGCATTTCAGACATCCGCGATGAGTCGGATCGTTCGGGTATGCGTGTGGTCATTGAGTTGAAACGTGGCGAAGTTGCGGAAGTGGTTTTGAATAACCTCTATAAACATACGCAGTTGCAAGACACCTTCGGCATCAACATGGTGGCCTTGGTGGATGGCCAGCCAAAGTTGTTGAATTTGCGCGAAATGCTGGTGTATTTCCTTGAGCATCGCCGTGAAGTGGTGACGCGCCGTACTGTATTTGAACTGCGCAAAGCGCGAGCGCGTGGACATATCTTAGAAGGTTTAGCGGTCGCCTTGGCGAACATCGATGAGTTTATTGCGGTGATTAAAGCGGCGGATACGCCACCTCAAGCAAAAATCGAATTGATGGCGAAGGTTTGGGATTCGGCGATTGTGCGTGAAATGCTCTCGCGTACCGAGGGCGGCGGTGCGTTGTATCGTCCAGATGATTTGTTGCCTGATTTTGGTTTGCAACAAAATGGTTTGTATCGTTTGTCTGATGTACAAACTCAAGAGATTTTGCAAATGCGTTTGCAACGTTTGACGGGTTTGGAGCAAGATAAAATCGTCCAAGAGTACAAAGACATCATGGCGGAGATTGCTGATTTGCTCGATATTTTGGGGCGTCCAGAGCGCGTGACCGCAATTATTGATACGGAGCTTACGGCGATTAACGATGAGTTTGGCGATGCGCGTCGTTCGCAAATTGAGCTGAATGCTTTTGATATTGACATTGAAGATTTGATTACACCGCAAGACATGGTTGTGACCTTGTCGCATGGTGGTTATATTAAAGCGCAGCCGTTGACCGAGTATCGCACGCAGCGTCGAGGTGGTCGTGGCAAGCAGGCCGCAGCAACCAAAGAAGACGACTGGATTGATAATCTGTTTGTTGCCAATACACATGACACGATTTTGAGTTTTTCTGACCGAGGTCGGGTCTACTGGACGAAGGTGTATGAAGTTCCACAAGGCTCCCGCACTTCGCGGGGTACGCCGATTATTCGGATGTTGCCACTTGAAGAAGGTGAAAAAATTACGGTGATGTTGCCGATTTCATCTGCGGATGGCTTCCCAGAAGACAAATATGTGTTTATGGCCACGCGTTTAGGCACGGTGAAAAAAACCCCGCTGTCTGATTTCAAACGCCCGATGAAACGAGGCATTATTGCTGTTAATCTTGATGAAGGCGACCATTTAATTGGTGCGGCGATTACCGACGGTCAGCACGATGTCATGTTGTTCTCCGACGCGGGTAAGGCGGTGCGTTTCGACGAGTCGGACGTGCGTGCTGTGGGTCGCAATACGCGCGGTATGCGCGGCATGCGCTTGGAAGAAGACCAAACCATTATTGCTTTGTTGGTTGCCGAAAGTGAAACGCAATTTGTTTTGACCGCAACCGAAAATGGCTATGGCAAACGGACGCCCATTGCTGAATATACCCGTCACGGTCGCGGCGGCAAAGGCATGATTGCGATTCAAACATCTGAACGTAACGGTAAAGTGGTTGCGGCTCAATTGGTTGAAGAAACAGACCAAATCATGCTCATTACCACTGGGGGCACCTTGGTTCGTACGCGCATCTCTGAAATTCGTACCGTTGGTCGTGCCGCACAAGGGGTGACCTTGATTGGTTTGGATGATGGGGACGTGCTATCAGGTGTTCAAAAAATCATCGAAACTGTGCCCGGAGTAGAAGATAACGAAGATGAGGAGGGTGCTGTGGATGATGTGGATGATGTGGTGGTCAATGCATTTGATGTAGATAAACCGTCTCAGGCAGAGTAAGCGCGGGGTATGTTTAAAGAAAAAACGGGTGCGTTAAGCCCCGTTTTTTTATGCCTTTTTTAGAGCGTTTTTTAATCCTTATCAAGAGGTTGAAGTTGAAAAGTGGTCGCGGTGTCTGCCCTTTATGGGGGCAAGTGGTTCTGTTTTTGTATCCGTTTACCCTTTAGAGTAACGCCTCGAGGTGAACAATATGATAAATAACAATACAGAGACAACTGTGCAAACAACACGCAAGCCCATCGTTCTAGTGCCTACGGGTGCGAAAGAGTATGGTGGTCATTGGTATCAACTCATGGGCAAGAAGTATTTGGATCCATTGGTTCATATCGCTGACTGCGCCCCTGTTATGTTGCCAACAGCGTATGGCGAGGACCGTATTGAACAGTACTTAGACATGGCCGATGCCATTTTTTTGTCAGGCGCATCGACCAATATTGATCCTACGTTGTATGGACAAGAATGGCTAACGCAAGACCAAGCTCAAGATAAAGGGCGCGATAATTTTAATATCGCCTTGATTCGTGCGGGCTTGAAAAGAGGATTGCCCTTTTTAGGTATTTGCCGTGGTTTTCAAGAGTTAAATGTGGCTTTTGGAGGCGACTTGTACCAAAAAGTACATGAAACGCCAGGTATGCAAGATCATCGCGAAAAAGATTCAGAAGCGCCATTAACGGAACAATATGGACCGAATCACTCGATTAAACTTGTGCCTGATACTTGGCTACAAAAAATTCTTGGCGTGAATGACATGATGGTTAACTCTTTGCATGGGCAAGGCGTTAAAACGTTAGGACGGGGCATCGTTGCTTTGGCGCATGCCGAGGATGGTTTGGTTGAGGCCGCCTATTGTCCAGAGTTCTCTCAGTTTACCCTCGGTGTGCAGTGGCATCCAGAGTGGTTGGCGACGGAGAACCCTTTGTCGGTCAAATTATTTAAGGCATTTGGTCAGGCTGCGCGTGATTATTCGGGGCAACGATAATTTGATGGGTGTGTCGTGCGCACTCTGCACGCCTGCTTGCATCAAAATTGTTGTAAACGGCTGGATTGAGCGCCGTCAACTTATAATCCGTTGTGATTATAAAAAACGTCTTGTTAAACAAGACGTTTTTTTGTTTTATTAGGTTTTTCTCATCAAATATTCTACACATTTTGCGCCTATATTCATTTCAACACGCAATTAGCAGTCTATGACAAAGAGTGCTAAAATGATGCAGAACATTTATTTTTCTTTAGGAGAAAATTACTGATGAGCGCTTACGCCGTCACGCCTTACATGAAATCTTATCAACAATTGCTCGCGGTTCCGACGTTTGGTGATTTGGATGCCTACGCCCGCGCAGTCAATAGTGTGCCCATGCTCACGCCCGAGCAGGAGTATGACTTGTCAATGGCGTATCGTGCCGATCCGAATAACCTATATGCGGCACATACGTTGGTTATTTCGCACCTGCGGGTTGTTGTGGCGCAAGCGCGTAAGTACGCAGGTTATGGCTTACCGCAAGGCGATTTGATTCAAGAAGGCTCAATTGGCCTCATGAAAGCCGTGAAACGTTTTGACCCGACGCGTGGCGTACGATTGGTGTCATTTGCGATGCATTGGATTAAGGCTGAAATGCACGAGTACATCGTCAAAAACTGGCGCATGGTGAAAATTGCCACCACCAAAGCCCAGCGCAAGTTGTTTTTTAACCTGCGCAGCATGAAAGAAGGCGAGCACATGAGCCAAGACGAGATTCATAAAATGGCAAAGGTGTTGAGCGTTAAGCCTGAAGAAGTCGTGGAAATGGATAAGCGTTTGTCGGGGCGAGATATTGCGGTCGATGGCGGTATGGACGATGGCGACGAGCCGCAACACATGGTGCCTCTTGCTTATTTAGCGGATGAGACACAAGAGCCCACGCAAATTTTGGCGCGTCAACAAGAAGACAAGCGCCAAACCGAAGGTTTGCAAAATGCCTTGGCACTGCTTGACGAGCGTTCGCGCACCATTGTTCAGTCGCGCTGGTTGGCGAATGACGATGATAAAGCATTGACCTTACATGATTTGGCGGCTCAATTTGGCATCTCGGCTGAACGTGTGCGACAAATTGAAAGTGCTGCAATGAAAAAGATGAAGTCGTTTTTGAGCGAGGCCTATGCGCAGTAATTTCAATGCAGATTGAATGCTTCATCATATGAAAAAAGGCGACGTGGGTTGCCTTTTTTTATTAGAATACAGACTCAATAGATAAGGGGTTGAATGATGCGAATGGTTCGTAATGTGTTGATGTACATGCTTTTGTGTGCGAGTACACAGATTCTGGCGCAGAGCAATGCGATGCCAGTGGATGGTGATTTGGTGGGTACTTGGGAGGGCGAGTTTCCTGCGAGTCAAGAGGTCAGTTGCAGTGCGTATAAATGGACAATGACGCGCAAATCGGATGGTACTTATCGCTATCATGGTTATGATGACACACAGACCATCATTGATGATGAGGGCCGCTGGTGGGTTGATGCAGGTCATGCTACATATTTTGAAACTGTGAATACACAAGACGAAGTCCCAACCGAATATGCTTATAGTGTGAGCCAAAATAACATTAACAATAATAATGTTGAGGTTGAGTTTAAACAAATCAAACCGCTTGAGCAAGGTGAGTGTAGTCAAACATTTCGCTTTAGTGAACGCAAATCCGCAAATGCACAACCGAAGGAGATGTCATGAACAATTGGCAAGAGCAATGGAAAACTAACGTTGAAAAAACAGTTGAGCAATTGACTAAAAATACGCCTTTTGCTGAAATGGGGCAAAATGCCAAGGCATTTTTTACCAGTGCGTTGCAAAAGCTGGATGTCGTGACGCGTGAGGAATTTGATATTCAGGTCGCCATGTTGGCGCGCACGCGCGAAAAGTTAGATGCTTTAGAAAAGCAAGTCGCTGCTTTGGAGCAAGGTTTAAGTAATAAGTAAGCCGCTGCTGAAAAAAATAGAGGGTTAGAAGTTAGAAGCGGCCGAGTGTTCAGCTCGCTTTTTTAATTTTTTCATCGTTATGAGTGATGTATGTATTGCCTGTGGCGCGTGTTGCGCCACTTTTCGTGTCTCGTTTTATTGGGCAGAAACAGATGCCCATCCTGATGGGGCTGTGCCTGTTGAGTTAACAGAGCCTGTAAGTGCTCACTTTGTTGCCATGCGAGGTACAAATCAAGCTCGCCCACGTTGCATTGCGCTACAGGGCGATATTGGTCAACCGGCAGGCTGTGGCATCTATGCCCAACGTTCAAGTACATGCCGTGAGTTTGAGATGGGCGATGCGCGCTGTGCTCAAGCAAGGGCTGGTTTCGGCTTGCCACCATTGGAATCAGAGTTCTTCTGAGTGTTGCGTTCGTTTCAATCATTTCAATAAAAGTTCAGTGAGGTTGTGACGCACCTTGCAGGCGTTATTGCATTTCTTCACTAAACTGGTATTGGAGCTGTTGTGTTTTCGTTGTCAAAAAAATCCCTGTCTGTCCTCGCCTTGCTCGAAGTATCAATCTTTTGGGGGTTGTGTTGGATGGGTTATCGACAGCTGTATTCGCTTGGTATGAGTGCCATGGGTGCGGCTGTGTCCACTTCTTTAGTGGCAACTGTTGTATCTGGTTTGCTGGCAAAGCGTGCGCTGTGCGCTGGGGAGTGGCGCGAAACGCCCCCTTCGCGTTTGGCCATGCTGATGTTGTCCTCTGCGGTGGGTGCGCTTGGTTTTACTTGGGGAATGGTGCATGGTGAAGTCATGCGGGTGATGTTGCTGTTTTATTTGATGCCCGTGTGGACTGTAATTTTGGCGCATTTTGTGGTGAAAGAAAAAACCAATTGGGCGGGCTGGTTGGGAACAGGGATGGGGCTGATGGGCGCGGCTTTTATGTTGTACGATTCTAAACTTGGCCTGCCATTTCCTTCAAGTACGGCTGAGTGGGCGGGGCTGACTGCGGGCATCGGGGCTGGTGCGTTGAATATTCTGGTTAAACAAACGCCGAATATTCGAGCGGATAGTTTGACCTTCTTTTTGTCTTTGGGCGGGTTAATTTTGGGTTTGTTTTTAGTGTGCTTTGAGCAAGGTTCGCATTTGCCGTCATCGGGTAATGTTTGGTCTGCTGTGTTTATAACGATGCTTATGGGATGTTTGTTGCTGTTGACCAACCGCATGTATCAGTTTGGTGTCAAGCATTTGACCTCTCATCAGGTTGTTGTGATTTTACCTTTTGAGTTGGTGATAGGTGCTGTGTCCAGTTGGTTGTTGGCGGGTGAGTTGCTAAGTGAACGGGCTTTGCTTGGCGGTGTGTTGATTTTAGGCGCGGGTATGGTGTCGGCGTGGTGGAGTGAGTAATATCGCGCTGTACTTTGCACTTTTTGGCTGGCTTAAATGACAACAAACCCTCCGTTTTGGAGGGTTTGTTGTGTATGTCAAGGATGAGAAGAGATTATTTCTCTGACTTAACGACTCTGAACAAGAGTGCGCCGATGATGCCGCCAACAATCGGTGCGACCCAGAATAACCACAACTGTGACATTGCGCCTGTTTGGGCGAACAACGCGACGCCTGTTGAACGCGCTGGATTTACAGAAGTGTTGGTGACTGGAATTGAAATCAAGTGAATCAAGGTCAATGCCAAACCGATGGCGATAGGTGCGAAGCCCGCAGGCGCATCTTTATGGGTCACGCCCATGATGATGAACAGGAAGATGGCCGTCATGATGACTTCGGTAATCAAAGCAGACATCATGCTGAAGTGTCCGGGAGACAGTTCGCCGTAGCCGTTGGATGCAAAACCACCCACCCCTTTAAAGTCCGCTTTGCCGTAAACAATCATGAATAAAACTGCTGCGGCGACGATGGCTCCTAAAACTTGAGCTGTGACGTAACCTGCAATATCTTTAGCTTCAAAACGCCCGCCTGCCCATAAACCAAAAGTGACCGCTGGGTTGAAGTGACCACCAGAAATAGGGCCAACCGTGTAAGCCATGGTTAATACCGTTAAGCCGAAAGCAAAAGACACGCCCGTTAAGCCGATGCCAATTGAATTGGTCGCGTCAGGAAAAGCCGCCGCCAAAACTGCGCTGCCACAACCACCCAATACCAGCCAAAATGTGCCGATAAATTCTGCTAATAATTTATTCATGTGAACTCCTACTTAAAAAATGAAAATGCCTCATAAGTGGCGCATGATTGTGATGCCATTCAACGCATGCCACAACGAAACCGTTTTGTGTCACGTTGCGGGGGATTATAAGTGAATTTGTAAAGGTGTATTTGAAAAGGTTGTGTTTTTTATATAAAAATTTATTTTTTAAAAGGCTTTAGTTGTATTTATTTATTGCTTAACACTATTATTTAAATAGTCAAAAAAACACTGGTTGGTGTTAAGCGATGTCTCGATTCACAGTATGTGCGACTTCAAAAAACACTTGCACGGATTGAAAATTTGGCGCATTCTTGCGCGTTAACGGCGTGGCGTTTTTTATTGTCCGTTTAAGTAAATATTAAAAAAGATTGGTGTGTGCATAACGTGCTAGCCAATAGGATTAAATACATAACAATGCTTTTTGGAGACACATATGAGTTCTTTGTTTAATCGCTTGATGCGAACAAAATCAGTGGATGCCGAAGCGGGTGCGGCAGGTGCTCATGGCGGCCATAGTGGCGATGAATTAAATCGCACTTTAGGTCTATTTTCGTTGGTGATGCTGGGTGTGGGGGCAACCATTGGCACGGGGATTTTCTTTGCCATGGTCGAGGCAGTACCGAAAGCGGGGCCTGCGGTGATTTATTCGTTTTTAATTGCAGGCTTGGCCGCGGCTTTAACGGCATTGTGTTACGCGGAGTTGGCATCGAGCATCCCTGCATCGGGTTCTGCGTATTCATACACGTACGTCGCGATTGGTGAGTTTGCGGCGTATATTGTGGGGGCGTGTTTGTTGCTCGAATACGCTTTGGCGGCCAGCGCAACGTCAATTGGTTGGTCAGAATATTTGAACAGCTTTTTAAATCATGCGTTTGGTGTGGAAATACCCGATTATTTGCGCAGTCCGCTGATTGTCTCGGGCGAGCATGGCAATGAAATTCATTGGGGACATTTTAATTTGCCCCCAATGATTTTAGTGAGCATGTGCTGTTTCTTACTGTTACGCGGCGCTAGCGAGTCCGCTGCAGTCAACGCCATCATGGTTTTGATAAAGATTGGGATTTTGGTGTTTTTCTCGGCGATTGCATTCACGGCGTTTAGTACAGAACACTTTAAGCCTTTTAATCCCTACGGTTTAATGGGCAATGGTCAGGAAGGTAAAGGCGTTTTGGCGGCTGCAGGCACAATCTTTTTCTCGTTTATCGGTTTAGATACCGTGGCCACAGCGGGGGCAGAGGTTAAAAATCCAAAACGTAACGTGCCTTTGGGCATCATCATCGCATTGTTGATTGTGGTGGCGGCGTATATCACCGTAGCTGTTGCGGCCATGGGGGCGCAACCCGCAGCCGAGTTTAGCGGTCAAGAGGCGGGGTTGGCGGCAATTTTGGAGAAAGTCACGGGTTCGGGCTGGCCCGCATTGTTGTTGTCGGCAGGTGCGGTGATTTCGGTGTTTAGTGTGACCTTGGTGACAATCTACGGTCAAACCCGTATTTTGTTTGCCATTTCGCGAGATGGTTTAATTCCAGAAAAATTTCGTACCGTGAACCCGCGCACTTTAGCGCCCGTGTTCAATACGGTGGTGGTTTGTATTTTTGTGGGCTTAATTGGTGGCTTTGTGGACTCAGGCTATTTGTGGGACATGGTCAGCATGGGGACTTTGGTTGCGTTTTCAGTAGTCTCGATTGGTGTCATCGTCATGCGCTATAAAGCCCCTGATATGGTGCGCGGATTTAAATTGCCTTTTGGCGCATGGACCATTCCAACGGCGAGTGTCTTGGTGTGTGGCTGGATTATTTCTGACCTATCAAAGGCAACGTACACCGTTTTTACCATTTGGATTGGTTTGGCGATATTGGGTTACTTTATGTATGGCTTGCGCCACTCAAAATTGGCTAACAAAGGGGATTGAAAATGAAAACCTGTTTAGTGGGGTACACGCCTGATTATGCGGGGCAAGAAGCCTTGGCTTTGGCGCGCATGATGACGGCAACCAGTGGCTCTAATTTAGTCGTGTGTACTGTTGTCCCCGAAGTGTGGGGGCATCCATCGCTTGCACCCGTGGATAAAGAGTACGGTGATTTTTTAGCACAGCATGCTCAAGCGACTTTGGATAAAGCGCGTGCGCAATTGGCGGATGTGGCGAATGTGCGTTATATCAAGTTTGGCGCGAGTTCAGCGACGGTCGGTTTGACACAAGCAGCGAAGCAAGAGGGCGCGGACATCATTGTGCTGGGTTCGTCGCGCGATGGCTCTTCGGGGCGTTTGTCGGTGGGCGGTGTCGCGGGTGAGATTATGCATTTGGCCGAAGTGCCGATTGCGATGGCACCTCGTGATTTTCGAGTGAAACTGGGTACGCAATTACCGCGTTTGACTTGTGCATATTCAGGCTCAGAGGAAGCCAGCGGCACGGTGCTTGAGGCTTTGGGTATCGCAACTGAGCTGGGTGTGTCATTGCGATTGGTGAGTTTTGCGGTGCGCGATCGTCAGATGTATCCGTCATTAATTGGCTATCAGGCTGAAAAAGAAGTTCAAGCGGCATGGCGAGAGCAAGCGCGGGTGTCCTTGGAGCGCGTATGTAAACAATTGGCAGGACACGAGCCTGCAATTGAAATCGACGTTGCTGAGGGAGAGACATGGGAAGATGCACTCAGCAGCATTGAATGGGAAGCTGGAGAAGTGCTGGCTTTAGGCTCGAGTCGAATGGGGGTTTTGCAGCGAGTGTTTTTAGGCTCAAATGCTAAAAAAATCATGAAAGCTTCGCCCGTGCCCGTTATGGTTTTGCCAAGAGCGTCCTAAATTGCACAAAGCCATACAAAAAATAAAGCCCCAGCCTTACGCTGGGGCTTTATTTTGCCTATGCTTAACATTCATTGAGGTATTGTTGCAAAATCAGAGCGGCCGCTTGGTCGTCTTGTACTGCGGCGCGGATTTTGCCGTTGCTTGAACGGGTTGTTTTAGGACGAAGCACGGCGGAGGAGTAACGCTCATCAACTTCGGCCACGGGGACTTGTAAAATATTACGCAACTGTTCGATAAAAGCCAAGCATGTGGCCGTCATGTCATGCGCCGTGCCATCGGGATGGCGAGGCACACCCACGAAAAGTTGCTGGACTTGCCACTCTCGCATCAATTTTTCAATGGCGCGAATCACTTGCGCATCATCGATGCGTTGTAGCACGCTCAAAGGTTCTGCGTGGCGGGTCAGCGTGTTCCCCACCGCGACACCCACACGTTTCAAACCATAATCAATGCCAATATATGTTTGAATCGACATTATGCGTGTCCAGCCTGTTCGGACAGCATGGCCGCATCGAAGCCAAGTAAGCGCAGAGCTTGGTCGTATTTTTCACGTGGCAATGTTTCAAAAAGTACGTGCTCATCAGCGGGTACGTTCAGCCACGCATTGCGTGCCAATTCATTTTCTAGTTGTCCCGCGCCCCAGCCCGCGTACCCTAAAGCCAAAAGCATGTGGCGAGGCCCCGCGCCTCGTGCCACATCCTCAAGAATGTCACGAGAGCTTGTCAAACCCAGATTGTCACTGACTTGAATGGTCGCGGCATATTTTTGAAAAGGCGAGTGCAAGACAAAACCGCGTTCAGTTTGGACAGGGCCGCCGACCAATACATTGTCCGTGGCATGTGCAGCGTATTGGATTTGCACATCATCAGCCACCTGAAGTTTAGACAGTACGTCAGAAATGGTGACATCGGATGTTCGATTGACCACAAGACCCAGTGCGCCCGTTGCGCTGTGTTCGCATACATAAATCACTGTGCGTTCAAATGCATCACCGTGCTGACTGGGCATGGCGATTAAAAATTGCCCCGTCAAATTCATGGTTGTTGGTTTAGATGTGTCGGCGGAAAGAGTGTTTTTTTCAATGTTCATGGTGGCATTTTAACCGAAAAAGAAATTTCTGAGATATACGCAGACGCGTCAATGTGTTGTAGATGGGGCGAATCATGAAAAAACCAAGGTGTGGGCAAAAAATGAGCAATACTTTAAAAAAATGCAGGGAAATGCTGAAAAAAATAAACAAGTCAAAACTTTTGAGGTGACACTTTCACAATGTTTTATAGGGCTTTGATTATAAAGGATTAAATAATTTTGGCTGGCGAGTGAAAAACACGCTAAGTCATTGTCTTTATTAAGAAATTTGGCTTTTGCGCTTGACTTGTGCAAACTCGTGTCGTAAAGTGGCGAAAAGTGTCAAAAAGTGGGTTTTTATGTAGTTGGTCTTATTGCAACTGCGCAAATGAATGCCTCATGGGTTTAGAAAACAAGGCAAGCATTTTAGCAAAAATAGGACACATAAAAATGAAAACGACAGTTTAACAAGAGTAAGACAGCTATTTGCAAAGGTGTGCCATGTATAAAGGCATTTCAGCATTGGCGTTGGATGCAAAAGGTCGGATGCTTATCCCGACCAAGTATCGCGACGCATTAACCGTGCAGTGTGGGGGGCAATTGACAGTGACTCGCCATCCGCATGGCTGTTTGCTGTTGTTGCCGCGCACGGTGTGGGCGGACATGGAGCGTGAAATTGCGGCTTGGCCGATGGCGGCGCGTTCTTGGCAGCGCATTTTTATGGGCAATGCCACGGATGTTGATATCGACAACGCAGGACGGATTTTGATTGCTCCTGAGTTGCGCTCGAAAGCTGGCTTGACTAAAGATGTGGTGATGCTCGGTATGGGTTCGCACTTTGAGATTTGGGATGCCGCTCAGCACGATGCAAATGAAGCGGCAACTTTAGCGGCGGGTATGCCTGATATTTTAAATGGATTTTCGTTTTGAGCGATACGCCTGAACACGTCACGGTGATGCTGCATGAAGCGGTAGATGCGCTAAATATTCGACCAGACGGTGTGTATGTGGATGGGACTTTTGGGCGGGGCGGGCACAGTCGTTTGATTTTAAGTCGGCTGTCTGAGCGTGGTCGTTTGTGGGTTTTTGATAAAGACTTGCGAGCCATTGCCGTGGCAAAAGAGTTGGCAGCAAGAGATGCTAGGGTTCATGTGGTTCACGACAGCTTCACGAGTGTGAGTCAATATTTGCAAGCAGATGGTGTGGACGGCGTGTTGTTGGATTTGGGCGTGAGCTCCCCTCAAATTGACGATGCCGAGCGTGGGTTTAGTTTTCGATTTGATGGTCCGTTGGATATGCGCATGGATGATAGCAAAGGCGTTAGTGCTGCGAAATGGATTGCTCAAGTAGAAGAATCTGAATTGGCTGGGGTCATTAAAGAGTATGGCGAGGAACGATATGCCAAAGCAATTGCACGGGCGATTGTGGCACGTCGGTTGGTTAAACCATTTGAGCGTACTTTAGATTTGGCTCAGGTGGTGGCGGCTCAGATTCGAGGTTTTGAAAAAGGTCAGCATCCTGCGACGCGCACGTTTCAAGCCATTCGAATTGCTGTCAATAGAGAGTTGGATGAGCTGGATGAGGTGTTGGAAAAGGCACTGGCCGTACTTAAAGCACAGGGTCGTTTGTCTGTTATCAGTTTTCACTCATTGGAAGACAGGCGGGTCAAGCAATTCATTGCTCGGTATGCGAAACATGACAAATCGTTGTCTAGGCTGCCTTTGCGAGAAGACCAATTGCCACCGTTGCTCTTGACGGCTTTAGGTAAAGCGAAAGCGAGTGTGGCTGAGGTTGAAATGAATCCTCGTTCGCGTTCGGCCGTGTTGCGAATCGCAGAAAAAAATCCACTGCCTATTTGATGCGAATGTATGTGAGAGTGTTTTTTAAAAGTAAGAGAAAGTAAACACTGCTTTCAAAATGTGATTAATAAAGGGTTGAGGGTTGAAAGACCTTCAGCAAACAATATGTTGGCATGGCGCAGTACAATTTTTCTATTGGTCTTGGTGGTTGCTTGTGCAATGGCCGTGGTCAATGTGCGCTATCAAGCCCGTAGTGCGGTGGTTGAATTAGAAAAAGCACGTCAACAAGAACAACAATTACAAGTTGAGTGGGGTGCGTTGCAGGTACAGCAAGTGGCGGCCTCAAAAAACGACCGCATCGCTGAACAAGTGGCCAAACAAAATATGCAGCGCGTCAATCCAAGCATCACCCGTTATTTGTTGTCGGATGGCACATCACCGCAAACGACCGTCTCAACCACTGCTAAGGCGGTGAAGCCATGAGTCGCACACACTACACCCCACAACAACCCGCTGGAGGCAAACGCCCCCAGCGCATGGAAAAGAAAAATTTGCCTGTTGCCAAACTTGAGCAGTGGCGTTCGAGTTTATTGTTGGCATTGATTATGTTAGCAATGGCGGTGTTGGCGTTGTGGGCGGTGTGGCTACAAGTCATCAGCAATGATTTTCTACAAGAAAAAGGCGCAGCGCGCTACTCTCGGTTGCTTGAAATTGCTGCGCCACGTGGCAAAATTTATGACCGCAACATGCTCGTGCTGGCCTCCAATGTGCCCGCTCAAGCCATCTGGATTATTCCTGAAGAAGTCAAAATGACGCCCGCGCAAGAATCTGCCTTGGCCAAATTGCTGGATATGTCGGTATCTGATATCCGTAAAAAAGTGGCTAAAGACGACAAGCGATTTGTTTACTTGCGCCGACAAGTGCCGCAGGACATCGCCGATCAAATTAAAAATTTAAAAATTGCAGGCATATATGCCCAAAAAGAAGTCAAACGCGATTATCCGCAGGGCGATGTGTTTGCACATTTAACGGGTTTTACCAACATTGAAGGTCAAGGTCAAGATGGCATTGAATGGTCATACAACAAGACCATTGAAGGTAAGCCTGGTACGCGCCGAGTCATTCGTGACCGCATTGGCAACGTGATTGAGGATGAAGGGGTGGTTGAGCCTGCCGTGCCCGGTGAAGACGTGGTGTTGTCATTGGATGCAAGGGTTCAATACATCGTATTCAATGCGTTGCGCGAGGTGGTGGATGTCAAAGGCGCGAAAAGCGCATCGGCCATGGTGGTCGACACACAAACAGGCGAAGTCTTGGCAATGGCAAATTATCCGTCATTCGACCCCAATAGCCGAGTCGGTTTAACAGGCGACCAGCTTAGAAATCGTGCGCTGACCGATGTATTTGAACCTGGTTCAACATTAAAACCATTTGCGGTGTCGTTGGCCTTAGAGCAGGGGGTCGTCGCGCCGACCACAATGATTGATGCTCAAGGCGGTAAGCTGACCATCGGTGATGCAACAATCAGCGACTCTCACCCCAACGGAGCCTTGACCGTTGAGCAAGTGATTCAAAAGTCTTCTAATGTGGGAACCAGCAAAATTGCCCTGAAACTCAAACCAGAAGACATGTGGAATATGTTTAATAACTTGGGTTTTGGTCAAAGTTATAAGGTTGGCTTCCCTTCGGTTGCGGCTGGGATTTTACGCCCTTATAAATCATGGATGCCGATTGAACAAGCCACGATGTCATACGGGCATGGCATCGCCATGTCTTTGTTGCAATTGACCCATGCCTATACGGTGTTCGCCCGCGATGGTGACATTATTCCGTTGACCTTCATCAAGGCATCAACGGCCGATGCGGTTCAGGGCAAAAAAGTCTATTCGCCTAAAACAGTTGCCGCCATGCGCAAAATGATGGAAATGGCGACGGAGCCTGGTGGAACTGCACCAAAGGCGCAAGTGATTGGGTATCGCGTTGCAGGTAAAACGGGGACGGCTTATAAAGTAGAAGGCAATGGCTACAACAAAAATAAATACGTGGCCTCATTTGCTGGTCTTGCCCCTGCCTCAAAACCGCGAATTGTTGTGACCGTTATGGTTGATGAACCGCCTGCGGCCGAGCATTTTGGTGGACTAATTGCCGCGCCTGTGTTCAGCCAAATTGTCAGCGAGACGCTGCGCACATTGTCGGTAGCACCAGATGCGCCTTACAAAACCGCCATTTCGACAGTAGGTGTAGAGGAGTCGTTTTAATGAACAGTCGAGCCAATACTTTGACCTTAGAGCAACAACAAGCATGTGCCGATGCGCAGGCTTGGTTGGCTCGTGTGCTGCCAAAAGGAGCGCACTTGTCGAGCGATTCGCGCAAGGTCGGTGCGGGAGATGCTTTTGTTGCTTATGCGTTTGATGCTAAAAATGATGGTCGCCCGCACATTGAGAAAGCCATTGATAACGGCGCATCTGCGGTGTTGTGGCAAGCCGATGAGCCCGAATTTGAATGGGTACGTCAGGATTCGACTGCTCAGTTTGGCGTTAAAGATTTGAATGTGTGCTCGGGGCATATTGCCCATGCATATTACGGCGAACCATCAAGCCGCATGAGCATGGTTGCTTTGACGGGCACAAACGGCAAAACCTCAAGCGCGCAGTGGATTGCACAATTATTGACCGCTGTCCATCAACCGTGCGCCATGATGGGCACTTTGGGGGTGGGCTTTGTGGATGACATGCAGGAAACGGGCTTCACCACGCCACAAGCCATCGAAGTACATCGATGGCTTGCGCATGTGCAAACGAAGGGTGCGCAAGCAGTCGCGATGGAAGTGTCGTCACACGCACTGGAACAAGGGCGTGTCAATGGGGTGGCTTTTGACGTTGCTCTATTTACTAATTTGACGCGCGACCATTTGGATTATCACGGCAGCATGCTGGCGTATGAAGCGGCGAAAACTAAATTATTCACGTGGCAAGGTTTGAAGTCCGCGGTGATTAATACCGATGACGAGGCTGGTCGGCGCATGGCGCAGATTGCACAATCTCACGGTATTTATGTAATAGGTTACGGTCTTTCAAGCGCGCCCGTGTTTGTAGACGCTTACTTGCAGGCTTTGGATGTCGACCAGTCGGGTGCAGATACCCGCTTCACTCTGCGTCATGGCGACAAGCAATACGATATTCGCAGCGGTATTGTGGGCGAATTTAATGTCATGAACTTGTTGGGCGTGCTCGGCGTGCTGCTCGCGTTGGGGCATGATTTGAGCATAGTGGCGCCGTTGTGCGCGGACATCAAGGCCGCCCCTGGACGGATGCAACGCTTTGGTGGCGAGCAAACACCGCTGGCCGTGGTGGATTTTGCCCACACACCCGATGCTTTGGAAAAAACATTAACGGCCTTGCGTCCAATTGCACAAGCAAGAGGTGGTGCGTTGGTGTGTGTATTTGGTTGTGGTGGTGATCGTGATCCAGGTAAACGCCCGCAAATGGGCGAAATAGCCGCTCGTATTGCAGATCGAGTGGTGGTGACCAGCGACAATCCGCGCACTGAGGAGCCGAGTGCGATTGTTGCTGCTGTCGCAGCTGGCACGCAATCAGGGCAAGCGCAAGTGGCTGTGGAAATTGAACGCCGCATGGCGATTGATAGGGCCATACAGGATGCTCGCTCACAGGATGTGATTTTAGTAGCAGGTAAAGGACATGAAGCCTATCAAGACATTATGGGCGTCAAACATCCGTATTCAGATTTAGAACAAGTTCAACAAGCCATTCAAAAATGGTCATTAGAAAAGAGAGTGTGATGAGTGAGATAGTCATGGGTTCGTTGGCGCAAGTAGCGAATTGGGTCAAGGGCGCACAAGTCAAACCAGAGCAACGCGCGGTCACTTTTGACCGAGTGAGCACCGACACACGCACTGTGCAAGCGGGCGATTTGTTCATCGCGCTTAAAGGTGAGCGATTTGATGCACATGATTTTTTGAGTGAATTGCAAGTGGGTGATGTGGCCGCCGTCATTGCTTCGCGTGTCCCAGATGGATTTTCCTTGCCTTATGTGCTGGTGACAGATACCCGTGTGGCTTTGCAAGAGCTGTCACATGGTTGGCGTTCGCAGTTTAACTTGCCGCTGGTGGTGGTTACGGGCAGTAATGGCAAAACAACCGTTAAAGAAATGATTGCTTCAATTTTGAATCAAGCATATGACGGGCAGTATTTGGCGACGCGTGGCAATCTAAATAACGACATTGGTTTGCCAATGACTCTGCTGCACTTAACCGCACAACATAAGGCCGCTGTTATCGAATTGGGCATGAATCATCCAGGTGAAACAGCGGAGCTGGCTCCTTTGGCGTCACCCACAGTGGCATTGATTAATAACGCCCAACGCGAACACCAAGAGTTTATGCAAACCGTTGAAGCAGTGGCTCAAGAACATGCGCATGCGTTGGATGCCTTGCCTGCAAATGGGATGGCTGTTTTCCCCGCTGACGACGCCCATGCGGAAGTGTGGCGTGCACGCGCGTTAGAGCGTGGGTTACAGATATTTGATTTTAGTATTGATGAAAGTGTCAGTGCCGCATTTACAGCACGTTACGAGTTGGGATTGCATGCGTCAACCATCCAGTTAATGACACCACAAGGTCAATGCACCACGCAAATCAATATTCCAGGTGTGCACAACGTACACAATGCCCTCGCTGCTTGCGCCGCCGCAAGTGCAATGGGCATCTCGCTTGATAAAGTAGCGCAAGGGTTGGCGGCCTTTGTGCCTGCCAAAGGGCGATTGCAAACCCATCGTTTGGCGGATGGCGTGACTTTGATTGATGATACATACAATGCCAATCCTGATTCAGTCCGCGCGGCGATTGATGTGCTCGCAAGCAGTGCGGGGCGCAAGATTTTGGTGTTGGGCGACATGGGTGAAGTGGGCGACCAAGGTCAGGCTTTTCACGAAGAGGTCGGCGCGTATGCAAAGGCGCAAGGCATTGATGTGCTTGTCGGCACAGGTGATTTGATGCGCTTTGCCGTCACAAGTTTTGGCATGGGGGCGCAGCACACCTCTGATGTGACCATGATGGCCGCTTCGGTCGTGGGTCATATGCAAGCAGGTGCTGCACACACCATTTTGATTAAAGGCTCGCGTTTCATGGGGATGGAACGCGTCGTGGCGGCACTGTTGTCCGCCAATGAATCTCATTAATCTCATTAAACCAATAAGAATAGGTTCGTACACATGTTATTAGAAATTGCCAAATGGCTCGCACAGGACGTTC
Organism: Hydromonas duriensis; assembly: GCF_004363775.1. GTDB lineage: Bacteria > Pseudomonadota > Gammaproteobacteria > Burkholderiales > Burkholderiaceae > Hydromonas > Hydromonas duriensis. The sequence goes on from NZ_SNZE01000016.1 coordinate 32,476, forward strand.
GATTTTTCAACGTTTTTAATTACTTAACGTTGCGTGCGGTGCTCGCCTGTGCAACCGCCTTAATCATTGGCTTGATTGCAGGGCCGCATGTCATACGCAAATTAGCGGAGATGAAGTTCGGTCAAGCGGTTCGTACCAATGGGCCGCAAACACATTTGGTCAAACAAGGCACGCCCACCATGGGTGGCGCATTGATTCTGATTTCCATCGCAATTTCAGTGTTTTTGTGGGCGGATTTATCGAATCGGTTTGTGTGGATTGTCATGCTGGTGACAATGGGCTTTGGCTGGGTGGGTTGGGCCGATGACTATCGTAAAGTGGTGAATCGCGATCCAAACGGCATGCCCTCACGCGAAAAATTCATGTGGCAAACCATTATCGGAGGTGTTGCTGCGGTGGCTTTGGTGTTTTCTGTCTCTGCTTCAAGTGAGCTGCACACTTTTGGTTTGTTTTGGGAGTGGCTAAAAAGCGGCATGACCATGCCTTTACCGAATAAGGCGGATTTAATCGTGCCCTTTTTCAAAAGTATCAACTACCCATTGGGGGTTTTTGGCTTTGTGTTCTTGTCATATTTGGTGATTGTCGGAGCGAGTAACGCGGTTAATTTAACCGACGGTTTAGACGGCTTGGCGATTATGCCAACAGTCATGGTTGGTTCGGCCTTGGGGATTTTTGCTTACATTTCAGGCAATGCCAATTACGCGAGCTATTTGTTATTGCCCAGTATTCCAGGAGCGGGCGAAGTCTTTGTTTTTTGCGCGGCAATGGCGGGCGCGGGTTTGGCATTCCTTTGGTTTAATGCGTATCCAGCGCAGGTGTTTATGGGCGATGTGGGTGCATTGGCTTTGGGCGGTGCACTGGGCACCATTGCCATTATTGTCCGTCAAGAAATTTTGTTGTTCATCATGGGTGGGATTTTTGTGGTCGAGACGTTATCGGTCATGTTGCAAGTCAGCTATTTCAAATACACCAAAAAACGTTATGGAGTTGGTCGTCGAATTTTATTGATGGCGCCTTTGCACCATCATTATGAGCAAAAAGGTTGGCGTGAAACACAAGTGGTGGTGCGCTTTTGGATTATCACCATCATGCTGGTTTTGATTGGTTTAGCGAGCATCAAGCTCCGTTAAAAAATAAAAAGGAAATGCGCAGGCTATGTCAACAGTGCAATTGATTATCGGTTTAGGAGAGTCTGGTTTGGCGATGGTTCGCCACGCGGTGATGCGTGGCGTGCCTGTGCGCGTTTATGACTCACGCCAAGCACCTGCTCAATTGAAAACCGTTAATGACAACTATCCTGATGTCAAAGTGTTGTGCGGAGAGTTTCGAGCTGAGTATTTAGATGGCATCGGCGAGGTGGCCGTTAGCCCTGGGTTAAGCCCGCACGCAGAACCGTTGAAAAGCATTTTGTCATGCGCATCTGAGCGCAATATTCCCGTGGTCGGTGAGCTGATTGTTTTTACTCGCGCACTGGTTGATTTAAAGGCGCAAAGTGGTTATGCACCCAAGGTCGTTGCCGTTACGGGCACCAATGGCAAAACGACCGTCACGTCGTTGACCCGCCATTTATGCCAAGCTGCGGGGGTATCGGCCATTGCGGCAGGCAACATCAGCCCCGCCATGTTGGACGCGTTATGTGATGCACAACTTGCGCAGGCATTGCCGCAGGTCTGGGTGCTCGAGTTGTCCAGCTTTCAATTGCAATGGGCGCAAGATTTTAATCCCGATGCTGCGACTGTTCTTAACATCAGCCAAGACCACTTAGATTGGCATGCGGACGAAGCCGAATACGTCCAAGCCAAAACCCATATTTTTGGTGACACAACGGTACGGGTGCTTAATCGTGATGATGCACTGACCATGCCAATGGTGGGCGTAGGGAAACCTGTATGCACGTTTGGTGTGAGCATGCCGAGTGAAAATGGGCAGTACGGCTTGTGGTTGGATGGGGCGATGGATTGGTTGGCTGTCGCGACAGCGGTGGAAGTGGACGAAACGCGCAAAAAACGCGGCAAAGTGGAAGCGGTCGAACCTGCGTCCTTGCAACGACTGATGCCAGCGGATGCTCTGCGCATTCGAGGTCGTCACAATGCGATGAATGCTTTAGCCGCTTTGGCCTTGTGCCGAGCGATTGATTTGCCTTTGGCGAAGTTGTTGCATGGTTTACGCAGCTATGAAGGCGAACCGCATCGCGTGCAATGGATTGCCAATATCAATGGCGTTGATTTTTTTGACGACAGCAAAGGCACAAATGTTGGCGCAACTTTGGCGGCATTGGAAGGCTTAGGCAAAACCATTGTCTTGGTGGCGGGTGGCGACGGTAAAGGACAAGATTTTTCGCCATTGTTCGATGCGGTGAAGCAGCATGTGCGCGTCATGTGTTTAATCGGCAAAGATGCGCAGGCGATGAAGAACAGTTTAGATGGGGCGTGTGACCACATCACGATTCACCAAGCCTTGGAAGAGGCCACGCAACACGCGGCCGAGCAGGCGCAAGCGAATGAAGCGGTGCTGTTGTCGCCTGCGTGTGCAAGTTTAGACATGTTTAAAAATTATGCCCATCGTGCCGAAGTATTTGTGGCGGCGGTGCAGGCATGGGCGCATGAGAATGGGCAGGTTTAAATGAAGCGATTTAAATTTCGCACTGCGGGCGTGCAAACTCAACATGATGGCGTACCCAATTTTTTGCGTGCGCCCAGTTTGGCGCGCCAAGAAGTGGATTGGGTCGTATTGTGGGTGCCTGTTTTATTGATGTTTTTAGGGTTGGTCATGGTGTACTCGGCGAGCATCGCATTGCCTGATTCGAACCGCTATAAAAACTACAGTCATTACGCCTTTTTAATTCGCCACGCGGCTGGGATTTTTGTTGGGTTAATTGTAGGCGTGTTTGCATTTCGAGTGCCAACCAAGACGTGGGAAAAACTCGCGCCTTTGTTTTTTGTGGGCACATTGTTTTTGTTGATGATTGTTTTGGTTGTAGGGCGAGATGTCGGCGGTGGTCGCCGCTGGTTGCCTTTGGGTATTATGAATTTACAACCCTCTGAGCTGATGAAAATAGCCAGTGCGCTGTATGCCGCGAGCTACTGCGTGCGTAAACAAGGTGATATTCGTGATATTGGCAAAGGTGTTGTGCCGATGATTGTGGTCATTGGCATTGTGGGTGTTTTGCTGATGGCCGAGCCTGATTTGGGCGCGTTGATGGTCATCGTGTCGATTGTGATGGGCGTGATTTTTATTGGCGGTGTGAACTATAAAGTTTTCGCTGCGATTGTGGCTATTTTGTCCGCGGGGTTTGCCGCTATGGTTGTGCTGACGCCGTGGCGAGCTGCGCGATTGTTTGCCTACCTTGACCCGTGGACTAAAGACAATGCGGAAGGCAAAGCTTATCAGCTGACTCAATCTTTGATTGCCTTTGGCCGAGGCGAATTGTTTGGTGTGGGGCTTGGTGACTCTGTGCAAAAAATGTTTTATCTGCCCGAAGCGCATACGGATTTTATCCTTGCGGTGATTGGTGAAGAGTTTGGTTTGGTCGGTGTATGGGCTGTGATTTTGGCTTTTACAGTATTGGTGCGCCGTTCATTTTCAATTGCGCGTGAGGCGATGGCATTTGACCGCGTATTCCAGTCGTTGGCCGTGCAAGGCATTGCGATTTGGTTTGGTGTGCAAGGTTTTATCAATATGGGTGTGAATATGGGCGTGTTACCAACCAAGGGTTTGACGCTGCCTTTCATTAGCTACGGTGGGAGTGGGATTTTGGTCAACTGCTTGGCGATTGCCTTTATTTTGCGTGTGGACTATGAAAATCGCCGACTCATGCGGGGAGAAACGGTATGAGCCAAAAAACAATTTTAATCATGGCGGGCGGTACAGGCGGGCACATCATGCCAGGTCTGGCGGTCGCACATGAGCTGGAGCTGCAAGGGCATAAAGTGGTTTGGCTTGGTGGTGTGAAGAGCAGCATGGAAGCCAAACTCGTGCCGCAACAAGGCATTGAGTTTAATAGTGTTGAGTTCGGTGGCGTGCGGGGTAAAGGCGTGGCGACTAAGTTGTTGTTTCCGTTACGACTGGCAAAAGCAGTGCTGCAAGCACGTCGGGTGATGAGCAAGGTCAAGCCTGATGTTGTGTTGGGCATGGGCGGATACATCACGGTGCCTGGTGGCATTGCCGCGAAAATGGCGGGCGTGCCGATTGTGTTGCATGAGCAAAATTCGATTGTCGGCATGTCAAATAAGTTCTTGGCGAAAATGGCTAAACGTGTTTTATCAGGTTTTCCAGATGTCTTGCCAAACGCCACATGGGTAGGCAATCCTGTTAAACAAGCCATTGTTGATGTGCCTGCACCCGACATGCGCTATGCAGAGCATGAAGGACCATTGCAAATCGCCGTGGTGGGTGGCAGCTTGGGTGCTCAAGCATTAAATAGTGTGGTGCCGCAAGCATTGGCTTTAATGCCTGAGGTTTCTCGCCCGCTCGTGATTCATCAGGCGGGTGAAAAAATGATTGCGCAATTGCGTGAAAACTATGCACAAGCCAAAGTAGAGGCGCAATGCGTGCCTTTCATCAATGACATGGCCGCTTTGTATGGCAAGGTTGACATGCTGATTTGTCGTTCAGGGGCAATGACCGTAAGCGAGTTGGCGGCGGCGGGCGTGCCGAGCATTATGGTGCCTTTCCCGTTTGCGGTGGATGACCATCAAACGACCAATGCGGCTTTGTTGACTAAAGTCGGTGCGGGTGTATGTATCCAGCAGGCTGATTTGACCGCACAACGTTTGGCCGATGAGTTGAGCGTGCTCACGCGCGACATATTGAAACAAAGAGCCGTTCAAGCACGCTCGGTGGCGAAGCCCAAAGCCACTCAAGATGTTGCACAAGCGTGTTTGGACGTGGCAAAAACAGCAGCTTAAAAGAGAACATAAAAGAGATAAAAATGAAACATAAAGTTGATTTGATTCACTTCGTTGGCATTGGTGGCGCAGGCATGAGCGGCATTGCTGAAGTGTTGATTAATTTGGGCTATTCCGTGTCAGGTTCGGATGCGGCGAATAGCGCGACGGTTAAGAGGTTGCGTGACTTGGGCGCAAAAGTACATATCGGTCATTCTGCGGAGAATGTTCAAAAAGCCGATGTGATGGTGGTTTCAACGGCCATTGCGCAAGACAACCCTGAATGGGTGGCGGCACGTGAGCGTGGCATACCGATTGTGCCGCGTGCGGTGATGTTGGCGGAATTGATGCGCTTGCGTCGTGGCATTGGCATTGCGGGCACACATGGCAAAACCACAACCACCTCTTTGACCGCCAGTGTTTTGGCGCAAAGCGGCATGGACCCAACCTTTGTGATTGGTGGCAAGTTGAACAGCGCGGGAGTCAATGCGCGGCTGGGTAAGGGTGAATACATTGTGGTTGAAGCCGATGAATCGGACGGTTCGTTCTTGAATCTGTTGCCGATGATTGCGGTGATTACGAATATTGACGCAGACCACATGGACACCTACGACCATGATTTCAATAAGTTGAAAGATGCTTTCGTCGCCTTTACGCAGCACATTCCTTTTTATGGCGCAGCCGTGGTCTGTATTGATGATGCAAACGTGCGAGAGATTGCGCCACGCATTGCAAAAACAGTAATTACGTATGGTGTGTCAGATGATGCGCAAGTCCGTGCGTATGACGTTGTGGATGCGAATGGACAAATGAAGTTTAAGGTTGAGCGCAAAGGTTTTGGTGAGGAGTTACCCGTACTGGATGTGGTTCTGAATTTGCCTGGCTTGCACAATGTGCGCAACGCCTTGGCCGCAATTGCAGTGGCTACAGAATTGGATGCGGATGATGCGGCGATTGTTGAAGCCTTGGCTGCTTTTAATGGCGTAGGCCGTCGTTTTCAGCGTTATGGTGAGGTCAACGTGTCAGCGGCAAATGATGGTGGTCAATTCACATTAGTGGACGATTATGGTCATCATCCCGTGGAAATGGCCGCGACTTTAGCGGCGGCGCGCGGCGCGTTCCCGAATCGACGCATCGTATTGGCATTTCAACCGCATCGTTACACACGCACGCGCGATTGCTTTGAAGATTTTGTGAAAGTGTTATCAGAAGCCGATGCTATTTTATTGGCAGAAGTCTATGCCGCGGGTGAGCCTGCGATTGTGGCCGCCGATGGTCGCTCGTTGGCGCGTGCTTTGCGCGTGGCGGGCAAGGTTGAGCCTGTTTTTGTTGATGACATAGCGCAGATGCCGCAAGCCATTGTTGACTTTGCTCGTGATGGCGATGTGGTCATCACCATGGGTGCAGGTTCGGTCGGTGCGGTATCAGCGCAGGTGGTTGAGCTGGCAGGACATATTACAGGTTGAGGGATATAAACATGAACATCAAAAAAGAACAATTAGGTAAAGTCGCTGTGTTGTACGGCGGTGTGTCAGCAGAACGTGAGGTGTCGATTCGCTCAGGCACAATGGTTCATGCGGCCTTGGTTAAACAAGGTGTGGATGCGCATTTGTTTGATACCGCTACACGCGATGTGTTTGATTTGAAAAAAGAAGGTTTTAATCGAGTCTTTATTGCCCTGCATGGACGTTTTGGTGAGGATGGTACATTGCAAGGTGCTTTGGAGCTGATGGGCATACCGTATACGGGCAGTGGCGTGTTGGCGAGTGCTTTGGCCATGAACAAAGTACGCACCAAACAAGTGTGGTTGCAAAATGGCTTGTCGACCCCTTTATATTATGTCCTGCCGCGCGGCGCGGATATTGCTGCGGTTCAGGCTGAGATTATTGACACTTTGGGCTTGCCGATTTTTGTTAAGCCGCCACATGAAGGTTCTTCATTGGGGGCAAGTAAAGTCGAAACGGTAGAGCAGCTGCAGGCCGCGTGTGAGCTGTCGTGGAAATACGATACGCATGCCTTGATTGAGCAATGTGTTGAAGGGCGTGAATTGACGTGTGCGGTATTGGGGACAGGGGCTTCCGCGCGAGCGTTGCCGATTGTGGAAATTAAAGCACCTTCAGGTGACTACAATTTTCATAATAAATACAACGGCAACGAAACTGTTTATGTTTGTCCCGCAGAGCTGTCTGAGGATTTGACGGCGCAGATTCAAACCTTGGTTTTGAATGCCTATCGTGCTTTAGATTGTGCAGGTTGGGCGCGTGCGGATGTGTTGTTGCGTGCTGTAGACGGCAAACCATTTTTGTTAGAAATGAACACATCGCCTGGTATGACCGACCATTCACTGGTGCCTATGGCGGCGCGTGCGTCGGGTTTAAGTTATGAAGAGTTGGTTATCGAGATTTTGAGTAATGCGCGTGTACACGTGCAACGGCAAGTGGGCTGATTGAGATGCTGAATATTTGGCAAGACGTTGATTTGATGGCTTGGGTGGCGCGATTGGTGATGCGCGTCGCCTTGGCCTTGCTTGCCTTGGCTGGGGTTGCGTGGTTGTTGCAGCGACCTTATTTTGCCATCAATCAGTTTAAATTTGTCGGCGATGTGAAGCAGTTGGATGAGGCTCGCTTACGTGATTTGTTGCAAAAAAATTTAGACAGCGGCTTGGCAGGCGGTTTTTTTTCGATGGAGCTGAAAGAGGTTCAAAACAGCTTAAAAGAATTTAGCTGGGTGAAAAGCACATCGGTGCGCCGAGTCTGGCCGCATGAAATAGAAGTGTCTGTCGAAGCGTTTAAACCTGTTGCCGTATGGGGTTCACAGTATTTGAGTTCGGACGGCGATGTGTTTGATGCGAGTTTGGATGAGGCAACACGTCGGCAACTGCTGGTCACGCAGGGGCCGCTGGAGGCATCGAAGTTAGTGGCCGAGCAAATTCCTGTGTTTCAGGAATGGCTCAAGCCTATGGGGTGGAGCTTGCGTTCGTTGACATTATCGGAGCGATACAGCTGGCGGTTGGGCTTGTCCAATGGTTTGCAAATAGAGTTCGGGCGAGCGGATACGCCCACGGTTTTACAAGAGCGTGCGACGCGCTTAATGCAGTCAGCGGCTTTTATTAAGGGAAATATGAAATCAGGGGAAGGTGGATACATTGACCTTCGTTACCCAAATGGATTTGCGATGCGCACAGATGAATTGCATCGTGTGGCCAGTGTCACAAACGTTAACAATACAGGTGAGAAAAAATGAGTGAACCGACAAAAGATTTAATCGTCGCGTTAGATATAGGCACGTCCAAAGTGGTGGCGATGATTGCCGAAGTGCAGCCGAATAATGGTTTTAATGTCATTGGGATTGGGCATCATCCTTCGCGCGGCATGAAAAAAGGCATGGTGGTTAATATTGAGGAGACCATTCAGACCATTCAATATGCGATTGAAGAAGCTGAGTTGCGAGCAGGCTTCTCGGTTCGCAGTGTATGCACAGGCATCGCAGGTAGCCATATTCACAGCTTCAATTCAAGCGGCATGGTTGCGGTAAAAGATACCGAAATCACGCAGGCGGACATTGAGCGGGTTTTGGAGACAGCGCGTGCGGTCAGCATTCCAGCAGACCAACAGATTTTGCATGTGCTGCCGCAGCAGTTTAAAGTCAATGACCAAGATGACATTCGTAATCCGATTGGTATGACAGGGATGCGCTTGGAAGTGAAAGTGCACATCATCACAGGCTCCGTGTCTGCGGCACAGAATATTGTGAAGTGCATCCGTCGTTGTGGTCTTGATGTGAGTGAATTGGTTTTGCAACCGCTGGCCTCAAGCATGGCGGTATTGACTCAAGACGAGCGCGATATTGGCGTGGCTTTGGTGGATATTGGTGGTGGCACAACAGACATTGCGGTGTTCATTGATGGTGCGATTCGTCACACGGCGGTGATTCCAATTGCAGGTGACCAAGTCACGAACGATATTGCCATGGCGTTACGTACGCCCACAGTCGAAGCCGAAGAGTTAAAGCTGCGTTACGGCGTGAGTAAACAAATGATGGTGCCGCCTGACTCCGTGATTGAAATTCCTGGTGTGGGCGACCGAGTGGCGCGTCGTGTCAAACGCCAATCGTTGGCGGCGGTGATTGAGCCTCGACTTGAAGAGTTATTTGTGTTGGTGCAACGTAATTTGGTTGAAGCAGGTTTCGAGCATTTAATCGCTTCGGGTGTTGTATTGACGGGCGGTACGAGCCTTCTACCTGGGATGACCGAATTGGCCGAAGAAGTATTCATGAAGCCCGTGCGCATTGCGCAGCCAACTTATGACGGCAATTTGTCTGACATTGTATGTAATCCGCGTTACGCCACGGTCGTCGGCTTGTTAATTGAAGCTCGCCGACACAAAGGCGAGGATGTGGGTTTACACCATGGACGACAAACTGCGACGCGTGGCAAGTTGAAATTAGAAAGTGACTCGCAAAATGCCATCTTACCTCGTGCAAAAGCGAGCAGAGTAGATGTGAATGATGGTTCGCAACAATCCGTTTGGACCAAAATGAAAGAATGGTTTGTTAAAACGTTTTAAAAAATAGTATTGAAATTTGAAGAAAGCAAAGCATCGCTGACATCAATGTAGTTTAACGTGTGTTAGAAAAAAGGGGAAATAAAATGAACTTCGAAATGTTAAATGAGAAGCCTGAAGGCACAATCATTAAAGTGATTGGTGTGGGTGGTGCTGGTGGTAATGCCGTGCAGCACATGATTGCGCGAGGCGTGTCTGGCGTGGAATTTATTTGCGCCAATACCGATGCGCAAGCATTGAAACATGCCACTGCTGTGAACAAATTGCAGTTGGGCTCAAGTGGCTTAGGTGCGGGTGCGAAGCCAGAAGTTGCGCGCGCGGCCGCAGAGGAAAATCGTGACCGTATTGCAGACCTATTGCGTGATGCCAATATGGTCTTCATCACCGCAGGTATGGGCGGTGGTACTGGAACGGGTGCGGCCCCTGTCATCGCCGAAGTGGCCAAACAAATGGGTATTTTGACGGTCGCTGTAGTGTCAAAACCTTTTTCATACGAAGGCTCGCGCCGCATGAAAATCGCCAATGAAGGTTTGGCCGCATTAGAAGCGAATGTGGACTCACTCATCGTCGTGCTCAATGACAAGCTCGAAGAAATTTTAGGCGATGATGTTGCCATGGACGAAGCCTTTCATGCCGCAGATGATGTTTTGAATAATGCGGTTGCAGGCATTGCAGAGATTATCAATGTCGATGGCCATATCAATGTCGACTTCAATGACGTCAAAACTGTGATGGGCGAACAAGGGCGTGCCATGATGGGAACCGCCTTGGCTTCTGGGCCTGATCGCGCTCGTCATGCCGCTGAAGAAGCAGTGGCAAGTCCATTGTTAGATGGTGTGAACTTATCTGGTGCGCGTGGTATTTTGATTAATATTTCGGCTTCGCGCGAAACATTAAAAGCGCGTGAAACGCGCGAAGTGGTCAGCATCATTCGTGACTGTGCTTCTGAAGATGCAACGGTGATTTATGGCTTTGTCTATGATGAGTCATTGACCGATCAACTGCGAGTCACTGTTGTGGCAACGGGCTTAGGTGGTGCGCCTTACTCCGATTATATGGATTCGTCGAAAAAAGAAGCGACAGGCGTTCGCACCACATCCGCTCCCGAAACAGCTGCGCCTGCAGTAGAGCCAGCACCTGTAGAAGCAAACTATGCTGCCCCAGTGTCGCATGCCGCTGTTGCCGCCGAGAACATTAGTTTTCACGGTGGTTACACCGCGCCAGTCGTTGATGCGCCCGCAGCAGATGTGCGCCGTGGTATGGTGCAAACTTTTGGTAACTATGATGACTTGTCTGAGCCAACATTTATGCGCCGCCAACGCGAACAGGTGACGACGCGCGTGGTCAATGGTGAAGATTTTTCTGATTTGGATGTGCCCGCCTTTTTGCGTCGTCAAGCGGATTGATTGAAAAAACAATCAAGGCATCCCCTGCCTTGATTGGAGTCTTCACACGTTTTACCCATCGTTTAGAAAGCTGAACGATGGGCTTTTGTCCCTTTAAAATCTGAGATCGTTTTTAGAACGCCACCAATTAAGGTGGTTTTTTTGCGGTGTCATTTTATGACACATAACATACAGCTTCGCTCTGCATGTATATATGAATGAGTGAAGCAAAATATACGGCCAATGAATATTCTAGATTTGACGTAAAATGTCAAAATAATGACAGTCTTTCTTAAGGAAGGTTGTGGGAATTGCTCACATAAGCAACGACGAACTGGAACAAACGCATGAAAGCACTTTTACAAAAAACCTTGGCAAGTGAAGTCAAAACAACAGGTATAGGCTTGCACTCAGGCCGCAAGGTGATTTTGACACTCAAGCCCGCGCCGATTAATACAGGCGTGATTTATCGACGGACAGATGTAGATGAGCAGTTGGATATTAAGACCAATGCTCAGGCAGTGGTCGATACACGGATGGCGACCACCTTGGCTCATCCAGAAAACAGCCAAGCACGCGTGCTTACAATCGAACATCTGATGTCGGCCTTGGCTGGACTGGGTGTTGATAATGTAATTGTGGAGGTGAATGCGCCCGAAATTCCAATTATGGATGGCAGCGCCACCAGTTTCGTTTATTTGATTGGCTCGGTTGGTTTGGTCGAGCAAAATGCACCACGCCAGTTTATACGTATCTTGCAGTCAGTCTCAGTTATTGAAGGTGACAAATGGGCGCGACTTGACCCTTACTTCGGCTTTAAAGCGCGATTCAATATTGATTTTAACCATCCAGCCATAGACCAAACGGGCAGTGAATATGAGCTTGATTTTGAAGGCGATGCGTTTGTGAAACACATTTCACGCGCGCGCACTTTTGGATTTATTCAAGATGTTGAGGCTTTACGAGGTTTGGGTTTGGCGCAGGGTGGAAGTTTGTCCAATGCCATTGTGATGGACGAATATAAAATTCTCAATCCAGAAGGGCTTCGATACAGCGATGAGTTTGTCAAACACAAAATTCTGGATGCCATAGGCGACTTGTATGTCATAGGACATCCCGTTTTGGCCGCTTACAGTGCTTACAAATCAGGACACGCTTTGAATAACCAACTGATTCGAGCGGTGCTGGCCGACGAAGCCAACTACGAAATGGTCACTTTTGAAAATGCGGCAGATGCGCCGAATTTTGCACAGCCATCGAAACAGGCAGGGGCATGGATTTAAGTTGAGCAATCGGCAGAAAAAGAATGGTCGGCATAGTGTTGTAAATCCTATGAATTCAGAGACTTAAGCAGAGGGTCAGCGGCTAAAATCGTTGACCCCTTTTGTTTTCTGGCGTATCATGCAAAGTTCATTGTAATGGGTGAGGTGTATGTTTTTTTCTTATGCTCCTCATGTGTTTTAGTGAATTTAACGTGTTTAATCAGTAACTTACTTGTTTTAAAACATCAAAAACAAAAAAGTGAAAAGAGCCGCCATCATTGGTTGCCGTGATTAAATGAATATATTGTATTTATATTGGATGTAAACAATGCCAACGATTAATCAGTTGATACGTCAGCCTCGTTCTGCCGTACGTGAGGCGAGCAAAAGCCCAGCGCTTGACAATTGCCCTCAAAAACGTGGTGTGTGCACGCGTGTATACACAACTACACCTAAAAAACCAAACTCTGCGATGCGTAAAGTTGCCAAAGTTCGTTTAACCAACGGCTTTGAAGTGATTTCTTACATCGGCGGTGAAGGTCATAACTTACAAGAGCATAGTGTTGTGTTGATTCGCGGCGGTCGTGTAAAAGACTTGCCGGGTGTGCGTTACCACATCGTCCGTGGTTCTTTGGACTTGCAAGGTGTTAAAGACCGTAAACAATCACGTTCTAAATACGGTGCGAAACGCCCTAAGGCAGCTAAGTAATTTTTAGCCCTTTTAGCGCATAGATTGTTGAATAAGAGTTTAATTTTTAATAAAACGCGGTGTCCAAGTGATTGGTAGCCGAGTAAGTGACGGTGCGTGGTGAAGATTGTTCGCCGTCAGGGTAGAGTATTCTGCCCAACTGAAGAAAGGAAGATGAGATGCCTCGTCGTCGTGAAGTCCCCAAACGTGAAATTTTGCCAGACCCAAAGTTTGGCAGTGTAGATTTAGCCAAATTCATGAATGTCATCATGTTATCTGGCAAAAAAGCTGTAGCTGAAGGTATTGCCTACGGTGCATTGGAGCAAATTGCTACCAAAACGGGTAAAGACCCATTGGAAGTGTTTACTACTGCATTGAACAACGCAAAGCCAATGGTTGAAGTGAAAAGCCGCCGTGTTGGTGGTGCCAACTATCAAGTACCTGTCGAAGTCCGCCCATCGCGTCGCATGGCATTGTCGATGCGCTGGTTGCGTGAAGCGGCCAAAAAGCGTGGTGAAAAAACCATGGCTTTGCGCTTGGCGGGTGAGTTGATGGATGCGGCTGAAGGCCGTGGCGGTGCCATGAAAAAACGTGACGAAGTTCACCGCATGGCAGAAGCGAATAAAGCATTCTCTCATTTCCGCTTCTAATTTTTGCAGGAAGCAAAGCGGATGTCTGAAGATTTTTTTCCGCTTTGTTTTGCAAAATATAGAGATGTTGAAGGCTTAAAATATTTATAGATGGGGAAAGTGATTTCTTTCTCCGAACAAGGATTGATTATGGCTCGCAAGACCCCTATTGAGCGTTATCGTAATATTGGTATTTCTGCGCACATCGACGCAGGTAAAACCACAACGACAGAACGCGTATTGTTTTACACAGGCGTGAATCACAAAATTGGTGAGGTTCATGACGGCGCAGCAACGATGGACTGGATGGAGCAAGAGCAAGAGCGTGGTATCACGATTACTTCTGCTGCAACCACGACCTTTTGGAAAGGTATGGCTGGTACATACCCAGAGCACCGCATCAACATCATTGACACCCCCGGTCACGTTGACTTCACGATTGAAGTTGAGCGTTCTATGCGTGTGTTGGATGGTGCATGTATGGTTTATTGTGCGGTTGGTGGTGTTCAGCCGCAGTCTGAAACCGTATGGCGTCAAGCCAACAAATATGCCGTGCCTCGCTTGGCATTCGTGAATAAAATGGACCGCACTGGCGCGAACTTCTTCAAAGTTGTTGAAGGCATGAAAACTCGTTTACGTGCAAATCCAGTTCCAATTCAAATTCCAATCGGCGCGGAAGAAAACTTCCAAGGCGTGGTTGATTTGATTAAGATGAAAGCCATCATTTGGGATGAGGCGTCACAAGGCACGAAGTTTGAATATGGTGACATTCCTGCTGACTTGGTGTCTACGGCACAAGAATGGCGCGAAAAAATGGTTGAGTCTGCTGCTGAAGCGACTGAAGAACTCATGAACAAATACCTTGAAGAAGGTGATTTGTCTGAAGAAGAAATTAAATCAGCTTTGCGCACGCGTACATTGGCTTGCGAAATTCAACCCATGATGTGCGGTTCAGCGTTTAAAAACAAAGGCGTACAAGCCATGTTGGACGCTGTTTTGGACTTCATGCCATCACCAGTAGACGTGAAAGCGATTACAGGTGAAGACGAAGACGGTAACCCCGTGACGCGTAAAGCCGACGACAAAGAAAAATTCGCCGCACTGGCGTTCAAATTGATGACGGATCCATTCGTTGGTCAATTGACATTCGTGCGCGTGTATTCGGGCGTGTTGAAAGCGGGCGAAAGTGTCTTGAACTCTGTTAAAGACAAAAAAGAACGCGTGGGTCGTATCGTGCAAATGCATGCCAACTCACGTGAGCCCGTAGAAGAAGTTTTGGCAGGTGACATCGCTGCATGTATCGGTTTGAAAGACGTAACGACGGGTGAAACATTGTGTGCATTAGACGCGCCAATTATCCTCGAGCGCATGGTCTTCCCTGAGCCAGTGATTTCTCAAGCTGTAGAGCCAAAAACCAAAGCTGACCAAGAAAAAATGGGCTTGGCTTTAAACCGTTTGGCGCAAGAAGATCCATCATTCCGAGTGTCGACTGATGAAGAATCAGGCCAAACGATTATCGGTGGTATGGGTGAGTTGCATTTGGAAATTATTGTTGACCGCATGAAGCGTGAGTTCAACGTTGAAGCGAATGTCGGTAAACCACAAGTGGCCTACCGTGAGACGATTCGTGAAGTGGTTGAAAATGCCGAAGCGAAATTCGTTAAGCAATCAGGTGGTCGTGGTCAATACGGCCACTGCGTATTGAAGCTCGAACCGCAAGAAGCGGGTAAAGGTTTTGAATTCGTTGATGAAATCAAAGGTGGTGTGATTCCTCGCGAATTCATTCCAGCGGTTGCTAAAGGTGTTGAAGAAACGCTGAAATCAGGTGTGATTGCTGGTTACCCAGTGGTTGACGTGAAAGTAACTGTTCACTTTGGTTCGTACCATGACGTGGACTCGAACGAAAATGCGTTCCGCATGGCGGGCTCAATGGCGTTCAAAGAAGGTATGCGTAAAGGTAAGCCAGTATTGCTCGAGCCAATGATGCAAGTTGAAGTGGAAACACCAGAAGAATACACGGGCACAGTGATGGGTGATTTGTCATCACGTCGCGGTATTGTTCAAGGTATGGACGACATGATTGGTGGCGGTAAAGCAATTCGCGCTGAAGTGCCATTGTCAGAAATGTTCGGTTACTCAACTGACTTGCGTTCAGCGACTCAAGGTCGTGCAACGTACTCAATGGAATTCAAACATTACTCAGAAGCGCCGCGTAATGTCGTTGAAGCTGTAATGAGTGCGCGTGCAAAATAATTTGTACTTAGATTTATTTTTAACCCAGAATTTGTGCGGGACTACCGCGCAAATTCTCTAATAATAACTAGAGAAGCAGTATTTTGCTTTTTTAAACAAAAGGATATTTATCATGGCAAAAGGTAAGTTCGAACGGACCAAACCGCACGTTAACGTTGGCACGATTGGTCACGTTGATCACGGTAAAACGACATTAACAGCGGCAA
>NZ_SNZE01000017.1 GCF_004363775.1 Hydromonas duriensis
ACCTACCCACAGCGCCTAACTTGCTCAACCAATGCTTTGACGCCGATGCACCGAATACCAAATGGGTGGCTGACATCACGTACATTCGGGTGAAGAAGCAATGGCTGTATTTGGCAGTGGTGGTTGACTTGTACTCACGCAGGGTGATTGGTTGGGCTTTTGGTGAGCGCATCAATGCACTGTTCGCAAGCCTATCAGCGATTGATTAAAGCTTATGACTTGAAATGCAGTATGAGCGGCAAAGGCAACTGCTACGACAATGCCGCCTGTGAGAGCTTCTTCCACACGCTCAAGGTCGAACATGTCTATCGCATTGCCTTTGAGTCAATGAAGCACGCCAGACGCGAAATCTTCTGGTTTATTGAAGCCTATTACAACTTCAAACGCAAACATTCAAAATTGGGATACCAAAGCCCTGTAAAATTTGAATCCGCAGCATCTAAAATAGCTGCTTAAAATGTCCGTTGAAATGAGGGCAAATCAAGTACGGCATGGATGATATTTGCGACATCCCCTTAATTATAAAATCTCTTTATATAAAAATAGAATATAAAATTGCAATTCATTATTTTGAAAATACATATTCAATATCTATAATGCTGTTTATCTATTTTTGATTGTTTGATCCCCCCCACTTTGTCATTAAAAAAGGATGTTCATGATTTTTGATCCGCTCTACATTGGACTTGGCTTTCTTGTCGGCATCATTGTTGGCCTAACGGGTGTTGGCGGTGGTTCGCTCATGACGCCGCTGTTAATATTTGTTTTTGGTATTAAACCATCTTTGGCCGTAGGCACTGATTTATTATTCGCCGCCATTACAAAAGCGTTTGGCGTCGTCAAGCATCAGCAACACCGCAACATTGATTGGCGCATCACAGGTTTATTGTCTTTGGGAAGCATTCCCTCAGCCCTGCTGACTTTATGGTGGCTGCGCAACGCCAGTATTGACTCAGATGTTGTCAATTTGTACATGAAAAAAGTGCTCGGCATCATGTTGTTCTTAACGGCGGCGGCGATTTTTTTAACTCAATTGTTACGTAAAAAGCGAGTTGAACAGCACCCCCATGGTTTTCACTCAAATCACGCCCCGAAAAATCGCCAAATCATGACCGTATTGTTGGGTCTCGTTTTGGGATTCTTGGTTACATTTAGCTCTGTGGGTGCGGGTGCTGTTGGCATGGTTGCATTGTATGCACTGTATAATCACAGCCCAGCCGTTCGTTTGGTTGGTAGCGACATCGCTCACGCTGTACCTTTAACTTTGGTTGCAGGATTGGGACACGCCAGCTTAGGTTCTGTTGATTTTAATTTACTGCTGGTTTTGTTGCTGGGTTCTATTCCTGGAATTTGGCTCGGCAGCCACTGGTCGGCCAAGGCGTCTGAACGCTTACTGCGTATGTTATTGGCTGTCATTTTAACTATTTCGGGTTACAAATTGCTGGTGTAAGTACAATGGTTTGCACTTTAAAACCTTTATACTTACGAGCTTTGAGTTCGCATTCTTTTCGTTTATTTTGAGATTTAACTATGTACAAGTACACTGACCTAGACCAAGCCATCGTTCAAGAGCGCGTCAATCAATACCGCGACCAGCTCAATCGCCATTTATCAGGCGAGCTGTCTGAAGATGAGTTTCGCCCTTTGCGTTTGCAAAACGGCTTGTACATCCAACGTCACGCCCCGATGCTGCGCGTTGCTATTCCTTACGGATTATTATCGTCGGTACAATTACATGCTTTAGCGGACATCGCTCACACGTACGATCGCGGCTACGCCCACTTCTCAACCCGCCAAAACATTCAATACAATTGGCCCGCCTTAGAACGCTCGGCTGATATTTTGCAAGATTTAGCCAATGTGCAAATGCACGCCATCCAGACTTCGGGCAACTGCATCCGCAACATCACCTCTGACCAGTTTGCGGGCGTTGCCGCCGACGAGTTGGTTGACCCACGTCCGTATTGCGAAATTTTGCGCCAATGGAGCACATTTCACCCCGAATTTGCCCACCTGCCACGCAAGTTCAAAATAGCCGTCAGTGCCTCAACAGAAGACCGTGCGGCCACGTCATTTCATGATATTGGTCTATTCATTGTCAAAAACGATGCGGGCGACATCGGATTTCGCGTTTTGGTCGGTGGCGGTTTGGGGCGCACGCCCATTGTTGGCGCGGTGATTCGAGAATTTTTGCCTTGGCAACACATGATGAGCTATTGCGAATCAATTTTGCGGGTCTACAACCGCTATGGTCGTCGGGACAATATGTATAAAGCCCGCATCAAAATTCTAGTCAAAGCCTTGGGCGCAGAGGAATTTGCTCGTCAAGTCGAAGCAGAGTTCAAATTCGCAGAAAATGGCCCCTCCACCGTAACCCAAGACGAATTAGAACGCGTGCGCGGCCATTTCACCCAACGCACCTACCCTGCCCGCCCTGCTGTTAATTTTGACACACAAGACAAGGCATTCGCCCGCTGGCGCGAACGCAACGTCAAGCCGCATAAGGTCGAAGGCTACAGTGCCGTTGTGGTCTCACTTAAGCCCAATAAAGTCGCCCCTGGTGACGCCACTACGGAGCAACTGCACTTTGTCGCTGACTTAGCCGAGCAATACAGTTTCGGCGAAATTCGCGTTGCCCATGAACAAAACCTCATCCTCGCCGATGTTGCACAAGAAGACCTCAAAGCCGTTTGGGACGCGCTTAAAACACAAGGTTTGGCGACGCCAAACATCGGTCTGTTGACCGACATTATTGCCTGCCCTGGCGGTGACTTTTGTGCGCTCGCCAACGCCAAGTCGATTCCAATTGCCAATGCGATTCAAGACAAATTTGACAATCTCGACTATTTGTACGACTTAAGCGATATTCAATTGAATATTTCAGGATGCATGAACTCTTGCGGTCATCATCATGTCGGTCACATCGGCATTTTAGGAGTAGACAAGGATGGCAATGAATGGTACCAAATTTCACTCGGTGGCTCAGATGGCTCAACCATAGGTGGCTATAAACCGACCATTGGTAAAATTATTGGCCCATCATTTAAAGCCGATGAAGTGCCTAGCGTCATTGAAAAAATCATCAATACTTATCTTGCTCACAAACAAAATGGTGAACATTTTCTCGAAACCGTCCAGCGCATAGGCATCGCCCCGTTTAAAGAAAATGTCTACCCACCGAAACACTAAAACGGTTTTAAGTACACATTGAACAAACTTCAAACCAAAATTTAAACCAAAAGCAGATAAAAATCAGATAACACCGAGAGTAACCATGGCCAAACCATTCATTTTGAATCAACAACCCGCTACCGATGATTGGCACTTGCTCCGCGCCACCGAGGGCGAAGATGAGGCCACATTAAACGTGCCCACGGGTCAAGTCATCGTGCCCTTGGCGACGTGGCAAGCGCAACCCGCACTGCATAACCGCCATGATGTTGGCGTGTGGCTGAACAACACTGTTGAACCTGAGCATCTTGACCTTAACTGGTCGGCATTTCCTGTTATTGCCTTGGATTTTCCAAAGTTCACCGATGGTCGCAGCTATTCTATTGCTTATATTTTGCGCAACCGCTTAGGATTTAAAAATCAATTACGCGCCATCGGCGACGTATTGGTTGA
Source organism: Hydromonas duriensis (assembly GCF_004363775.1). Classification (GTDB taxonomy): domain Bacteria; phylum Pseudomonadota; class Gammaproteobacteria; order Burkholderiales; family Burkholderiaceae; genus Hydromonas; species Hydromonas duriensis. Next base: position 3,625 of record NZ_SNZE01000017.1, read on the forward strand.
CCAAGTGTTTTACATGACGCGGGTCGGTTTTAACGCCTTGTCTTTGCGCGAAGACCAAAAAATCGACTCTGCTTTAAGAGCCTTGAACGCATTTACAACACCCTACCAAGGCTCAACCGACGACGCCCGCCCATTTTTTGTACGTCAAGGAGCATAAAATGAGCACACTTGCCGATAAAATCAAAGCCACACAACTCACGCTTGAGCGCATCGCAGCTGATTTCAGCCCAGCCGTATTCGCCAACTCGTTGGCGTTAGAAGACATGGTCATCACCGACATGATTGCCAAGGCCAAATTACCAATTGGCATCTTCACCTTACAAACTGGGCTGCTGCATAACGAAACCAGCCAGATGGTACAAGTCATCCAAGCGCACTATGGTTTAAGCGTAACCGAGTTTGTGCCTGACGCACAAGATGTTGAACACTACATCGCCGCGCATGGCAAATTCGCCTTTTATGAATCGGTCGATTTACGCAAGGCCTGCTGCCACATTCGCAAAGTCAAACCACTCAAACGCGCATTGGCGGGGCAAAAAGCATGGCTCACAGGACAACGCAGTGAACAGTCCGTCACGCGCACGAATCTGCACGTACACGAATTTGACGCAGCCAACGGCTTGGAAAAATTCAACCCCATCGCGGATTGGACGTTTGACGATGTCAAAACCTATATATCGCAACACAACGTGCCCTACAACCCGCTCCACGACAAAGGCTATCCATCAATTGGCTGTGAACCCTGTACCCGCGCGATTAAAGCAGGAGAAGACATCCGCGCAGGTCGTTGGTGGTGGGAAAACCAAGACTCGAAAGAATGTGGTTTACACGTATCCGAACAAGCTGCTTCACCCACAACCCAGAAAAAAGAAGACCCACACGCAGACTGAACATGAATGTATTGCAACACGTTTTGCAATAGGTTTTGCAATAGGTTTTGCAATCAGCCGCCAAAAGTCACATGTTAAAATACCCGCTTCATTTTTAAAGAATATATTATGAGCACGACACACTTTAACGAACAATTCAACAGCGCCCACCTTGACTGGCTCGAATCCGAATCCATCCACATCTTGCGCGAACTCGCTGCCGAATGCGAACGCCCCGCCTTACTCTTCTCGGGCGGTAAAGATTCGCTGGTCGTGCTGCACTTGGCACTAAAAGCCTTTCGCCCGAACAAACTGCCCTTCCCGCTCGTACACATCGACACGGGACACAACTTCCCCGAAGTCATCGAGTTTCGCGACTACACCATCAACCGACTTGGTGAACGTTTGATTATCGGCAGCGTCGAAGAATCCATCCGCAAAGGAACGGTGCGCCTGCGCAACCCAGACACCGACAGCCGCAACGCCGCGCAAGCCGTAACATTGCTCGAAACCATCGCTGAACACGGCTTTGACGCCTGCATCGGCGGCGCGCGCCGCGACGAAGAAAAAGCCCGCGCCAAAGAACGCATCTTCTCATTCCGCGACGACTTCGGCCAATGGGATCCAAAAGCGCAACGCCCTGAGCTGTGGAGCTTGTACAACACCCGCGTACACAAAGGCGAAAACATGCGCGTCTTCCCAATTTCCAACTGGACCGAAATGGACATCTGGCAATACATTTCACGCGAAAACATCGAACTACCGAGCATCTACTTCGCCCACGACCGCGAAGTGTTTGAGCGCAACGGCTTGATTGTCTCCAACATGCCCATCACCCCGCCACAAACCGACGGCGAACGCGCCAGCTTAAAAACCCAACGCGTGCGCTTTCGCACCGTCGGCGACATGACCTGCACCAGCCCCGTACACTCCAGCGCGGACAACGTCGATAAAATCCTCGCCGAAACCGCCGAAACCACGATTACAGAACGCGGCGCAACGCGGCTCGACGACCAAACCAGCGAAGCGTCAATGGAAAAACGGAAAAAAGAAGGTTATTTTTAAACACTGGGGCAAAACGTCATTGCGAGCTTGACTCGCAACGGCCTTGAAAATGTCATTGCGGGCTTGACCCGCAATCTCCCACGTAACAATGCAGTGCAAAGCGTCACAAGCCGCAAACGCCATACACTGTAAATTTAAACGCAGTGGCTAATTAAAGACACGCGGCGCAATGCGCAAAAACACTTATTGCACCCTATGAACTATTAATTACTAAATCTTTCAATGAAACCAATAAAGCATCTACTCTTTCCATCTTTATTGATGATTATGTTGTTTTTATCTTGTCAGTCAAAAGCAGAAACGGTGAAGGAAGATAATTGCCAACTGTTAGCCATTGACAATAACACCCAACTCCAAAGATATCAAATTGCAGAGTGTTTTTTTGAAAAAGAGGACTATTCGGCAGCACTCCCATATTATGAGCAACTTGCAAACGAAGGTTATGCAAAGGCAGAAAATAGCCTAGGGTTCTATTATCAGTTTGGAGTTTCAGGTAAAGGCATTGATTATCCAAAAGCAATGAGTCTGTATAAATCAGCAGCTAATAAAGGCGTATCTGATGCCATGGTTGGATACGGAGGCTTCTTTTTAAGAGGAGATGGCGTCAAAAAAAACTATAAAACTGCTTTATTTTGGTTTGAAAAGGCAGCAAAATTAAACGACCCAAATGGATTATACAGCTTAGGAGTGATGTACCAAAATGGGCTTGGTGTTGCCAAAAAAGACATGAAAAAGGCGCGGTTTTTTTGGAAACAAGCTGCAGATCTTGGTGACAAGTTAGCCTTATTTATGCTTACTAATGCCAAATAGCTTCCATCATCAAGAAACTTATATGGATCTCATGCTAATGAACAAATGTTATACAAAGGAAAAATAATGACCACCACCCACAACCAAGGCCTCCTCCGCTTCATCACCGCAGGCAGCGTCGATGATGGCAAATCCACCCTCATTGGCCGCTTACTGTATGATTCTAAAAGCATTTTTGTGGACCAGCTCAGTGCTGTGTCTAAGTCTAAACACAACCGCTCGTATGACAACAGCGTTGATTTGTCGCTGTTGACGGATGGTTTGGAGGCCGAGCGCGAGCAAGGCATCACCATCGACGTGGCGTATCGTTATTTCGCCACGCCGCGCCGCAAGTACATCATCGCCGACACCCCAGGGCATGAGCAATACACGCGCAATATGGTGACGGGCGCGTCGACCGCGCATGCGGCGATTATTTTGATTGATGTGGGTAAAATTGATTTTTCAGTGGCTGGGCAAGTGGAGTTGTTGACGCAAACCAAGCGACATTCTGCCTTGGTGGCGTTGCTTGGTGTCAAGCATGTGATTGTTGCGGCGAATAAGATGGATTTGATTGATTACGACCAAAGCAAATACAACCGCATTGTGGACAGTTACACAGCCTTGGCTGAACGGGTGGGCTTGGCGCATTTCACGCCGATACCGTTGTCGGCTCTCAAGGGCGATAATGTGGTGCACGCTTCGGATGAGTTGTCGTGGTATACAGGCTCGCCCCTGCTTGAGCTGCTGGATACATTGGAAGTGCCTGACGAATCGGCTCAAGCATTGCGCTTTCCCGTTCAGCAGGTGGTGCGTCATGATGGCAATAAAATCGATGATTTTCGTGGATACGCAGGCCGCATCGAATCGGGTACGGTGCGCGTGGGCGATACCGTCGTGATTCAGCCGCAAAATCGTGAAACGACCATTGCGGGCATTCATACTTATGATGGCGAACGCGATGATGCGTATGCGGGTTTATCGGTCACTTTGACCTTGGCGGATGACATTGATATTTCGCGCGGAGATTGGATTAACATCGCGTCGCAAGCGGCTGAAGTGAGTAAAACCCGTGCGGCGGACATGTGCTGGTTTTCAGATGATACTTTAAGTTTGTCGCGTAAGTATTTGATTAAGCACGGAACTCGAACGGTAGCGGCGCGCATCAATGCGATTGATTACAAGTTGGACATCCACGCCTTGGAAGAGCACTCAAGTGCCAGCGATTTGAAAATGAATGAAATTGCTCGGGTTAATGTGCAGTTGCAACATGCGCTGCCAATTGATGCTTATGCCGAGATTAAGGCGGGGGGCGCGTTCATCGTCATTGATGAGGTGAGCAATCAAACCTTGGCCGCTGGCATGTTTGCGTAATCGGAGGGGCATCATGAGTCAACAGATTGTCACTTTCCCTGCGTTTACAGTCAAAGGACTGTCGGTGTCTTCGCGCAACAGCGATGAAATGAATCCTGACACGGCTAAAATTGGGCAACTTTGGCGCGATTTTTTCGGGCGCGACTTAATCAGCAGCATTCCGAATCGTGAACCGAGTACGCCCATTTATGGCGTGTACAACAATTACGAATCCAATCAGCACGGCGCATTTGACCTGACCGCGGGTGTACGGATACTGAACACCGAGGCCGCCGATGCCGAGGATGTGGCATTGGACGCAATCAACAGTGATTTGAGCGTTGTGACGGTTGAGGCTGGCGAATACATGGCTTTTGAAACCCAAGGCAGCATGCCTCAACGCATCATTGACGGCTGGGCGCAAGTTTGGACATATTTTGAAAAAGGTGACAGCAGCTATAAACGCCGTTTTTCTAGCGATTTTGAGCAATACGTCGATGAAAGCAATGTGGTTATTTATGTCGCGGTTGAAAAAAAAGCCACGTCAAGATGAGTACACACACGGTCACTTTTGTCGGTGCAGGCCCTGGGGCTGCCGATTTAATTACGTTGCGGGGGTTGAAAGCCTTGCAATCGGCTCAAGCCGTGCTGTTTGATGCGCTGATTGATGCGAGCTTGCTGACGCATTGTTCATCCGATGCGATTCTGATTGATGTCGGCAAGCGTTGCGGCTTGGGTCGCTCACGACCGCAGGATGAGATTAATCAATTGCTGGTTGAAAATGGCTTGGCTTTTGAACGCGTCGTGCGTCTAAAAGGTGGCGACCCCTCAATTTTTGGACGTTTAGACGAAGAAATGAGCGCGGTAAAAGCGGCTGGCTTAAATGTTGAGGTTGTCCCAGGTGTCACTGCGGCACTGGCGGCTGCGGCTGCGGCACAGACCCCTTTAACTCGTCGGGGTGTATCGCGAAGCGTGCGCCTGATGACCGCCAGCGTTGGGCAAAACCAGCCGCACCATGCTTGGGATGCGCACGCCGATGCCAATGAGACCATGGTTTTTTATATGGCGGGACGGCAGTTGCAGCAAATTGCCCACAGTTTATTGGACAAAGGCTTTTCACCCAACACCCCTGCCCTCATCATGCAAGGCGTGAGTTGGTCGAACCAAAGCGAGCAACGCACGGTATTGGGGCAGTTGGCCGATTTTGGTTTTGAGCTACACGATGCGCCGTGTGTGTTGCTTGTGGGCTTGGCTTTGGCTGATAAATGATGAGCGCACGCAGTGATGGCGCATTAACGGGTGAAAGATGCGGCATAGCTTGCCATTGCTTGAATAACATTATCACTTTGCCCCACTGCAGGCGCTACGGACAGTTGAATGTAAGGGTGTTTTTGCTTAACTGCTTGAATTAATTCATCTAAATCACGCGCAACATGGTTACCAACGCCAAAGAACATCGGCACAATCGTGATGTGATGAATACCTTGTGTGATGACGTTTTCCAAAGACTCACTTAAGGTTGGATGCATAAATTCCAAAAATGCCAGTTCGACTTGAGCATCAATATTTTGCTGTTCAAGCCGCTGTGCCACCCGCTCAAATGGCTCGCGCCAACCTGATTGTCGCGAACCGTGGGCAAAAAGAATAAGGGCGCGTTTGTTTGTGTTGATATTTGACATGACCTAACCCAGAAGTAAAAACGTGCCCATTGTAGCGATTTTTACGATGAAGGATATTTTTTGTATTTTTTACTGTAAAAATCATGTGTTATAGCGTTGCAAGGCGCATTCGCCTCAACAAAACAGCGTAAATTGCGCTAAAATACGGCTTTTGTATTTTTAGGTGAAACGGATAAAACGATACAAAGACATTGTATTGACCGCTACGCCCGCATCATCCGCTTTTAAAAGGAAGACCCATGACTCACGTTGTACTCGAAGCCTGCATTCAATGTCGTTACACTGATTGTGTGGACGTTTGTCCCGTTGACTGCTTCAAAAAAGGCCCTAATTTTTTAGTCATCGACCCTGATGAGTGTATTGACTGCGCGGTGTGCATCCCTGAATGCCCTGTAGAAGCAATTGTTGCAGAGGAAGACGTGCCCGCCGACCAACAGCATATGATTGCACTGAATGCCGAGTTGACGAAGGCTTGGCCAACGATTTCACGCATGGAGTCCGCGTTGCCTGACGCTGACGAATGGGCGAAAAAAACCGATAAATTGCAATATCTGATTAAAGACCCATCTTAAGCTTTAAGTATTGAATTGGAACTTTTTTTAGCGTTGCCGCATATACTGCACGACAACCCTGTCTTTTTTGCTTTTAAAGAACATCAAATTTTTATGTCTAATATCAATCACGAAACCGTTACCAGTGTTCATCATTGGAACGACACGCTTTTTAGCTTCACCTGCACACGCGACCCAAGTTGCCGCTTCATTAACGGTCAATTTGTCATGATTGGCTTAATGGTCGATGGTCGTCCGCTCATGCGCGCCTACTCGATTGTTAGCGCAAATTATGAAGAACACCTCGAGTTTTATTCAATTAAAGTACAAGACGGCCCTCTGACCTCACGCTTGCAACACCTCAAAGTTGGCGATGAGATTCTCGTGAGCAAAAAAGCCACAGGGACATTGGTACAAGATAACTTATTGCCAGGCAAAAACCTGTATTTATTTGCTACGGGTACGGGACTTGCGCCATTTATGTCCATCATCAAAGACCCAGAAGTATATGAGCGTTATGAAAAAATCGTGTTGATTCATGGCGTGCGCATGGTCAGCGAGCTGGGCTATAAAGATTTCATTGAAAATGAACTACCAGCCAATGAGTTCTTTGGCGAAGAGGTGCGGCAAAAATTGATTTACTACCCCACCGTCACACGCGAACCATTCAAGAATCAAGGTCGTCTCACGGACTTAATCAAAAATGGCAAGCTGGCACAAGACATAGGCTTGCCACAGCTCAACGCCGCACACGACCGCGTTTTGATTTGTGGCTCACCATCCATGCTCGCAGAAAGCAGTCAAATGCTGAATGACATGGGCTTCGTTGAGTCGCCGCGCATGGGGGAACCCGGTGATTATGCGATTGAGCGGGCTTTTGTCGAGAAGTAAAAATAATAAAAAAATACCGACCTTCAAGGTCGGTATTTTTTTATTAGCTTACGCAACCTTTGTATTTTTTGGTCATAAATTTCTTTCAAACTCACCGTGAGACAATTGGGTCAAAGTTAGTTCAATTTGCTAAAACTTTTTTTGCAATTAGTCTTAATATTTTGAGTTTTTAGCATGACTAGTTAGCATTCCTTCATAAAGTTAATCCAATACCTATGGCTCTATGCTAGAATTACGTTTTTTCTTGCTTTCTTTTTACATAGGTAAAATTTCAATAAGCTCCTTGTGCTTAAACTAAAGCTTACATGCAATGATTTAACTTTGAATCTGGTTCTGAGGCTTTTAAAAAATCCAATAAGGTTTTTATAATGAATATCATTGAAACGGATGTGTTGATTATTGGGGCTGGCCCTTCTGGCTCAGTAGCTGCTGGAATTTTAAGAACTAAATCAAAAACACCTATTGATGTTCTGATTTTAGAAAAAAGTACTTTCCCACGATTTTCAATCGGCGAGAGTCTGCTACCTCAGAGCATGGCCTTCATTGAAGAGGCAGGAATGTTGCAAGCTGTTGTGGATTATGGCTTTCAATTTAAAAATGGTGCTCAGTTTTCCTATCAAGGGCAACGCACACATTTTGACTTTCGGGAGAAATTTTCCTCTGGTTGGGGTACTACATTTCAAGTCCAACGCGCTGATTTTGATCAGGTTTTAATTAAAGAAGCCGAAAAACAAGGCGCAATCATAAAATTCCGTCAAGAAGTAATATCTTATGAGTATGATGCTGCGCTGAAAAAATGCATTGTGACTGTCTGCAATCACGAGAATGATGAAAAATACCAAGTCAAAGCAAATTTTGTTTTGGATGCGAGTGGCTTTGCTCGGGTCTTTCCAAGGTTGTTAAATTTAGAAAGCCCTTCTACTTTACCCGTTCGTCAGGCTATTTTTACTCATATTGAAGACAATATCTCGGATAAAACATTTGATCGCAATAAAATTTTAATTACGGTTCACCCAAGCCATATTGATGTTTGGTATTGGCTCATTCCTTTCTCTAATGGCAGGTGTTCATTTGGTGTCGTTGCTGAAAGCACTTTCTTTAAAAAAATCGAGGGTGCTTCTTATGATGAAAAGTTGAAAAACTTGGTTCATCAAGATGATTATTTGTCACATTTGTTATCAAATGCTAATTGGCCAATCCCCGTTCAAACAATAATAGGTTATTCAGCTAATGTTAAATCACTGGTTGGACAAGGCTATGCGTTATTGGGTAATGCGGGGGAGTTTTTAGATCCTGTATTTTCGTCAGGAATTACCATCGCGGTTAAATCTGCAAGTTTAGCCGCCAATTGCTTAATTCAAGAGCGCGAAGGCAATCCAGTGGATTGGAATGAGGACTTTGAACAACCTTTGCGCTTAGGCGTGGATGTTTTCAGGACTTATGTCGAAGCATGGTATGAAGGTAAATTCCAAGACATTGTATTTAGCAAAAGACAACAAACGGATATTCGCAATATGCTTTCATCAATTTTGGCTGGTTATGCTTGGGATGTTGATAATCCATTTGTATATCAATCAAAAAGGCGCTTGATGGCTCTTCACGAGTTGCTTACTACATGAATGTGAATGTCTTTAAACTTGTACTTTTGGCATTGTTGCTCTCATTATTGCAAATCTTAACTGCCTGCTCGCATGTTCAAACGTCGCAAGACATTGTCATACCGCAAAAAAGATTTGAGATGCCGTTACTCCAGCCTAAAGACTGGGGTGTCAGTTTTACCCAGACGCAGGTATTGAATATCAAAGCACACAATCAGGAACATCAAGTTCAAGCAGTGTTGGAAGTTAATAATCAGGCTGTTCAACTGGTCTTATTAAAATTTGGGCAACGGTTGATGTCACTTCATTTTGATGGCTACACAACTAGAATCGAAAAAGAGACTTATGCTCCAGAGTTTCTTCAACCTCAGCAAGTATTCCAAGATATACAAATACTCTATGCAGATGCAGAGAAATTACGTCAAGTTTTGCCTGTAAATTGTCATTTGCTCAGTACTCCGAATATGCGAGAGCTAACTTGCAATTCTGAAGTTATTTATCAAATTTACTACAACCTTTCGGATGCGACGAATCAAAGTTTAAAACGTACTCGGCTAATCAATCAACAAAATCAATATGCGATTACAGTTGATGCAATCGGTGATTAAGTGGCTAAAAAATTATTATGGAACCTTGTAAAGTCTTTATACATGCATTTGATGGCGTTTGCGCATTAGGCGAGGGTCGAGAATACTTGACATCTGCGCTATTGAGTGAAAAAAAACCCTCAAATGATTATGTTATTGATAGTTTCACTCCCAACAAACCCATTTTTTTAGGTCGTATTTTTCCTGAAATTCAAGAGGAAACACTTCCCAAAAATCTGCCTATTCAGTTTTTAACAAAAATAAACGCCCTTCTATATAGAAATTTTCAACTCATCAAGCCTCAATGGCAAACCATTACCCAATCCATTCCAAAAAATAGAATTGCAGTCATTTTGGGTTCAAGTAATGCAGGCATTGAGTCGGGTGAGAATGCAATCGAAGCGTTCGAAAAGAATGCGACATTGCCTGAAAATTATCGTTACCAACAGCAAGAGTACGGCAATCCAGCTCAATTTATGGCATGGCTGTTGGAAGCTCAAGGCCCCGCTTATATCATTTCAACAGCCTGCTCCTCAAGCGCAAAAGCATTTATTTCAGGTGCTAGGTTACTGCAACAAAATTTGTGTGACGTCGTTTTGGTTGGAGGCGCAGATGTGCTAAGTCAACTCACAGCTGGCGGCTTTTTGGCCTTAGATGCAATTGATGGTGGACGCTGTCAGCCATTTTCAGCACAGCGTAAAGGCATCCATCTCGGAGAGGCTTCAGCTTTATTTATCATGACACGGCAGCCGTCAGAGCTGTGTCTTAAAGGTTGGGGAGAGGCATCAGATGCTCACCACATGGCGGCTCCACATCCAGAGGGTTTGGGGGCAGAAAGTTGTATGAGAAAAGCGCTTACTCGAGCAGAGCTTTCTCCTTCAGACATTGATTATCTCAACCTACACGGCACTGCCACGTTGCAAAATGATGCAATGGAAGCAATTGCCGTTGATAAAATATTTAAATACTCCAAAACTCAAATGAGTTCTACAAAACCCTTAACGGGTCACACCTTGGGAGCCGCGGGTGCGATTGAGGCACTTTTCTGTTGCTTGACCTTGATGCAAAATAAATCCAGCGAATGTGATGAAGCATCACGACTACCCATTCACTGGATGTCTGGCAAAACTGACGATAGCCTTCCGCAGATGAATTTTGTTACAGCAGATAGTAATACAACTCAGTCTTTGAACGTTGCCATGACTAATTCTTTTGGATTCGGTGGTAGTAATGCCTGTTTAATTTTCACAAAGGAAAAATGATGACAAACAGCCCTACTCTTCCTTGCCCAGCACATCCATATATTCCGCACGAGTCACCCATGGCGTTGGTGGATGCGATTGTTTCGTGTGATGACAACAAAATAACCACAGAAATTTATTTGGATGAATCTCATCTTTTTGCACAAAATCAAAAAATTCCCACCTATGTTGGAATCGAGTTTATGGCTCAATCTGCGGCCGCTTGGTCTGGATTCAATGCCAGAGCAAACTTAATCAATAATGAATACCATGCGCCCATTGGCTATTTGTTGGGTACGCGTGAGTTCATGTGTTTTACCCCTTATTTTAAGGTAGGCGATACTTTAACTGTTAGCTGTGAGTGTTTGCTCCAGTCATCTGAAGGTTTGGGATCGTTTGATTGTCAAGTTGTCAATCAGGATGGACAACTATTGGCACAAGCAAGGTTGTCCGTATACCAGCCCAACGCCACAAACACCAATACCTGAATTTGGAAAGATAAAAAATGCTGCCCAATCCCAATCAACTAGATATTTTAGTTACTGGCTCTACCCGAGGTATTGGTTTTGCCATTGCACAACGCCTACTAGAATCAGGCTATGGCGTTGTTCTTCATGCGCGTAAGCAAAGCGCAATAGAATCAGCAATGACGTCCTTAAAATCCTTTCAAAAGTTTGAGCACCAGATAAGAGGTTTATGTTTTGATGTCACCCAACGGGAAGATACTGAAGCCAAACTTCTTCAAGATATTGAGCAATTCGGATGTTATTACGGTGTGGTATGCAATGCGGGTATTGCAGCCGACAACGCATTCCCAGCAATGATGGATAAGGAATGGGATGATGTGATAGATACTAATTTGCATGGATTTTACAACGTGCTTCGTCCGCTGGTTTTACCCATGATACAAAGACGCTCATCTGGGCGAATTGTTACGCTTTCATCTGTGTCGGGGATGACGGGTAATCGAGGCCAAGTGAACTATAGTGCGGCAAAGGCTGGGATTATTGGCGCAACGAAGGCCTTGGCCGTTGAGCTGGCGAAAAGGAAAATTACGGTCAATTGTGTTGCTCCTGGACTTATTGATACCGACATGGTTGAGCCTCATGTGCTAGCTGAAGCATTAAAAATCATTCCGATGCAACGCATGGGGACAACCGCAGAAGTGGCTGGATTGGTCAATTTCTTAATGTCAGACGAAGCGGCCTACATCACGCGCCAAGTCATATCGGTCAATGGAGGGATGTTCGGATGAATTCTTATCCAAGACGAGTCGTTGTTACTGGAATGGCCTGCATCACTCCTGTTGGACATGATTGGTCAGACATACTTCTAAACTTAAAAAGAGAGCAAAATTTTATTAAGTATATTCATGAATGGGATGAGTATGCGGACTTAAATACGCGCTTAGGTGCTTTTGCTCAAAATTTTGAACTACCGCCGCACTATAATCGAAAAGCCATCCGCTCAATGGGGCGAGTAGCACTCATGGCAACTCTCGCTACGGAGCAAGCACTTAAAGATGCGCAGCTATTGGGCGATCCTTGGATAAAATCTGGTGAGGTTGGCATTTCGTATGGCTCATCTTCTGGCTCTCCAAATGCGTTGTGCGATTTTGGGCAAATCCCAGTGAAAAAACGGGTAGATGGCGTCAATGCCACGACCTACATTCGTATGATGAGCCACACGGCTCCTGTTAATATTGGCGTATTTTTTGGAATAACGGGGCGCATCATCACAACCTCAAGTGCTTGCACATCTGGCAGCCAAGGCATTGGCTACGCCTACGAAGCAATTGCTTCAGGACAACAAGTCGCAATGGTTGCGGGTGGCGCAGAGGAGCTAGATGTCACACAAGCAGCAGTTTTCGATACCCTTTTTGCCACCAGCACCAAAAATAGCACCCCCGAAGAGTCCCCTCGCCCTTTTGATACGGACCGTGATGGTCTCGTTCTGGGCGAAGGCGCGGCTACTTTAATACTTGAAGAGTATGAGCACGCCAAAGCTCGTGGTGCAAAAATTTACGCAGAAATAATTGCTTTTGGAACAAACAGTGATGGTTGCCACGTCACACAACCACAGGCAACAACAATGGAACGTGTACTCAGATTGGCTTTAAAACAAGCAAAAATCCCGACCAGTGAGATTGGGTATGTCAGTGCACATGGAACAGCCACTGAACATGGTGACATCAGTGAAAGCATTGCCACATGGAATGTTTTTCAAAGAGATGTGTGCATGAGTTCACTCAAAAGTTATATGGGACATACACTTGGCGCTTGCGGTGCAATAGAGGCCATACTGTCAATTCACATGATGCATGAAGGCTGGTTTTGTCCAACGGTTAATTTGAAGCAGATTGATGGCAGGTTGCCGCCTTTGGGCTTTGTACAAAAAGGTTATACCGACAAAAAAGTTGAATACATCATGAGTAACAACTTCGCGTTTGGAGGCATCAACACCTCCTTGATTTTCAAGCGATGTGAATAAGTGCTACTTAAAGGAAAACGATATGAAGTTAAATAAATTGCTCGTTATTTTAACTGTTGCCACACATGTTTTTTTACCTGCAAATACTAAAGCAAGCGACGAAGTGGTCTATCTACCCATTGTTGATGTTTTGAACTCAGCTGATGCTCAAGAAAAATTGGATCGAACCGTCTTATTTAATTTTGCAAAGGCAACAAACGGAACGATATTAAAAGCAGGTGTTGTGGCCAATCGTAAGACCAATGCTTTTGGTAAAGCAAATGATGCTACATGTCAAAGAGCAATGCTTTCTTCTTTGATTGCACTGCAAAATTCGGCTAAACAAGCAGGTGCAAGCAAAGTGGACAACATCGTGAGCTATTATAAAAAAAATGTTTACTCCAGCAACACGCAATATGAGTGTCATGTTGGCTTTTTAGCTTCTGGCGTAGCCTTACGCGGTGATTTGATTAAGTAATTAAATGCCAATGTTTGATATCGAACAAATTCATGAAATCTGTTGTGATGTTGGCTGCCACATGGCATTAATGCCCTTGTCTAAGATGGATGACATTCACTTTTTGCCACGCTCCTTTTTGTCGAGGACTGAAGAACTTGAGTTTCAAACCAAAACGACTTCAAAAACACGAAAAAACTATCTTGCGGGCCGATTTGTTGGACAGTATTTATTAAATAAGCACTCACCAAATAACTTTCATCAGTCAATCATCAATAATAATGCTGGTGCACCTGAAATATGGAGCAATCAAACGAAGGTCAATACGACGATTAGCCTTTCTCATAGCAACGATTGGGTGGCGGCTATAATCAATAGCAATGGTCAACCTGTCGGTATCGATATTGAAAAATTTAAAGTTCGAGCATCAATGTTCGAAATGGCATTGTTTTTGGCGCACGAACAAGAGCGCGACTGGGTGACACAAAATGGCCAAAACGCCATGTGGTTTTATCAATATTGGACTGCAAAAGAAGCATTGGCTAAAGCGTATCAAAAGCCTTTGACCTCAATGAAAGATTACTCCTTTTTCTCACAACTCAACGTAGCAAAGAGTGAATCTCAACGTTGGGTTGATAATAATGGAACACATGTTCAGCATTTTAAGCTCCCATGCACTTCTTATATTGGTGCATGGGCTATCCAGCATGGTTAAAAATGAAATCAACAATACACTTTTCAATTAAAGGCTGGTCTGCTTGGGCGCCAGGTCTATGTGATGCAAAAGATTGGGTTCAATGGAGCTTTGTCCCATTTTGCCCCAATGGAGATGAGTCACCCAATTCATCAGCGATTCCCCCCATGCAACGCAGGCGGCTGAATCGAATAACCCGTATGGTTTATCATGTGGTCGACCATATTCCTCGCTCGAATGAAGTCGCTCAAGTATATTGTTCCAGACACGGTGATTTAGCAAAATCTACAGAATTATTGGTTCAATTAGCGCACCGAGAATCTTTGTCTTCACTCAACTTTGGCTTGTCCGTCCACAATGCTGTTGCGGGCAACATTTCGATATTACAACACAACAACCAAGAGATTACCTCTCTAGCGGCAGGACGGGACGGTTTGGTCAACGCCCTTGTTGAAACAACGGCTCAGTGTTACGACAACCAAAAAGACGTATTACTTGTCGTGTATGACGAAACGGTTCCATTACAATATTCTGCTGATTTAGAATTTACACAGCCCGCCGTATTTGCGTATGCACTTTTGATTTCTGTTGGCAATGATTACTCGATTGATTGGCAAAACCGACAAGATGAATTCACGCCAATGATGACCGATGTGCCTACAGAACTGGATTTTTTTGCTTGGTTCTTAAATAAACAACAAAAATCGTGGTCTTACCTTTCAAACGCCACTCAATGGCATATCCACAGAATTGGTCATGATGGAAACGATACAAAATAAATCTAATAAATCTTTTAATTACTATTGGCGTTTATTTGCGACAGGCTTGAGTTTCACTGTATTCGGCTTAGGTGGGATTGTTTTAGGCATCATCTTTTTCCCGATATTACTAATGATACCCAATAAGAAGATTTGTAGAAAAATAGCACGCTCAGCCATTCAAAAATGCTTCTTCTTTTTCATCGAGTTTATGCGAATGATGGGGGTTTTATCTTATCAGACTCAAGGGTTCGATAAGCTCAAGCAAAGGCGCGGACTTCTTATCATTTCGAATCACCCCACTTTATTAGATGTGGTTTTTTTAATTGCATTCTTAGATGATGTAGATTGCATCATAAAAAAAGAGATTTTTAAGAATCCAGTCATGATGGGGGTCGTTCGAGCGGCTGGCTATATTGCCAATGACGCACAGAATCCAGAAGAACTGATTATGAATTGCGTAGACAGGTTGTCTAATCAAACCAACCTCATCATTTTTCCCGAGGGGACCCGAACACAAACGGGTCGAGGTTATCAACTACAGCGAGGCGCATCCAATATTGCGCTTCGAGCTCAAAGTCCTATTGTGCCCATTTTAATTTGCTGCACACCACCGACTTTACGGAAGGGTGAAAGGTGGTATAATATCCCTCCTCAAAAAATGCATTTTTCACTAAGTGTTCAAAGTGACTTCCCCGTTTTAAATTACAGCGACAGCAATGCGGGTATTGCTGCACGCCAGTTGACGATAGACTTGACTCGCTATTTTTCTGAAAGACTCCCCAATGAATGATTTGGAATTTGAACTTAAAAAATTCATTATTGATACTTTGATGTTAGAGGATATTGCCCCAGAAGAAATTAATAGCTCTGCCCCTCTTTTTGTCGAAGGTTTAGGTCTAGATTCGATAGATGCTTTGGAGTTAGGGGTGGCTCTGCAAAAAAAATACGGCTTACAAATTTCTGCAAATGCCGCTGAAAATAGCCAATATTTTTCAAGTATCCAGTCCTTGGCAAAAATGGTTTCAGAAAATCGCACCATCAATTGATAAATAATATGAACAGAGAACAAATTTACCAAGTATTGAGTCAAAACTTACAAGAACTTTTTGGCGTTGATCCCGAAATCATTAAGCCTGAAGCTAGATTGTATGAGGACTTGGATATTGATAGCATTGACGCCGTTGATTTAATTGTCAAAATGCGTCAGTTGACGAATAAACGTATTGAGCCAGAAATGTTTAAATCGGTACGTACCATTGATGATGTTGTTAAAGCCTTCGAAGCGGCGCAGTAATTATTTGTTGTTGGTGAAAAGGAATGAAACGTATACTCTTATTGATTTTCACTTTGATAACAATTGCTTATCCCTTTGTCTTGTATTTTTCATTGGACAAAATTTCGATACAACTCATTTCTTTCATCATAGCTCCAATCCTAATTGCTCGATTTTTCTTGCTTCGAGTGCGCTATTTTTATGATGGCGTGATTGCAGCTTTGGGTATACTAATTTGCTTGTTGTCCTACTACTTCAATAGCAATATGCCTTTGCGGTGGTATCCACTGATTATAAATTTTGCAATGCTTAGTGTTTTTTATTCGAGTTTATATGCATCGCAAACCATTATTGAACGCTTTGCTCGACTCAGCTTTGACAAAAACCAAACGTTTCCATCACACGCAATAATCTACACCCGTAATGTCACCAAGGTCTGGTGCGTGTTTTTTGTTTTGAATGGCTTAATCTCGGCGTGGACTATATTTCACGACGACTTGAAAATTTGGACGGTTTATAACGGCTTCATCGCTTACATTTTGATGGGTTTTTTGTTTGTGGTTGAATGGTTTTATCGAAAAATTTATCGGACTCGCCATGAGCAAACCATTTGAGTTTTTACATCAACAGCTCATACGACCCAACGGGCAAAGCATCGTTTTTTTAGATGATACGCCTGTGAATTGGATTGAGTTTTCTCAAAAAGTTTTTTCGTGGTATCAGACATGGAGTGAGTTACCTCGATTAAATTGGGCTTTGTATTTTGATAAAATTGACGAGTTTGCTGCGGCATTCTTAGGTGCGCTTTACGCTGAGCAAGTCGTGTATATTCCAAATGATAAGCTCCCAGGAACAATGGTGCATTTGTCAAAATGGGTCGGTGGGTTTGTCGGTGATTTCACACCTCATGAACAGCTTTTGAGCTACACTTTTTTGTCCAATACGACCGATGCTAGGCGAAAATCATCACCATCATCTAGTATAAAACTCGATACCCCATTCTATTTTTTGACCTCTGGTTCAACAGGTTTTCCTAAACCCGTTCAAAAACATGTTCGGCAGTTAGATGAAGAATTGGCTTCTTTAAATCTTCTGTTTGAATCCATATTAAAAAATACACAAATCTACGCCACAGTTAGTCATCAGCATTTTTTTGGTTTTATATTTAGGCTCCTCCTACCGCTTGTTAACCTCCGCCCTATTAAAACTGAAACCATTCTTTTTCCAGAAAGTTTACTTTCAACGAAGGCAGCCAATATTACATTGATAAGCTCGCCTGCTTTTTTAAGTCGACTAACACACACAAGCAGTTGGCAATTTTTAAAGTCCCAAATCACCCATGTTTTTTCTGCGGGCGGTCCTTTATTTGATACACATGTTCAGAGTGTGCAAAATATTTGGAAAAGCTGCGTTGTCGAAATTTATGGAAGCACTGAAACGGGTGCTGTTGGATTTAAAAAGAGCCATCCAGAATCAGAAATACAGGACTTTTTCACGCCATTACCTAATGTTCAAATCAAAATGGATGAGGACGGTTTGTTATGTATACAAGCCCCCCATTTAAATCAACCTAAACACTGGTACACCTGTGCTGATAAAGTAGCCGTACAACATGCCCCATTCCCGAGTTTCAAGCTATTAGGTCGAGCGGATCGAGTGATTAAACTAGAAGAAAAAAGAATTTCTCTCACCCACATGGAGCAACAACTGCAAACTATAAGTTGGATAACTTCTGCTAACGTAGCGGTCATAAAAATTCTTCAACGCACGGTTTTAGGTGCAGTCATTGAATTATCGCCTAATGGTTTTCAGTTATACAAAACAAAAAGCCGCAGTGAAATAGTCGACTATTTAAAGTCGTTTTTAAAAACGCATTTCGAAAGTTTAGCTATACCACGACGTTGGCGGTTTGTAGAAAAAATCCCACGTAACGCCCAAGATAAAATAGAGTACCCCACCATTTTATCTATTCTAGAGACGCCCCCAATGGTTAAATATCCAAAAATAATTAATATCACTCATTCAAATTTACACTCGAACCTTGAGCTTGAAATTCCGCAAGAGTTGCAATATTTTAAAGGACACTTTAAAGACGAGCCCATCTTGCCAGGGATTGCCCAGTTGGACTGGGCTGTTGAGTATGCCAAAATTGAATTTGACTTACATCACGCGAATGTTAACGCCATAAAACTACTGAAATTTTCGCAAATAATAAAGCCAAAACAGGTCATCAACTTAATGCTTTCTCATAATCCAACTAAAATGAGTACTAATTTTAGCTATGAATCCAATACGGGCCGACATGCTTCAGGCGTGATTGTTTGGGAGAGTGATAATGTTTAAACCAACAGTCATAATCCCCGTATTCAACCATCCACAACGGATAGATGACGTACTGAGCGAGGTCTTAAGCAACAATGTTTATTGTATTTTGGTCAATGATGGCAGCGACCATGAATGTTCAAACAAACTAAAAAAGTTGGCACGACATTATGGCCCAAGCAAGGTCACCTTATTGTCACATGATTGTAATGAGGGTAAAGGTGCAGCCGTAATGACGGGGATGTCTTACGCATTTAAGGCAAAATTTAGTCATGCACTGCAAATAGACGCGGATGGCCAGCATCACTTGTCTGATTTAGCAAAGTTCTTAGATATTGCGTCTCGCAACCCTGACTCATTGATTTGCGGTTTTCCTCAGTTTGATCATACAGTCCCTAAAGGCAGGCTAATTGCTCGCTATTTAACTCATGTTTGGGTGTGGATCAATACCCTTTCATTTCGAATTAAAGATTCAATGTGTGGGTTTAGAATCTATCCTCTTCAACAAATTACACCGTTATTCCAGCAAAGTAACTTCAATAAGAGAATGAGTTGGGATACAGAAATAGTGGTAAAAGCAGACTGGGCAGGCATTAGAATTATCAATGTTCCCACCAAAGTATGTTACCCACAAAATGGCGTTTCACATTTTCTAGCGTTCAAAGACAATGCGCTCATCAGCTGGATGCATACTCGTTTGTTCTTCGGTATGTTATTGCGCTTTCCCAAATTACTTTATCGCAGTTTTACCGAGAAACCGTTGTACGAGAAATAACCTTATTCTGCGGTCAACAGTTTTTGTTTAGCGACATACTTACCAACAAACGCCGCTAACACACAGGAAAAAGTCACGCCAAGCCCCAAGCTGAGACCTAAAACATGCAGGGCTGGTGTTTGTGAAAAACCAAGCATACCCAAAGATAAAATAGTGCTGATGGTACTTAAGCAAGTTACCATCCACATTTTTTCCTGCTCCTTGACGTGTTCAACAAGAAAAATACCGTAGTCCACTCCCATACCCAAAACAAGCAGCAATGGTAAGACCGTAAATAATTGGACAGAAATGCCCAGCCAACTCAATACAACCAATGTCAAAAGACTAGACAGTGCTGGCGGCAAAAGAATTAACCAAGCGTGACGGTTATATCTTGCTCTGAGTAAAAACCACGTTGCCAAATATGACAATATGAGCAAGGTGATGATTATATTTCGGTATTTTGCGAGTAACTGACTGTATTGAGCCACACTATCAACCCAAATGACACCATCCATTTTTTGAGTCGAATTCTCAATGGTCTTTAGTTGCGAGGCATTAATAGGGCCTAAAATATTCACCACCGAAGCCCAACGACCATCAGTCTGCTCGCCGAGCCACTGAGATTTTAGGATTGCTGCAAAAGGCTGACTCAACGCTTCTGTTGGTGTTATGTAAGTCGACTCTATGGGTTCTTTTGTTAACCCCAATCTATCTTTTATACTTTTAAATTTTTGTATTGCTATGGTCTCATTATCCCGTTGCCTTTGAATGGAAGGAATCCACTCGGAAATTGCACGATAATGGATATTTGGAAATGAACTTAAAGTAGGCTCCAGTACTGAACGCAGCTGCTCTTCTTTTTCTAACAACTGTTGCTCAGACGGTGCCGTAATGAGGAGAAATTGGCTATTTGATTCACGCAAAACTTGTCCAACAAGTCGTTGCTCCTCCAAAAGCCATTGAGGCGAATTCTGTAACTGGCGTAAGTCATCTTTAAAGGTTAAGCGAGACAAACTTATCACAATCAACAAGACGAAACCAAGCCCTGCTAAAACTTTTGCTTTTGTAGAAAAGTGAAAAGCTAAGTGTATATAAACTCGCCATGAGCGGGCAAACAACTTATTTAATTGAGTTGGTTCGCCCATCTGCTTAAACAGCAATGGAAACAATACCCAGACGAATGCAGCGGCTCCAGTAATTCCTGTTGCAGAAAAAACGGCAATTTGTCTTAGCGCAGGAAAGGGGGGGAAACCTAAAAATAAGTACGACAAGATTGTTGTTGAAAACGCAAAAAACATACCTGGAGCAATGTGTTTTTTCACCACCGCCATATGGCTTTGTCGCATGTTTTGACGGGCGGCTAAGAAGTGGAAACCAAAGTCTTCGGCCACCCCAATTAAGCTTGTACCAAACACCAAGGTCAAGATGTGAACTTCTCCAAATACAAATAACGTGACAAAAAAAGCCAGCAGCATTCCATAAGCCAAGCTCAAAGTAACCGCCAATGTCGCTCGTATGCTGCGATATGCCAGCCATAGCAAAATCAAGACCGCTACAGTAGAAATACTTCCGAATAGGCTCACTTCATAGTTTGCTTGTTTTGTGGCTGCAGCAACATGCAATGGAATACCTGCCATATGAACCAAAACATTTGAATTGTCTTGGGCTATTGAGTGTTTAATTTGCTCCAAAATATCCAACAACTGGCTATTGGCATCCAAGCTCAAGCCTTCATCTACAGATTGATAAAACAGTATTTGGTATTTTTTTCCATCAAATTCAGTTTCCCAGTGGCCTGTATCCCCTTGGTAAACCGCGGTTTTTTTTGATTGGTGTAACAGCCACGTTTGGAGATTAGCAAAAGGGTCATCGGCGGAGGACAGGCCAACCGAAAACGGCATCAATGAGTTGCGCTTGACTTCAGCAATCCACTCTTGGTCGCTCTGATTCTGAATTTTTTGTTTTTGCTCATCCGTCAACAATTGGTAAACATGGGGGGAGTAAAAATCAATGATCGATTGAATGACTTCTGGATTTTGAACTTTGCTGGGCTCAATGATATTTTGGTATTGCTCCAAAATTTGCGAAGCCTTATTCAAGGCATTCTCTGCCTGCTCTGGTTTATCTGCACAGAATAATAAAATAATTTGTTTTTCAGAAGTGCGTCTTTGTTGCTGTTGTGCTTTTTCTAATAAAACTTGATCTTGAGGCGATAAACCACTGTAGCCATGAGGCAAAAGTGTCAAAGGATTCTTGCTAATCCAACTTGAAGAAGAGGGCCATTTGAAACCTAAAACCCCCAACATCAACACTGCAGAAAATATTAAGACGATTACTTGCCAAGAATTGTTGTTGTTCGGCTTAATATTCATAAATAATTACAAAAAATAAAACGTGTTAATTTTTAAAAATGATAACTTTAAAAAGTCAGACCATTGGCTGAAATTGCACGGGTGTTAGTAAAAACAATGGTGCTCACGTCTCCATTGGTTTCGTATATAACAGCGCGTTTGACAAATGAATCACCCGAAAGTTGGATATTAGATATTTTTCGAGACATTTGACTATCTTTAGGTGTCAAGTGAAGCACCCAAGACTTGGATTGAATAGAGCCCGTATAACTGAAATACTGCTGCAAATCTGAAAAGTCACCTGACAACAGACTAGACATAACTTTTGTAACATTTTTTAGGCCTTGACCGCTGGCGATTTGATTAACTTGGTTGCCTTGCGTTTCAACGATTCCAGTCTCAGTTATTTTAAGAACCGATTGAAAAGGCGTTAGAGTCCGCCACAGCATTCCTTTTTGACGAGCCAAAATAATATTTCCAGATGATACCGCTGGGGAGCGAAAACCTTTAATTTGTTTCGTCTGTGTAAAATTTGCACTCATGGCTTCTGGCTTGGCAGCAAGATTGGCAATTTTTGAGAGTAATTGGGCGTCTCCTGCAGCTTGAGCAATGGATGCATATCCCCACGCAGCCACCAAAATACTTAACCAGAAAAAAAGTTTTTTCATAATGATATTCTAAAATTTCAGACTCGAATCGTTTTAAGAGCACGCCCTAAGACTTCAGGCGACTGGTAACACATCTGATAAGACTCTAGATTGACCGCAACTTGAATCGTGTAGGCACGGTGAATTAAAACCCCAGACGCACGTTCTCTAATTTCATAATTGATTTTCAAGCGATTTTCCCACTCGGTCACTGCACACGCGATAATCAATTCAATACCGTATCTCGCTGGTCGAATATATTTTAATCTCATATCAACCACAGGCCACGCAAACCCTGATTCTTTCATTTCTGGATAATCGTAGCCAATGGACTTTAACAGTTCACATCGCGCTGTTTCTAAATACTTTACATAGTTCCCATGCCAAACAATATCGAGGGGGTCAAGATCGTGAAACTGTGGTTTCAGAGCCGTTTCGGTATATGCCAAATGCTGATTCAATTGTTTGATTTTCATAGGTCTGCATGCCAAAAAGGGTAGAAATTATACCACTGTAAAGGCGTTTGTTTACAGCGTACCGCAAGCAAATGTGCAAATTTTTGTGCATAAATCCGTAAGGACTCTTCCCGCGAACTTCTAGAGATGCTTATACAAGTTTCAAATAACTCATACTGTATGTGATAACTTTTTTGCTTACGAACACAAGTTACAAAAAAAACTGGAACTTGAAGTAGATGTGACAGAACATACGGGCCAATAGGAAAATAAGCTGTGCGTCCTAAAAAATCTGCGGGCACCATGTGATTCATGTTGCCGCTAGCTGGAATGCGGTCTGCAGCAATAACGACGCCCTCACCTGCTTGAACTTTTTGAGACAAACTGATAGCAAGCGATGTATTTAACTCCGTTACTTGTATTAAGTTAACTTGACATTGTGGGTCTAAACGCCGCAATACCCGATTAAATTTTTCAGCATGTCGAGTGTGAACGAGAATATTCAATGGAATTTTTCGGTACTTCGCCAAAATGCGAGATACCTCCATATTACCTAGATGCGCAGTCAATAATACAAAACCTTGACCCTTGTCGATGCATGCTTGCACAGGTTCTCGCCCTTCAACCTCAATGTTATTGAGTGTAAGGTGCCCTGATGCCGCCAACACTTTATCCAAAAGTGCATCTCCAAATGTCAGAAAATGTTTAAATGACGTCAAAAAATTTGCTTTCAGCGTCGGTACAAAAAGGCTCATTTGATATAAATATTCCATCGAGGCTTGCCGAGCAGACCGTCTCACTAAAAAGAAATAAAGGATAACTGGAAATAACACCAGTCTAAATGGTAGCCTGCCTAACCACCGGTGTGTTTGATACAAGAACCAAATACCAAGATAAGAACCCGACTCTCCAATATGAGCCCAGTTTCGCTTAGAGGTGGTTTCGCTTGGTGTGTATGTCTTCATTTATTGAATCACGATGCTATAGAAAATCCCCGTCATTAACGAGGATTGTTATCTTTCAATATTAAAAAGCCGTTATAACACGGCTTTTTAATATTTAATTTGATGACGCGGCCACAATGACTAAGGCAGGTCGCAAGACACGATCTGCAATTTTGTACCCTTTTTGCAGTACCTCAATGACGGTATTGGCGGGCAACTCCGATGGCGTGGCAGAAATGGCTTGATGCAAATGCGGGTCAAATAACTCACCTTTAGGATCGACGACGACAACTCCGCCTTTTTCTAGAGCGGATGAGAGTTGTTTGAAGGTCAGTTCAACGCCTTCACGTAAGGTGTTTAAATCCCCTGAATTATCGGCCAGTGCTTTTTCAAGGCTCTCTTGTACGGGCAATAAACTGTCCGCAAACTTTTCAATAGCAAATTTGTGCGCCTTACTGACATCATCGCTGGCGCGGCGACGCACATTTTCCATTTCTGCGTGAGTGCGAAGCAATTGGTCTTTTAATTGAGCAACTTGCTCTTCTAATAGGATTAATGGACTTGGTGCGTCTTCTAACGGCTCGTGTTCAGAAGCGTTTAAAGGTTCTGAATCGCTCAAACGTTCGTTATTTTGAGCTTCTGGGTTGTCTTGTTGAGTTGGGTGTTGTTCTGTATCGTACTCAGACATTTTGTACCTTTGATTTTGACAGTGTTAAAGACAATATTAAACATGGAGGCAATAAGAGCCTCTTAAAAAATATATGATTTAAATGGTGATAGAGCCATCTTTTTCAAGATGGCATTTCGAAATTATTACAAGCCCATGACCTCTCGGACATCGCGCATTGTCTCTTGCGCCATTTTGCGCGCATCTTCAGAGCCGTCAGCGATAATGTTGCGCACTAAAGTTGGGTCATCAAGATATTGTTGTGCGCGCTCCAAAATAGGTTGCTGCTCTTTGAGCATGGCATCTATGACGGGCTGTTTGCATTCTAAACAGCCAATTTTTGCATTGCGGCATGAATCTTGTACCCATGAGCAGGTCTCAACGCTACTGTAAATTTGGTGCAAAGACCACACTGGGCATTTCTCTGGGTCACCTGCATCAGTTTTGCGCACTCGAGCTGGGTCTGTGGGCATGGTCCGTACTTTTTTAGTCAAAGACTCAGGATCTTCACGCATGGCGATGGTGTTGCCATAGCTCTTTGACATTTTTTGCCCATCTAAGCCAGGCATGCGCGATTCTTTGGTTAAAAGCGCTTGTGGTTCAACCAAAATAATTTTTCGACTGCCTTCTAAGTAACCGAATAGACGCTCTCTGTCGGCTTGAGCAATATTTTTTGATTCGTCCAATAAGGCATGCGCACGTTCTAACGCTTCGTCTTCACCCTGCTCTTGGTATCGCGTGCGCAACTCGTTGTATTGACGAGCCATTTTACTACCCAGTTTTTTCACGGCCTCTTGAGCCTTGGCTTCAAAATTGGGTTCACGCCCATACAAGTGATTAAAGCGGCGCGCAACTTCACGCGTCATTTCTAAGTGAGGCACTTGGTCTTCACCAACGGGCACATGTTGAGCGCGGTAGATTAAAATGTCTGCGGCTTGGAGCAAGGGGTAGCCTAAAAAACCATAAGTGGATAAGTCTTTTTCTTTCAGCTTTTCAATTTGCTCTTTGTAGGTGGGCACTCGTTCAAGCCAACCCAGCGGCGTAGACATGGCGAGTAAAAGGAACAGCTCAGAATGCTCGGGCACTTGCGATTGAACGAATAACGTGGCTTGAGATGGGTCTACCCCTGCCGCTAACCAGTCAATGACCATTTCGTGCGTACTGGTTTGGATGATGCTTGGATCATCGTAATGTGTGGTCAGTGCGTGTAAATCAGCGACAAAAAACAAACATGGATATTCGCTTTGCAACTGAACCCAGTTTTTCAACACGCCATGATAATGGCCTAAGTGCAAAGCCCCTGTTGGGCGCATGCCAGATAAAACACGTTCTTGAAACATTGTAAACACCTATAAAAAACGACATTAAGCAAGGATGCGAGCCAGCGGAAACACCAATGCACTGATGATTTTAGCCATGATGTTCATAATCGGTGAAATCCAATATTGCCCAATCAAACCGCTACCTGAAATAACTAAAAATAAAATAATAAATGTGCCGTATTGTTCAATCGCAGAGAAAGGGCGTGCCAATGAGTCTGGCAATATTCCTGCCAATATTCGACCACCGTCCAGCGGCAATAATGGAAATAAATTGAACGCGAACATCAACAAATTACTTAAAACACCAGCCCTAGCCACTAAACTAAAAAATTCTTGCGTCGGTAAAAAGGTAGCCGCTAAAAGCGCAAAAACAGCCCAGCCTAAAGCCATGACCGCATTGGCCATTGGTCCCGCCAAGGCAACCATTGCCATGTCTGCTTTGGGGTTACGTAACCGTGATGTAATGACGGGTACAGGTTTAGCGTAGCCGAAAAAGAAATTGCCGTTGGTGAAAATAAACATCGCTAAAGGCATCACGACTGTTCCGATGGGGTCAATGTGAACCATCGGATTAAGAGAGGTTCGCCCCATGCTGTGCGCCGTGTTGTCGCCAAAATAACGAGCAGCGTAAGCGTGAGCGGCCTCATGCAATGTCACTGCAAAGATAATTGGAATAATATAGATGGTTAAATCGCGGATTAATTCCGCCATATCAATATTCATAACAGAGCTTTCAAAAGCTTATAAAGGCTGCATTTTACCGAATTTAGCAACTGAGCGTATGCCAAAAAAGCATTCATGACCACAACGACCAAACAGGCGTCAGTCCAGCGGGCAACGGCGGAACTTTTCCAATATCCATTTTACTTTCATCTTTTGCATGAAAGTCTGAACCCGCCGATGCCAGCAAGCCGTACTGTTGTGCTTTTTCAGCGTAAAAACGATATTGTTTTTTACTGTGGCTGCCCGTCACGACTTCCACCGCCTGACCGCCCGCTTGAATAAATTGTTCAAACAAATCACTCTCGCCGCCCTCTTCCGTATGCGTGTAACGGCCAGGATGCGCTAAAACGGGTATACCACCTGCCCCACGAATCCAAGTCACCGCATCGTCTAAACAGCTCCAACGGTGTTCAACAAAACCAGGCTTACCTGCAACAAGATAATCCATAAAGACGGCGCGGACGTTGAAAGCTTTCTTTTTTTGTACCAAAAAACGGGCGAAATGCGTGCGGCTGAGCAAGTCTAAACGTCCATTCGCATGGGCTAAAGCACCTTCAAAAGCCCCTTGGATACCTACGGCTTCTAATTGCGCACTCATTTCTAAAGCTCGGGCATGACGACTATTCGCCATTTTTTGTAAGCCATTGACCAGCGGTGCGTGGTGTATATCAATGTTTAAACCGACAATGTGTACCGTTAAATCGCGCCATGACACTGAAATTTCAACCCCATTGATGAACTTGATGCCCAATTCATCCGCCCTGCTTCGAGCCTCGGCCAAACCCGCCAACTGGTCGTGGTCGGTGAGAGCAAGCTGCGTCACACCGTTTGAAAAGGCACGAGTCACCAAGGCAGCGGGAGCAAGCCCGCCATCAGACGCGGTTGAGTGACAATGAAAATCAACAGTCAAAATGCGAGTCTTTATAAATGTTTAACAGGAATCAGTGCTTCTTCGAGATATTCTTGCGACTGCATCTCGGTTAAGCGCGACACTGTGCGGGCAAACTCATTCGCCATTTGCCCCTCGGTGTACAACTTTGTGGCTTCGGCTTGCGCACTGATAAACAGCTTGGTTCGGTGGTCGTACATCACATCAATTAACCATGTGAAACGCCGTGCCGTTGCAAACATGGCTGGCGACATGACTGGAATATCTGACACGATGAATGTGTCGAATCGTCCAAGTAACTCCAAATAATCGGTTTGTGAGCGTGCGGTGGCGCATAGTGCATTGAAATCGAACCATGCGACTCGCCCTGCAAATGCAATCGCCTTGATGTCTCGATGACCAATGTGCAGGCTCTCTCCTTCGCTTGCGCCTGCCACACTATGAAACAATTGCTTCAATGCCCGTTCAGCAGTTTCATCATTGGGCGTGTAATAGGTTTGTGCCGAAGTTAAGCTGCGCTTGCGATAATCAACGCCTGTGTCAACGTTGACCACGTCACACATGCGTTTTATTAAATCAATCGCGGGCAAAATGCGGTCGCGATGCAATCCATCTGGATATAAATCATCGGGTTTGTAATTTGACGTCATGATGAAACCCACGCCGTTTTTCACCAATGCCTCAAGCAAACGGTACAAAATCATGGCATCCGCGATGTCCGAGACATGAAACTCATCAAAACAAACCAAGCGGTATTTTTCTGCAACACGTGCCGCCACGGCATCCAGTGGGTCTGACGTGCCTTTAAAAGCCTCAAGCTCACGGTGGACGCTTTGCATGAACTCATGAAAGTGAATGCGGATTTTACGTTTTAATGGCAAATGCTCATAAAACGTATCCATCAAAACGCTTTTACCACGCCCCACGCCGCCCCAAAGATAAACCCCTGTGGGCACTTCTGCTTTGCTAAAAAACTTTTTGAATTTGTTTGAGCGTTTTTCTTTAAATGCAATCCAGTCATCTTCATTGCGCTGCAAACGTTTAGCACACGCTTCTTGTGCGTAATCGGGGCTGTAGCCTTGTTGGGCAAGTACATGCAAATAATGTTCAAAAAAACTGTTCTTTTTCATAGCGGTTGCGCACCTTGTCGTTCAGCCGCGTATGGGTCGACAAATCCTAATCCTTGCACAATCTGCGTCTCCAAATTTTCCATAATTTCCGCTTCCTCATCTTCGATATGGTCAAAGCCTTGGGCGTGCAAAACACCATGCACCACTAAATGTGCGGCATGCTCAATGATGGTTTTGCCCTGCTCTGCCGCTTCACGCTGCAGCACCGCACCGCACAAAATGATATCCGCCTCAATCTGCTCACCTTCATCCGCTGCAATCGCTGCGCGCACTTCTTCAGGTAACTCATTGATGTCGTCATCGTAGGTAAACGTCAATACATTGGTCGGATAGTCTTTGCCTCTAAACTCAGCATTCAGCCGCCGCCCTTCTACTTCATCTACAAAGCGGATGGTCAATGCGGCATCGACTTGCAAAGCCGCTTTGACCCAACGGCGCAACAACGGTCTGGGCAACACATCGCCCCAGTTATGGCTGGTGTCAGCGTATTGCACGGACAAATTAAGTTTAGACATATCATTCACCCTGCTTCTTAACATCGCGCTCAAGTTGAGCTAATTTCTCCAAGCGTGCTTGTTCTTTCGCCGCCGCCTTGGCTTTTGCCTCATAAGCATCGACAATTCGCGCCACTAAAGGATGACGCACCACATCCGCGCTGGTGAACTCTGAAAAAGCAATGCCTTTGACTTTCTGCAACGTTTGTACCGCATCCGCCAAGCCGCTTTTCATCCCGCGTGGCAAATCCAATTGCGAAGGGTCACCCGTCACCACAGCGCGCGCGCCAAAGCCAATGCGCGTTAAAAACATTTTCATTTGTTCAGGCGTGGTGTTTTGCGCCTCATCTAAAATAATAAACGCATGATTCAAGGTGCGTCCGCGCATATAAGCCAGTGGCGCAATTTCAATCATTTGTTTTTCAAAGAGTTTTTGTACTTTATCAAACCCCATCAAATCATACAAAGCATCATACAACGGGCGTAAGTACGGATCGACTTTTTGCGTCAAATCCCCTGGCAAAAAGCCCAAACGCTCACCCGCCTCAACCGCAGGTCGGGTCAGAACAATGCGTTTAACCGTATCGCGCTCCAGCGCGTCAACGGCACACGCAACAGCAAGATACGTCTTGCCCGTACCCGCAGGGCCAACGCCAAAGGTAATGTCGTGCGATAAGATATTCTCAAGATAGGTTTTTTGGCGCGGCGTGCGTGCCTGCAAATCAGGGCGACGTGTTTGTAACACTGGCCCCGCATCATCAAGCGTCGGCAGGTGTTGCGCCAGCGCATGGCTAGGCAATCGAGACTCATCAGCATCAACCACTGCACGCGCTGCATGCAACAATACCCGTGCATCATGACGTTGCTCATCGGTCGTCAAATCGCCCTTACTTTTTTTAATGAAACCCGCTTGCAACGACACAATGCCCAACTGAATGTCATCAATCGACAAATCACGCCGCGCCATATCATAAAAATGCGCCAAGGCTTCTTTGACCTCAGCGGCTCGTGATGCACTTGAAGCGCTGATGTTAAAACGCGAACCTCGACGCACAATGGTCGCATTATAGGCCTGCTCGATTTGGCGCAGATTTTCATCAAGGACACCACACAGCCGTGCTAGGCGCGCATTGTCGGATTTTGGGGCGGTGAATTGGGTTTTATGGGATGGCATATTATTTATCAAGTGTTGAGTATTTTTTTAAAAATAAACGGTACACCCAAGCATCAAATCGTCATTGAAAACAACTGTGCTTCGGGCTGTTTCGCCAGCATCCTTAAATCAAACGCCATGCACACATTGCGCACAAATGGTCGTCCAAGCTCGGTGATGGTCAGGCTGTTGTCGTCTATGTGCAATAGTCCATCGTTTTGCATTTCAGTAAGGCGCGATAAGGTGTCGTTTAAGGCGGTAAATTGCATGGATTCATCACGCCAGCCAGTATGTAGTCGGCACATCAGGTTGAGGATGTGGCGGCGGATGATAAGGTCTTCTTGTGTGAGAAGATGCCCACGCATGAGCGGCCATTCGCCGTTGTTTACGCGCTGGAGATAGGCGTCTAAGTTTTTTTCGTTTTGCGCGAAGCCATACCATGAGTCGCTAATGGCTGAAACACCAAGGCCAATCATGAGCTGTGTCGTGGTTGTGGTGTAGCCCATAAAGTTGCGGTGCAGGGTGTTGTTGTGCATGGCTTGGCATAAGCCGTCGTTGGTTCGGGCAAAATGATCCATGCCAACTTCGATGTAGCCGTTTTGGGCAAATAGGTCTTTACCAAGCTCATATAATTCACGTTTAAGCTCGGCACTGGGTAAATCTTGGTCGTCAAAACCACGTTGCCCGTTGCCTTTAATCCAAGGAACGTGTGCGTAGCTATAAAACGCAAGCCGATCGGGTGCGAGGCCGCATGTTTGTTCTATGGTGTTGCGCACGGAGTCGATTGTTTGAAATGGCAGCCCAAAAATCAGGTCGTGGCTGATTGAGGTGTAGCCAATTTCGCGGGCAGCGATGTGAACTTTTTCTACGTTTTCAAAGGGTTGAATGCGATGAATGGCTTTTTGTACGCGGGCATCGTAGTCTTGCACACCAAAACTGACTCGGCGAAAACCGACATCATAAAGGCTTTGCAAGTGTTCGCGTGTTGTGTTGTTCGGGTGCCCTTCAAAACTGAACTCATGGTCATCCGCAACGCGAACATCTTTAAGCAAGCTGTTCATCATGAGCTGTAAGTTTTCAGGAGAAAAGAATGTGGGCGTGCCGCCGCCGAGGTGAATTTCTTTGATGTTGACCGTCTCGCCCGTATGTTTTTTGAAATGTTCAAGGTACATTTGCCATTCGCGTGCGATTGCTTGAATATAGCCTTCTTCATGGCTATGGTTTTTTGTGATGCGCTTGTGGCATGCACAAAAAGTACACAGGCTTTCGCAAAATGGCAGGTGAATGTATAGGCTTATGCCCTCTTTTACGTTTGATTCAATAAAGGAGCGGGTTAAGCTGTCAAGGTAGAGTTCTGTTGTGAAGTCGTTTTCATTCCAATAGGGAACAGTTGGGTAGCTGGTGTAACGTGGGCCGGGAATATTGTATTTTTGGATAAGTGATGTCATGGATGTTGAGCTGATTTAGCTGATTGAGCTGTTAAGTTTTGTTCATTTTAACAGAACGAGTGCCTGTACAAAATAAAGAACGAGCATATTATCCGATAAGTTTGGCTTGAGGTCGAAAACCTAATTTTAGCCCGCCTTTTCAAAGGAAAAAAATACAAAAAACACAGAGGGCATAGGACCATGAGCCTATGCACGCATCTGTGTTTTTACGATAATTTAATATTGATTACAACGCTTTGAGATAAGACTCTGCGGCTGCAAAACGGAGCAACATGCCCGCGATGACATCCAAAAACCCTAAAATGTGCACAGGTTTTTCTGCGGCAATCCACGCTTGTCCTGTGGCTCCAATTGGAATGTGTACGCCTGCAGGCTCTTCAAACTCTAAGATAACGGTGCGACCAATATCGTTGCTGTTTTTCATGACTTGTTGCGTGACGCTTTGCGGCGTCGACAACAATGAACCTTGGGCTTCTCCTGTTGATTCGGTGACACTTTGTACCCGCGCTCGGAAGATTTTTCCAGGATATGCGTCTACATAAAACTCCGCAAATGCCTGTGGCTTAATGAACGCGTATGATTGGTCGGGTATGCGCATTTCAATGAACTTTTTGTTTGTGAACATCAAAATCGCCGATGGTCGTTGCTCACCAAAGTATTGCCCTTCTGAAGCGTAAATCACATTGACTTGCCCGTCTGTTGGGGCTTGAACCAAGGCATGGTCGATTTTCCACTGTAAATCAGAAATATCTTGAGTGGCTTTGATGACTAATTCTCGTTGATTGGTCACTTCGATTTGTTTGTTGTCATATTCTGCTTGTGACACCACGTCGTTGCGCAAAGGCTCTAAACGTTTTAAATCGTTTCTAAGTTTGTCCAATTGAGCTTTCAGCCGTGACAGTTCTGCTTGTTTGGCGGTCAAGGCGATTTCATAGCGATCGGTTTTGAAGCTATAAATAGAATCACCTGCTTTAACTTTTTGGTTGTGGGTCACGAAAATTTTGTCAATCTCGCCTCCCGCAGGTGAGTTGAGGACGATATGCGGCGCTTTTACTGTTGAGGAGCCTGTTAAGTCCAATACAGCGTAAAAGCGTGTAAACGTAAATAACATGAACAGCAAAAGCACCCCGCCAAGCCCCATGGCAATAAAATTGCCGAGCGAACGCTTAACAACGCCAAATCTGAGCAGCAGCCAACAAATTAAAATATAAGGAACTAAAACAATTTTCATGATGCTTCACCTTCTGGGCTGGCAGTTTGTGGGGATTGGGGGGCGTTAGATGCCGCGTTTTCTTGGGCTGCAATGGGCTCAATTTCACGAGAACGGCGAAGCACATTAACAAAAAATTCTTCGACGCTGTTCCAGTTGGTATAAGCAATAAACAAGGCCACAGCCCACACCCAATGCTCAAATAGCCCAAGTATGGTTAATGCACTGACCAATTCAGCTTGAATCATTTTTTTATGTTCGGCTTTGTGCTTGGGAATCTCATGCAAACGCCATAAATACATCAGTGCAAAAATTGCGACAAGCAAAAGCAACGGCAATAACAAATATAAAATCCAATCGGCATCCAAGATGGCTCGATACAAGCCGTCTGGCTCGTGTATGAAAAAGCCAGCGGGCTTTTCTTCGTTATAGACATGAAATAGCATTATAAATTTCCTCCAATTGCTTTGAAAAAATGACTGCGTGACAGCCATTGGGCTTGTTTCGCATCACTCAGCGTCAACTTCGCTTGTAAAACTTTGAGTTGTTCGGCGAGGACTTCGTACTGGCTGCTTCGACCCGCATCACGGCTTTTTTGTGTTAATTGGAGTGCCCTTTCTCTTGAAGCCAGCTCCTTTTCAACCATGAGCACATAACGATCGCTGCTGGTCTGAGCCAAGACGGCTTCTTGTAAATCTCGATAAGCCTGCAATACCGCTTGGTGGTACTGTGCTTTGGCATAATCACGGCGTGCGAGACTTGCATCTACTTTGGAGGCATTCAAACCACCATCAAACAATGGTGCAGCTGCATTTAAACCCGTATCTAACCACAGGGGGACGCCCGCTATGGCGGCACTGCTCGATGCGAGCAAGCCACCCAAGATGGATAAATTCAAGCGCGGATAACGTTCCAAGCGAGAGACATTGACATCGGCGTACGCCGCCTTAAGCGCCCATTCTGCTGCGGCCACGTCTGGTCGTCGCAACAGAAGTTGAGTATCAAGTACTTTAGGTGTGGCGGGAACTTTAATCGCGGCTGTCTTTTTCGGCAGTGCTTGCTCTATGTCTCGCGGTGGACGACCTGCTAAAACCTGAAGGGCCAACTCCGCTCGCCCTACTGCTTCAACCAGCAAAGGCAACTTGGATTCTACAGAATCTAATTCGGCTAAACTTTGGCTATAACTTAACTCCGTACCCAGCCCCGCTTTCCATCTGCGACGCTCCAAATCAGTGATTTTTTTGAGTTGCTCTACGGCGTCACGGGTGATGGCAAGTTTGCTTTGCAATGTTCGCCACTGAAAATATGTATCGGCCACCAATCCAGAAATAGACAACGCCGTGGCATCTTGCATTAATTCAGAACTGCTCCAACGCGCTTTGGCGCCTTCATTGAGTTGTTTGACGCGCCCCCATACATCCAGCTCCCAGTTCAACGCCAAACCAACTGATGCACTGCGTGTGAGGCGATTAAGCTCGTCAACTGAAGTGTTCGTTCCAACTTTATAGCGCGAACCTGAAAGCCCGCCGACGACGTCAACCCTAGGTGTAATCAACGATTGAGTACTCGCCAAACCAGCCCGTGCCTCCTCCATACGTGCGTAGGCTTTAACTAAATCCCAGTTGTGTGCCAATGCTTCTTGCTCCCAGCCATTGAGAACAGGGTCACCAAAAGACGCCCACCATGATGTGGAGGAAATACTTTGCTTAACCCCCTCTGGAACAGACGGTAGCTCTAAATCAGGGGCTTTGTAGTCTTCTGACAAGTGGCTACAGCCTAATAAAAATAGGCTAGAGCTTCCAAGCAGTGCCAGACCAATCATCTTGGGTTTGAATTTCATACGTTCCTACATGGTTAAATGTGCTGTTCATATAAGCAAAAAATATACCCCTCACTTAGCACGTATATCGATTTTAATCTTTGTCTTTTTTGTCTTTGAGTTAAGGCAAACGATGTTAAATGAATGAGCAAAAATCAAAATGCAAAATAAAGTATATAAAGATAAAAATAGATTGATATGATACTAAAAATCCAACCTCAATATTCGTACAAGTTCTATATTTTTTCCACGGTGAAAGCACGTGAAAGCATGTTCGTCTTTGATTGAAAAACTAAAAAGCACGTTTAATCACGTGCTTTTTAAGTTAAAACTTATAGAAGTTAATACTTGAACCGTTTAAGCGGCAATGAAACCCATAAGGGGCTAATTGCGCGTAGCTCATGGCGTGCCAATGAATAAATACACACGCGGACTATTATTTGTCGCCTTAGACACGCCCACATACAATGGTCCAACAGGCGTTTCACCACCAAGATAGATGCTGCCAGATTTAATCCAGCCTTGGCCTTGGGTTTCACTATAGCGGGTTCTCATTTTACCTATCTCCGTTGATAGTCCTAGACGCAAATCTCCTCGTATACCCAACGGCATTTTGCTCAAGACACGCTCAACCCTTAAGCCTGCATATTGAAGATTATCTCCAATGACCTGCTGATTACTAAGACCTGCCAAGTTATTGGCCCCACCTAAAAATGCCGCATCACTAAGAGGCAACTGACCTTTGGGTGAACCTGTATAAGCCAATTTGCCAGTGAAAACAAAGTCTTTAATGCTATAAGCGCCTTGAAGTTCAGCGGACACTTTACTGTAATCATTCATATCAAAATAACTGGCACGAGCAAGCCAACCTTTTGTGGGGAAATACAGTTGATTCATTCGATCAAAATCAGCGGACACATACCAACCGTGCGCTGATTGAGCGGTACTACTTGTCTGTAAGCTCTCCGAGCCAATGTCTAAACTGGCATGAGGACGGCGTTGAACCACACCCAGTTTCATGACACCATAGCGGTTAAAGTTAAAACCGAGTGCGGCACTTGCTTCTGTGAGGTTCGTGTTGTAAGAAGATTGGGCTCGGCCATTTTGGTAGACATTCACTTTTTGGTCGCTGTACCCCACAGAAACATCCGTAAATAGTCTACGGCGAGAGTCAATCGGTTGATACCAGTTTACAACTGCACGGTTGGTATTGCCTAATTGCCCACTAAATAACAACTCGCCACCTAAGCGATTGATTTCGGTCATTTGATAACCTAAACGTAAATTATATGCCGCTGTTTCTCGCGTTCCCCAAGAAAAGTTCAGCCCTGCCCTTGCATAATTTGGTCCCCAAGGTTTTTTTGTTGGCAATACACGTAAGGTCGTTTTATCATGGTCTGACAGTAACTGATAATCCATATTCGAATAGCGACCATCACCATAGGCATATAACAGGTCATTTTTTAATTGAGTCGTGTTTAAAGGCTCATTGGGTTTTTGCTTAATCTGTTGAGTAAGGTTAATACTGTCTTGCGCATTACCTTCAACCACTTCGACTTTATCAATAATTGGACTCGGTCTTGGTTTGTTCTGTACCTCAGCTCGCCAACCACTGTATTGTGTTGCTGTCAGTGACAGTTTTTTTAATTGAGCTTCGGCTTGATTGGCAGCAGCATAGCCACGCTTGATTGTTTCTTGGTTGCGTTCAAAATCAGCCGCCGTAATGCCGTCTAAATCTGGTTGAATATAAACGTCTTGCTGACGATTTAACATGGCCAAAGATTGTGTAACGTTTTGCTCGGTCAATAAATTCAATGTTTGAGCGGTCACCGACAACGGTGAAGACTCAATTTCCTCTTCTTTAAGCAACGGTGAACCCACATTCACCGCGATGACGACATCAGGGTGGCACATCTCTTTGACTTCTCGAATCGGCACGTTGTCAACCAAACCGCCATCCACCAAGGTTCGCCCATTATACTTAACAGGCGCAATTAAGCCGGGGACAGACATGGTGGCGCGCATAACCGTTGCTAAGTCACCATTGCGATACGCAACCCGTTGACCTGTGACGATATCCGTTGCAATAAGAGACAAAGGCAGTTTTTGATTCTCAATCATTTGAGGCGCTTTATCCGCTTCTACCAATTGATTAATAAAAAACTTAATTTTTTGTCCACCCAAAACAGCCGATGGAAACTTCAAATGTCCATTTTTGATGCCCGCTTCACTTGCGGGGATATACGTTTGAGAAATATTTTTGTTACGCGGTGTCAACTCGGCATAATTCGGTGAATCATTAAACATATCCCGCCAATCTGCGTCAGCTAAGGCTTGGCTCATTTGCTCAGATGACATGCCCGTGCTAAAAGCCCCAGCCACCAAGCCCCCCATGCTTGTTCCCGAAATACAATCAACGGGGATGCGTAACTCTTCAAGTTTTTTAATGACGCCCACATGAGCCGCGCCTCGAGCACCGCCGCCGCCCAACACCAAACCAACTTTTAACCGTTTAGCATCATCCGCATGCGCAGCTTGTGTGTACGTTGATAATAAAGCCAATGCCAACGCGCTTAAGTGAGGCCAAACTCGACGCTTATTCAATAAACTCATTCTAAATCCATTAAGAAACATGCTTCACAATTCAAACAAATTGCAAAATATAATATTTAATATAAAAGCATAAAGATACAGATAAAAACATTTTAAATGTTATATAAATTGCTTTTTTGTTTTCTTTGATTTGCTTTTGTATTGTTACGTAAACGAGCGCAAGCAACCGCCCTGCTGCAGGCGGTCAGTGTGTTTAATTTTTGATTGTGTACTGAGTTGGCTTATTGGCTTAAAGAAAGTACTTTAAAACAAGTACTTATAACCATCAAAGCCTAGCTGTAGCCCACCATTTTTGAAGTGGAGACAGGCTGACAACGCCCTCCCAAACTTCAGCTGGATGAGCATTTATTTCATCTAATAGACGTTTACGTAACTCAACAAGCACATGTAGGCTATGCACCGTTTTTTGTTGCTCACGATTCAAAGAACGATATGCTTGTTCGTATTCGGACAAAGACGAACGACCTTGTTGGAGCAATCGTTTCATTAAATCTGCCCCATGAAAAGAACGCTCAGCAATTGGCGCATCTTTTTTTAATAATAAATGAGCTGGTAAGTTTAACTCTTTTAACCAAACCATGGGCAACCATAAACGCGATGGCGTCAACTCATGCCCAATGTGACGGGTATGGTCGACCCACCAAATGACTCGACCCGCAGCTTGAGCATAATTATTTAACTCAAGGCTGTCTGAGCCATATGTCAAACCAAGCCAAGCTTGGCTAAATGAGCCCGCAATGGCGTCAATAGTTGGCTCAAGCTGCGCAAGTGTATCCACGCGCGTCAGGTGATGCCAATGCATGTGTCCATGCAATAGACCTTGCAATTGCTTGAAAAATTGAGTGGGGCTTTTATCTTCTGCGGAAAAAAAAGGTTTCAACTCAATTAAAGCAGGATGGTTAATCTCGCCAGCGAGCGTTTTCTCCAATTCATGATGCCACCAGTTTAATGTGGTCACCGCTTGATGTTGGTCAACATATTCAGAGGCTTCACGCCATTTTTTATGCAGCGTATACAATGCCCGTAGCGGCACTTGCTGCTTGCGGGGTGCTGAACGCAGCGCAAAGAAAAGACTGCTGGCGGGTTGAGGCGCGTTGAGTTGCTCGATGAAATGGCTCATGTGATGACTATGCTTACGGAGAAACCTTTAAAAGTTGAGTGCCCACCTCAACATTTTGGCTTTTAAACCAATTTTGATTCATTTCAACAGCGTACTTGACCGCTGAACGGGCGCAATGAACAACTTCAGTTTGCGGCTGCATGTCTTCAGTTTGCACCAATACACCATTGACATCTAAAAATCCCACGGTCAATGGAATCAAAGTATTTTTCATCCAAAAGCAATAGGGTTTTTCTTCATCAAAGACAAATAACATGCCCGCGTTGTCCGCCATGCTTGGACGGTTCATCAAGCCGACCTGTCGCTTCGCATCGTCATCAGCCACTTCCAGCTTAATATTTTTGAGCTGATTCAAGGCAACAAAACGGGTTTCTGACAAGCTCTGCTTCTCATTTTGAACCGTGTTTTGGCATGCCTGTAACAAAGAAACAGACAAAAACAAAGTAAAAGCGAAAGAACCATTTAACTTTAACTTCATATCACAACCCATTGTAAATTATGATGATTTTTTTCTGATGGCGTTTGCTGAGTTGCGGCGATCGCGACTTGCTTGACTGGCTGCGCCAACTCGCGCACTGCGAATATTGGTCGGCATGCTACCTGATTTTTTACTGACAAAATTAGGTTGATATGAGCCACGGCGGTGATTGACGGGTGCAGAACGCGCGGGTGATGGTGGGGCTGGTGTGGCATCGACCACGCGCACATCGCCTAACATTAACAGTCCATCATCAAATAAACTATAACCTGCTACATGCGTGCGAATTAAGCGCAACGTGGGTAAACCAACTGCGGCGGTCATGCGACGCACTTGACGATTTTTACCCTCAGTTAAGGTGATTTGCAACCAGTGTGTAGGGATGCTCGCGCGGTAACGAATGGGGGGATGACGTTCCCACAACCACGATGGCTCATCAATAATTTCAGCTTGGCAGGGTAAAGTCGTTTCATCACCTAACAACACACCCGCACGCAATTTTTTTAGACTGGCATCAGAAGGCGTGCCCTCCACTTGTACCACGTATGTTTTGGGCTTTTTATGCATTGGATGGCTAATTTGATTTTGCAATCGACCATCATCTGTTAAGACCAACAAGCCTTCTGAGTCCGTATCCAATCGACCTGCTGGGTACACGTTTGGCACTTTAACAAACTCTTTGAGTGTTGTATGACCGTCTTGGGCTGTGAACTGGCAAATAACGCCAAATGGTTTATTCAATAGCAATAGCATGGAGAAATCCTTTATCTAAGGCTGAATGATACCAAGTTCTGTGCCTTCGGTGAGGTCTTTGTGAGCGCTCTACCCTTAATTTTGACGAAGACCAACACAAAAATATTCAAAGCCTTTTTGCACAGCTTACTTTTTGCGTTGAACCACACCAAAATTAAAATTACTCAAAGTGCTGGAAGCGTATCTGACTTGAGGATTTTGTGTTGTCAACTCGTAGTCTCCAGGCAACGTTTGCTCATCTAATTTAATTGAAAAATAGCGGCCTTGTGACTCGAGGTCACTGATGTGAAATAGCCCATTTGCATCAGTCTCGACAAATAAACCGTCTTGAGTCACGAGACGAACCCCTGGCATTCCCGCTTCGCCTTTATTTCGAACACCATCTCGGTTCTCATCTTCAAAAACTGAGCCAATGACCCCAGCAGACATTGTGAAATCTTGTTGAGCATGTGAGGTCAGCGATAGGCAGGTTGAAAGCAAAATCAAGCCATTACGTATTATTTTCATGATTCACGTCCTTATAAAGTATAAGCTGGTGTTTTCAGCAAACAAAAAAATCATTTATTTTTGTGATAATGTATAACTCAATTATGCCATGAGACGACTGATGCCACATACGCAAACGTCATCTTATTTGCAAGACGACCACTGGTATCTATAAAGCGCCACTAAAAAATGTGGTTTCATATGTTTTTAATGTATTATCTCTGCTAAGTGTCAGTATGAATCTGTACGCGTTTTTGTTTCTATTTTTTGCTTATTAATTAATGTCTATTAAGTTTTGATATGCAAAAATAGAGTTTAAATACTGTTTTTATAAGGAAATAATGATGGAATTTCGCTCAGGCAACCCAATGCTAAGTGACAAGACTTTCGAGCCAAGTATTGGTACACAGGCAGACCGCATGACTCTTGATGGCACGGTCAATAAAACAGGTATTTTGTTGTTAATAGTGGCATTGACTTCTGCGTGGCCTTGGTCAATGGTCATGCAGAATCCTGACAATGCGGGCATGGCAAACATGTTGTCAATCGCGGGCGCAATTATTGGGCTTGTTTTAGCATTGGTCATTAGTTTTAAACCCCACACCGCGCCTTACTTAGCACCCATTTATGCTGCTGCAGAAGGTTTGTTTTTAGGTGCCATTTCTGCTTTTTTTGAATTGCGCTATCCTGGCATTGCACTACAAGCCGTTGCCTTAACATTAGGCACAATGGCAACTTTACTTTTAGCTTATAAATCGGGGTTAATTCGCGCCACCGAAAACTTCAAGTTAATGGTTATTTCGGCAACAGGTGCCATTTGCTTATTGTATTTGGTAAGTTTCATCATGTCGTTTTTTGGTACAAGCATTCCATTCATACATCAAGGTGGGGTGATTGGCATTGGCTTTAGTCTTTTAGTGGTCAGCGTTGCGGCATTGAATTTGGTGTTGGATTTTGATTTTATTGAAAATGGCGTTAATTCAGGCGCTCCAAAACACATGGAGTGGTACGGCGCATTTAGCTTAACCGTCACTTTGGTTTGGTTATACATTGAATTCTTGCGCTTATTGTCAAAATTGCGTGATTAAAAATCGTCGACAAATTTTAAAACGCATGACAATGTCATGCGTTTTTTTTATGCCCGATAAAGCCTAGATACCATAAGGTTTAAGGTTTGTAATCTGATCTGCCCTCGAATTGACGGACACCTTTTAACGTAAAAAGAGAGGTGTCAAATGCAACGCAATCGTTACGATGACTCATTCAAAGCTGAGGCAGTGAGTTTAGCATTATCAGGCGAGCTGAGTTACGCGGAAGTGGCTCGAGATTTGGGTATAAACTACGGTACATTAACGAACTGGATTTATGAAACCATGAAGAATCCTAAAGCTGCCTCAACCAAAGGCCAAAGCCCAAGTCGCCAAGACTATCAAACATTAGAGCGTCAACTCAAAGCCGCTCATAAAGAGCTTGATTTGCGCAAGCGGGAGATTGAATTCCTAAAAAAGGCAAGCGCGTACTTTGCGAGCCTGAAACCGTAAAGTACGCAATGATTGGTCAGGACG
>NZ_SNZE01000018.1:0-32497 GCF_004363775.1 Hydromonas duriensis
AGAAACAGAGAATCCTAATGGGGGATTAGCTCAGCTGGGAGAGCACCTGCTTTGCAAGCAGGGGGTCGTCGGTTCGATCCCGTCATCCTCCACCACCCTAGAAGTTAGGTCAAATTGGTGTTGAGCAAAAAAACTCTGTAGACCGCACTGTTACTGGTGTTGTCTTTAATTTAACATCATCGGCTGTTAGGAACGGTTATTTAAGGCTCCTTATTTTCAGGGTATATTTGCAACGAATATACCCACTCAATGAAAAGGATACCCTAAAATGCTCACAGACCGTACAATCAAAGGCTTTAAGCCAAATCCAGATAAACAATTTAAGAAATATGACAGTGATGGCCTCTTCATGCTCATCACACCCGCCGGAGGAAAACTCTGGCGTTTTCGTTATCTATTCAATCAAAAAGACAATACCATCGCTTTAGGAAAATACCCTGAAGTGAGTCTCCTAGACGCACGTCTCAAACGAGATGATTGCGCTCGTCTCATCGCAGAAGGTAAAGACCCTGCCGATTATAAAAAATCCAACTTTAAAATAAACACCTCAAATGCCAATGATGTCATTGCTTTTGAAAACGTCGCACTAGAATGGTTTGAAAAAAATCGCACCAATTGGTCAGAAGGTTATGCCTTTCGTACCAAACGCATCATTCTCGAAGACTTGGCATCCAAACTACACAAACCCATCAATGAAATTGAGTCGCCCGACGTATTGCGTTGCTTGGATTCAATCGAAGATCGAGGCACGACAGAAACGGCTATTCGTGCCCGTGCATTGTGCAGCCGAATCTTTCGTTATGGGGTGGCGCGTGGATATTGCAAGAGCGACCCTGCCGCTGTTTTAGTCGGTGCCATTGTGCCTAAGCCCGTGGTCAGTATGCCAGCGATTACAGAACCAAAAGCAGTGGGTCGACTGTTGCGTAATATCAGCAAGTATGATGGCTTTATTGTGCGTCATTACCTTCGTTTTGTGGCGTATGTGTTTTTACGACCAACCGAAGCACGCTTATTGGAGTGGACTGAAATCGACTGGGATAAAAAGATGATTGAAATCCCTGCCGAGAAAATGAAAATGGGGCTTCCCTTGTTGGTGCCCATGTCCGATCAAGTTGTCGCA
Source organism: Hydromonas duriensis (assembly GCF_004363775.1). Lineage (GTDB taxonomy): Bacteria > Pseudomonadota > Gammaproteobacteria > Burkholderiales > Burkholderiaceae > Hydromonas > Hydromonas duriensis. The sequence goes on from NZ_SNZE01000018.1 coordinate 1,121, forward strand.
TTGCTCACGGCGATGAAAGCGGTGACAGGCCGCTACAAATATGTGTTTGCCTCTAAGGTGAAAGCCAATCGCTCCATCTCAGATGCCACCGCGCTCAAAGCCTTGCGTTTGATGGGTTATAAAGCCGATGAAATTGTGGTGCATGGCTTTAGATCGACGGCATCGACCAATTTGTATGAATCAAGGCTGTGGCGTGGTGAAGTGATTGAACGGCAATTGGCTCACGTCGAGCGCAACAAAGTAGTCAAAGCCTATAATCGTGCCCTGTACATTGAAGAGCGAACAGAAATGATGCAGTGGTATGCGGACTTTCTTGATGACTTAATGGCTGATCGGGTTCGCTCCATTGACTCGCTTGAGTCCATGCGAACGCGCCAAACGCCGCCGTCCATAGACACTGAAACAGACGAACGGGCAGAATTGGCGCGTTTGACAGCCAAATACCACACCACGGAGGCCGTTCAGCATCAATCCGTGGCTTGAAGACTGTAGCGCCGTTACAAGGGCGTGTCTTTTAAATAAGCACGCCATTGCGCCAAATCATACAAACCCATTGGATTGGGTTTGGGCGCGTCGGGATGGCTTTTACGAAACAGCTTGAGTTTAGATACACTGCAACCGAGCTGCATCGCCAGTTCTTTTTGCTGAATATAGGGCTGATTCGATGGGTTGCCCTGTGCCAAGAGTTGCTTTTCTAGGGCATCTATCTTTACAATCAGAGGCCTAATGGCCTCATTCACACTCGAACGGACGATTTGAGTGATGGTTTGTTCAATGGTACTCATGTGCCAGCTCCTTAATAAAATGGTTGATACGTTTGCCAATCCAGTGCATGACAGGAACGGCCATTGAGTTGCCCAAAGCGGCATAACGGGGAGAGTCCTTTGCGGGAGCCCCTCGGTAGCTCACGAGCGTATAGTGGTCGGGGAAACCTTGCAAGCGCTCACATTCAACTGGCATTAATCGCCGAACTTCATACGAATTGAATATAGCCACTTTTTCCGCGCTGGTGGTTAGTGTAGGGCTGATTTCTGTGCCAATGGGCATACTGACGGCTGCGCCTGCATTGGATTGGAATGAGACGGTGCGCACTTGTGTCAAATCAAACGCAACCGCATGGCGATCTGCACCGGTTAATGTGGGTGATAGCCCCACATCAACCCCGACACCGTTACCGCCATGTTGAGGCGAGCGATTAATAATATTGCCTCTAATGGCAATGACATCGGTCACTAAAGTTTCAGAACCCAAACCATTGGCCCCACCAGAAGCTCGCAGTGTGCCCGCGATGTGGGTTGGACTAAATTGTGCAAAGCCACTCTCACTGAATGCGGGTTGGCCTGCATTTAAGTTGTTTTCTGAATCACTCCCAATAGGGCTTGTTGTAACAGGGTTGGCAGTGCTTTGCCGCGAATCACGGCTCGGCGCAGAATGCCTGCACATGCTGTGGTGCTCAAATAATACTTGCGAGGGATCGAAGTCAGTTCGAGCACTTGAGACAACGAAGACACGTTCGCGTCGTTGGGCCAAGCCGAAATATTGGGCATCAAGAACCCGCCACGCGATCGTGCGTTTGTGTCCATACACACAACCAGATTTTGTCCAGCGTTTCCCTGAAGGGTGCAGTTCACACCCAGCCCCAGCCAACGCCCCCAAAAAACAGCCAAAGGCATTGTCTTTGGTGGTGAGCACACCTGGGACATTTTCCCATACTGCGATTGCAGGGGCTTGGTGTCGTGTCCGTCTAATAAGGTCAATGGCATCTAATATCTCCACATAGGTAAGGGTTAAGTTGCCCCGTGCATCTTGCAGACTGTCGCGATTGCCCGCTACACTAAAGGCTTGGCAGGGTGTGCCTCCCACTAAAACATCGGGTGCAACCACATCACCATTTAAGATTCGGCTTGACAATGCAGTCATGTCACCTAAATTGGGTACTAACGGATAATGAGAGGCCAACACCGCGCAAGCAAAGGGATTGATTTCGCTGAACCAACTCGCTTGCCAGCCTAAAGGTTGCCATGCAACCGTTGCGGCCTCAATACCACTGCACAGCGACCCATAATGAATCGAGGTGTTAGGCATGGTTATAACCCTCCAAACAAATATTCCAGTTCAGCGGTGTCTCTATCATAACCATGCGCATGGGCAAATTGAACGAGTAGGCGTAATTCCTCTTGCACATGAGCGGGTAATTCTGCACGCGGGGCTGATAAATCAACGACATGAGTTGTGTGTGGCCGTGTGGGTGCGCAAGGTGTCTCTTGCTCAAAGTATGTGCTTGAGACCTGCTGGACATGCTCAATGGCCGATTTCATGGCCATGGCTTCTTTGTGTGCTGCAATTCGTACCGTGACCAAAGCAGCGAAATCATCGCAAGCCTTATTGGCAATCACATTTAAATCACCAAACAAAAACCGAAACTCATTGAAATCGGCCAAGTACTCTAAATTGGTTTGCACGGTTTGTGCTTGTCGATTGGCTTGAATCTTTAGTCGAGCCAGTTCATCGGACAACGCGCTTCGCATACTTTCGCTGCTCTTCTTCCCTTTGATGACTTCTGCAAAGTGTGTGGGTATGGTGGCTAATGCCGCGCCTGCCAGTTGTGCATTTAAATCAAAAACATGGGCATTGAATGCTTGCTGGTTCTGCATGATTAAATTGGTTTTAATCATATCCTTTTGTGACTTGATTAAACGTTCTAAGGTCAGTCGTTTATTGCGCAGAGAGGCGGAAATATGATCGATGGTGCGCATCAACTCATCAATACTACCTGTTTGTGCCAACACGGCACTTTTGCTCATGGCCAGTTTGTCTTCTGCCTCTTTACAAAACTTGACCGACTTTTCAGCTTGCGCAAAGTCATCGTCAGTTTGTAAGTTGGTGTTGATTGTGGCAATGAATGTTTCTGCTGCTTGCTGATAAGTTTGTAGGTTGCTGGACTTCACCGTGCCGATGACTTCAAGATTTAAAGCGGGTAACGCTAAAATCTCGGTGGTATGGGTCACATTCGCGCCCGTTGTTGGCATATAGCTGGCCAAGTCTTGTTCAAACTGTTGCCAACCATCGCTTATTTGTTTCGCTAATTTTGAGTCGGATTCATACCAAAACACCACTTTATCAATCAACTGATCCGCCTGATCCCATTCAGAGGCCACAAACAGGCATCGAGAGGCTTGAGAAACCATCAGTTGTTGTTGCATTTGGATTTTATATTCTATGGGCACATCCTCTATTGAGCGACATGCTTTTAAAATCTGGTTGAGCATTTTGTGTTCAAAACACACGCGCTCGTCCATGGTTAAGCCATCAAACGATGCGCTGAGTTTGCCGCTGACACCTACGCAAGGGTAAAGCACTTCACCCACAATGCCTTGAGCAATGTGCTGACGTGCCAGAGCTTCGAATCGATGGCCTTGATCGAACATTTTTTGTGTAAATGCGGTACATTCCGGTTTGATGCCAGTGACGTATTCATGTAATAGAGCGGTACGTGACTTATGCGAAGATTGCGCCAACATGGCGGGCGCATCGCTGGCATTCCAATGGGTCAAACGATGGGTGTGCCATTCGGGTGTGCCTTGGGTGAGGTTAATGGTTTGCATGAGTGTGTTCTCCTAAAGTAGCCAATGCCGCTATTTGGGCAGTGCTGAGGGTGTAAGTGGTCTCAAGTTTGTGGCGAATGCTGTTGTGAGTTTGACCGTTTTGGATCAGGTTGAGCCAAGTTGGTAAATTGCGTTCAAATAATGCTTGAGGATAGGCGGGCTTATTGGCAGTGGGTGCAGTGTTTGACCAAGCTTCGTGCTTAGGCTGTAGATCAACAGGCTCTGGTTGTGTGAGTTGTGCGTCATGCCATAGCTCGAGTGCCGCTCCAAATCGCATGGCGGCATTACGAAGAGCATCGCCAATGGTTTCTTTGATGGCATTGCCACCCGACTTGCCATCGGCGTGCCCGTAGCCGAGACGGGTCAGACCACACACGGTCAATTCAATCCACAACCCACCTTGGGCATCAAATCGTGGTGTGCCATCTTGATTCATGACCAGGGGTTGCCAATTCCAAAGGGGATCAACGTCCAGCAGTCGCTTGGTCAATGCCGCATGACCGACATAGCGGATGTGTTGAGCGGGTAGGCTGTGATGGCCTCCACATAACTCACAATATTCAATCGGGTTGTTGGGATTCAAAGGCTTGGGCAGCAGCTTGATGTCATCCTTGGCAAATGGCAGTGATAATTTGTGTAGCTGTGTGGCCATAGTTGGGTCACGCATAAACGTCCTTTACTAAAATCAATGGAAAAGACCAAAGGGTTCGATTCAACTCTTTTCATCTTGTCGGTATAATTTTAGTTTCAAACTAAAATTAAATCAATTAAATATTTAGTTTATTGATTAAAATTTAGTTTTGTTTGCGTTTAGCCCATGGCTGGCGTATGTGTGACGGGTTGGCTGAATTAGGCCTAGCAAAACGCCCTCAAAACTGAGGGCGTGTTTATTTGAAGCTGTCAGAGATTAGGGGGTTAGGTCGGGACGCCAGAGATTTCAACGACCTTGCCGACGACACGAATGTAATCGTGGGCATATTCCATGGAGTATCGTTCGGTTTTGAATTGACTGTTATGAGAGCGCAAGACCAATTCGTTGGTATCGCTATCGATGTAAGCGTACTTGGTTTTACGGGTATCGTCATCGATGATGCAGTAAATCGATAAATCGAATTGTTCAAATAAATAATCGGCTTCTTGTGTTGTCCATCTGGGCAGTTCTGTCTTATCGGTATCAACTGCGATGCGCCAGTCATGGCGTATGACGGGCATCATTGATGTCCCTGTAGCCTTGAAGCGTTTGAGGGCTTCGGGTCGAGCTTGAATCTCTTTGAGCCATTGTTTTTTGTAGATGGCGGGCGTGCCTCCTTCTATTTCATCAAATCCCAATTCAGCATTAGCGGTAGCGCCGCAGCTAAAGCGCACATCATATTCTTTAATGGCGACAAACCCTTCAGGAATGCCATCTTCGGGGGCCAACACCATGACGGGTTGTCCCATATCAATGCTTTGTAGCACATCCATCCAACCACGTGGCAATTGGCGTGTTTCTTCGATGCGTCTTGCGAAATCATCGCCCATGTGAGCGCCCGCCAAAATCTGGCTGATCCAAGCGGCTGCTGTGTTGGTATCGTGAGCCAACTGTGTTTTAGACCCTCGTTTGACGGTCAATAGCTTCAGGTTGTTACGACGAATCTCAAAAACATCCATGACGCAATCCTTTAAATTTAGTTTATAGCTAATCATATCGTGTAAGTTTAAGTAAATCAAGGGATATTTTTTAGTAAATCGCTATTTAACTAAATCAAACGCCCAAAAATCAGAAGTTAAACTAAAATAAAATTGATTGAATTTTAGTTTTAAGTTAAACTTTGCCGTGTCAAATTTTAGTTTAAAGGATAAAAATTGGATATGCAGACATGGTGGAGTTCGCTAACTCCGAAAGAAAAAAAGAATAAAGCCAAGCAGGTTCCTGCGAATAAAAGTTATTTGGATCAGATTTCGACCCATCACGCAGTACCAAGTATTGCGATGGCGGTTCGCTTGACAGAAGTTTCAGGTGAGCAGATTCAATTTGGCACGTGGCGTGCTTATTCTAAAGTCAAGAAATGAGGGGATGTATGACGCGAAACGAAACGATTTTAAGTCATCTCAAAACTGGACAGCCCATCACCAATATGATGGCCACTCATCTTTACAAAATCACCAGTTTGCAAGAGGCTATTCGAGATTTGCGTTCGGAAGGGCATGTAATCCGTACGCACATGGAACACAAAAATGGTAAGCGTTATGGTCGCTATACCTTGCAGGTCATTGCGGGGTCTGATACCGCGCAGGCGAGTTTGCTATGAGTGTCAAGGTGATGTCGGCTGTCTTTGAGCGCTATCCGAATGGTGGTGGGGAAATGTTATTGGCTTTGGCATTGGCTGACCATGCGCATGATGATGGCACACATGTGTTTCCCAAGGTTGAAACCTTAGCCGAAAAAACCCGCCAGTCTGTGCGCAGCGTGCAATATCAATTGCGTTTAATGGAGGCATCGGGCTGGTTGATTCTTGTCAATAGCGGTAAAGGCGGGCGCAACTACACCCGAGAGTACCGTATTTGCAGTGATTGGATTAAGGGTGCAGAAATTGCACCGTTAAAAAAGGGTGCAAATGACGACGATAAAGGGTGCAATTTGACGCATAAAGGGTGCAAAACAGAGCAAGAAAGGGTGCAAACCATTGCACCCGCATATAACCATCAAGAACCATCATTAACCATCAAAGAATCATTAGACGATAAACCAGCGACGCCAACCAAGCCAAACAGCAAAGTTGGTTTGACGGTGGACGCATTGGTGGCCAAGGGGGTTGATGAGCAGGTGGCACTGGATTGGTTGAGTGTGCGCCGAGACAAAGGCAGCAAAGTGTTGAGCATTACGGCTTTGAAAGCGGTTGAACGAGAGGCAACGGCTGCTGGCTTGAGCTTATGCGAAGCGATCAAAGTGTCGATTGAGTTTAACTGGATTGGTTTCAGAGCGGCATGGTACGCCAGTCGGCATCGTGCCAATGCACCACCAGCTACCCGCACAACCAACACCCCACGCGATTATACGAAAGGGATTGATCCACATGGACGATTTTAAACCCACCGCTGTGCCCTCACAGCATCAAAAACTTGGAGAGGTTCACCGTGTTTGCCCAACGCACGGGGCATATGTGGCTGGTGTGTACCGATGGGGGGAGATGAGCTGTAAGTCTTGCCATGAGGCGGCATTAAAGGCGGCTGAACGTGCAGAGCAACAAGCCCGTCATGTGCTCCATATGTCGCAGCGAAGCCGTCACGCACGCAATGCGGCTCATATCCCGGAGCGATTTGCAGACCGCTTGTTGTCGAATTACATACCCGTATGCCCAGCCGCGCAGTATGCGTTAGAAGTCGCCGAGCGGTTTGTGAGTGAGTTCGGCACGGTTCAAACTCAAGGTCGCAGCCTGATTTTTTGTGGTCATGTGGGTAATGGTAAAACCCATCTGGCCATAGGCATCGCCCACGAGTTGATTAAGAAAATGCGTTATCCGTTGTTTATGTCGGTGCTCAATGCGGTGCGTCATGTCAAAGAAACGTGGCGTAAAGACAGTGTGCGCAGTGAGTCACAAGCCATTCGTGATTTTATTGAACCAGACCTATTGATTTTAGATGAAGTGGGTGTGCAGTTTGGTTCTGATACTGAAAAACTCATCTTGTTTGAAATCATTAATGGGCGCTACAACCGTAAAAAGTCCACCTTGCTGTTGAGCAATTTGATGGTGCAAGAGTTGTCGAGCTATCTGGGAGAACCCGTGATTGATCGGTTACGTGAAGGCGGTGGCATTGCCGTACCCTTTACTTGGGCATCGTATCGCGCATAAAGGGGAATTTAATATCATGAATGACCATTTAAACCGAGATAAAAACAACTCACTTGTGCGAGGCGCCCATGCCCAATAAAACTCAATTTATTGTGCTCAACGACGCCATTCGAGCGCGTGCCATCATTGCGCTAAAAAACTTACCGCTAGGCATGGCGGTCATCATGCAAGACAGTACACGCACACTCGCACAAAATGCAGCCCTGTGGCCCGCTTTGCGTGATGTGGCTGAACAAGTCTTATGGTGCGGTAAAGCACGCAGCAAAGAACAATGGAAGGACATTTTTACAGGGTCTTATTTTAAGGGCGAATACGTGCCCAATATCGATGGCACGGGTGTCATTGCTTTAGGCGCTAAAACCAGTCTTTTGAGTAAAAAAGAGTTTGCTGAGTTGCTCGAATACATTTATGCCTTTGGTGCCCAGCATCAAGTGCAGTTTAGGCGAGACCGCGCGTATTGGTTGGCCTATTACGACCGCTTAACGCAACCGAAGCGAGCTCGACATGCCTAAAATCAACCAAACACTACCGATGTCCTCATTTCATCACGATGCTGCTCGAATCCACCTGTATCAAATGGATTGCATGGCGTATATGGCTCAATTCCCAGATGGGTATTTTGATTTGGCCATTGTTGACCCGCCGTATGGCTTGCCTAAAACCGCCACGCACGGACGAGGCAAGCTCAAATCTCGTTTAATCAATAAAGACAATATCAGTCGTTGGGATGTTCAGCCGCCAGCGGCGTATTTTGAAGAGTTGTTTCGAGTATCCAAACAACAAATCATTTGGGGCGGCAATTACTTTAATTTACGTCCAACGCGCTGCGTGATTGCTTGGGATAAATGCCAACCATGGCCCAATTTTAGCCAAGTCGAGTTGGGTTGGACATCGTTTAACAAGCCAGCTCCCTTGTTCAAATGCAGCAATCGCAAAGGTAAAAAAATACACCCAACGCAAAAGCCGATTGAGTTGTACGAATGGCAGCTTAATAAATTCGCCCGAGCAGGCGACAAAATTTTAGATACCCATTTGGGCAGTGCATCGAGTGCAATTGCGGCCTACAAACTCGGGTTTGAGTTTCATGGGACGGAGCTGGACGAAGACTATTTCAACAGCAGTGTTGAGCGGTTCAAGCAGGCCATGATGCTGTATGAGCCGAGTGTATGGGGTGTGAAATGAAAAGACAAATCATGAGTATAGGAGGTGCCGTATGGCCGTGATACAAAAAAGCGTCAAACAAGACAGGCTGTTTAGAGAAGTGGGTAAAACGCTCAGGGCCGTTCGTTATCAATTGAAATACTCACTGGATGACGTCGCCGTGGGTACGGGGTTGAACAAATCAAAAATCAGCGAAATGGAAACCAATCAAGTGCCCATCAATTTGTACGCATTTGATGCCCTGTCAAATTTTTATGGGGTCTCCATGGACTACTTGGTGGGGCGCTCTGCTGAACCAGAAGAGTTACGCAGTGCCGCCACCTACACCAAAATTTTTAAAGACACCTTGATGGGGCATTTAAATGCCATCGCCATCATGTCTGCCAGTGCCATCGTGAACTCACGAGAAGGTGCCGAGTCAGCATTGGCCTATAAGGCCGAATGTGAGCGCGTGATTGATTCATTTCATCGTTTCATTGAGTTGAATCCTGAATTTGAAGAGATGCGCGGCAGTGCAACCTTAGCCGCCAAAATAGAGCAACTGCGGGTACACGTCAATCGCCACCAGCATGAAGAGGTTAAACTCAAAATGTCCTCCGACCCATCTGATTGGATACGTGCCATCGGCATTACCAAAAAAGCACTGTCACAAATGGATGGGGGCTTAAGTGATAACGATTTATTGATAGTCAGCCATGCCTTATCAAAAGCTGCACAGCAAAGCAATGCCACACTGTGCCTGTTCGAGGAGAATAGTCGTGACACATGATGCCAAACTCAACGCCTCTAAGCCACGTAAGATTCGGGTGGCCAAAAAACCAACCAGCACAGCGATTCAAACGCATCTCGATAAAGTACGAGTACCTGCACCCAAACAGAATGACTATGCGCATGGTCATGGTCGAACATCATTATACAAACCTGAATATGTCGCGGCCATGCTCAAATATTTTGATGACGGTTTGCAACGTTGCTTTGAAGTAGGGGAAGACGCCCAAGCCAATAGCAAAATCATTGCCACCGATTTTGTGACATTTAATGGCTTTGCAAGAACCATTGGCGTGAGTGAATCCACACTCAAAAACTGGGCTCATGCTGTGCACGAAGATGGCACGCTCAAATATATAGAGTTTTTTCACGCTTATGGGCTATGTAAAGACATCCAAATTGACTTGGTGATTCGTGGCGGTTTGACGGGTGCGTACAAGAGTGGATTTGCCACATTAGCCGCCATGAACATCGCGGGCTGGAAAACCCAAGCCGAAACCACCAACGAACATCACCACACGGGTGAATCGGTAGAACGTTTGCGCAAAATCACCGAAGAAAACCAACGCAAATCACAAGAGATGATGAGTCGAGTTGCACAAAGACGTGAAACAGCACAGTCGGGAACGACCAACCACAAAGGGTAAACCGTGCCCCCCAATCTATTGAACGACCCGCGCTATGAACGTTTTGTGGATTTATTTCAAAATGACCCACTCGCCTTTGTGATGGGCGTGTGCACAAGCCTGGTCAGTGATGACCAACGCGAGTTACTCGAAGCCATTAAGCCCAATACCGCGAAGGTATCGGTGGTCTCGGGGACTGGTACGGGTAAAACGAATATGTATGGTCGGATTGCCTTGTGGCACATGCTGTGTTTCCCAGTGGCATATTACGATGGTAAATATGAAATAGGCAGCAACACCTACATTGGTGCCGCTAAAGTTGAGCAAGTGGCAGAGGGCGTATGGAAAGAAATGAACGATGCACTGTTACAAATCAAGCAGGGCGAGTTTGCTTGGATTGTCGACTACATACAGGCGCAAACCGATAGTTTTTATATCAAAGGCTACAAGACCCAGTGGTTTATTCATAAGTTCGCCATGCAAAAGGGCAGCGCGGTTAGTATTGCGGGTAAACACCGTTATTGGCAATTGATTATTGTTGATGAAGCCGCTGGTGTCGCTGATGAACACTACGATGTCATCAATGGCACTCAAACCCAAGGCGGCAACCGCACGTTATTGGCCTCACAAGGGGCGCGTAACGCTGGATTTTTTTACAACACGCATCATAATTTATCGATTACTAATGGTGGCAATTGGCATGACTTGCGGTTTTCGAGTGAAAATTCACCATTTGTCACATTGGAGTGGCTCAAGAATGTCGAGTTTGAAAGCGGCGGCAAAGACAGTGTGGAATATCGAGTCCGTGTGCTGGCTCAGTTCGCTGAAAATGAACATGACAACTTACTCACGCGAGCAGCCCTTGAATCTTGCTTTAAACAGAGCAGCCCCATTCACGCAAGTGAAGCATGGGGTTGGTTGCTATTGGTCGATGTGGGCATGGGTGAATATCGTGATGATTCTGTGTGTGTTTTAGCCAAAGTCTGTGGTGATGAGGACTTTGGGGACAATGCCCGTCGAGTTGAATATGTTGGGATTCCCATTTGCACCAACAGCAAAGACATGACCGATTTTAGGGGGCTGGTCAGTGAGGTGTATAACAGCGTGTCCAATGCCACGATTGTGGTGGATGCAGGCGGTGCGGGAGCCGAGTTTGCCAAATTATTGGAACGAGACGGTAAAAACGTCAAGCGCGTCAATTGGGGCAATCCTTGTTTTAAAAAGGCATACAAGAACCGATATTTTAATTTGAGGGCGTGTGCCATGGTTCGGTTCAGGGATGCGGTGCGTCAAGGCCGAGTCAGCATCACGCCTAATCTTGAGCGGATTCTTAAAAACAAAATGTTATTGCAAGGCTCGCGTTTGCCCTACAGTTTTACCGAGGAAGGTGTTTTACGCTACAAAATGATGGGTAAAAATGAAATGCGCGCCAAAGGCATCAAATCCCCTGACATCATTGACGCGATGAGTTTTGTGTTTTTAGAGGATGTGTTTTACAACGTCTCGGATGCCGCGCTTGATGATGGTGAGCAAGGCGTGGTGGCACAAGATTATCTTGAACAGGCCAAGGCGTTATTTGCAGATGTGGAATAAATGGCGCGAGCAGATTGACACAGAAGAGCAGCATTGTGATGCGATGTCGTCATCAACATAAGCAACGCAGACAACGCATCTGGTTATTTAATATGGGCCAGCATCTGGAATCGGTTCAATCAAAATGTCTTGTCCCGTACTATCCAGATAAATGCACTTCAGATTCACAATATCTGTGCGCCAGTATTGAACGCCAGCATCAGCCGCCTGTTGGCAAAACGTTAAAAAATCAGTTTGTCCTTGTTGATGAATGGTGATGGTATGGCGAAGGGCATTGGCGTTGGCAGGGCTTGTAATAGTTTTAGTTTCATATTTGGCAGGCGCGTCCAAGCGTGTGCCATCAACAGAAAAATATTCAGAATGCCCATCTGTCACGTAAAAATCATAGTGAGACATGCCCAAGGCCTTTAAGTCTTGCACATAACGAGGGAAGTCCGCGCCAGATTTTACTTTGGCATGGGTCTGGGCGATGATTTCAAGAGTAAGCATGATTATTTTTTTCTATAAAGTATGTTGGGTGGCTTCAATGACTCGACGTTTTAGTGTGTTGTCGCTCAAGCTATAAATTATAACTAAACCCTACACACCGTTGGCTGAGTATCCACAAATTCCGTGAATAACCCTGTGGATAAAACTTGGAAAACCACAAAAAAGCTTTGCGTTTCAAGGGGGCAACATAGATTGTCTAAAATTTAGCCATTTTAGATGGGAAGCAAAGAGTGGCTGCAATTGGCGCTTAAAACGAACCCTCATTTTTTCACCTCAAACACCCACTTAAAATAAGCCTTTAGCGAATCAAGCGAAGGCAATAATGACACTCAAACACGATAAAGACGGATTTTTAGTGGGGCGAGGTGGAAAAGATATTTTAGAACTCATACATGACAATACCGAAGACATACTCGAACATGTAAAAGCCATGACACAGACGCCAACCGTTCGCAAACTTCACATTGGCTTAAAACTACCCAAACCCACAACCCCGCAAGCGGCCACGTCTAAACCCCAACATTCAACACAACATCAGCGTCATCGAGATGCCACAGGTCGTTTTATCAAACGAGCCCCCAATACCAGCACCCAAAACAAAAAGCGCAATCAAAACCAAGCCGCTGCGCTTAAAGCACAACAAGAACAAATCAAATGGCTCAAGCGCATCGCCAAACAACCACCAACAGACCAAAGCTATAAACCTATTGCCAATGCGTTGACAGCCAAAGGACTCAATCGAGCGGCCATTGACTTTGCGCAAGGTGAACGGATAGACCGCCGTACCGCCACAACAGCCTCCACTTCAAAAGGAGTGTTGAGTAGACCTAAAAAGCTATTGGGTGGCCTCGCGCGAATCGGGGGGCGCTTCATGCGTAAGCTCCCCGTACTGGGTACATTGTTGGGACTGGGCACCGCAGCTTGGCAAATGTCACAAATCAATAGAGCAGACATGCCAGACACACAAAAAGGGCAACAAAAAGCATCGCTATTGGGACGCTTAGGTGGTGGGCTTGCGGGCAGTTCAGCAGGTGCAATTGCAGGAGGTATTGCAGGTTCAATTATCCCTGGTATAGGCACGGCAATTGGTGGAACGCTAGGCGCCATAGTTGGAGGCATTGCAGGCGAACCCATCGGTCAAGCCCTAGGCGAATGGTTGAAACAAACCGATTGGCAACGCGCGTGGGATAAAACACGCCAAGACATGAGCGCTATGGTCAGTCAAAGCACACGCGCCATGAGTCAATACGCAAATGATGCGTTTGAAGGTTTCAAAGCCACTTTCCCCGTCATCACGAACCAGATACAAGAAATGGCACAAGCGGTAAAGAATGCAAGTGAAAACCTTCTATCCAAAGTCATTGAAGGCGCGCAAAGTGCGCAACAAAGCTTCAACGGGCAGAATATCCAAGGGGCGAATCCAGATGGTACACTCACTACAGCCCAAACCATAGGCTCAACAGTGGGCCAAATTGGTCGAGCAGGGGTTGACTGGCTAAAATCAAAAAACCCGTTTAATTACGATGGGCTTAAACTCAAAGCTGGAGCCACCAATGGTGGTACAACGGCCAATGGTGTCACCGCCATGATACATGCGGTCAATGACCGATTGGGTCAAGACATCGTGCATCACGCCTCCCTAAATGACAAGTACCACCATCAAAACATAGGCTATCACTCACTGCATAAGGACGGCCTTGGATTTGACACCACATTCGAATCAGCCAATCAAATGCAAGCCAAAGGGCTCACCAATGGGCAGAACACCGCCGCCAAACAACGCTATACTCAAATCAAGCAATATGTCGAATCCATGGGCTTTACGGTTGGTGGCAAAGGCACCGATGTTGAGCTCATAGACGAGTACAACAAGAGCTCCAAAAAGGCCACAGGCGGACACATTCATTTCGCATTCCGCAATCAAGAGGCCGCCAAAAGATATGAGGACATGGTGCGCCACGGTCAATCAACAGTTCGTCCAGCCACGCAAGCACCAATGGTAGGCCCGACCCCCGCCAATACTCAAATCATTCGCCCCAAAGGAGCCAAAGGATTTTTGACGATAGACCAACTCAATCAAACCTTCGCTTTAGATGACAAGCTGGGTTTATTAAAAGGCACAGTCGCAGGTCAAATGTATCAAGAAAGTAAACTAGACCCTAAAGCAGTGAGTCGCAGTGGTGCCAGAGGCTGGGCACAAATCATGCCAGCGGTTCAAGCGGGTCATGAGCAAAATGCCAAGAGGGCATTCAATCCTGCGAATTTTGAAGATGCCCTCAAAATGCAAGAGATGAGTTTAAACACCTTCCGCTATAAGAATGGTCGACGTTCGCAGGGGAAGGTGTCGGATGAAGCCATGTTCAGAGGCTATAACGGCGGTTGGAAAGGTCAAGCAGGCCAGCTAAATGGCGTGGAGAACCGACAGTATTACGCCAAGGTTATGGCTGGTCGGCAAGAGGTCTTAGCAGCAATGAACGCATCACACGCACTACCTAAAGCACAAACCCGGTTGCAACCGACCCGCTATCCAATCGCTAAAATCAGCAGCAGTTTACACACGCCCCTGCTGCAACCTGTAGCCGCAATCAAGATTCAAACCCCAGTCGTTGCGACACAAGCCATAGCGATTCCCACTGTCAAAGCCACACCCGCATCAAGTCAACACAGAACCTTGGTCAGTCAAGACGCCAGTGCAGCCCAAGCCCCTTACTTGGTGCATAAAAGTCTGTCGCAAAGGGTCTCACATGACAAAATTGCTTGGGTTGCTTCTGGTGGTATTGGGATGGGGTAACAATTGCACAGGTATATTGCTAAAGTCTACGCAAAATTTCATGTTCAATCGGTATAATGCACAACGATTAAAAGCAATCAACTCAACCTGAAAAGTGCCGTTTGCCAATGAAAGAACTACAAATCGAAGCCGCCTTGATTGAAAAGCTCAAAGAGTTAAAATATCACTATCGCCCAGACATTCGAGACCGAGATACCCTCGAACGTAACTTTCGTGCAAAATTTGAAGCGCTGAACAAAGTCAATCTAACCGATGCCGAATTTGCTCGGCTGCGTGATGAAATTGTCAACGCCGACGTATTCACAGCCGCCAAGACACTCCGCGAGCGTAATACATTCATGCGAGAAGATGGCACACCGCTGCAATACATGCTGGTCAACATCAACGACTGGTGTAAAAACGAATTTGAAGTCATCAACCAGTTAAAAATCAACACAGACAACAGCCATCACCGCTACGATGTCATCTTGCTCATCAATGGCGTTCCTGTGGTACAAATTGAGCTTAAAACCCATCAAATTGTCACACGGCGCGCGATGGAACAGATTGTCAATTACAAAAATGATCCAGGCAACGGCTATACCAACACCTTGCTTTGTTTCATGCAGCTATTCATTGTCAGTAATGAAAGCAATACCCTTTATTTCGCTAATAACCACAATCAGCATTTCAGTTTTAATGCCGACGAGCGATTCTTACCCATCTACCAGTTGGCAGACGAAGACAACAAAAAAATCGCGCACTTGCACGACTTCGCCGATAAGTTTTTAGCCAAATGCACCTTGGGGAAAATGATAAGCCGCTACATGGTTTTAGTCGCCAGTGAACAAAAACTGCTGATTATGCGCCCCTATCAAATCTATGCTGTGCAAGCAATAGTTGACTGTATACACCAAAACCGAGGCAATGGCTATATTTGGCACACCACTGGCAGCGGCAAAACCCTCACCTCCTTCAAAGCCTCGACCCTGCTCAAAGACAACCCAGAAGTTGAAAAATGTCTATTTGTCGTTGACAGAAAAGACCTCGACCGCCAAACCCGTGAAGAATTTAACAAATTCCAAGAAGGCTGCGTCGAAGAAAACACCAACACCGAGACACTGGTGCGGCGGATGCTATCCGAAGACTACGCCGATAAAGTCATCGTCACGACCATTCAAAAATTAGGGCTGGCATTAGACGAGAACAGCAAACGCAATAAACAACACAAAGACAAAGGTCAAATCACTTACAAAGAGCGCCTAGAGCCTCTGCGCAACAAGCGCATCGTCTTTATTTTTGATGAATGTCACCGCTCGCAGTTTGGCGAAAACCACAAAGCCATCAAAGACTTTTTTCCAAATGCGCAACTATTCGGCTTCACAGGTACGCCGATTTTTGAAGAAAACGCCACCTTCAAACAAATTGACGGCACGGTTGGCACCTATAAAACCACCAAAGATATATTCGAGAATGAGCTTCACGCCTACACCATCACCAACGCCATTGATGATAGAAATGTCTTGAGTTTTCATATTGACTACTTCGGGAAAAACAAAGGCGAAGACAAACAGCCTAAAAAGGGCGAGACTCCGCCGCCTGAAGTGGTGATTCGTGAAATACTAAACAAGCACGATTCTGCGACCAATCATCGTCGATTTAACGCGGTTTTAGCCACAAGCTCCATCAACAGTGCGATAGAATATTTTGACAAATTCAAAGCCATACAAGCACAAAAACAAGCTGAAGACGACAGCTTCAAACCACTGAACATCGCCTGCGTGTTTTCGCCCCCAGCCGAGGGCAACAAAGACGTACAACAAATTCAAGAAGACCTGCCGCAAGAAAAGCAAGACAACTCAGTCGACCCCGACCAAAAGAAAAAAGCGCTCATCCGCATCATTGCCGACTACAACGCGCAATATCGCACCAATCACACCATCAACGAATTTGACTTGTACTATCAAGACGTACAACAACGCATCAAAGACCACAAATACAGCAACCAAGACTACGCCCATCACAACAAAATCGACCTTGTGATTGTCGTTGATATGTTGCTCACAGGTTTTGACTCCAAATACCTCAACACCCTATACGTCGACAAAAATCTTAAATATCACGGACTCATTCAAGCGTTTTCACGCACCAACCGCGTCCTCAACGACACCAAACCTTGGGGCAACGTACTCGACTTTCGCGGTCAAGAAGAAGCGGTCAACGAAGCGATTAAATGTTTCTCAGGCTCAAACAAAGACCGCGCACGTGAAATATGGTTGGTTGAACCCGCCCCTGAAGTCATTGATAAGCTCAAAGAAGCCGTCAACCAATTAGAAACCTTTATGCAAGTTCAAGGGCTAAACTGCACCCCTGAACAAGTGGTCAACATAAAAGGCGACACCGCCCGAGCAGAATTTGTCACCAAATTCAAAGAAATACAACGCCTAAAAACACAGCTTGACCAATATACCGACCTCACCGACGTGCACAAGGCCGATGTCAACACCATCATGCCCGAAGACACCTTAAGGGCATTTAAAGGACAATACCTCGAAACCGCCGAACGCTTAAAAACACTGCAAGACAAACAAGATCCGACCATAGACCCAGCCATTCAACAACTGGACTTTGAACTCGTGCTCTTCGCCTCCGCCGTGATTGACTACGACTACATCATGGGCTTGATAGCCAAATCTACCCAGGCCAGCGGCAAACACAAAATGAGCCGCACGCAACTGGTCGAACTCATCAGCTCCAGCGCCAACCTAATGAACGAGCGAGACGACATCATCGCCTACATCGACAGTTTAACGGTCGGCGAAGTACTCAGCGAGCAAGCCATTCGAGACGGCTACCTTGCATTTAAAGCCAACAAATTCGCGCAAGAACTCGCCACCATCGCCAACGCATACGGTTTACAAGCGACATCATTACAAGCATTTGTTGATGGCATCATGAACCGCATGATATTCGATGGCGAACAACTCACCGACCTGCTTGAACCTTTGGATTTGGGCTGGAAAGACCGCCGCATTAAAGAACTCGCGCTCATGGACGACCTTATCCCCGTGCTGAACAGGCTGGCACAAGGGCGCGAGATTTCGGGATTAAAAGCGTATGAGTAAAAACATGAACACAAAGTTGACACCTAGACTTCGGTTTCCTGAGTTTCGGGATGCGGGGGAGTGGGAGGTGAAATTCTTAGGTGAAATCTCAAAAATTTCCACAGGCTCATCAAACCGTGAGGATTCTACCTCCGCTAGTGGAGCATATACTTTTTTCGACCGTTCTCAAGAAATTAGAACCAGTGATATCTATTTATTTGATGGGGAAGCGGTTATTGTTGCTGGTGAAGGTCAGGAGTTTATTCCGAAATATTTTTGTGGTAAGTTTGACTTGCACCAGAGAACGTATGCAATTATGGATTTTCAGTTAAGTTTCGGACTCTATTTGTTTTATTACATTTATCAATTTAGAGCATATTTTTTAAAACAAGCGGTTGGCTCGACAGTTAAGTCCTTGCGTTTGCCGATGTTTCAAAAAATGGCTATAGCTCTACCTAGTCTTAACGAGCAACAAAAAATCGCTGATTGTCTCTCCAGCCTTGACGAACTAATTACAGCGCAAACCCAAAAAATTGAGGCATTGAAGTTGCATAAAAAAGGCTTGATGCAAAAGTTATTTCCAGCCGAGGGCAAAACTGTACCTGAATTAAGGTTTCCTGAGTTTCATGGGACGTGGGATGCGTATACATTAAAGGATATTGCTCAAATAACATCAGGAGGCACTCCAAATCGTGCAGAGCCTGATTTTTGGAATGGTTCAATTCCTTGGGTGACAACTTCGTTGATTGACTTCAACACCATCGACAATGCGGAAGAGTTTATTACGGTCGAAGGGTTAAGCAACTCATCAGCAAGACTGTTTCCGAAGAACACTTTACTTATGGCTATGTATGGGCAGGGTAAAACGCGCGGAAAAGTCGCTCTGTTAGGCATTGAAGCCACGACTAACCAAGCATGTGCGGCGATTATGCTTAACAAAGAGGTTGATGTTGGTTTTGTGTTTCAAAATTTAGCATCTCGCTATGATGAAATTCGCAAATTGAGTAACGAAGGCGGTCAAGAAAACCTTAGTGCTGGACTGATTAAAATGATTAAATTAACTCTTCCAAGTATTGCGGAACAACAAAAAATCGCCGATTGCCTATCCAGCCTTGACGACCTGATTACAGCGCAAGTCCAAAAGATTGAGGCGTTGAAGTTGCATAAAAAAGGCTTGATGCAGGGTTTGTTTCCTAATGATGAGGTGACTTTATGAAAGTAGAGCCATTCAAATCAGGCGGGTGGCGAGTCCAGTATCCATACAAAAGTTTTGAACCTGCGCTCGTGAACGTAATTGAGCGTGTCATTGCGGGCTTGCCCCGCAATCTCCTTGCAAGAAGATGCCGTGTCAAGCACGGCATGACCATTGATTATTCAGCGCAAGTCCAAAAAATTGAGGTATTGAAGTTGCATAAAAAAGGCTTGATGCAGGGGTTTTTTCCGAATAACGATGAGGTGAACATATGAACTTACAAGAAATATCTCAGCAGTTAACTCAGATGAGCGAATCCATAATCCTTGTTTTTGCGTTTAATGGCACAGGAAAAACCCAGTTGTCTGTCGCATACAAAAATGAAACTAAAGATTCCAATAATGGGAGTCATACTGGTGTCTACTACAATGCTTATAGTGAGGATTTGTTTGTTTGGGACAATGATGAAAATAATGGCGGGGACAACATTCGTCTAAAAATATTGCCAAGCAGCTTGAATAAATTTCACAGTTTTTTGTCTGAAAATGAGGATTTGATTTTGGATAAGCTTTCGGCTTATAACCCTCAATATCGCTACAGACTTAACCTTTATAATGATGTTGAGAAAGGTATTGAGTCAGTCACTTTTTTTGTAGAAGGCGCGGACGACATCCCCATTAAAATTTCACGCGGTGAAGAACGCATTTTTGTTTGGTGTTTTTTTCTAGGGCTTTTGGAAGTTGATGGCTGGGCAGATGTGCAAAATGCACATATTTTTATTGATGATCCAGTATCAAGTCTTGATGAACACAATATTTTCATAACTGCTGATACATTATTCAAACAAATTGAAAATCATTACTTGAAAAAGAAAATCATCATTACAACGCATCATATTGGTCTGTTTTCTATTTTGGTCACACGCCTTACCAAAGGCGAAAAATCTGATCGCTATAAACACTTAACTGGGCTTCGAATATTAAAGAGAATAGGTGAAGAGTTAAGTCTTGAGACTCCCAAAAAAAATGTATTTCTCTATCATTTACATTTGTTACAAGTGCTAGAAGAGGCTAAAAACACTCAACTTTATACGTATCATTTTGCTTTATTAAGGCAGCTTCTTGAAAATGTAGCTTCTTTTTTGGGTACAGGAAGAATCGGGCACACATTGGAATTAATTGGTGTTGATGATGTTGACAAGGCGGTAAATGTTGTACATACGCATTCGCATAAAGATGCATATTATAGCCAAACAGAAATGATGAATCCTGCTGATCAAAATTTTTTCCACGACATATTTGAAAAGCTCAAAACCAAATATCAATTTGTATTTCACGCGAGTTAACTATGACCGAATCACAACTTAACCAATTGGGTAATACCCTGTGGGCGATTGCCGATGATTTACGCGGCTCGATGAACGCCGATGATTTCCGTGATTACATGCTGTCGTTTTTGTTCTTGCGTTATTTGTCGGACAATTACGAATCAGCGGCTCAAAAGGAGCTGGGTTCAGACTATCCAGTTTTAAATGAAGACGACCGACGCGCGCCCTTGGCGGCGTGGTATGCGGCGAATGCGGATGATGTGGCTGAGTTTGAGAAACAAATGCGCCGCAAGGTGCATTATGTGATTGAGCCTGCGCATCTGTGGAGCAGCATCGCGGAGATGGCGCGGGTGCAAGATGGCGAGTTGTTGCACACGCTGGAAAGTGGGTTCAAATACATTGAAACGCAATCATTCGATAGGGCGTTTCAAGGACTATTCTCTGAAATTAATTTGAATTCTGAGAAGCTGGGTAAAAAGTACGAGGAGCGCAATGCCAAGTTGTACATCATCATCAGTAAAATCGCGGAGGGCATTGCAGGCTTTTCGACCAATAGCGATATTTTGGGTGATGCGTATGAGTATTTGATTGGGCAGTTTGCGGCGGGTTCGGGTAAGAAGGCGGGCGAGTTTTATACACCGCAACAGATGTCTGATATTTTGTCGGGCATTGTCACGCTCGACAGCCAAGACCCTTCAATGGGCAAAAAGAAAAAACTCGATAAGGTGCTCGACTTTGCTTGTGGTTCGGGTTCGTTGTTGCTTAATGTGCGTAAGCAATTGGGCGCGCATGGTGTGGGTAAAATTTATGGACAAGAGTCGAATATCACCACGTATAACTTGGCGCGCATGAATATGCTGTTGCATGGGGTGAAAGACACCGAATTTGAAATTCACCACGGCGATTCGCTCAAGAATGATTGGGATATTTTGAGCGAAATGAATCCCGCGAAAAAATTGCAGTGTGATGCCGTGGTGGCGAATCCGCCGTTTAGTTATCGTTGGGAACCATCCGAAGCACTCGGTGAGGATTTTCGGTTTAAGAGTTACGGGCTTGCGCCAAAGTCTGCGGCTGACTTTGCCTTTTTGTTGCATGGTTTTCATTTCTTGAGTGAAGAAGGGACGATGGCGATTATTTTGCCGCACGGGGTTTTATTCCGTGGCGGTGCTGAGGAGCGCATTCGCACTAAGTTGCTTAAGGATGGCAATATTGACACGGTGATTGGCTTACCTGCGAATCTGTTTTTCTCGACAGGGATTCCCGTGTGTATTTTGGTGCTGAAGAAGTGTAAAAAATTCGATGATGTGTTGTTTATCAACGCCAGCGAGCACTTTGAAAAAGGTAAACGCCAAAATCGCCTCGCGCCAGAGCACATTGACACCATCATTTCAACGTATCAATTCCGTACCGAAAAAGAACGCTACTCGCGCAGGGTGTCGATGGAGGAGATTGAGAAAAATGATTTTAATTTGAATATCTCACGCTACATCAGCACGGCGGTCGCGGAGGAAGCGATTGATTTAGGAGCCGTTAATCGTCAACTAATGGCTTTGGAAGCAGACGTGATTAAGGCCAAAGATGCACACAATGAGTTTCTTAAGGAACTGGGTTTGCCGCCTTTGCCTTGAGCATGAATGGAGAATGTCACATCTAAACCTAGAATTAACGCCTAGAGCGACCCGTGAAACATGCTTTTAAGTTGCATTGTATTTTGAACGCATGTACATTTATAACGAGTTTACCCAACAAAACAGGAGTTTAAACATGGCATACCCCGTCTCACGCTTAGGCGACACATCTGATCATGGCGGCACGATTATCACCGCTTCCCCTACATTTGATGTCGATGGAGTGCATGTGGCGCGAATTGGAGACATTTTAGATTGCCCTGAGCATGGACAAAATCCAATAATAAGTAGCCTTGTAACAGATTCACTGGATGAAGGCCAACCCTTGGCTCATGTTGGCTCTAAAACCGCCTGCGGCGCAACAATTGTTACGGGTTGTTCAACGTTTAAAATTGAGTAATTCAATATATTGTTCTTGTTAAAGGGAGACTTTCAAAAATAATGCGCATCAAGAGCTTGCGCGGTATTGTATAGCATGTTAAAGTGAAGAGAGGATTAGACGAACTTTACAATAAAACAACAAGGGAGTAATTCATTAATGAACCCGCTAGACCTATTTGGGCGTCATCGTAATCTTGCGATTACCAGTGCCGCGATACCGAGCATCATAGAAGGCGTCCACAGCTTAGACGTCATCAAGATAGAAGGAAAAGAAACACTTAACGGTCCGGATGAATTGTTTAGTTACACCCTTCTGCTCAAGACCCCAAGCGAGCTGTCTGTCATACCTACCCAAGTATTATTACAATCGTTTGACTTGTCGAGTTTTCTAGGCAAACAAGCCACTGTCCATATTGCATTGGATGACTCACGTGTCTCAGGCATTAGTGGGGTGAGAGAAATTACGGGTATTATTTCCAGTGCCCAGTTTAAAAGGGTAGCGGAGCGCAGTTTAATATTCGAAATTAAGCTGATAGACTGGCTTTCTCTTGGCAAGCTCAACACAGATTACGCCATACACCAAGACAAGACCCCGATAGATACGATTGTTGACACGCTCAACAGCACATTTCCTTATATGTTCGAGAATAGAACAAACAACTCATATCCAGAGCGCGACTATTGTGTTCGGATGGGGGAGGATGCGGCCACATTTGTAAAACGCTTGTGCCAAGAATACGGGATTAATCTACATTACGAGCACAAAAACGGTGCCGCCAAGTTGATTCTGAGTGATGGGAATAACGCCTTTAAGCCTGTTTCAAGTCCAGCATTTAGAACCATACGCTACCATGCAGACCCTCATGCGATTAACGAAGAGCACTGGCACAGCTTCAGCCCCGCCCGAAGCTTGACAACGGGAGCGGTGAGCTACCGCGACCATGACTACATGCAGCCGAATGCGACCAATGAAGTGATACGGCAAGACCCGCAACGCAATGCAGGTGGTGATATGGTCAACCATGGCAACTTCGAACAATACCACTTTCACAGCGATGCGTTTGCCAACACAGTTCAACCTTTAGCAGGCCGACAAAAGACACAAACCGACCCTGTTGCAGAAGGTCAACTGTTCACGCTACACCACTTGCAAAGTATACAGCAATTTGGCGATAGAGCAACGGCTCAAGGCAATATTCGTGGTGTTGAAGTAGGCTCCTGCTTCACGCTCACAGACCACCCAATGGCCAAAGTCAATATGGACTACGTTGTGGTAGAAAGCAAGCTGTTGATTGAAGAGATTGCCTCAGAAACCCAACGAGACAGTTACGAAGCGCAAAAATGGTTGGTTCAAAACACGGTGGAATTGCAACCGACGAACGTACCCGTGCGCCCACCGAGAACAATTGTAAAACCACGCGTGTACGGCGTTGAAATTGCCAAGGTAGTGGGTGATGGCGGCAACAATTCAATTTGGACGGACGAACAAGGTCGTATCAAAATAGCTTTCCCGTGGCATAGAGAAGATCCAAAAAACCAATATTCATCGTGCTGGGTTCGCGTAGTGAACAGTGCCGCCGGCAACCAACAAGGCAGCATGCACCTGCCCCGAATCAACGATGAGATTTTAATCAGCTACATTGGAGGCGATCCGGATTTACCGATATGCACGGGGCGCGTACACAACGGCATGAACAAGCCCTCATGGCAACTGCCCAAGAACCAAGCACTCAGTGGCTATCGCAGCCGCGAACTCAAGCCAGGCAATCAAGCCAGCGGAAGAAGCAATCACCTGATTTTAGATGACTCAGCCGATGCCATCCAATTGCAGATAAAATCCGATGCCGACCACAGCATGCTCAGTCTTGGGCAAGTGACGCGGATTGATGACAATGAAGGCCTAAAAGACAAACGGGGCGAGGGTGCCGAATTGCGCACCGATGGCAAAATGGCGTTGCGTGCCAATAAAGGTATGCTCATTACCACACAAGGTCGTGCTGCGGCAGAAAGTCACATCACGGATTTGGATGAAGCGGCCAGCGCGCTTAAAAAGGCGCACAGCCAAGTCAAAGCAACGGGTGAAGCGGCGGCAGAGCATCAGGCGTTTGACACAAGCGCAGATGCACAGGCACTTGAGGACGTGGTTAAACAGCAAAATGACGACATCAAACCACCCGCCAGCAAAGAACCATTCCCTGAGTTGGCCTCGCCTCACTTAGTCGTGCATTCAGTGGCAGGGTTAGAGACCGTCACCCCTGAAAGTACACACGTATACAGCGGAGAACACCTAGCGTTGACAACAGGCAAACATGTCAGCATGAGCATTGGTCAACGTTTGCTCGCCAGTGCCATGAATGGCATTCGCTTGTTTGCTCAAGCCTCCGGCATCAAGCTGTTTGCAGCAGCAGGAAAAGTCGAGATTCAAGCTCAGTCCAATGACATCGATATCATCGCCGATAAAGTGTTGAAAGTTATTTCTGCAAAAGACTCGATACAAATAGCAGCCTCTAAAGAAATCCTCTTGACCGCAGGCGGGTCTTACCTCAAGATCAATGGGGGTGGGTTTGAATACGGTACCAACTCAGCGTTTACAGTATATTCGGCCTCCAAATCATTTTCAGGGCCAAGGAGCTTGCCGTATAAATTCCCAACGAATTTATTTAATGATGAAATGTATGTTGTTAAAGACAAAATGGGTAAACCTGTTGCAGGCTTCGCATATAAAATTTCAACATCTTCGGGTAAAACGTATTATGGCCACACCAACGAAAAAGGTGAAACACAACGAATACATACTGGTGGGCGCGTTGATGCCCTTAAGATAACGGCCGACGACCGTGAAGATTAAAGAAAGGACATAAAATGATACCAGCATCCCATACCCCATCATCTGCCCCACCGCCGCGAGACCTTAGTCCAAATAAACAAGACCCAACCAATACGGTTGAAGGTTCTCATGTTGATGTAGAGATTGATTACTTTACGATTAATGTGTTTTTTGACGGCACATGGAACAATATGTTCAACAACAACTTGTATCGTCTCGAGTCTAAGGACTATGACACAAAAGTTAAGGTCGATGGCGGCACGAGCTACCACCGTGAGGCCACGGGCGTTGAGTGGCTATACAAAGGCTATAAAAAGCCAGAAGGTGATGATAAAAACATTGCCGTGTACGTGGAAGGCACGGGTACGTTCAATGGAGAGAAAGACAGCAACTTATCGGCTGCAACGGGCTATGGTCCGACCATGGGACAGCGCGCTAAACTCGAGCGGGCTTTTTTACTCATCAATGAAGAATTAAAGAAGAAAAAGTTAACATCAGCAAAATTTGATGTGGTTAAGCTCAATGTCTATGGCTTTAGCCGCGGTGCCGCCTGCGCGCGCTGGTTTTCGAATGTGGCGAGGAGTGAACCTGAACGCATTAAGTTTGATGACCCGTTGACCAAAACCAAGATTCAACTCGGTTTTTTGGGTATATTTGACACCGTCAGCTCTGTCGGCGTCAGCCATGGTAATGATACGAAAAGCTATGAACAGAAAGTCGAAACCGACAATGCGGTCAAAGATAAAAATGATCAGCCGATCGCCTTTAAAGTGGTGCACCTCACAGCAAGAAATGAAGCCCGCACGTATTTTTCTTTATACAACATACAAAGTGCAGTGAGTAAAGGCTATGGTTTGGAACTCTCGTTGCCTGGTTGTCATACCGACATTGGTGGCGGATTGGGCGTGCTTGAAAAAAAACTGGGTGACAACGTAGTCGTTGTCGGTCGCAATGAAGAGTTGACTTATGTCAGCGCACATCGCACCGCTGATGAATATGGTCGCTATGCCACTACAGATGCAAAGTTTGGTTACAATAGTGAAGGCAAGACCGATAAAGCAGGCTGGTGGATTTTTGATAACGCAATTACCCGTTTGTTGAGTCAACTGGGTGCTAAAAATAATGTTGACGTCAGGAAAATGGCTGAAAGAATGGTCGATTTTGGCTACTTTAAGTCATTTACCGAGCTGACAAGTGACTCACCCGAAGTAGAAAAAAACGATTCGGGACGTGGCACGAAGAAGGAGGCTTTGTATTTAATCACGCAAGACTCTGGTAAACACAGATATCAAGCTTTAAAAGGCTATCGATTCCAATTAGAGACGGGATACCCGCGCGTGCCTTGTAATATCATGCTCGACTTTGCTAAAAAATACCATGCGGATTTTTTCGAAAAATTTCCGAACAACCCAGAAAGTCGAATTTCAGCACCTTTAACAGGCATTTACGATGAGTTGAAAAAAAAGGCTTTTGACTTAGATGACCAATGTGTGGCGCAAAAGAAAGGTTTGATTGCA
This sequence comes from Hydromonas duriensis, assembly GCF_004363775.1. Classification (GTDB taxonomy): domain Bacteria; phylum Pseudomonadota; class Gammaproteobacteria; order Burkholderiales; family Burkholderiaceae; genus Hydromonas; species Hydromonas duriensis. The sequence continues at coordinate 27,942 of NZ_SNZE01000018.1, forward strand.
GAGCTCAAAATAGATGAACGAGAAAAAAGCCGTTGGTTGTACAACAATTACCTTCATTGGTCGGGTGATGGTGGCATGATGGATGTTCAACTTGATCCAAATGGTGTTGAGTGGCGAACAATTTACGAGGCAAAAGCAAACACGGGAGCATCAGATGTCACAGTGGCTTAAGTGGTTGTCTTATCTTGTCATATCCATTTTTTTACTCGGCTGCTCGGGCTGTCAATCCATAGGAACAAATATGTTGAAAAATAAAACTGGTGCTTTTGAAACTTGTATTTCTGCGCCTCGTGGCTATGAGGCAATTTTAGTCGATGGTTGGAACGGTTATGTCCATGCCGATGGCAGTGGTGGTGGCTTCATTGGTTCGACCTCGTTTGCGTGGGATTCCTGCGACGGTGTCGCGGGGGGGCATGTGGATGGGTATCCCGAACGTTTACACCTGCGTTGGTTATCCGTCGCAGAAAACCAATTTTATGAACTGGATGCCAAGCTGCCTGTTGATAAAATGAAAGCTTTGGCTGAAGAGGGTTATCGCCTTAGATTCCCCATCACGAGAGACGGTGAAAAGCTGAAAGACCGTTCTAACTTTGGAAGTATTGGCATTATGCTCGCCCCTGGCGGGGGCGTTGTGCTAAAACTCATAAGTGAAGAAGCTCGAGAGCTGGCGTACTACCAAGCTAAAAAAATCGACATGCCGTGGCATGTGTTTCAAAACGTTTCTGAAAAAGAAGCCGATGTGCGCCAAGATTGGATTAAAAGAGAAATCCAGATAGCAACTAAAGACCCAGTTGTTTTAGCGCAAATCAATAACAAGCAAATCCCATTCGGTCTGTGGGATAAGGTGTATCGCCAACGCTACCCTTGGCATATTGCTTTTGCGGGCAATTATAAACTGGAGGAGTATTTCATTGAATATTTAAATACCGAACGATTCATGATTTGGTCAGAGGATTTGATGAAAGATGCCATGCTGTCGGATCGACCCGCACCGTTTGAATTGGACTTGTATTTCAAGGATGCTTCGGGGCAACGCATGAAAGGGGCTTTAAAGTTAGATGGCCCCAGCACGGCCAAGGTGTTTACTGAATTCTTTAAATACGTGCAAAATCCAGCTCGATTATCGGTGCAAATGAGTGATGATCTCAAATCCGTGTCGCTGACGCTTGTTGATGGTGTTCGCAGTGTGGCCTTGCCTTATAAGGCTTGGAAGGTCGAGGCTTTGGAAGCCAATAAATATTAATCCTGAAACCACTTAAGAAACGAGATTATCTATGGCGATTAAAAGCACAACAAAACAGAGCTTTTTTGTTATCAAGCATTTTTTATTTTGTAGTGTATTTGCAGTGTCTCAGACTGTTTTTGCAGCTCCTACGCTTTATGGTTGTCAAATTAACGATAAAGAAGCTAAAGATGATTTTCGTCAAAAATGTTTAGTTGAGAAGGCCGCTTTCTTTTGCGATAAGCAATTTGTTGTTGATACACAAGCAAAAACTGTATTAGAAAAGCCTGATTTCGGTCGAAGATTAGATGCTTTTGCACATCCTGAGCAGAACAGCGATACTAAATGGAAGCTAACCGCATCAAGTGATACTCAAATTGATTTTGCACGGACTACTTCTGAATTTTATGCACAAGATATTTTTGATAAAAGCTATTTTTTAGCTTCTACATCGCCATTGTTTCCTGAAAGTGTCATTAATGAAACGGCCCAAGAGCTTGAAAAGAGCATCGGTTTACCCGCCAACATGCGTCACTTAAGTAAACCAATTGAGCAGTTTTTGATGTATCGAGGCGAACTGCGCACGACATTAAACACCAATAAAGGCACATTTGAAGAACGTTTTGGCTATGCAACCGCAGACGGTAAAGCTATCAGCGATGATATGATGAGCGAATATGAAGGTGCTAAGTGCAGGGATTTGGGAGTGTGCTCAGATAGTATGGGTGAAGAAAATACTCCTACGTTGGGTCAATGCACTGTTATTCCCGTACCTGAAGGTGTTTCGGTTGATGACTATTTAAAACAAAATGCCAAAGTTGATTTTCTACGTTGGAGGGAAGAAAACAAGTCTCGTACAAAGTGATGGCTGGTTAAAAAAATAAATAATAGTGTTTAAAAGTACCACTGAGTATTGATAATAAAATAGCTGTTATGAGCTTGCGCGGTATTGTATAGCATGTTAAAGTGAAGAGAGGATTAGACGAACTTTACAATAAAACAACAAGGGAGTAATTCATTAATGAACCCGCTAGACCTATTTGGGCGTCATCGTAATCTTGCGATTACCAGTGCCGCGATACCGAGCATCATAGAAGGCGTCCACAGCTTAGACGTCATCAAGATAGAAGGAAAAGAAACACTTAACGGTCCGGATGAATTGTTTAGTTACACCCTTCTGCTCAAGACCCCAAGCGAGCTGTCTGTCATACCTACCCAAGTATTATTACAATCGTTTGACTTGTCGAGTTTTCTAGGCAAACAAGCCACTGTCCATATTGCATTGGATGACTCACGTGTCTCAGGCATTAGTGGGGTGAGAGAAATTACGGGTATTATTTCCAGTGCCCAGTTTAAAAGGGTAGCGGAGCGCAGTTTAATATTCGAAATTAAGCTGATAGACTGGCTTTCTCTTGGCAAGCTCAACACAGATTACGCCATACACCAAGACAAGACCCCGATAGATACGATTGTTGACACGCTCAACAGCACATTTCCTTATATGTTCGAGAATAGAACAAACAACTCATATCCAGAGCGCGACTATTGTGTTCGGATGGGGGAGGATGCGGCCACATTTGTAAAACGCTTGTGCCAAGAATACGGGATTAATCTACATTACGAGCACAAAAACGGTGCCGCCAAGTTGATTCTGAGTGATGGGAATAACGCCTTTAAGCCTGTTTCAAGTCCAGCATTTAGAACCATACGCTACCATGCAGACCCTCATGCGATTAACGAAGAGCACTGGCACAGCTTCAGCCCCGCCCGAAGCTTGACAACGGGAGCGGTGAGCTACCGCGACCATGACTACATGCAGCCGAATGCGACCAATGAAGTGATACGGCAAGACCCGCAACGCAATGCAGGTGGTGATATGGTCAACCATGGCAACTTCGAACAATACCACTTTCACAGCGATGCGTTTGCCAACACAGTTCAACCTTTAGCAGGCCGACAAAAGACACAAACCGACCCTGTTGCAGAAGGTCAACTGTTCACGCTACACCACTTGCAAAGTATACAGCAATTTGGCGATAGAGCAACGGCTCAAGGCAATATTCGTGGTGTTGAAGTAGGCTCCTGCTTCACGCTCACAGACCACCCAATGGCCAAAGTCAATATGGACTACGTTGTGGTAGAAAGCAAGCTGTTGATTGAAGAGATTGCCTCAGAAACCCAACGAGACAGTTACGAAGCGCAAAAATGGTTGGTTCAAAACACGGTGGAATTGCAACCGACGAACGTACCCGTGCGCCCACCGAGAACAATTGTAAAACCACGCGTGTACGGCGTTGAAATTGCCAAGGTAGTGGGTGATGGCGGCAACAATTCAATTTGGACGGACGAACAAGGTCGTATCAAAATAGCTTTCCCGTGGCATAGAGAAGATCCAAAAAACCAATATTCATCGTGCTGGGTTCGCGTAGTGAACAGTGCCGCCGGCAACCAACAAGGCAGCATGCACCTGCCCCGAATCAACGATGAGATTTTAATCAGCTACATTGGAGGCGATCCGGATTTACCGATATGCACGGGGCGCGTACACAACGGCATGAACAAGCCCTCATGGCAACTGCCCAAGAACCAAGCACTCAGTGGCTATCGCAGCCGCGAACTCAAGCCAGGCAATCAAGCCAGCGGAAGAAGCAATCACCTGATTTTAGATGACTCAGCCGATGCCATCCAATTGCAGATAAAATCCGATGCCGACCACAGCATGCTCAGTCTTGGGCAAGTGACGCGGATTGATGACAATGAAGGCCTAAAAGACAAACGGGGCGAGGGTGCCGAATTGCGCACCGATGGCAAAATGGCGTTGCGTGCCAATAAAGGTATGCTCATTACCACACAAGGTCGTGCTGCGGCAGAAAGTCACATCACGGATTTGGATGAAGCGGCCAGCGCGCTTAAAAAGGCGCACAGCCAAGTCAAAGCAACGGGTGAAGCGGCGGCAGAGCATCAGGCGTTTGACACAAGCGCAGATGCACAGGCACTTGAGGACGTGGTTAAACAGCAAAATGACGACATCAAACCACCCGCCAGCAAAGAACCATTCCCTGAGTTGGCCTCGCCTCACTTAGTCGTGCATTCAGTGGCAGGGTTAGAGACCGTCACCCCTGAAAGTACACACGTATACAGCGGAGAACACCTAGCGTTGACAACAGGCAAACATGTCAGCATGAGCATTGGTCAACGTTTGCTTGCCAGTGCCATGAATGGCATTCGCTTGTTTGCTCAAGCCTCCGGCATCAAGCTGTTTGCAGCAGCAGGAAAAGTCGAGATTCAAGCTCAGTCCAATGACATCGATATCATCGCCGATAAAGTGTTGAAA
>NZ_SNZE01000018.1:32596-37732 GCF_004363775.1 Hydromonas duriensis
CAAGCCTCCGGCATCAAGCTGTTTGCAGCAGCAGGAAAAGTCGAGATTCAAGCTCAGTCCAATGACATCGATATCATCGCCGATAAAGTGTTGAAACTCATCTCTGCTAAAGACTCCATTCACATAATTGCTGAAAAAGAAGTGTTTTTAACTGCTCAAGAATCCTATCTCAAAATCAATGATTCGGGTGTTGAGCATGGAACGTTAGCAGGTTTTACGGTTTATTCTGCCAGTAAGAACTTTACGGGGCCTAAAAGTTTGGCCGAACATTTCAATAATTTACCAAAAACTAAATTTGATCAAGAGCTCTTTATTAAGCACTTTAGCGGCAAGTCAGCGAAAAACCTTGATTTTGTGATGAATAGAGATACGGGCAAAATTAAAGGTCAAACTGCGGGCAATGGTACATCTAAAATCCAAAAATCCGACTTCCCTGAAGTCGTTCAGGTTATTTTAAAAAAGACCAAAACATAATACAGTCCATGTGTTTGATTGATGGGACAAAAACAGAGGTTTTCAAAAGATAAGGGCAGGTAAAATGAGTACTGATGATGGTTTAAAAGAAATTGAGTTGACTCAAGTCTATGGTGGCGCCATGGCGGCAGAAATGGCGCTCACAAAAGAATCAGACACACAGAAATTAAAAGCACACGTACCGAAATACGTGATACCTGTTGTATTTGTTCACGGCATTATGGCTGGAAATTTACGCCTGAGCAAAGAGCAGCAAAAGGCGCTGAATACCACGCAAGAATTTGCATGGCAACCCGATTCACTTTTAGATGGTTGGGGTACGATGGCCTCAATTTTTGAAATTTTGGCAGGTTTTATTGGCGCTGGCCGATTGCTTGAAATAGGCCAAGCCCAACGAATTATGAGTTCAAATTCAAAAGAAAGACAGATCAACTTTGACCCAGCCCAAGTGAGAATTGATACCTACTGCCCTGATGATGACTTAATGAAATTTGATACTTCAGGTCAAGCCGACAAGCGACAATCTGCTATTCAAAACATCAACATTCCGCCCTATCTAAAAAACGATTTAATCAAATCAGACATCACCAAGCGAAAAACAAAAGCCGAGCAAAAAGCCCGTTGGCGTGGCTGGGGTGAAGCGGTCTTCGCAAAAGGAGCTGGCTATGAAGTCCCTTTAAAAGAGCTTGAATTTAGACTCAGCAATCGCATGAAGAATGGCAAAGCCACGAAGCTTTGGAAAAAAAATGGCGAAGAACCAAGTCTATTATTTACACGAGATGGTTCATCTTATGAGTGGGATCCAATTGTTAACAAAGAAGAATTTGATAAAAAATTGGAAATGCTACAAATTTTGGATAAAGACCCACAAACGTGGAACCAGCCCCTTGCAGGGCACCCAATGTTTTCACATAAAGGGCCGACAGAAGGGCCCGTCACAGAAGACGAACTGAAAAAACTAGAGGATGTGTTCATGCCCGTGCACAGTTTGGGCTACAACTGGTTGCAAAGTAATGCAAAATCAGGCATGGACGTCGCCAAGCGAATTGAAAAACTCATTGCGCACTATAACGAACACACGCACATGAAATGCGAACACGTCATTATCTTGTCGCACAGCATGGGTGGCTACGTCACGCGGGCGGCACTGCATCCTGCTATGGGCAACTTGCAAGATAAGGTCTTGGGTGTTTATCACAACGTCATGCCCACTGTCGGGGCCGCCATGACCTATCGGCGGATGCGTACGGGCACGGGTAGCAAGGGTATTAGTGGCTATGGGCTCAATAAAGTGCTTGGCCCCACAGGGGAAGACGTTACCGCCATCATGATTAATGCACCCGCAGCAATTGAAATGTTACCGAACATTGAGTACGGTATGCGTTACGCTGAATCGGTCGGCGGTACAGAGGGTTGGGTTAAAGTGCGTTTGGCGGGTAAGGTCATCGGCTCCTTCCCCGAGTCGCCCGCCACTAACCCATTCGACAGCATTTATTCTGAAACTGAGGACAAATGGTGGCGCTTGATCAACCCCAAGTGGGTCAACCCCGCAGAGCAAAAAGGCACATTGGTCAATGGACAGTATGGTCTTCTCGGTGCTCAGGAGGCTTTCTATAGGATAATGAAAGCGCAAGATGTTTTAAACCAATTGTGGACAGTGACGCCTAAAAACAGTTTTGCCAGTTATGGCGCCAATGCCACCTCCAAACTGTTGGCGTATGGTTCCGTCACTTGGGACGTGGTTGGTGGCGTGCTGCCTGTGGGTGTCAGTCCGAATCCTCGGGATTGGCGGTTGGTGGCTGATGCCGAATCAGGTGATGAAATTACAGTTGAACACAATGGACAGCGTTTTAAATTGAAAATCGCTGCTCTCGAAGACATCGGTGAGGAGATGGTGCCCTCATTCTCAGCGGCGGCGGTCAAGACCACCCGAGGCAAATGGGTGCAGCAGCACTATGACCACGGTTGTAGTTATGATTTCAGCAACACCCTCGGCGCGGCGTTGTACAGCCTCGTTAAAATCGCCAACGAAGCCGAGTACGTCAAAAATCCAACGTAATAATGACGCCATTATGCGCGATAGGACTGCAACCCAATGAAATCATCCATGACCCGCTGGCTGTTTGTACTGACCATGCTGTCGGTACTGCCGTCATGTCAAGCCAAACCCGCCGCTCAAGTCAATGCAAAGGACAATACAACCATGACCCCCGCTAAAATTGAACAATTGTTTCAACACACTAAAAATGTTTGTTTCGGACGTTACGTCCTCACCGTACCACAAGAAGCCCAAGTGATATTTGGTGATACCAACATCAATCTACAACCCAATGCCATTCGCATCGGTCGTGCCAAAGAAACCAAAAAAATCGCTGAGGAACATATCAATAAATTACGTGAAGAATACGGTTATCAAGGATTTCAAGTGTTGAGTCACAAGCCAGGTCCAGTCGCAGGTTCTTGGTTTTATAGCTTTTATGCCAGTAGTGCTGAGGCGAAAGGAGGTTCTGGATTTGTAACCTTATTAGTCCCTTTTGGGAGTGACGCTTTCCAGTACGGCAGAAATTTCACCGATAGACAAAAACTCTTACAACTCTTTAAAAATCCTAGCCTTATTAAAGAAGCAGACGATAGAGGCGACCCCACCAGTGAGCAAGATGCGTTCAATAAATTAATGTTGATGGTTAAAAACACGCGCTATCGCGATGACAATGAAGTGCCAACCGAAGCTGGGTTTTGTGTATCTCATGGATTCATTAGAGACAGTTCATATAGCCAGCGGGAAGAGGTGCAATTTGGCTTGCGATTTCCCAGTTTGCCTGATGTGACCTTCTCGGTTAAAAGCGAGAATTTTGGTAGCCTTGAGGGTGAAAATGGCTGGGGTATTTTAAAGCGTGTTCAGAAACAAAAATCATTGTCGGGCAGTAAGTACTCAGGTGAATTCTTGCGCATTGGTGCGGCTCCATTACACACTTGGCAACAAGGCGAAGAGGTGCTGGCGCGCGTCAGGGGTACAGGCGCGCTTGAGTTCACTTGGTCGCAAGTGGGTTCTAAAGGCTCAATTGCCAACCCCAACAACCTGACGGTGAAGCTGTTTAATAAAGTCGAGGGCGATAGCGCAGGTTCGGCGGATACCAGCAGCGTCAGCGATGAGGAAGCGGTTGCGTTATGGGATAAGTTGCTCAGTAGTTTCAAGTTTAGGGTGCCCGTAGGTGAAGGCTCTTCGACAGGTGCAGGGGCGGCGGTCAAGCCAGGCTCGATTTGCCCTAAAACAGGTTTTTGGCGATGCCCTCAATTTGAGAAACAATCGAGTATTTATATGCGCCAAGGCGACATCATGCCTGGCCAGTCATATAAGCTTGAGGGCATGAACACGGATGAAATGTATTGGGAATGGGTGAGCGAGGGCTGAAGCGGCTCCAAAAGTTGAAGCGGTTTGATATGAAAGGGTTGATATGCACGAAGCAATTGCTAACAAGACACTCATGAAAGTGTTGGTCTACATGGGTATGCTTGGGCTGGTGTCTTCATGCCAATCCACAGCACAGGGCAACACAACCATGACCCCCGCTAAAATTGAACAATTGTTTCAACACACTAAGAATGTTTGTTTCGGACGTTACGTCCTCACCGTACCACAAGAAGCCCAAGTGATATTTGGTGACACCAACATCAATCTACAACCCAATGCCATTCGCGCCAATCGCGCCAAAGAAACCAAACAAATCGCAGAGGAGCACCTCAAAAAGTTGCGGGATGAGTATCGCACTTTTCAATTACTCAGTCACAAGCCAGGCCCCGTAGCAGGCTCTTGGTTTTATAGTTTTTATACCAGCGACAGTAGGGCGGAAGGGGGCTCTGGATTTGTAACCTTATTAGTCCCTTTTGGGAGTGATGCTTTCCAATACGGCAGAAATTTCACCGACAGACAAAAACTCTTAAAACTCTTTAAAAACCCTAGCCTTATTAAAGAGGCAGACGATAGAGGCGACCCCACCAGTGAGCAAGATGCGTTTAATAAATTGATGGTGATGGTTAAAAACACGCGCTATCGTGATGACAATGAAGTGCCAACCGAAGCTGGGTTTTGTGTATCTCATGGATTCATTAGAGACAGTTCATATAGCCAGCGGGAAGAGGTGCAATTTGGCTTGCGATTTCCCAGTTTGCCTGATGTGACCTTCTCGGTTAAAAGCGAGAATTTTGGTAGCCTTGAGGGTGAAAATGGCTGGGGTATTTTAAAGCGTGTTCAGAAACAAAAATCATTGTCGGGCAGTAAGTACTCAGGTGAATTCTTGCGCATTGGTGCGGCCCCGTTACACACTTGGCAACAAGGCGAAGAGGTGCTGGCGCGCGTCAGGGGTACAGGCGCGCTTGAGTTCACTTGGTCGCAAGTGGGTTCTAAAGGCTCAATTGCCAACCCCAACAACCTGACGGTGAAGCTGTTTAATAAAGTCGAGGGCGATAGCGCAGGTTCGGCGGATAGCAGCAGCGTCAGCGATGAAGAAGCGGTTGCGTTATGGGATAAGTTGCTCAGTAGTTTCAAGTTTAGGGTGCCCGTAGGTGAAGGCTCTTCGACAGGTGCAGGGGCGGCGGTCAAGCCAGGCTCGATTTGCCCTAAAACAGGTTTTTGGCGATGCCCTCAATTTGAGAAACAATGAG
>NZ_SNZE01000018.1:37828-44984 GCF_004363775.1 Hydromonas duriensis
GTGAAGGCTCTTCGACAGGTGCAGGGGCGGCGGTCAAGCCAGGCTCGATTTGCCCTAAAACAGGTTTTTGGCGATGCCCTCAATTTGAGAAACAATTGAGTATTTATATGCGCCAAGGCGACATCATGCCTGGTCAGTCATACAGGATTGAGGGCATGAACATGTATCCTGAATCAATCATATTGACATAACATGAGTAAATCAAAAACATCGGCGCTGATTTTTCCAAGCAATCGTACCAAAAAAAGACGCATTAAACATAAGCAAATCAGAACATTCATTAATTGGTTGCCAGAGTATGTTGAGCAATTGGGAAAGATGTCAGATGCTCAACTTGCTAAGATAATTAAATGTTCTGACGTCAGTGTACGAGTCAAGAGGATTAAATTTGGTATAGCGGCGTATAGACCTGCATCAGATACATATGAATGGGAACAGTGGGCACTTGAATTGATTGGCACCATGACTGATAAAGCATTGGCAAAAATGCTTGGCGTTCACACTGGAGTGGTTTTTAGAAGGCGTAAACGCCTCAAGATTCCTGCATTCACACCAAAATACAACTTCAAATGGACTACAAATACAATTGCCATGTTGGGTACCATGTCAGACAGTCAGCTTGCTTCAAAGTTGCGCTTATCAGCGGTTGTGGTTAGAAAAATGCGTTCAGAGCTGGGCATTCGCCCTTTCAGAAAACAACCTGAGTATAAACGTAGTGCTCATGTTTGGACTAAAGACGAAATTGAGCTACTTGGTACACAGCCTGATAGCGCTATTGCCAAACGGTTAGGGACTCATAAAGTGACCGTGGCTCAAAAACGCAGAAGTTTGAGTATTGCGTCTTATCGCGGATATCAAGAAACAATTCAGTGGACTCCTGAACTTTTAAGCATGCTAGGAAAGTTTACCGACAAGGAAATTCAAAACCGCACGGGTGTGAGTAAAACCCGTTTATGCGCAAAACGAAAAGAATTAGGTATCGCTTCTTATACCAGCTTACATCAAGTAAATTGGACGCCAGAACTGGATGCCAAACTGGGTACCATAAGTGACCGAGCCGTGGCTGAATTAGCAGGTTGCACTATCAATACGGTTAGAAACAGACGAATTCGGCTTAAAATTGACAGATTTACTCCTAAAAATACGCTCCTATAACATAGGAAACCATCGAAAAATCTTTATCTCCAGCCGTTCACAATAAGACATCACACTACTGGAGCCCATGATGTCATGTGTAGTGTCGTTGATAACTCATGCGATCCAAGGTGCTAAAAATGTAGAATGTCTAGCAAATCAAAGGACGTTATCAATCAGTGCTAATGCTATAAATCAGTGAATCGCGGGCGTACTTGTGTAGTAACTTCAATGTCTTAAAGTCTGAGGTTAAATGGTCATAAAACACTGCTCCCATTGGGACATGCTGTCTATGCTTTTTATAAACCCCGTCAACTCTCTAAAATATAAACAAATAGCCAAGACGGCGGCCTGTCCATTATTGACCTCATTAAAACGATAATTGATAGAGCCGTTTTGGTTCAGTCCATCCATTTCAATACTGTTATCGGGTTTATATTGCATCAGCGACTCATCGATGACCAAGCTTTGACTGTTCAAGACATCGTGGTAGGCGTTTAACCCATCTAAAAATCGTTCAGAAGTAAACAGCATATCGAAATTTTCTTGTGTGGCTGCATCCACAATGAGCAACATTCCCGACTCTTTTCGAGTTGAATGTCTGCCTTTTTTGGCAATGGTCATCACTTGACGGCCATTGCTGGCCGAAAGCACAGCCGCATAGAGTGATAAGGGTTCACCTGCATAGCGACAAAAAGCGGCATTGATTTTCATAAAAGAACCTCTAAAAAGATGGCACGGATTCGATAGTACCATTGAAGTCCTTACTTTCTTGAGAACGTCCCATGCCCATTGATTCCCTCAAAGTCTCGCGCCACTACCGCCGCGTACGTGATGAATCGCTGACCACCTTGGTGTGGCAACCCGCCATCAACACAGTCATCATGCCCAATGAAACGCTTGACCCTACTATAGCCAATCAACGGGTGTATGGCAGTCGCGCCGATTGGTATGCCACCGCAGCCATTGCAGGATTAAACAGTGTGGATGAGCCCATGCAGGAAGGTGCGCGTCGCTTCCTTACGCCCATCCATTTGCGAGCACATTCTCAAACACGGCAACGCAATCACGTTGAGGACTTGTACTAATGCCCCGATCTCTTGTTAAAACACTCATTAATGAATATGCTCAACACTCTAAAGCCGAAGTTGAGCAGCGCAACAACGCGAAAGGGATTTTAAATCCTGACGAAGTTGCGGGTGACTATGATGCGGCCTTACGTCAACTCACCACCACCATTGATGGTCAACACCGCGCGATTACCTATGAAGACTTACGACGCTTCAAACATAAAATCGCTCATATAAAGGGTAAACTGACCAAGGCAGGACATAAGGGAGGTATTACGGCACGCCACGTACTGAGTTTTTCTTTACCCGCCGACCGAGAGCGGGCGCAAGATGAAATTAAAACGGCATTGCCATTACGTAAAGATGGCAATGGTTTAGTCGTGTTCAGTACCAATGCCAGTGCACACAGCGATGTCAGCCACCATTTGGTTCACGTTCGATTTTTAGACTTTGGTTCGGTGCTTGCTGCACGTCGAGTAGACGATAAACTCATTAAAACCCTCACCAGTAGTCGCATCAAATTTGATTGTGATTGTGGTCGTCATCGATTTTGGTTTCGATTCATCGCCTCAGCGGGCGGATTTAATGAAGGGCGTGCCGAAAGTGGTTTTCCTAAAATTCGTAATCCCAACTTAAAAGGGTTGGCCTGTAAACATGTGTTACGGGTCATGACCGTGGTCACACAATCCCCAAGCTTTAAAGCATTTATTAAACAATGGATTGCCGCCTATCGGGACGATGTGTCACCGCAATACAAAGATCAAACGAATAAAGACCTAAAGGCTTTTGCACAATCGTTTAAACAAGAAACTTGGCAGCAACACCGAGTGGCCGCAAAAGCCATTAAGACCCCTGCGACAAAGAGTAAAAAGTCGGATGTTCAACCAACAGCCAAACAACTCAAACCCATAGCCATACAAAAAAAGGCCGAGGCACTTGGACAGCGCTTAAGCTCACAAGCCAAACAAAAATACATCCGTGATTTACAGGCGGCTCTTAAGATTGGCGCCATTAGTCAAACCACATTTGATTTAGCGGTCAAGCAGTATGCTCAATAATATTTCGCAGGCGATTAGACGAACCGCACAAGCTTTGACCCTACGCCATCCCAATGCAGTTGATGTTGAAGTGTATCGAAAAACCTTCACCGCCAATGCACCGCATACCATGGGGGGTGCGGCTTTATTATCTCAAGCGGACAATGCCGATTATGCCATTCAGAGCGTGACAACCGCCCGTATGTTGTTTTTAGGGCATTTACAGGGGGCGGATTTAATTGGCAATGTTCAAGGCTTGGCGTATAACCCTGAACAAATTTTAATTGAAGCGTATATCGAACCGGTTGACGAGCGACGGGCGCTTGTCACGTGCGAACTTAAAAAAGATGATCGGGTGTTTTGGGTGATGCCCAACTGGGTGGTTGAATATCAAATCAAATTGATTCGCTCACCGAACCAGTTGCCACCGTATGTGCCTGTATATGTTTTAGAACCACTTGAGCATGAATCCGATGGACATGCCATGCCTTAAAGAAAGTCTTTGACGCCATGCACAGTAATTTAGGTCGTTATGACGTGATTAAAAGCGCGTTTGCAGCGTATATTTTAAAAGGGTTAAATCGCTTGTTACCCGTTACCCCAGCCCTACAGGCGTATCAGCAACGTCAGGACATGGCTAAGTTAGCGGTATGTGAAGACCGCATGGTGGATAAGGCTGAAGAACTGCTTGCCCAGTACCAAAAGACGGGCACGCGCCATCTTGAGGCACCATTGCCCGTTGTGTTATTGGCATTTGCCAAAGAAATGAGCCCGATTGCGCCAGACCGTGGTCAGTCCATTGCCAATCCAGTGATCGTTTCACTGACAGAAGCGCCCACTGTGACTTACTATAAGGCGCGATTTGACCATGTCGAGGCGCGCGCACAATTGGCTTATGTGACGCATGAGTCAGAAACAGCACGCGCGATGGTGTCACAGATGCGATTGTATCTCAATGCTTTTGAGTCGCATCGTTGGCCCATCGTGTGGACGCACAACGGTCAGACATTCACCACCACATGCAGTTTAGAAAGTTATGAGCCGATGGACGAGCCTGTTGATGTGGAAGGGCGCAACAACCTGAGTATTTTGGTGTGGAATCTCACGCTCAATTGTCAGATGCCCTATCTTGATGATCACGTGCCCGTGGTCAAGCAAGTCGATTACAGCATGGCCACGCCGATTCAAGTCATATCCAAATCAAGTACTCATGAGCCAACCAGCGGGATCAGTCGTTGGCAGCCTTATCCTTTAGCCTTGGATTCATCATGTTGATTTATTATGGTGACGCGCTCGATAAACCATTGTCAGGGGATGCACTGCTGTCAGCGGTACTTCGTTCTTCGCTTGAGCCCGTGCCCATGACATTTGAGGCCACCATTCGTTTAGACGCCAGTACAGCCGAAGCCTTTACTGAAGGTCGGCAACTGCGTGTCGGTCATCGACGCACCAAGGTCACGATTGTGTATGCGCAAAACATCGATACTTCAGTGATACAGGGCGCTAAACTTAAAGCACGGCGCATTGTGGCGTTGCATTCAGGGACGTGTGCGATGTCATATCGTTTACAAAAGGCTGTCATTCGAGAGAACACCTCATTGTCCGAGATTTATGCCGCTTGTGGTGCCAAGGTCGCGATCAAAAAGGATTTTACGGTTCCGAGATTTTATGGCTACCAAGGTGATGTGCCCAGTTTACAAATTGCACAAATCTTGCAGGAAGAGGGCGGAGTGGTCTGTTGGAATGCGGACGACGATAGCGTGTCTTTTTATCGAATTAATGATGTGTTCACTCGAAAAAGCACAATCTTTATACCCGTGTTGGCGGATGAAACGCAAAAAAGCGGTTTTATAGAACGTCATGAAATCCCTGCGTATTACAGTATTCGAGCAGATGGTCAGGTGGTTCAAGGTGACTTTTCTAAGCCGCGAGCCGTGGCATTTGTCCCTCATAAAACCAGTCAACAACTGTACGCCATGTCACAGGTGTTGCTTAACGTCAAAGTTGTTCCTGCTCAATATGCCCCTGACTGCGCTGCGGGCGATGTGGTGCAAGTCATGGGGCGCGACTTTGTGGTGATTACGGCGGCGCATGATTCGAGTTTAAATGCCAACGGTGTACGCTTGCCCTATTCCATGTTGTGGTTGGGGGTGAGGGCATGAGCATGTATCCTGCTGAAATTGTGAGCTACGATGGGGCACGGCGTCGGGTTCGTATTCGGGCGATTGGTCTGACCGATGGTGACCGATTATTGCCAGAGGCCGAGTTGATGTATTCATTGGGGGACAATGCCAAACATACTGAGATTCAAATCAACCCAGGAGATTTGGTTTGGATTGACTTTATAGCCAATGACCATCGTTATCCCGTGATTGTCGGTTTTAGAAATTCAGAGACAGGCAACAGTCTGGGTTGGCGCAAATGGCAGCATGACAATATTGAAATTGTGGCCACAGGCACACTCAAGCTCAAGTGTGCTGAGTTGGTGATAGAAACTAAGCGCACGGCGCATTCGGGGGCATTGTCGATTGCCGATGCGGTGCAGATGGCTGGCAATTTATCTGTGTCAGGGGCTTTGAACAATGCGGGTGTGAATGTGGGTAAAGACCACAGACATTATGAAAACGGGGATGGGGGCGGTGAAACAGACGCACCGCATTAGTACAGGTCTGAAGCGGGAACGGTTAAAAAAATGAGTTGATTTGGACAGGATAATGGCTGTAATCCATTTGTGAAAGCGGCATCCATGTCTTTAGTCTTTAACTTTGATGAACTCAAAACCAATGAAAAAACCGCACCGAAATCCTTATTACAGATCATACGGCGTGCGGGCAGCACGGTTGCCAGCAGTTGGGTCGATGGTAAAACCCGCCGTGAAAACGCCATCTCATTTAAACAAATTCATTTGGTGTTTGCCGACAGTCAAGAAGCGGTACTGCGCGTCAAGCAAAGTGGCGACATCTACCAAGTCCGACTCAATGGGCGAGCCATTCCGATTAAGCATCAAGACGACTATAAACGCGCGATCATCGAAGTGATTGATGCGGTTGATGCCAATCTGAGTAAATTTCAAAAAAAGTTAGCTCAAACCAAGGTGACATTGCCTGTGGGCATCAAATCGACGGTCACCCGTAAAGAAGATGCCCTCAAACAGCGTTTAGTTGAATTGGATCAAGCCATTGCTCAAGCACAAGCTGAACTGGCATCGGCCCGTTTTGATGAGGCACTCGATGATGAGGAAGAAGAGTGGATTGATGAACACGATGAGCAGGACGAATTTGACGCACAGGCTGAATGGGACGCGATGGCGGGCGATGACGAAGCGACGATGGATGGCGATTTTGTGGGGCATCCATTCCGTGGCAATCAATATAAACGGGCCAGTCGCCAGTCTGGTGCTGCGGTA
This sequence comes from Hydromonas duriensis, assembly GCF_004363775.1. GTDB lineage: Bacteria > Pseudomonadota > Gammaproteobacteria > Burkholderiales > Burkholderiaceae > Hydromonas > Hydromonas duriensis. Next base: position 44,476 of record NZ_SNZE01000018.1, read on the forward strand.
TCGGCTTCACAGCACGCCAAGCGTCACGCTAAAACGGGTGATGCCAAAGCGTTAAAAGTGGCGCATCGTGTGGCTCATTACGCGCACAAAGCCGCAGCGATTGGTGCGACGGGTCAAGCCAAAAAATATCACAACAAAATGGCGCGATTCCATGGCAAGCACGGTGGGGTCAATTAACCGTAACTCCCTCTGAGCTCAACCCATGCAATCCCAACACGATAAGGAATATTGCCAATGATGGCTCAAGACTCTATATTTGACTGGAATCATCCCAGTGCCCCAGCACACATGGTGTATCACTTGCGCTTGACTGATCAAGGCGATGAACTGCTTGAAGCGGCGACATTGTCGGCGGTCATGGACAGCATTGTCGATGAGGGTGGGGAGTTTGAAGCGGTATTTGATGCTTTGATATGTTGTTGCTCGAGTAAAACTGACCATGAGTGCGCGTTGAAATTTGACCAGGCAGTTAAAGGCGCAAATTGGGTTGCACCTGTGGATAAGTTTAT
>NZ_SNZE01000019.1 GCF_004363775.1 Hydromonas duriensis
TCAAACCTGCTGAAGTTGTTGTTGACAACGAGTTCACGCTGCTGGTCGATGTGCTAACTGCTGTGCTCAATGCTGTCGAAACGCCTGATGATACCGCCGTTGATAATGAAGCCACCGAACTGTTGGTGCTGCTCAAGCCTGTTGAGGTTGCAGTTGACAATGATGATACCGCGCCACCTGTCACTGAAGACAATGAGGCAATCGCACTACCCGCTGAACTCAAGCCCGTCGCGGTTGCGGTGGACAGTGACGATACCGCGCCACCAGTGGCCGAAGACAACGAAGCAATGGCACTGCTCGCCGTGCTCAAACCTGATGAAGTTGTCGTCGACAATGAATTCACACCACTGGTCGCAGTGCTAACTGCGGCTGAAACCGCACTTGAGACTGCTGTTGAAACGCCTGATGATAAAGCGGTTGACAATGAGGCAACAGAGCTATTTGTTGAGCTAATCGCCGATGATGTCGTTGTTGACAAGGAAGCAACCGCACTTTCTACTCCTGTCAAATCTGCGCCTGTTCCAGTTGAAGCCACTACAGTAGACAAAGATGCCAATGAGCTTTGAGATGTGGATAAGGCTGAAAACAACTGCGCACCGTTGACAGCATCAGTTGAGGTAGCACTCATTTCACCAGCTGCGACATTGACGATTTGACGCTCTGCCCCTGGCGAGCCTATAGAAAGAACACCAACTGCGCCATTTGTGGGGGTTTTATATGTCGAGTTGTTACCCAAAACAATGCTACCTCCCGACCCAGTGTCGACTCCGGCTGGTATCTTTACATTACTGCCAAGCACAACCGAGTTATCAGCAGCGACCTCGTTACCAACGCCCATGACAATACTGCCATCACCCGTGATGATGTTATTGTTACCCATTGCAGCAGAACTACTACTAGTAACGTTGTTACCTATACCGACTACAGTAGTTTGATCGCCAACGACTTCATTTAAAGCACCAACAGCAGTACTTTGATTACTATTTGTGACACTGTTTGTAGTACCAATAATAGTAGTATTGCTGCTGCCCGTACCGTCGTTAAAGCTACCAATCGTAGTCGTATTATAAGTTGCTCTTGTCGAGCGCCCCGTCAAACTCCTCGTTATATTACCAAAACCAAGACTGATTCCTTGGGCACTCCCAGCCTCACTCAAGGCACCGAGAGCGAGCGCACCGAAAGCTGTCGCCTTTGCACCTGCACCCACTGCGACCGCGTATTCAGCCGAAGCGGTAGCCTTGCTACCAAATGCAGAGGCATTGTTGGCTGTTGCGACCGCCATTGCACCTAACGCCACCGTATTTGCATGTGTTGCGCGTGATGAACCACCAAGTGCTAAAGAATTCTGCCCTAATGCTTCAGCGGCCGCACCAAACGCAGCAGCATTTGTGTTACTCGCTTGAGCTCGCGAACCAACAGCCGATGATTCATATCCTGCCGCTGTGGCTAAAACACCATATGCAGAAGCATTTGTCGCTGAAGCAAGACTTGCGCTACCAATGGCAAATGCATTATCAGCAGCTGCTAAGGCGCTTTTGCCTGCAGCAAACGATTGGAAGCCCGACGCCTCCGCCCCACCTATTGCAGCAGAGTTGCCACCCAATGCTTTGCTGGATGCACCTACTGCGACAGCGTTAGTGCCATAGGCAAGAGCAGTCGGACCCAATGCTGCCGCATAAAACCCTTGAGACAAAGCATTATTACCCAACGCAACCGATGAATTACCCGTAGACGTACTGTTAAAACCAATAGCTACTTGTCGATGGAATCCGCTTGCTCTTGAGTATTGACCAATCGCGATAGAGCCCTGAACGTCAGTATATGCGGAATCACCAATAGAAATTTGTCCGCCGATGAGACCGCCCGAGCTCACACTACCCACAACTTGAGCACCCTTACCTATCGCAACGCTGTTTGTGTTCGATACATAACTTGACGTGCCAATCGCTACACCATCAACACCTTGAGCCAGCGAGCCCTTACCCACGGCGATGGATTGAAAACCAGATGCGTTAGCAGTTGAACCCATGGCAAGGGCGCTTTCATTCGTCGCTTTGCTATTGCCACCAATGGCGACGGCATCGACAGCAATGGCTGAACTGCTTTGACCAACTGCAACCGTATTCGCCCCCGCTGCCCTTGTCCATGTACCAACCGCCACTGAATTATTGCCTAAAGCCGAAGACGCCGAACCAACCGCAACACCATTAACACCTATTGCCGCAGCAAGACCACCCACCGCAGTTGACCAATCGCCTGCTGCCGCAGACTGAGCACCGCTTGCAATAGAGCTGTACCCTGTCGCTCTTGCGATACGACCGACCGCCGTCGCATTTTCAGCAGTTGCCGATGACGCGTAGCCCACTGAGGTTGCATTTAATCCTGCGGCGTTGGCTTTCGCACCGAAAGACGTGGCAAAATTACTAGTCGCTTGTGATTGTTTACCGACCGAGCTTGACTCAATACCTGCAGCGTTGGCATACGTACCCATCGCGATGGCATCCGTACCGCCCGCCGTGCTTGACATACCCAATGCATAGGCATTTAAACCCGAAGCTTTGCTGGTATTACCCATAGCAAGTGAATTCACGCCTGAAGCCAAACTACTTGAGCCCATTGCCATGGCGTCTTTTTGTGAAGCCAATGCTGCATTACCGATAGAAACCGTACGGTCGGCTTGAACATTTTGACCCGCAGCATAACCCACTGCGATGTTGTTTGAACCAGAGACGGTCGAACCCGCTCTGAAACCAAAACTATAGTTACTTGAGCCAGACACATTTTGACCCGACTGGTAACCAATCGCAGCGTTACTTGAACCATTCGCATTAATACCTGCATTAAAACCAACCGCCAAGTTACCCGTGCCCGTCACCCCTGCGGCTGCTCCAAAACCCAAAGCTGTGCCGTAAGAAACATCTTTTGAATTAACAGCAGCCCCAGAACCGACAAAAGTAGACCAGCTTGGTGTGCCCAACACATTACGTGCCACACCGTCGCCAATCGCGACAGAAGAAACCCCTAAGCCAGCACCACCCGAACCTGCATTTGCGCCGATGGCAATCACACCTTGATTCAACGCACTTGATGCCGCGCCCACGGCGATTGCATTCACACCTGAAGCCGAAGCACTCGTACCGATCGCCACGGCGTTTTGAGCCGTTGCCTTACCGCTATCGCCCATAGCAATAGAATCTAAACCTATCGCCGAACTGCTTTGACCAATGGCAACCGCTTGGTCAGATGATGCAAGCGCCCATGTGCCAGTTGCCACCGAACCCACACCCATCGCTTTCGCCGCAGCACCTGCTGCAAACGAGCTCATACCCGAAGCTGTAGCAAGAGATCCGACAGCGGTTGACCAGTTCGCGGATGCCACAGAGCGATCACCAATCGCTGAAGCATAACTCGAATTGGCTATCGCAGAACGGCCAACGGCCGTTGTTTGAATACCGTTCGCCGTCGCGTAAGCACCCATCGCCAAAGCATCAAACCCACCCGTTGCCAAAGACTTCAAACCATAAGCAGCAGCACCTGCTTTATTCGCTTCGGCAAACGCGCCCATCGCCAGCGCTTGCTCTCCTGTTGCGGAACTATTTTGCCCTACGGCTATGGATTGGACCCCTGAAGCATATGAACTTGAACCCATGGCAATTGCGGATGTATTGAGTGCTCTACCTAGATTACCAATGGCCACCGCATTGTTAGCCGTGGCGGAGCTGCTCTGCCCCATGGCAACAGATTGAGCACCCGATGCTTTTGTCCATGTGCCCACAGCAACCGCCCCTGAAGCTGAAGACGCTGCCGCAGAACCCAACGCAACTCCATTTTCTGCAGTGGCCGAACTCAAGCCACCCAGTGCAGTAGACCAATTTCCTGACGCACTTGCGCTAGAACCCATTGCAATTGCCTCATTCGCGGATGCCAGTGCTGAGCTGCCCAGTGATATTGCTCGAGTGGCTCGAATCCCAACACCTGCCATACGACCTATCGCTATATTTTGACTACCCGAGGCAGTACCACCTGCCCCATAACCCAACGCCACATTGTCATGACCAGTCACTCTTGAACCAGCTGCATATCCAACCGATGTGTTGGTTGACCCAACCACAGACATCCCCGATAACGCACCAACTGAAACCGTATATGCAGCACCACTTGAATTGCTACCCGCAAACTTCCCGAGGAAAACGGAGTTATTTGGCGAGCCTTGCAAATTACGTCCACTGTTATCACCGATAGCGATGCTAGAGATACCTAAACTTGAACCATCTAAACCTGCGTTATTGCCTATCGCTATTGTGTCAACGTTTCGCGAGACGGCATCCATGCCTATTGCAATGGCTCTAAAACCTGTAGCTGCAGCATTTGTACCAATGGCTACAGCGTTCCCACCTGGTGCGTATGCGCCCGTACCAATATTGACAGCCACCCCTCGAGCCTGTTTAAAAGAGACCGGCCCCGCATCCAAGGCGATTTCATAATTCCCGCTTGAAGCATCAGATTGCTCGGCGATAACAACTTGCGCATTGGAAAAATTCGCGCTCAATGTACCCACAAGAGCCAACGAGGAGCTAGCAACTACACCTAATTTATTTTTTTTACCCGACGTGGACACATTTTCAGCAACTGCAACCCATGTTCCCGTTTGCTCATTATATATACTACGATAACTAATATTCATATCTACTCTATTTCCCCATCAAAAACAAAATATCAAACACAAAATAGCAATTAATTTGTTTATTAAATAAACACTTCAACCGCAAAAAAACTTATTTACACATTTTAGACTTTAGATTTTATATATTAAAAACCACAAGTGTAAAATAAATATATACTTTTAAAATTATTTTGTATTTTATTGTATTTAATATGTTAATTTTTAACGAGAAAAAGAAGCGATAATTTCACATAATTTTATTTTTATATACAATATATTTCTTTTTAAATACTATTAATTGCAAAGAAATCATTTATATATTTAAATTCTTTAGCATGAATACAAATATAACTGTGTTGTTAAAATCAAACATATACTGCCAACTTAAAGTAAATTAAAAAACAGCAAGCAATGCAACGTACGCCTTTTCATGCAACTTTTAAACTCAAACCCGCCCATGCCGGACAAATCTAAATCTAAACCCTCACCTACCCATTTAAAGCCCTCCCCGCCTAATACGCACATCGCCCCCATCAATCGACTCATGTACGGAACAAACAAACACAGAGACACGTAAAATTAACGAACCTGTTATATTTTTATCAACTTTCTATTTGCCCCCCCCAAAAAACAGAACCCGAGCCACACAACGCGACTCATCAACACCACAGCCGATGTCGCACTTTTCGCATCAAAAAACCTATTGGCTCACTTATTTGAAAATTTTTATTTAAAAAACTTGCACAGCATAAAAACCTTCGCTATAATTTCGGTCTCACATAGAGGCGTCGCCAAGCTGGTTAAGGCACTGGATTTTGATTCCAGCATGCGAAGGTTCGAATCCTTCCGCCTCTGCCAATAATAAAAAGTGTTTGTTTAAGGGAAGACCTGACAAACACTTTTTTTATTCGTGATACATCTGCAAAAAACCATCTTTTCTCTTGCGCACGGATGACACCATGTCCACCACCGATTTAATGATTTTTTCTGGCAACGCGAACCCAAAACTCGCAAAAGATGTTGCTGATTATTTACGCTTACCCTTAGGTCAAGCCAATGTTGGTAAGTTTTCTGATGGCGAAATCGCCGTTGAAATCAACGAGAATGTGCGTGGCAAGGATGTATTTGTCTTGCAATCGACATGCGCACCCACCAACGATTCGTTGATGGAAGTGTTGACGATGGTGGACGCACTCAAACGCGCCTCTGCTGGTCGCATCACTGCTGCCATTCCTTATTTCGGCTACGCACGACAAGACCGCCGCCCACGCTCAGCGCGAGTGGCTATTACTGCGAAATTGGTCGCCAATATGTTAATGGCTGCGGGTGTGAATCGCGTGATGACGATGGATTTGCACGCCGACCAAATTCAAGGCTTTTTCGATGTGCCCGTTGATAACATCTACGCCTCGCCTTTATTGCTGGACGACCTTTTCGCCAAAAAATTCGAAGATATGGTTGTGGTTTCTCCAGACGTTGGCGGTGTGGCTCGAGCACGAGCATTTGCTAAAAAATTAGAATGCGATTTGGCGATCATTGATAAACGTCGCCCTAAAGCGAATGTTTCTGAAGTCATGAACATCATTGGCGACATTGAAGGCCGCACTTGCGTTTTGATGGACGACATGGTCGACACGGCGGGCACATTGTGCAAAGCCGCTGATGTCTTGAAAGAGCGTGGCGCAAAGCAGGTTTTGGCATACGCAACCCACCCCGTTTTAAGTGGCCCTGCAATTGAACGTTTGAATGCCTCGGTTTTAGATGAGTTGGTTGTGACAGACACCATCCCGTTGAATGCTGAAGCGGCTGCGTGCGCTAAAATTCGCCAGCTCAGCTGTGCAAAATTATTGGGCGAGACGATTATTCGTATCGCTAAAGAAGAATCAGTCAGCTCTTTATTCTCAGAATAATCTCAGAATAAAACGTGACAACCCTTTTTGTGTGTGTCGTTTCAAATGAGCGATGCCCATAAAATATCCACTTGGTCGCGAGTGGTTATCCTTTAACTTTTGGAGTTTTTTATGACTATTATTGCAAAAAGCCGTTCTTTACATGGCACGGGTGCGAGCCGCCGTATGCGTAACAACGGCATGACACCTGCTGTTGTTTATGGCGCAGCGGAAGCCGCTACATCAATTGAAGTTGAACACAATGGTTTGTTCCACGCTTTGCGTAAAGAAGGCGTGCGCTACTCAGTTCTCGATTTGGAAATTGACGGTACAGTTGAGCAAGTGTTGGTACGTGACGTACAAGTGCACCCATTCAAACCAATGATTTTGCACGTGGATTTTCAACGCGTTAAAGCCGATGAAAAAGTCACTGTCAAAGTGCCTTTGAAATTCCTCGGCGGCGAAACTTCTCCTGCTGTGAAAATTGGCGGTCAACGCATTAAAGCGGCGGTATTCAATGTGAAAATCACTTGCTTACCTAAAGACATGCCACAAGCCATCAACGTGGACGTTTCTAAATTGGAACCAAGCCAAGCATTCAAAGCCAGCCAATTGGTTTTACCCGCAGGCGTGACTTTAGTCTTGGGTAAACAAAAAGACATCACTTTGGCCGCTGCTGGTAAATAAGCCAAGCCCTTGTTTTGTTATAATGCAAATCCCGCCCTGTGCGGGATTTCATTTTATATGATTGATGAAACTCTCTTTTATGACCACAAAACTCATCGTCGGCCTCGGCAACCCGGGGGCAGAATACGAACAGACACGCCACAATGCAGGCTGGTGGCTACTTGACCAGCTGGCACGCCAGTACAACATCAATTTGTCGCCCGAATCGAAATTTCACGGCTTAACCGCTCGCACGCACATCAATGGCGATGAAGTCTGGCTGTTGCAACCGATGCAATACATGAACCGCTCTGGCGCAGCGATTGCGGCTTTGGCACATTTTTATAAAATTACACCTGAACACATCATGGTCTTGCATGATGAATTGGATATTCCAGTCGGTGCAGTCAAAATGAAGGTGGGCGGCTCAACAGGCGGTCATAACGGACTGAAAGACACACAAGCCAAACTGGGCACGCCGCAATTTTGGCGCATGCGCATCGGCATAGACCACCCCCGCAACAGCACCACCCCTTTGCAACCCGTGGCAGACTACGTTCTCAAACCACCCAAGCAATCTGAGCGGATGGAAATCAATAAAGCGATTGATAAGGCAGAAGACGCTATTTCTGATTGGCTGGCAGGCAACTTTGAGCGGGCAATGCGTGTGTTGCACGCCAAATAATATTAAATTTAGCTTTAATTTATAAATAAAACACAATTTTTATCTAAATTAATGGACGCACCGATGAAACTGGTATTATAATCAACGCCATTGAGCAAGACCAATTAAAAAAAGAGGCTGCCCGAAGGCAGCCCGAATCACACAAAGTAATCTTCGTAATAGCGAAAATAAATTTTTCGCTATTTTTTGCTGAACATGTTTGACAACAACAGTTCAACTCAAAAGAGGAATGCTAGATTATCGCGGTGAAACTTTACATGAAGTTTACAACCACAAATAATTTTTCTTCTTTTTATCAATTCTTTGAAAAATCCAATTTTTAAGGTTGCTCTTGCCAAGAGAATTGAAGGCCTTTTGCTTGAATCACTACGCGCATACCCATTTCAAAATCAAACAATGATTCAAGCCCAAGCGCCTTCAATTGTCACAAGGGCAAATTGCTTTCACCCATCAAGGCGGCATCTACGTAGTGTGCAGCCTGACGCCCCTCTTTAATCGCCCACACCACCAAGGACTGCCCTCGACGCACATCACCCGCGACAAAAACCTTGTCAATATTGGTTCGATAGGCGTGCTCACCGACATGAGTTGCACTCGCATTGTGTCGAGCGTCTCGCTCAACGCCAAACGCATCCAATACATTTTGAGCAGGATGGACAAAGCCCATTGCCAACAAGACCAAATCTGCTTTGACATCAAATTCGCTGCCTGCAATTTCCTGCATTTTTCCGCCTTTGAACTCAACGCGTACGCACTGGAGTTTTTCCACCTGTCCATTTTTACCAACAAATGCTTGGGTTGAAACCGACCAATCACGCTCGCCCCCTTCTTCATGCGAAGTGGATGTGCGCATTTTCATTGGCCAATATGGCCAAACACTGTCCGTGCCTTTGTTTTCAAATTCAGGCGGACGCGGCATGACTTCGAACTGCGTGACGCTGGCCGCACCGTGGCGATTTGCTGTGCCCACACAATCCGAACCCGTGTCACCGCCACCAATGACGACAACGTGTTTACCTTTGGCGTTGATGGGATTATCACCATCACCCGCGACGGTCTGATTTTGTGGAATCAACCATTCAAGCGCGTAGTAAACGCCATTTAATTGACGCCCAGGTACGGGCAAGTCTCGGGGTGTTTCTGAGCCAATTGCCAACACAACGGCATGATATTTTTGTTTTAATTCATCAACCGTCACCACCGTGCTGGCACCATTGGCAACACCTACAGGAAAATCGCCACAAGCAACCGCAACGCCCGTTTTGAACGTCACGCCCTCGTCTTGCATCTGCCCCATGCGACGATCAATCAGCCATTTTTCGAGTTTAAAATCAGGAATGCCGTAACGCAATAATCCGCCTATGCGTGAGTTTTTTTCATAAACAGTGACCGCATGGCCTGCACGCGCCAGTTGTTGTGCGCACGCCAAGCCTGCTGGGCCTGAGCCGATGACCGCGACATGTCGACCCGTTTTTTTCTTGGCTTTTTGTGGCTTAATCCAATGATGCGCCCATGCTTTATCAATAATGGCATGTTCGATTGATTTAATGCCGACGGGGTCATTGTTGATATTTAACGTACAAGCCGCCTCACAAGGCGCAGGACAAATACGCCCCGTGAACTCAGGGAAGTTGTTGGTCAACGACAAGGTCGCCAGCGCCTCCGCCCAATCTTGGTTGTACACAAGGTCATTAAAATCAGGAATGATGTTATTGATTGGACAGCCGTTGTGGCAAAAAGGCGTGCCGCAGTCCATGCAACGCGCGCCCTGCTTGCTGGCGTCCGCATCCGATAAGGCATGAACGAATTCTTTATAATGTTTAATACGATTTTCAGGCGCTTCGTACAAAGGGTACAAACGTGCTTGCTCTAAAAAACCTGTGACTTTACCCATGATATTTCCTTTAAATCACATCTGACACATTCAGCGTCAAAAATGATGTCTAACCTATTGCAAAAAATACACTGCTTGACGTGTTGGATGCGGTTATCCCACAACTTATGCCGATAGCTGTTCTTGTGTTTGTCTTTCCAAAACTTTTCGATAATCAATCGGCATGACTTTGACAAACCGCCCCAAGGCCTGCGACCAGCTGTCTAAAATCTCTCTGGCGCGCCCAGAACCTGTGTATTTGAAATGATTTTCAATCAAGGTTCGTAAAATAGCCTCATCTGAAGCGGGTTCGGCATGTGCATTCAAGCGGTGCCATACAGGGTCTTTTTGCGCCTGTTCACTTTCATTCAACACCTTTGACAACGACACCATGCTGGTATTGCATTTGGCGGCGAACGTTTGGTCTGCGTCATATACATACGTCACCCCACCGCTCATGCCTGCCGCGAAGTTACGGCCTGTTGCCCCCAACACCACCACCGTGCCACCCGTCATGTATTCGCAACCATGGTCGCCCGCCCCTTCGATGACCGCTGTTGCACCTGAGTTGCGCACCGCGAAACGCTCGCCCGCCACCCCAGATAAATAAGCCTCGCCTGCAATTGCACCGTATAAGACCGTATTACCCACGATGATGTTGTCATGCGATGCACCACGGAAACTGTTATTCGGGCGCACGACAATGCGACCACCTGACAAACCTTTACCCACGTAATCGTTGGCCTCACCGACCAAATCAAATGTGATGCCATGCGCGAGGAAAGCGGCAAAGCTCTGCCCAGCCGTCCCATTCATTTGAATATGAATCGTGTCATCAGGCAGCCCTTCATGCCCATAGCGGCGTGCAATTTGCCCCGAGAGCATCGCGCCAACCGAGCGATTTAAATTGCGAACATTTTGGATAAATGAGACAGGTTTTACTTCCGACAAAGCCGCCTCACACTGAGAGATGAGCTGCTGGTCGAGGGTGTTGCTCAAGCCATGGTCTTGCGTTAAGCTCTGATAGCTCGTATCGCCCTCGGCATTCGGCACTTGGTGGAAAATACGTGAAAAATCCAAGCCTTGCGCTTTCCAATGGGTGATGCCTTGGCGCATGTCGAGTAAGTCGCTCCGACCAATCAATTCACTCAATGTACGCGCGCCCAGTTGCGCCATTAATTCACGCACCTCTTCTGCAACAAAGAAAAAGTAGTTAATAACATGTTCAGGTTGGCCTGTGAACTTTTGGCGTAAAACAGGGTCTTGCGTCGCCACGCCAACGGGACAGGTATTTAAATGACATTTGCGCATCATGATGCAGCCTTGCACAACCAAAGGCGCAGTGGCGAAACCAAACTCTTCCGCACCAAGCAATGCACCAATGACCACATCGCGCCCTGTTTTGATTTGACCGTCCACTTGCACAATCACGCGCGAGCGCAGGCGATTGAGCACAAGGGTTTGCTGAGTTTCAGCCAAGCCCAATTCCCACGGCGCACCCGCGCTTTTAATGGATGAAACAGGCGATGCCCCTGTGCCGCCGTCGTGACCTGCAATCACAATATGGTCGGCCTTGGCCTTGGCAACACCTGCGGCCACTGTACCCACCCCATTTTCTGCCACCAGCTTGACCGAAATTGACGAGGATGGATTGACGTTTTTCAAGTCATGTATCAGCTGCGCCAAATCTTCAATCGAATAAATGTCATGATGCGGCGGCGGTGAAATTAAACCCACGCCAGGGGTCGAATGACGCAAAGCACCAATGTATTCAGATACTTTACTGCCTGGCAACTGCCCGCCCTCGCCTGGTTTTGCGCCTTGCGCCATTTTGATTTGGATTTGATCCGCAGATGACAAATATTCAGCCGTCACACCAAAACGCCCCGAGGCCACTTGTTTGATGCGCGAGCGCAATGAGTCGCCCGACTTCAACGGGATGTTCGCCAAAATACGGTCGGCTCCAATCACATCCGCGATGCTCATGCCATCCGTGATGCCTGAGTCGCCTGTTTGCATTTCAGCTCGGTATCGTTTGGGGTCTTCGCCCCCTTCACCTGTATTCGATTTGCCGCCAATGCGATTCATAGCCACCGCCAAAGTGGCATGCGCTTCGGATGAAATCGAACCCAAACTCATTGCACCCGTGGCGAAACGTTTAACAATTTCAGTTGCAGGCTCGACCTCATCAATCGAAATCGCACGCGCTGGATTGACTTTAAACTCAAATAAACCTCGGAACGTCATGTGCCGCTTGGATTGGTCATTGATGATTTGTGCGTATTCTTTATAGCTTTCGTAATTATTTTGACGCGTGGAATGTTGCAACTTCGCTATCGCATCAGGCGTCCACATGTGTTCTTCACCGCGTGCGCGCCAAGCATATTCGCCACCCGTCATCAGGCGATTTTGCAAGGCATGTTTTTCACCAAACGCATGCTGATGCAACACCACGGCTTCACGCGCCACTTCAAACAACCCCATGCCCTCAATGCTGCTGGCCGTGCCTTTGAAATATTTATCAATCAATTCTTTTTTCAAGCCAACCGCTTCAAATATTTGCGAGCCTGTATACGACATGTAAGTTGAAATGCCCATTTTCGACATGACTTTTTGCATGCCCTTGCCTATCGCCTTGATGTAGTAGGCAATCGCCTCGGATGGCTTTTTGCCCTTAATCAAACCCTGTTGCACCATGTCGGTCAAAGTGGCGAATGCCAAGTACGGGTGCACCGCTTCTGCACCATAACCGCCGAGCAAAGCAAAATGATGCACTTCGCGCGCGCTGCCCGTTTCAACGACGAGCCCCGTGGATGTCCTTAAACCCGATTCAACTAAGTGCTGGTGTATCGCGGATGTTGCGAGCAACGCAGGAATCGCCATGTTGTCGGCATCAACACCTCGGTCAGATAAGACCAAGATGTTATGCCCCGACTTCACGGCGTCAACCGCTTGTGCGCACAAAGACGCCAGTTGTGCCTCAATGCCTTCAGCGCCCCATTTGGCGGGGTATTTGATATCCAGCGTGTAACTTTTGAATTTGCCGTGTGTGTATTTTCCGATGTGGCGGATTTTCGCCATTTCGTCATAGCTCAACACAGGCTGCGCCACTTCCAAGCGCATCGGCGGATTGGTGTTGTTGATATCCAACAAATTGGGTTTGGGGCCAATGAAACTCACCAATGACATGACCAGCTGCTCTCGAATCGGGTCTATCGGCGGGTTGGTCACTTGCGCGAACAGTTGGCGAAAATATTGATAAAAGGATTTATGTTTTCTCGACAACACTGCCATCGGCGTATCGTTACCCATTGAGCCAGCGGCTTCTTCGCCATTTTGCCCCATGGATTGTAGAATCAACTTAATGTCTTCTTGCGTGTAGCCAAACGCCTGTTGACGATCGAGCAATTCCGACTTGGGCAATGGGCGTTCCTCGACGGGCGTTAAGACATGTTCTAATTTCATCGACAGCCGCGAGTTCCATTCTTTGTAAGGGCGCGAATTGGCGAGGCTGGACTTGATTTCTTCATCTGAAATAATTCGCCCTTGCTCTGTGTCGATGAGCAGCATTTTGCCTGGCTGTAAACGCCACTTTTGCTTAATTTTCGCATCTGGAATTGGCAACACGCCTGACTCGGAGGCCAATACCACCAAACCATCATCGGTCACGATATAACGCGCAGGTCGCAAGCCATTGCGGTCTAAAGTTGCGCCAATCTGACGACCATCCGTGAAGCATAAGGCGGCGGGGCCATCCCACGGCTCCATCAATGCGGCGTGATACTCATAAAACGCGCGACGCGACGAATCCATCTGTTCATGTTGCTCCCAAGCTTCAGGCACCATCATCATCATGGCATGTGCCAACGGATAGCCCGCCATGAGCAACAATTCAAGGCAGTTGTCGAATGAGGCTGTATCGGATTGCCCTGGATAAATCAGCGGCCAAAGTTTATGCAAATCATCGCCCAAGACTGCGGACGAGATGGCTTTTTGGCGTGCTTTAATCCAATTGACATTGCCTTTGACCGTATTGATTTCGCCATTGTGCGCAATAAAGCGATAGGGATGAGCCAACTCCCATGCGGGGAATGTGTTGGTCGAGAATCGCTGATGCACCAGCGCAATCGCCGAAATCGTCCGATGGTCGGACAAATCTTTAAAGTATCGGCCAACTTGGTCGCACAGCAATAACCCTTTGTAAACCACTGTGCGCGCACTCATTGAAGGTACAAAATACTCTTTGCCATGCTTGAGCTTAAGCGACTGAATGCGATGCGATGCCGTTTTACGAATCACATACAACTTGCGCTCCAGAGCATCGGTGACCATGATGTCAGGGCCGCGTCCTATGAAAATTTGGCGAATGACGGGCTCAGTGGCTTTCACTGTTGGGGACATGGCCATCTCTGCATCCACAGGCACATTGCGCCAACCCAGTACAACTTGCCCTTCTGCCTTAACTGTACGCTCTAATTCTTGTTCGCACGCCAAACGCGAAGCCTCTTCCTTTGGCAAAAAAATCATGCCAACACCGTATTCGCCCGCAGGTGGCAGCATCACACCTTGACGCGCCATTTCTTCTCGGTACAAGGCATCTGGAATTTGCAACAAAATCCCCGCACCATCACCCATCAATTTGTCTGCGCCCACCGCGCCGCGGTGGTCAAGATTATGCAAAATCAACAAGCCTTGCTGAACGATGGCATGGCTGCGCTGCCCCTGAATGTGTGCCACAAAGCCAACACCACACGCATCGTGCTCTTGCGTGGCATCGTATAAGCCATATTGTGCGGCCTGCTCGCGCTCGTGCGTTATATTAAGTACATCCAGTGCTGCTGCGCTCTGCGTCATTGTGTCGTGCTCTGTGTATTGCTGCTTCATCTGACATCTCCAAACCAAAGGGGCTCTGATTATTTTGCAAAAATTCCGTATGCAAACGGCTGTTTGTTGCTCAATAGTCTGAGTAAATATCCAAAAGTTAAATATTTATTACTCGATATGATTAACCTGACTATAAACAGATTTCTTTAAGCATACAACCACATTTAAAAGGGGTCAGCTTACAAATAAAACACAAACATTTATTTTGCCTCAATTAAATAGGGACATACTTAATTCATCAATATAAACAAACCGTTACAACCCCCTGCGCAACCACATTGCTTATCTCTGAAGTATTTTTGAATTGTTCACTTATCTCGACTACTTTGCGCAGTCTTTTTTATGTTGTAAAAATATCGCCTGCCTTTTCAAATCAACTGTAAAAAATCAAGGTCACACAAAACTTAGACCCGTTAAAAATGCCACTGCAAATCCTATTTGCCTTTTCACGTATAATGTAGCCCATGCATTCGGGCATACTGACAACCCTTTTGGAGCACATCATGAGCAATCCCACACACGACTTCATTCAACAAACCATTAAAGACCATCCTATTGTGCTGTTTATGAAAGGTACGGGGCAATTTCCACAATGCGGATTTTCTGGGAAGGCCATTCAATTGCTTAAAAGCTGTGGCGCCACTAAAGTTGCTACTGTCAACGTACTTGAAGACGACGAAATTCGCCAAGGCATCAAGACCTTTTCGCAATGGCCTACTATTCCTCAGTTATACATTCAAGGTGAATTTATTGGCGGTTCGGACATCATGAACGAGATGTATGAGTCTGGCGAATTGCAAACATTAGTGGCGGAGGCCATGAAAGCGACTGACGCATAAGCCCACATTCGGCACTGACCACAACGGGCGTGCTTTGAATACTTATTAATACAAACAACGCCCCGACTCAATAGCCCATCATGTCCAACAATGTCCTTCTGCGTTTCACCTTGCTCGCCGCCATCTGGGGCTCTTCTTTTTTGTTCATGCGCATTCTTGCTCCAGTGGTCGGCGGCTTTTGGACGGCAGAACTGCGACTCACCATCGGGGCGCTGACCCTTTTGATATTGGGACTACTACGCGGTCACCGATTCGACCTGCAATATTGGCGCCATTACGCCATGGCGGGCTTGTTGAACTGCGCCATACCATTTACCTTATTTGGCTTGGCTGGGCAAGTGTTGCCAGCGGGCTATTCAGCAGTTTTAAACGCGTCCGCACCCTTGTGGGCTACAGTGTTCGGTGTGTTATTTATGAAGGATACTTTTACACCGCAGGGGTTGTTGGCATTGTTGTTGGGCGTATCTGGCGTAACGATGGTTGCCCAGCCTTCTGGCAATGTCGATTTTAGCTTGGCTTTTATCAGCGGCGTATTGGCATGTGTTTGCGCAACCGCTTGCTACGCACTCAATGGCATTTACATCAAAACCCGCTCTGTCAAGTTGGAACCTCACACCATTGCCACACTGTCGCAGGCCTTCGGCGCGCTGATGCTGCTGCCTTTCACCTTATCACTCAGCCCTACCGTCGGCAGCGTCACCCCCGCCGTTGTTATCAGTGCGTTTTCGCTTGGCGCGCTGTGCTCTGGCGTGGCTTTTTTGTTGTACTATCGCTTGCTCAGTGAAATCGGCCCGCTCATTCTCAGCGGCGTAACTTTTTTGATTCCGCTATTTGGAATTTTTTGGGGCTGGCTGATTTTAAACGAACGTCTCGATTGGCATGTATTTATGGGGTGCGGGCTGATTATCAGTGGAGCCCTTTTATTGTACCGTAGCCACATCATCATCCAGAAAGCCAAATAATGAGCGAACACTTACAAACCCCGAAGAAGCGACTTATCATTGCCATCACGGGCGCAACAGGTGCTGTTTTTGGCATTCGCCTACTTGATGTCTTGAGCACTTTGAGTCACATTGAAACGCATCTTGTTGTCTCTGAGGCAGGCTGGTTGACCATTGAACATGAATTAGGCCTGAACAAAGACGCGGTACGCCAACGTGCAGATGTTGTCCACGCAGCGAAGAACATTGGCGCATCCATCTCCAGCGGCTCTTATCCATGCGATGGCATGATTGTTGCGCCCTGCTCAATGAAAACCCTCGCCGCGATTGCCCACGGTTACTCAGATAACCTCATCAGCCGCGCAGCGGATGTGACATTGAAAGAACGCCGTCGCCTCACGCTGCTCGTGCGCGAAACGCCATTGTCATTGATTCACCTGCGCAACATGACCGCAATTACCGAAGCGGGCGGCCTTATTTTTCCACCAGTCCCTGCTTTTTATCATCAGCCCAAGTCAATAGATGACATCGTTAATCATACTGTTGCCCGTGTACTGGATGCGCACGGCATTGATGCGCAACTCGCCCCGCGCTGGAGCAGCATCAACGATAGCCCTGAATAGCCCTCCTCTCCGCTTATTTCAATCATGACACCTGATTTTAAACAGTCTCTACTGGCCCTCAACAGCCAGCTGGCGCAAGAAAAACGTCTACTCAATTTAACTGAAGTCGTCAACGAGCTACCCCACGTTAGCCCCACGACCTGCGATGATGCGACTTTGCACCAATACCTAAATGCACTGTACACTCAAGGTCGAACGCGCCACACGCCGAACATCAGCCCCATCAATACCGTTTTTTTACAAACGCTATTGCAACAGCATCAACCCAAGCGCATTCTCGAAATAGGTTGCGCCAACGGTTATTCGACTTTGCGATTTTGGCAAGAGGCGCGCGCGTGGCAAGCGCACATCTGCACACTTGAAATTTCCACCCCAAACATCATTGAGGCCAAACATCATTTTGCCGCCACAGGTGCAAACATCACACTGTACGAGGGTAATGCACTTGAACTGATGCCGCACATGACGGACACATCTTTTAATTTCATTTTTATTGATGCACGCAAAATAAAGACATTAGATTTTTTTATTCAAGCCCGTCGATTAGCCGCGCCCAAGGCACTCATCGTGATTGATGACGTGCTCAAATTCAAAGATAAAATGCAAAATTTCTACGATTACTTGGCACAAGAGCAGATTACTTATCACATTGAAACCATTGATGATGACGAAGATGGCGTAATGCTTGTTCAGCTATAAACGATAAGTTATAAAAAAAAACGGTACATTTAAAAATGTACCGTTTTTTAATTTAATTTCAAACCAACTCTGTTGTTTGCCCCATTTGGTCAACACGCTCTCGCATGTCTTTACCCGCTTTAAAATGAGGCACTTTTTTTGTAGGCACCAGCACTTGCTCACCCGTTTTCGGATTACGCCCGATTCGTGATGAACGCGCACTCACAGAGAAACTGCCAAATCCGCGAATTTCCACGCGCTGCTCAACTGCCAACGTATGGGTAATCGCATCCAAAATAGCATGGGTCGCCATTTCAGCATCACGCGCCAATAACTGCGGAAAGCGCGCCGCCAAGTTAGCTATCAATTCAGATTTGGTCATGGCTTTATTCCAAGCAAAGTTTAACGATATTCCAGCTCAACAATACAGCTAAAACCTCAAGCGAAGTCTTTCATCCGCTTGAGGTTTGGCGATATTATTGTTGTTCCAATTTAGCTTTCAACAACGCGCCCAAATTGGTTGTGCCAGAAGACGCCGCACCTGATTGCTCAGAGATTTTTTCCATAGCGGCTTTAGTTTCCACTTGGTCTTTGGCTTTGATTGACAACTGGATTGAACGGCTCTTACGATCCACGCTGACAACCACGGCTTCAACTGCGTCACCTTCTTTAAAGTGCGTACCCGCATCTTCAACGCGATCGTTAGCGATTTCAGAAGCGCGCAAGTAGGCTTCAACGTCATCCGCCAAAGTCACAACCACGCCTTTGGCTTCAACAGACTTAACAGTGCCGTTGACCAAGCTGCCTTTGTCATGAATCGCAACGTAGTTCATGAATGGGTCGCCTTCGAGTTGTTTGATGCCCAAAGAAATACGTTCTTTTTCTACATCAATCGACAAGATGATGGCTTCAACTTCTTGACCTTTTTTGTAGTTGCGAATCGCCGCTTCAGGCGCTTCGTTCCATGACAAGTCAGACATGTGAACCAAACCATCGATAGAACCGTCTAAGCCAACAAACACGCCGAAGTCAGTGATTGAACGGATGGTGCCTTTAACGTGGTCGCCTTTTTTGAAGCGTGTTTCAAAGTCGTCCCATGGGTTGGCTTTGCATTGTTTCATGCCCAAAGAAATGCGGCGTTTTGATTCGTCGATTTCGATAACCATGACTTCAACTTCATCGCCCAAAGTAACCATTTTCTTCGGATCAACGTTTTTGTTCGTCCAGTCCATTTCAGAGACGTGTACCAAACCTTCGATGCCTTGTTCGATTTCAACGAACGCGCCGTAGTCAGTGATGTTGGTGACTTTACCGAACAAACGCGTGTTCGCTGGGTAGCGGTGCGCCAAACCAGACCATGGATCGTCGCCCAATTGTTTGATGCCCAAAGACACGCGGTGTTTTTCTTGATCGAACTTGAGGATTTTCGCTTCGACTTCTTGGCCGACCGTCAACACCTCTGATGGGTGACGGACACGACGCCATGCCAAGTCGGTGATGTGCAACAAACCATCGATGCCACCCAAGTCCACGAACGCGCCGTAGTCGGTGATGTTTTTAACGATGCCTTTAACCACTTGGCCTTCTTTCAATGTTTCAGCCAATTTCGCACGTTCTTCGCCCATGGTCACTTCGAGGACCGCACGGCGGCTCAAGACCACGTTGTTGCGTTTACGGTCAAGTTTAATGACCTTAAATTCCATGGTTTTGCCTTCATAAGGCGTCAAGTCTTTGATGGGACGCAAGTCAATCAACGAACCGGGCAAGAACGCACGGATGCTGTTGGCCATGACCGTCAAACCACCTTTGACTTTACCTGTAATCAAGCCGGTGACCAATTCGCCACTTTCCAAGGCTTTTTCCAAGTCCAGCCATGCTGACAAACGTTTTGCGCGGTCACGCGACAAAACCGTGTCACCAAAACCGTTTTCCAAAGCATCAATTGCAACGCTCACGAAGCCGCCCACTTCTGCTTCTAATTCGCCTTGGTCGTTCATGAATTCAGCGACTGGAATGAAAGCTTCTGATTTCAAACCCGCGTTCACGACGACGAAATTGTGGTCAATGCGCATGATTTCTGCGGTAATGACCTCACCTGTGCGCATTTCTTGACGCGCTAATGATTCTTCAAATAAAGCTGCAAAGCTTTCGTTGTTTGCAATAGATGACATGTTAAATTCACTTAAAAAACACATGAAGTCTGGGGCGGGCGCACCATGCGCGTCGCAAAAAACCCACAAATCACGGAGTTAAAACACAGATAACGTCTTTTTTCAGCCGAACTGACGGCCTCCATCAAATATTACCCACTTGTTGCGCATACATTTTCAACACCACATCAACCGTTTCTAAAAGGGTCAAATCGGACGAGTCTAATATATACGCGTCCTGCGCAGGCTTGAGTGGCGCTTGGGTGCGATTCGCATCACGCGCATCACGCTCATTCAAATCTTGCAAGAGGTCTACCATATTAGCAGAAAAACCTTTTGCTATCAATTGTTTATAACGTCGCTCCGCCCGTACCTCAGCACTGGCTTGTAGAAATATTTTTAAAGGTGCATCAGGGAACACCACACTTCCCATGTCTCGCCCATCAGCAACCAAGCCTGCCCCTTGGGCAAACGCACGCTGTCTTTCCAATAAGGCCGAACGTAAAGTGGCACTCACAGCGATTTTTGACGCCATATTGCCGACGCGCTCTTCACGAATGTCTAATGCAACATTTTCAGAGTTCAGAAGTACTTGCTCACCGTCAAATCGAACGTCTAACTCAGCCGCCCATTGCGCCAATTGCAACTCATCGTTTTCGCTCAACAATCGGTCATCTGCCCAACCCGCACGCAATGCCTGCAAAGCAACAAGGCGATACAACACACCGCTGTCCAAATAAGCAAAACCCAATGCTTCCGACACTAATTTTGCAACAGCTCCTTTACCAGAGGCTGTAGGCCCGTCAATGCACATCACGAAAGGAGAAGATTTTGTTTGAAGTGCGATTTTTGTTGAAGTCATGGTGTACAAATTAAAGATTGTAAAGCTATCATTATAGCCCCTCAAAGGACAAACCTCAAAAAAAGCCCGCCAAATGGCGGGCTTATTATTTAAGATGTTTTTTCAAATTTTTTTAAGGGAGCGGTCGGCATCCATCAATGAGCAACAAACAAAACAGCAGGCCCCAAAACCAGCCACGCCGCCTCCAAATTATCATCGGGAGCACGCTTGAAACCGCTGCGTACAAAGGCATGCCAACGCCCGACAATCCAGCTCATCAAGACCTCACTGCACGTGCCGACATCAGTGACAGGTTGACTGTCTGTTTCTATGGCCACATTACGCAGGGTTTGCTTAAGCGTCGCTGCAACACGCTCTATAAACTGTGTAATGCGTTGCTGCAAACGCTCATGCTCATTAATCAACGCATCACCAATCATGACGCGCGCCATACCTGGATTCTTATGAGCAAATACAAGCAAGACTTGCACCATCTTTTTCAATTGTTGCTCCGCTGGCGCATCACTGGCCGCAATTTGATTGAGCAAGCCAAATAAGCTGGACTCGATGAATTCAATCAGACCTTCAAACATCTGTGCTTTGCTCGCAAAATGGCGATACAAGGCGGCTTCAGAAACGCCCAGCGACTTTGCTAGACCAGCGGTGGTGATTTTATCACCCGCAGGGTTTTCCAGCATGTGAGCCAGCGTTTGAAGGATTTGTACGCGCCGCTCGCCTTTTGCAGGGCGAGGGGCTTTGCTTTTTTCTACGGTGGTATCGCGAAGTTCGTTCATGTGTCATCCAGAGTGCTAAGTTTTAAATTGTAACTGATTTTGTTGTTAAAACCGCTTTATCTGCCACAAAAAATCTACGCGCACTCTGACCACAGTTAAAGCGAATCAATGTGTACAGAAATAAATAACAAATTCTCTTATTTATCACACATTAAAAACCCAGCACCTTATAGCCGACCTCAACCCCCCAAGTTCCGGGCCGCTCGCCACCAGCAAACACTGTGGGCTTAATAAACACCTGACTGTTACCACCAAAAGCTGGGCCTGTTGATCGACCAAGCGTGACCGCCAGACTGGCAAATTGCTTTTTCGTTTCCCAATCCAAAGAAATCGCAGGGTCTAGCGTCATAAACCATTTGGGATTTTTGAATTTAGGCACATAATAAAAATCAAATACCGTGTTATTCACGCTTGCTCGATGACTTTGCCCCCACAAGCTATTGCTTTGAACCACAGAGGGTGCAAAGATGTCTCCATTTTTCAAAAATTGGGCATAAATCAGTGAGCCTTTAAAGACAGTCTTACCCGTCCCTAACTCATCGCGTTCCGCGGTGTCAAAATCCATTTCACCCGCCGCCACCACACCGTATTCAGGCGTGAGTTTCAATAGTCGCGTGTATTTGAGCGAAAAATCACCAACGGCATAATGGTTCTCATTCATCCCCGTAATACGCAACACGGGTAAACGCACCCTGATGTTGCTGTGTTTTTGTGCGCCCAGCGGTTGCCAATAGGTTAAGTTAAGAACCTCTGAACTTTTATCATCCAGCAGGTTAAGTCGCTCCCACTGAACCGCTGCGGTGGTTGAAAATTTTGTCGGGTCTGTGCCGTTATCCACTTCATTTGCAACAGCAGCAAAACTTGCCGCATACATCAAAATCAACCCAATTGTTATTATGTTTTTTTTCATTTTGACTTCCCTTTATAAAATGCTGCAGACGAATCCCAACCTTTTCCTAACCGTCACTTTAGCAGTTATCCGTTTTTGATGATGTATTCTTTTACTGCTGTGATGCTGAAAATTTACTCACAAGCGGATTTGCTGTCATTTTAAGTAGAAAGTCTCCCAGCTTTTTAAAGTCAAACTTATCGCTCGTTTTGACTTATAAGGACAACATTTCTTGTGCGTGCGCACGCGTGGTGTCACTGACATTAACGCCACCGAGCATGCGTGCAATCTCTTCAATCCGTTCTTCGGACGTGAGAACATGGATATGAGATGTGGTGACATTGTCGTGTGTTTGCTTAACCACTTGCCAATGTTGCTGCCCTTGCGCGGCCACTTGTGGCAGGTGAGTGACGCACAGCACTTGCCGTGCCTGCCCAAGCCGAGCAAGCAGTTGCCCCACCACTTCCGCAACGGCACCGCCGATGCCCGAATCCACTTCGTCAAAAATTAAAGTGGGCACTGGGTTGGCCGCGCTGGTGATAACCGACAAAGCGAGGCTAATCCGAGCCAACTCGCCACCTGAGGCGACTTTGTTCAGTGCTTGTAATTTAACGCCCGCATGACCTGCAACTTTAAACTCGATGTTATCCATACCATGCGCGGCTGGGGTCGCCTCTACAAGCTCGATATCAAACTGACCGCCTGTCATGTTGAGCGCTTGCATGCTGGCAGTGACTTCTTTAGCCAGTTTTTTTGATGCCGCGGTGCGTGCTTTGCGCAAGGCAAGTGCCGCTTTATGATATTCATCAGCGGTCACTTGCTCACGGGCAATGAGTGCCTCTAAGTCCAAACCCAACTGTAGATTCTGAAATTGCGCTTGCAATTGCATCCAGTGGTCATGCAAGTCCTCGGGGGCGACGCGAAATTTACGCGCCTGCTCGTACCAATCGCCGATGCGCGCGTCCATTTTCGCCCACATTGATTCGTCCATATCGGCGCGTTGAGCGTAATGATTCAGCTGTTGTGCGGCTTCTTGCACATTAATTAAAGCCACATCCAGCATTTCCGCCGCCTCGCCTAATCGCTCATCCAAGCGCACCAACGAAAGCAAACTTTGTAGCTGCTCTCGCAACTGGTCACTCACCGAATGGTCCTGCTCAATCAAGTGATGGGCGACTGCCGCACTGCCTTGAATCAAGGTGCTGGCATGCGAGAGACGGGTGTGTTCCACCAGCAGGCTTTCCCACTCATCACGTTGAGGCGCGAGCGCGTTCAAGCCATCCAATTGCCATGTCAGCGTTTCGAGTTTATCCGACAGTTCCGCAGCGTCAGTTTCCGCGGCTTCTTTTTGCTTTTTAGCTTGTTGCCATTGCTGAAAAGCGGCGTACACCATGTCTCGTAAGTCGCTCAACTGGGCGTGCTCGTCTAACAAGTCGCGTTGCGCCGAATTTTTGAGTAGTTGTTGATGCGCATGTTGTCCATGAATATGCACCAATTGCTCACCCAAGTCGCGCAACTGCGCCAGCGTGGCGCTGATGCCATTGATGAAAGCTCGGCTTTTACCTTGCGCGTCAATGGTGCGTCGAATCAAAATCAAGTCGTCGTCGCCTGACAACTCCGCTTCTTCAAGCCAAGCCATCAAAGTAGGACTGCTCATAAATTCAGCTTGTACATCGGCCTTGTCTGCACCTTGCGCCACCATATTCGCTTCAGCGCGGTCGCCCAGCAGCAAACCGATGGCATCGAGCAAAATGGATTTGCCCGCCCCCGTTTCGCCCGTCAGCACAGTGAAACCCGATTCGATGTCGAGGTCTAAACTTTTAACAATTACAAAATTACGCAGGGACAGGCGGGTGAGCATAAAGTGACGCCTCGTGATTAAATAGGACGCGCGGGATTAAGTTGCCAATTGAGTTTTTGGCGCAGCGTCGCATAGTAGTTGTATGATTTTGGATGCCAAAAAATTGATTTGTACGGCGCGGGCGATATGCGAACCACATCGCCACGGCAGGCCTCGGCATACGCGTGCACATCAAAATGCACCACGGCGGCGTGTGATGAGACAATCTCAATGTCAATCACACTGTCGTTTGGCAACACTATGGGGCGGTTCGATAGCGACTGGGGCGCAACAGGCGCAAGCGTAATGCCTGCCAGTTGAGGGTGTAAAATCGGGCCATTCGCGGCCAAGGAGTATGCCGTTGAACCAGTTGGGGTGGCGATAATCAATGAATCTGCGCGCTGTGCATACATGAATTGACCGCTGACATCGACATTTAACTCCAGCATACCGCCAATGCCTGTCCGCCCAACCACCACGTCATTTAAAGCCGTGCCGTGATACACCACTTCTCCATTGCGAATGATTTCAGCATAGAGCAAATCACGCATTTCAACGTCGTAAGAGCGCTCCAATAATATTTCGCGCAACACTGAAGGGGCATCCGCCAACGAAATGTCCGTAATAAAACCAAGATGTCCTTGATTCACTCCAATCAGCGGAATTTGATACGGCGCGACCCTACGCGCAACGCCAAGCATCGTACCGTCTCCACCCACAGCGATTATGACATCAGCACAACTGCCAATATCTCTAAGATTCACGCTGGGGAATTGACTCAGCTTGAAATGCTGCGCGGTTTTTTCCTCGATAATGACGGCTTTACCTAAGCCCAATACGGTCTGAATCACTTGCAGCAAAGGCTCAACAGAGGTGTCTGCTTGCAAACGCCCAGCCAATGCCACCGTTCGGATGTCATAAGGATGGGCGCGTAAATCCGCCGTGGTTGTGGTGAGAAAATCATTCATGGCGTGATTGTAAAGGAATGGCACATTTTCTGCCAGCCGCTTTCAATTCGGTGAAAGATATCGAGAAAATATAACCATTTTCTAGCTGAAATGGCTACAATTGAAACCATCAACAATATTTTTAACCTTAGAAGCTGCGTTAGCTCACTTTAATTTGACTCTCGCCGAACATGCACCTTGACGACCGCGCCCACACCCTTTTGACCACCCTCGTGTCACAATACATCACGCAAGGGCAACCTGTTGGCTCAGGCACTTTAGCGCAACAGGCTGGTCTTAAATTATCGCCCGCGACAGTGCGCCATGTCTTGGCCGATTTGGAACACATGGGTTTAATCAGCAGCCCACATACTTCAGCGGGGCGAGTACCCACTCCGCAAGGTTACCGCTTTTTTGTTGACGCGATGATGACGGCAAGCGCATTTGAAACCATTGACGACAGCACGTTTCGCAGTTCCCTCCAGCCCGACAGTGCACAGCGTTTGGTCAGCAGCGCGGTTCAACTGCTCTCGCATATTTCAAAATTTGCGGGCGTTATTTCAACACCTAAACGCTCACAGGTATTTCGTCACATAGAATTTTTATTGTTGTCACCCCAGCGGGTTTTAGCAATTTTAATTACGCCTGAGGGGGACGTACAAAACCGTCTGCTTGAGCTTGAGTATCCCTATCAAACCAACGATTTGGTGGCGGCCGCGAACTACTTAAACACCCACTGCGCAGGACGGAGCCTTGAGCAGATTCACTATCAATTATCACAAGAGCTGCACAGTTTACAAGAACGGGTCACTTTTTTGATGCAGGCTGCGGTGTCGCAAAATAACGACACGCCATCTGCTCAAGACGACGCGGTCATTGTTCGCGGTGAACGACATCTTTTGGATGTATCCGAGTTTGCGAACGACATGAATCGTTTGCGTCAGACCTTCGACCTGTTTGATGAAAAAAATCGTTTGCTGCAATTACTCGAACGCACCAACCACGCAGGCGGCGTTCAGGTGTTCATCGGCGGCGAGTCAGATGTTTTACCGTATGACGGTGTTTCACTCATCAGCGCACCTTACACGGCCAGCAGCGGTGTCATTGGCGTACTTGGCGTGATAGGCCCTTCACGTATGGCCTACGAACGGGTTATTCCTTTGGTGGACGTCACGGCGAAATTTTTATCGCGGGCGATGGGACACAAAGATGCACAAGAGCCATAAACCGCCAATGCGCCCCATCCTCTCAAGTTTATTTTTTAAGTGCTTTATCCAAACTTTGGATGAAGACATCGGGCGGCTCATAGCCAATCACACGCATCTGTTCCTTACCTGTCAACGGCTCTAAAATCAGCATGGCGGGCGGGCCATACAATCCAAAATGTTTAAGCAAGGCTGCATCGGCATCTGTGTATGCTGTCATGTCAATGCGCACACGCTTCAAACCAGACATGCGCTCTTGAACTCGTGCATCTGTGAATGTTTTTGTCTCCATCTCGATGCAGCTTCTGCACCAATCCGCGTACACATCAACAAATACAGGATGCTCACTTGTGAACACCAGTTCATTCAGCGTTGTCAATGAATCAACAGATTGAAAAGTAACTGCTGGCGACGGGTTTCCCCATATTTTTTGCCAAGTTCCAGACCATAAAGGTTGGGCTATCCACAGTGCAGCCGCAATCATCACCAAGCCAATCAACTGCTTCATGCGCACCATCCATGCACCTGCTTTAGGTAAAAACTGACCCATACCTGCCCCCAAAAGCAACAAGGGCAATCCCATCCCATAGGACAAAACAAATAGAGCCAAACCACCCAAGACGGTATTCCCTGTCTGAGCAATATAAGTAATCACGCCAACCAAAGGCGCTGTGACACAAGGCGAGGCTATTAGTGCGGAAGCCGCGCCCATCAAAGCTATTCCGACATAACCCTTCTGACCTTGCGTTTTGAGATGAAGCCAAGCGCGCCAACGCTCTGGCAGCTGGATGTGAAACACATCAAACAAACTCAGCGCCAACAACAAGAGTAAAGCTGAAAAAACGCCCAATACCCACGGCTGTTGTAAATAGCGATGCAAACCTGCACCCGTTTTCGCCGCCAGCACTCCCACCAAAGCATATACAACCGCCATGCCCGTGACATAAGCCAGAGCTAAACTCAAACCCCGCTTGCGCGAGACCAGTTGTTGTCCCGCCAAAACACTCGATAAGATAGGAACCATGGGCAGCATACATGGCGTCAGCGACAGCAAAATGCCAAGCCCAAACATTAAAATCAACGCAACGGGTAGGTTGTGCTTACTAAAAACATCACGCGCATAAGCACTGTTGTCAATTGAGTTGGTTGAATTTTCTGACGTGACAGTACTACCCCGCGTTGACGTCTGCTGCTCTGCTGACGCTTTTTTGTCAGCTACAGGCATATTATCGTTTTTTGCTCCTGGCACACTCTGCGCATCACTTGTCACAACATTATTTTCAGGCTTGCTTATTTCAAGAGGCTCAAGCCTTCGGCTCTTCCCATCACCTGCTTCAGCGGCTTGAGCCAGCGGTTTTGCCACATCAACAGCATCTTGCGTGGAGCTCGCGGTCAATACTGCTTGCGTCTTACGCGGTGGATAACACAAACCGCCATCTGCACAGCCACGAGATGTCACTACCAGTTTAAACAGCCCCTCGCCTTTAACGGGCACATTGACACTGAAGCTGCCATGATAAATCGCCATGGTTTTATTAAAATTCTCATCAAACTTCATTTGCGCTTCTGGCAACTTAACAGGACCGTCTTGCACAACCTTACCGTCTGGGCTAACTATAGCAAATGAAAAATCATCACGATACATGTAATAATTCGGCGCAATCGTAAAGCGAACTTGCGCATGCGCTCCATCACGCATGTTTGCAGAAAACGCAAAAGCTTGCTCAGGTGGTAAAAAATCCGCCGACGCGCTTTTCATAAACGTAAAAAGCACAAATACAAAGCCCAATATGCAAAAATGTGTCCGTATTTTCTTTTGCATGCCCAATTATTCCTCAATAAACAAATATGTAATACCCAAGCATTTTAGTACAGTCATAAAAAAACGGATTGAATTTATCAATCCGTTTTTTATATAAAAGCAGTTTTATGTGAAATAAGAGTATTTCACAGGAATATTACTCAGCTGCTTCGTCTTCCTCTGGGCGGTCAACCAATTCAACAAATGCCATTGGTGCGTTATCACCCACGCGGAAGCCACATTTCAAAATACGCAAATATCCGCCTGGGCGATTCGCGTAACGTGGACCGACTTCGTCAAACAATTTTTTAACAATATCACGATCACGCAAGCGATCGAACGCCAAGCGTTGATTTGATAACGTATTTGTTTTGCCTAAAGTGATAAGGGGCTCAATCACTTTGCGCAATTCTTTAGCTTTTGGCAAAGTAGTTTTGATGACTTCATGTTGCAATAAAGACACAGACATATTGCGGAACATAGCCAAGCGATGGCTGCTGGTACGATTAAGTTTACGTAAACCTGAACGATGACGCATGATAATTTCCTTAAAAAAAATGAATCTAAACTTCAGCTCTTCTATCCCAAGTGGGCGGGCTCGTGAATTTAAAAATAAGCGGAAAAATAACTTTTCCCACTGATTAAGAGAGCTTATTCGGGTGTTACCGAACAAACTCTCTATTTTTTAACCAAAAAAGTAGGATTTTACTTTTCTGATGTTATACCTCTAAACCAGCGGGAGGCCAGTTCTCGAGTTTCATTCCCAAAGTCAAGCCGCGAGCAGCCAAGACTTCCTTGATTTCTGACAATGACTTACGACCCAAGTTTGGTGTCTTAAGCAAATCTTGTTCTGTACGGCGCACCAAATCACCAATGTATTGAATGGCTTCTGCTTTTAAACAGTTGGCCGAGCGAACTGTCAATTCCAACTCATCAACAGGACGCAATAAAATCGGATCAAATTGCGGCGTATTAATACGCTGAGCTTGAGCCTCATTTGGGTCTTCAGTATTTTGTAACGCAGCAAAAACAGACAATTGTTCAATCAAAATAGCGGCTGATTGACGCACTGCCTCTTCGGGGCTGACCACGCCATTGGTATCAATGTGCATGACGACTTTATCTAAATCGGTACGCTGCTCCACTCGAGCCGACTCAACACTGTAGCTAACGCGGCGAATTGGAGAAAACGAGGCGTCAAGCATGATATGACCAATTTTGTTGCTGTGGTCATCAGCAAAAGCGCGAACGTTACCAGGTACGTAGCCACGACCTTTTTCAACTTTGATTTGCATATCAAGTTCACCACCAGCGAGGTGGGCAATCACGTGGTCTGGATTAACAACCTCAACCTCATGTGAACCTTCGATATCGGCAGCGGTGACAACACCTTCACCCGACTTTTTCAGGGTCAATGTAATTTCATCACGAGTGTGCAACTTAAATACAATGCCTTTGACATTCAGCAAAATATCAACAACGTCTTCTTGCACACCATCCAACGTTGAATATTCGTGCAAAGCGCCTGCAATTTGAACTTCAGTGGCAGCATAGCCCGTCATTGAAGACAACAATACGCGACGCAAAGCATTGCCCAATGTGTGCCCATATCCGCGCTCAAATGGCTCTAACACCACTTTCGCACTGTGCTCACCTGTGGCTTCTACTTGAATGTTACGAGGCTTTAAAAATGCGTTTTTAGACATGGAATTCCTTTCAACAAAGCCGTGCGCGCGTCAAAGACGCGCACAGCTTGGGGATGTGAAAAACCTCACCTGTGATCAGCAGGCAAGGGTACCGCATTAACGTGAGTACAACTCAACGATCAAGCTTTCATTCACATCTTGAGCAACATCAGAACGGTCAGGAACAGACTTGAACGTTCCTTCCATTTTTTTCGCATCAACACTCACCCATGACGCCATGCCCACTTGTTCAGCCAACTGTAAAGCTTCTTGGATACGAACTTGTTTTTTGGCTTTTTCAGTAACAGTAATCACGTCACCAGCTTTAACTTGGATTGAAGGAATATTAGCAACATGTCCATTCAAAACAATTGATTTATGGCTAACCAACTGACGAGCTTCCGCGCGCGTTGAGCCAAAACCCATACGATAAACAACATTGTCCAAACGTTGTTCAAGCAAGCGCACCAAGTTTTCACCCGTGTTGCCACGCAAACGATCCGCTTCTGCAAAATAGCGACGGAACTGACGCTCTAAAACACCATACATGCGTTTCAACTTTTGTTTTTCACGCAATTGATTGCCAAAATCAGAAGTACGCATACCTGATTTAGCGCCGTGCTGACCGGGTTTAACATCTAATTTGCATTTTGAGTCTAAAGTGCGACGTGCACTTTTCAAGAATAAATCTGTGCCTTCACGGCGGGCCAACTTGGCCTTAGGTCCTAAATAACGTGCCACAATGGTTCCTTGAGTAAAATGCGCCAGCTCACTTGAGCAAGCGCACGTTTTTAAATTAATCTTACCGAGGGTAAGAATATTAAAAACAGTGGTCTTAAATTGACAATAATATCAATAAAATAAAATGCGCGAACAGTGCGACAAGCACTGTTTGCGCTTTACAACAGCTGTTAAATGGGTTTTTAACCTGCCTAAAACAGGTAAAAAACTTTCTTAACAAAAATGCAATCGCTGATTATACACGGCGACTTCGCATTGGTCAATCAAATCAATTAGATACGACGACGCTTTGGAGGACGGCAGCCGTTGTGCGGCACAGGCGTCACATCTTGAATTGAGGTGATTTTAATGCCTAAAGCATTCATCGCACGCACAGACGACTCACGACCAGGTCCTGGGCCTGTAATGCGAACCTCAAGATTTTTGATGCCGTATTCCAAGGCCACTTTACCTGCAGTTTCTGCGGCAACTTGAGCTGCAAACGGGGTCGATTTGCGTGAGCCTTTGAAGCCCGCACCACCCGCAGTTGCCCAAGACAAAGCGTTACCCTGACGGTCAGTAATAGTTACGATGGTGTTGTTAAACGATGCATGAACATGCAAAATGCCATCAACAACATTCTTTTTTACTTTTTTACGCGCGCGAGCAGCGGCGTTATTTGCAGCTTTAGCCATTTAATTTATCCTTAAATTTGCCGATTATTTCTTGTTCGCAATGCTTGCTTTACGCGGACCTTTGCGTGTGCGGGCATTGGTTTTAGTGCGCTGCCCACGGCAAGGCAAGCCTTTACGATGACGCATACCACGGTAGCAACCCAAGTCAATCAAGCGTTTGATAGACATCGTCACTTCACGGCGCAAATCACCTTCAATCGTGAAAGAACCTACCGCTTCGCGTAATTTTTCCAAATCAGCGTCGTCGAGATCTTTAATTTTTTTGTTTGCCGCTACGCCTGTTGCCTCACAAATTTTTAAAGCGCGAGGACGACCAATACCGTAAATCGATGTCAAACCGATAGAGGTGTGTTTGTGCGGGGGAATATTAACACCAGCAATACGTGCCATTTCTTAGTTCCTTTTTAATTAACCTTGACGTTGCTTGTGACGTGGATCACTTGAGCAAATCACACGCACAACGCGATTGCGACGAATAATCTTGCAATTGCGGCAAATGCGCTTAACAGATGCGAGTACTTTCATTTTAAAACTCCTCAACTACTTTCAATTAGCCGTTTTAAGTCGCGATTATGCGATTACTTCGAACGGAATACAATACGGGCTTTGGACAAATCATAAGGGGTTAGCTCTACCGTCACCTTATCTCCAGGTAAGATTCGAATATAATGCATTCGCATTTTTCCTGAAATATGTCCTAAGACCACATGCCCATTTTCCAACTTGACGCGAAAGGTGGCATTCGGTAAATTCTCGACCACTTCGCCCTGCATTTGAATCACATCATCTTTTGCCATGCTTACTTCGAGCCTTTAAAGTTTGCTTTGCGCATCAATGACTCATACTGCTGACTCATCATTGCCGATTGCACCTGAACCATAAAATCCATTGCAACCACAACCAAAATCAAAACTGATGTGCCACCAAAGTAAAACGGAACCGACCATTTAAGAATCATCAACTCTGGTAACACACACACGGCCAACATGTACAAAGCACCAACCAATGTTAAACGAGTGATAATTTTGTCTAAATAACGAGCAGTTTGCTCACCTGGGCGAATACCTGGCACGACAGCTCCACTCTTTTTCAAGTTATCCGATGTTTCACGGCTATTAAACATGAGCGCCGTGTAAAAAAAGCAAAAGAATACAATTGAAACAGCGTACAAAGTGATATACAAAGGCTTGCCTGGCGATAACTCAGAAGCCCAATCACGAGCCCACATGGAAGTCGAAGAATTGCCCAACCAGTTTAAAACTGTCGCAGGAAACAGCAAGATAGACGATGCAAAAATTGCTGGGATAACACCTGCCATGTTCAACTTCAGCGGTAAAAACGAGCTTTGACCACCGTAAATCTTATTACCTACTTGACGCTTTGCGTAATTAATAGGGATTTTGCGCTGAGCACGCTCAACAAAAACCACAAAAGCAGTCACCAATAATGCCATTATTACAATAATGAAACCTGCAAATGGGCTAAGTGCTCCCGTATTAATCATTTCAAAAAGCTGTGCCATACCACGAGGCAAACCAGAGACAATACCCGCAAAGATAATAATCGAGATACCATTACCCAAGCCACGCTCAGTCACTTGCTCACCCAACCACATCAAAAACATGGTACCAGTAACCAAGCTAACCATAGTCATAAACTTGAACATCAAGCCAGGTTCTGACACCATACCTTGCTGACCTTCGAGCCACGTAGCAATTGTCAAAGACTGAGCCATAGCCAAAACTAAAGTAAAGTAACGCGTGTATTGCGTAATTTTACGTTGACCTGAAGCACCTTCTTTTTGCAAAGCTGCAATCGACGGCACAACAATCCCTGCCAACTGCATGATAATCGATGCGGAAATATATGGTGTAATACCTAGCGCAATGATTGTTGCTCGACTTAACGCACCACCAGAGAACAAGTTCATCAGACCGAGTACGCCACCTTGGTTAGATTGTTTATTAAACAAATCTGCCAAAACAGCAGCATTAACACCAGGCACGGGGACATGGGCACAAATCCTATACACAACCAACGCCAAAATCAAAAAGATTAGGCGTTGCTTGAGCTCAGAACTGATTTGTAAACCACCCGTTTGATTCGATAATTTGGCTGTAGCCACAAATACCTCTCAATTACTCAGCGACGCTGCCACCAGCAGCTTCGATGGCTGCACGTGCGCCTTTTGTTGCACCAATGCCTTTTAAACTGACTTTACGAGTAAGCTCACCTGTGGCAACAACTTTAGCACTTGTTACGAGCTGACCCAATAGACCAGCCTGTTTCAAAGATTGCAAATCAATTTCCTCTACGGGCAATGCTTGCAAATCAGCCAAGCTCACTTCGCCCACGAATCGACGAGTCATTGAGTTAAAGCCACGCTTTGGTAAACGACGATGCATTGGCATTTGACCACCCTCAAAGCCCAAACGGTGAAAACCACCTGAACGAGACTTTTGGCCTTTGTGACCACGACCTGCAGTTTTACCTAAACCTGAGCCAATGCCGCGACCAACACGGCGGCGATTTGCCGTCGCACCCGCTGCTGGCGCAATGCTATTTAAAAACATGTGTTTCTCCGTTTTTACTTAATGTTATTAGTCAACGATACTGACCAAATAACGGACTTTATTAATCATGCCACGCACTGCAGGTGTGTCTTCCAATTCGCGTACTTGACGGATTTTTTTCAGACCCAAACCAGCGACTGTGTCACGATGTGATTGTTTAGTACCAATCATACTTTTCACCAAGGTGACTTTTAATGTTTTTTCAGCCATTATGGTTCCCCTTAACCTGTGATTTCTTCAACTGTCAAACCACGTTTAGCAGCGATGTCGGCAGGTGTTGACTGCTTACGCAAGCCATCGATTGTAGCACGCACCATGTTATATGGATTGCTAGAACCTAAAGACTTCGCCACAACGTTATGAACACCCATTACGTCAAAAACGGCACGCATTGGACCACCCGCAATAATGCCAGTACCATCTTTAGCTGGTGACATCAAAACAGTTGCCGCACCGTGCTTACCAGTCACAGAATGCTGTAAAGTACCGTCTTTCAAAGGCACTTTAAACATTGAGCGACGTGCTTGATCCATTGCTTTTTGAACAGCGATAGGCACTTCTCGCGCTTTACCTTTACCCATGCCGATGCGACCATCGCCATCACCAACTACAGTCAAGGCTGCAAAACCCATGATGCGACCACCTTTGACTACTTTAGTCACACGGTTGACTGCAATCATCTTCTCGCGTAAGCCATCTTCCGCTTGCGATTGATCTTTTGCTTGAACTTTAGACATACAAATTCCTTAATAATGTCGTTGAACGTGGCTTAGAACTGCAAGCCAGCTTCACGAGCTGCTTCTGCCAATGCTTTAACGCGACCATGGTATTGAAAACCTGAACGGTCAAACGCCACTTGAGTCACACCCGCTGCTTTTGCTTTTTCTGCAATAGCCGCACCAACCGCTTTAGCTGCGGCGACGTTACCGCCGTTGCCTTTTAATTGCTCACGTAAGCTCGCCTCTTGGCTAGAAGCACTCGCCAACACTTTCGCACCTGACGCATCCAACAGATTCGCGTAGATGTGCAAGTTTGTGCGGTGTACCACCAAACGATTGACTTTCAACTCAGCAATTTTGGCACGGGTTTTGCGTGCTCGGCGCAAACGCGCTTGCTTTTTGTCTTGCATCATAATTCCTTTAAATGAATCGACCTTCAAGCCAGCGGTGCATTTTTACAAACAGACCGCTGAACTTAACGATTATTTTTTCTTGGTTTCTTTCAACAACACCACTTCGCCAGTGTAGCGAACACCCTTGCCTTTGTAAGGCTCTGGCGGACGGTAAGCGCGCACTTCTGCCGCCACTTGACCGACTTGTTGTTTGTTAACACCTTTGATGACGATTTCGGTTTGCGTTGGGGTTTCCGCAGTAACGCCTTCTGGCATGGCGTGAAACACGTCATGAGAAAAGCCCAATTCCAATTTCAAACCGTTGTTCTCGGCTTTCGCACGATATCCAACACCCACCAAATTTAAACGTTTTTCGAAACCAGCGGTCACGCCTTGCACCATATTCGCCAAAATGGCGCGAGTGGTACCAGACAATGCGTTCGATTCACGTGACTCATCAACACGGGAAACGTTCAACTGACCATCTTTGTTTTCAACGGTGACTTTGTCGCTAAATGCGGTTGTTAAAGTACCCAACTTACCTTTGACGGTCACAACATTGCCGTTCAGGGTCACTTCAGCACCATTTAACGCAACCGGATGTTTACCTACTCGAGACATGCTTTTCTCCTTTTCCGATTACGCAACAACGCACAGCACTTCACCACCAACACCCAAAGCACGCGCTTTACGGTCAGTGATAACGCCTTTTGACGTTGACAAAATCGCTACACCCAAGCCGTCCATCACGCGAGGAATAGCATCGCTTTGACGGTAAATGCGCAAACCAGGCTTAGACACGCGCTCAATACGTTCAATCACAGGACGACCTGCGTGGTATTTCAATGCGATGTCCAAAACAGGCTTGGCTGCTTCGCCGCCAATTTTAAATTCTTCAATATAGCCTTCGTCTTTCAACACTTTCGCAATGGCCACTTTCAGTTTAGAAGAGGGCATAGAAACCGCCACTTTTTCAACCATTTGTGCATTGCGAATGCGCGTCAACATATCGGCAATTGGATCACTCATACTCATATTCGATTCTCCTATTACCAGCTGGCTTTAACCAAGCCCGGGATTTCACCGTTCATGGCGGCGTCACGCAACTTGCTACGACCCAAACCAAACTGACGGAAGGTGCCACGTGGGCGACCTGTCAATTGGCAACGGTTACGCAAACGGGTTGGGTTTGCATTGCGTGGCAATTGTTGCAACTTTAAGCGAGCTTCGTAACGCTCTTCTTCAGATTTTGATTGGTCGTTGATCACGGCAACCAAAGCTGCGCGTTTAGCAGCAAATTTTGCCACCAAAGTTTCGCGCTTTTTTTCACGATTAATCAGGGATAATTTAGCCATTGCCCCACCCTCAATTTCTGAAAGGAAATTTAAAAGCCGCCAATAATGCCTTGGCTTCTTCGTCGGTTTTTGCCGTCGTGGTGACACTGATGTTCAAACCACGCAACGCGTCGATTTTGTCGTACTCGATTTCGGGGAAAATAATTTGCTCTTTCACACCGATGTTGTAGTTACCACGACCATCAAATGATTTGCCATTGACACCACGGAAGTCACGCACTCGTGGGAATGCCACAGTAACCAAACGATCCAAAAACTCGTACATTTGCACGCCGCGCAATGTCACCATGCAACCAATCGGGTAATCTTCACGGATTTTGAAACCCGCAATCGCTTTACGCGCTTTGGTCACCACAGGCTTTTGGCCTGCGATTTTGGTCATATCGCTAACAGCATGCTCGATGACTTTTTTGTCTGCCACAGCTTCACCCACACCCATGTTCAAGGTGATTTTGGTGATGCGAGGCACTTCCATTACAGATTTGTAGCCGAATTTCTCGGTCAATTCTGCAACGATTTTTTCTTTGTAAATATTTTGCAAACGAGACATGATATTCCCTTTACGCCACGACATCGCCGCTCGATTTAAAGACACGAACTTTTTTACCGTCCACTTCTTTAATCGCAACGCGATCCGCTTTTTGGGTTTTGGCATTAAACAACGCAACATTTGAAACATGAATCGGCATTACTTTTGAAACAATACCGCCTTCTTTATTCAACATGGGATTTGGACGCTGATGCTTTTTTGCAACATTAACGCCTTCAACCTTAACGTAGTCCGCATCGACACGCTCAGTCACGATGCCACGCTTGCCTTTATCTTTGCCTGTTAAAACAACAACATTATCGCCTTTGCGAATCTTTTCCATGTCGTTCTCCTTACAGCACTTCTGGCGCCAAAGACACGATCTTCATGAACTTTTCACCACGCAATTCGCGAGTTACTGGGCCAAAGATACGGGTGCCAATAGGCTCCAACTTAGCATTCAACAATACGGCCGCGTTATCATCAAACTTAACTTTCGAACCGTCGGCGCGGCGCACGCCAGAAGCAGTACGAACCACCACTGCGTTATACACTTCGCCTTTTTTAACGCGACCACGAGGGGCTGCGTCTTTAATACTGACTTTGATGACATCACCCACGCCAGCGTAGCGGCGTTTAGAGCCACCTAACACTTTGATACACATTACCGAACGAGCGCCCGTGTTATCGGCGACGTCCAATCTGCTTTGCATCTGAATCATGATATATTTCCCAACTTGATTACCTAAAGGCAGTCAGTTTTGGTCTCACTACACCCTACAACTTGAGGCTATAAGGGCAGCACTTGAGTAGAATTCTGCGAACCACCAGAATTAGACTTTTTTGCTATTGCCAATCGACTTTAACAAAGAATCGCCATTTTAGTACTTTTTCTGCATGTTAGGCAAGAACTAAATATAAAACAGGCATATTTGTTTCGAATAAACCACAATTTGCCTTATTGGTAGCCTACTTGCTCAACTTCTTTACCGCATCAAACCACCAAACCTTTTGAGCGTTAAAAACATGTTTGCCAAACAACTGTAAATAGGCATCCACTTAGACATTTTCGACTCAAATAAAGCATCTTATGGTTCGGACTAGAGTTTTTCAACTTTACCCATGCCCAGCAAACAAAAAAACCACGACTTGACGTGGCTTTTTTGTTTTATTACCGCACTTCGTTAACAACTTAAACGATTCGCGCTGCTTCGATAAGCTTAATCACAGCCCAAGATTTGGTCTTAGATACTGGACGAGTCTCAGCGATTTCAACGAGGTCGCCTTCATTGTATTGATTTGCATCGTCGTGCGCGTGATACTTTTTCGATTGAACGATAATTTTACCGTACAAAGGATGGGTTACACGACGCTCAACGAGCACAGTCACTGTTTTGTCCATTTTGTTAGACGTCACACGACCGACCAATGTACGCGTTAATTTAGTTTGTTCACTCATTTTTGACCTGCCTTTTGGTGCATGATAGTGCGCACGCGAGCGATGTCACGACGTACTTTTTTGAGCTGATTGACATCTGCCAACTGCTGCATGGCGCGTTGCATACGCAAGTTAAATTGCGTTTTCAACAATGCGCTCAACTCAGTTTGCAAAGCCGCGGTGTCTTTGGTCATTAATTCTTTTGCTGACATATTTTTCTCCTTAACCGCCAATGGTGCGCGTCACAAAAACGCACTTCAATGGCAATTTGGCTTCTGCCAAACGGAAGGCTTGACGCGCCAAATCTTCTGACACACCGTCCATCTCGTACAGCATTTTACCTGGTTGAATTTCAGCAACATAGTACTCGGGATTACCCTTACCATTACCCATACGCACCTCTGCAGGCTTGTTAGAGATTGGTTTGTCTGGGTAAATACGAATCCAAATACGACCACCACGTTTAATGTGGCGAGTCATGGCACGACGTGCTGCCTCAATTTGACGCGCAGTGATACGACCACGTTCCACTGATTTTAAGCCGAAATCACCGAACGACACATCGGCACCACGAGTGGCGACGCCTGTGTTGCGGCCTTTCTGCTCTTTACGGTATTTTCTACGTGCGGGTTGCAACATGATTATTCTCCTGCACTTGCTGGCTTGGCTTCAGCAGGTTTGCGCGCACCTGAGGTGCGGCGTGCTGGAGCATCGCCATCACGACGTTTGCGGTCGCCACTTGGACGGCCTTCGCGGCGTGGTTGTTTTTTATCATCTTTACCATCGTGTTCGTAGCCTGTGCCTGGCAGGTTTTTACGCGAAAGCGTATCGCCTTTGTAGACCCAAACTTTGATGCCGATGATGCCGTAAGTAGTCAAAGCGGTTGATGTGGCATAGTCAATGTTCGCTTTGAGTGTATGCAAAGGCACTCGACCTTCACGTTGCCACTCTGAACGAGCAATCTCAATACCATTCAAACGACCTGAACTCATAATTTTGATGCCTTGCGCACCCATGCGAGTCGCACCTTGTAAAGCACGGCGCATTGCACGGCGAAACATGACACGTTTTTCGAGCTGCTGGGCAATGCCGTCACCAATCAGTTGCGCGTCGATTTCTGGCTTGCGCACTTCTTCGATATTCACATGCACAGGCACATTCATCATTTTTTGCAAATCAGAGCGCAAAACTTCAATGTCTTCGCCTTTTTTGCCAATAACCACGCCTGGGCGTGAGCTGAAAATGGTGATACGTGCTGTTTTCGCAGGGCGCTCAATCAAAACACGCGCAACCGAAGCGTTCTTCAATTTTTTCTTGAGGTACTCGCGTACTTTCAAGTCTTCATTGAGGGTTGCTGCGAATTCGCTGTTTTTGGCATACCAACGAGAATCCCAGTCCTTGGTGACCTGCAAACGAAAGCCAGTCGGGTTAATCTTTTGTCCCATCTTGACTCCTTATTGTCCGACAGTCACGTGAATGTGACAGGTTTGTTTTTCGATGCTGTTGCCACGGCCTTTGGCTCGTGCCGACATGCGCTTGAGCGACGTGCCTTTGTCGATGTAAATGCGTGTGACACGCAATTCGTCGATGTCTGCGCCATCGTTGTGTTCGGCGTTAGCGATTGCTGACTCCAACACTTTCTTGATGATCACAGCTGCTTTCTTTTGAGTGAAAGCCAAGGTGTTGAGCGCCGCTTCAACTTGTTTGCCGCGAATCAAATCGGCCACTAAGCGACCTTTTTGAGCCGACAAGCGCACACCACGTAAAATAGCTGTAGTTTCCATAACGCTTATCCTTATTTCTTCGCTTTTTTGTCCGCAGCGTGACCTTTAAAGGTGCGCGTGAGGGCAAACTCGCCGAGTTTATGACCGACCATGTTTTCAGAAACATAGACGGGCACGTGCTGACGGCCATTGTGCACTGCAATAGTCAAGCCGATGAAATCAGGCAAAACTGTTGAGCGACGAGACCACGTTTTGATTGGTTTTTTGTCACGATTTGCGACCGCTGCTTCCACTTTTTTCAATAAGTGAGCGTCACAAAATGGACCTTTTTTGACTGAACGAGCCATTTGCTACTCCTTATTTAAAGCGACGTTTAACGATCATGCTGGTCGTGCGCTTATTGCGACGCGTACGATAGCCTTTGGTTTTCTGACCCCATGGTGACACAGGATGCATACCAGCCGAGGTACGACCTTCACCACCACCGTGCGGGTGATCAACCGGATTCATGACCACACCACGCACTGTTGGGCGAATACCGCGCCAGCGCGTTGCACCGGCTTTACCGATTTGACGCAAACCGTGCTCTTCGTTACCGACTTCACCGATGGTCGCGCGGCAATCAACGTGCACGCGGCGAACTTCGCCAGAACGCAAACGCAATTGCGCGTAAACGCCTTCACGGGCCATCAATTGCACTGAAGTACCAGCCGAACGGGCGATTTGCGCGCCTTTACCGGGTTTCATTTCGATGCAGTGAATCGTTGAACCAACAGGAATGTTGCGAATCGGCAAGGTGTTACCCGCTTTGATTGGGGCTTCCGCACCGCTCACGAGCTCTTGACCTGCTGACACACCGCGTGGGGCGATGATGTAGCGACGTTCGCCGTCTGCGTACAACAACAATGCGATGTTGGCCGAACGGTTCGGATCATATTCCA
This sequence comes from Hydromonas duriensis, assembly GCF_004363775.1. Lineage (GTDB taxonomy): Bacteria > Pseudomonadota > Gammaproteobacteria > Burkholderiales > Burkholderiaceae > Hydromonas > Hydromonas duriensis. Next base: position 40,980 of record NZ_SNZE01000019.1, read on the forward strand.
AACGCTCAACTTTGGCGACGATGCCGTCTTTGTCGTTGCGTTTGAAGTCGATGACACGGTAGTGGTGTTTGTGACCGCCACCTTTATGGCGAGTGGTAATCACACCACGGTGGTTACGACCTGACTTTTGTTTTTGTGCTTCTAACAAAGGTGCATGGGGCGCGCCCGTGTGCAACTCTTTATTGACCACTTTCACGAGGCCACGACGACCAGGCGAGGTTGGTTTGACTTTTACGAGTGCCATTATTTAACCTCCTCGTCAAAGTGGATTTCTTGACCTTGTTTCAAGGCCACGTAAGCGATGCGCACATCTGAGCGTTTGCCCATACGTTTACCTGCACGCTTGGCTTTACCTTTACGGTTCAACACGCGCACAGCATCGACTTCCACTTTAAACAATAATTCAACCGCCGCTTTGATTTCAGGCTTAGTCGCAGATGGCACAACGCGGAACGCAACGTGCTCATTTTTTTCAGCGATAAAGGTGCTTTTTTCTGAAACAATCGGCGCCAAGATGACTTGCATTAAACGGTCTTGATTCATGACAAGATCTCCTCGATTTGTGCAACCGCTGCCTTGGTTACCAATACTTTGCCATAAAACAACAACGATAACGGATCAACATGTTTTGGTTCGCACACATAAACATTGACCAAGTTACGCGCCGCCAAGAACAAGTTCTCAGAGTAATCCGCCGTGATAATCATGGCTGAATCCGTGCCCAGCGCTTTCAATTTGTCAGCGACCAATTTCGTTTTTGGCGCGTCAACATTGAAGTCTTCTACCACAACCATGCGGCCTTCGCGCGCCAATTGAGAGAAGATGCTGCACATTGCTGCACGGTGCATTTTGCGGTTTACTTTTTGCGTGAAATTCTCATCAGGAGAATTCGGGAACGCGCGTCCACCTCCGCGCCAGATTGGCGAAGATGTCATACCAGAACGCGCACGGCCTGTACCTTTTTGAGCCCATGGCTTTTTGGTACTGTGCTTAACTGTTTGACGGTCTTTTTGTTGACGATTACCTGAGCGGGCGTTGGCTTGATAAGCCACAACGATTTGATGAATCAACGCTTCGTTATATTCACGACCAAACACAGCATCCGATGCAGACACCGAGCCTGCTTGACCTTGTGCATTAAAGAGCTGAATATCCATTATTTAGCTCCTTTGACTTTAACCGCAGCACGCACTACGATGTTGCCGTTTTTGGCACCAGGAACAGCACCTTTAACCAACAACAAACCGCGCTCCGCATCGACGCGAGCGATTTCTAAATTTTGTACAGTACAGCTGACATCACCCATGTGACCCGTCATACGCTTACCAGGAAAAACGCGGCCTGGATCTTGCGCCATACCAATTGAACCTGGAACATTGTGCGAACGCGAGTTACCATGCGTTGCACGACCAGAACCAAAGTTGTAGCGCTTGATTGTACCAGCATAACCTTTACCAATAGTAACGCCTGAAACGTCCACTTTTTGGCCAGCTTGGAAAATATCAACAGTTACGCTTGAACCCGCTGACAATTGCGCAAGCGCTTCAGCATCCAAACGGAACTCTTTAGTGAAGGAACCCGCCTCAACACCTGCTTTTGCCAAATGACCCGCTTGGGCTTTAGCAACACGTGATGCACGACGAGTACCGTAGGCTACCTGAACGGCGGCATAACCGTCGACTTCAGGCGTCTTAACTTGGGTAACGCGATTGCCAGAAACGTCCAACACTGTTACGGGGATAGAAACACCATCCTCAGTAAAAATGCGGGTCATACCGACCTTGCGCCCCAACAGACCCAGTCCATTGTGACTCATTATAAACTCCATTCTCGACTGCGATTGGCCGAGCTAGATTACCATTTAGCGTCATTTTGATTAATGACGCCTCTAAAAAACCTTTTCCCATCGAAACAAAAAGGTTAGCTTAGTATGATATTACAATTCACTGCCATACGCAAGCCGCGATTACCGCTAACTATTTATTTTTGAATGATTTTGTAGCTTTACAACAAAACAGCAGTAACAGAATGATAAACAGACCTAGATAAAATGAAAAACGCGCCTTTAGGCGCGCTTTTCATTTGACATTGCAACAACTTTTTACACTTTAATTTCAACATCGACACCAGCTGGCAAGTCGAGTTTCATCAAGGCATCTACTGTTTTATCCGTTGGATCAACGATGTCCATCAAGCGTTGATGCGTACGAATTTCAAATTGGTCACGCGACGTTTTATTAACGTGAGGCGAACGCAATACGTCAAAACGCTGAATGCGTGTAGGTAAAGGTACTGGACCTTTAACAATCGCGCCTGTGCGTTTTGCTGTTTCCACAATTTCAGCCGCTGACTGGTCGATTAAACGATAGTCAAACGCTTTTAAACGGATACGGATTTTAGTGCTGGCCATAATAGGACTTTCTAAAGAACGAGGTGAGTAACTTTCACCAAACAATAAAGAACAACTTAACTTGAACACGGGGCGGCGCGCCACCCCGTGGAAACATCATGCTACTTACGCAGTAATTTTAGCGACGACACCTGCGCCGACGGTACGACCACCTTCACGAATCGCAAAGCGCAAACCTTCTTCCATCGCGATTGGAGCGA